>URAU01000014.1 GCA_900545955.1 uncultured Porphyromonadaceae bacterium
TAGAGCACGACCTTGCCAAGGTCGGGGTCGCGGGTTCGAGTCCCGTTTTTCGCTCAGACTAACGTTTTTACGAATCGTACGGCAGCTCTGCCGAGGAATAGCGAACAGAAATGTCCGGATGGCGGAATTGGTAGACGCGCTACTTTGAGGGGGTAGTGATCATTAGATCGTGTGAGTTCGAGTCTCATTTCGGACACTGAGTATGAAGGCCGGGCAGTTGAGAAGTCTCAACTGCCCGGCTCTTTTTATGAGTGAGTGTCTGGAATAAGTGGGAATTTTGGGGATTTATCGGGAATAACTGGATTTATCCGGAATTATCAAGAATAGGCGGGAATTATCCAGAATAAACTGGATTAAGCGAGATTAAATGGATGGAAAAAATCGGGGGTAATCCCGGCTGGCGAGATTATCCCCGATTAATCAGGTTGTTGGGTGTCAAAGGTGATATTCGCGGAAGGCTTCCATGGCTTCGTAGGAGGCGAGGCCGAGGGCATCGTAGAGGCGAGCGGTACCTCGGTTGCGGTCCTCGGCACGTTGCCAGAAGAGGCGCGAATCGTTGCCTAAGTATGGGGCGCTCTCCATCTGGGAGGAATGCTTGAGTATTGCTTTACGCTTGTGCATGAGTTCTTCCGGGCTCATCGGCACGCACATCTCTATATCTTCGACGGGCCATTCGGCCCACGCTCCGCGATACATCCAGATGCGGCAGTCGTTGAGCCATTCGGCGCCGGATTCTTTTATCTGCTCGAGAGCGGCGAGAACAGCTTCGGTACATTTGCGGTGAGTTCCGTGGGGGTCAGCCAGATCGGCGGCCACATAAATCTGGTGGGGCTTGACCTCCTCGATAAGCTGCTTGACGATGTCGACGTCGGTCTGGGTCATAGGAAGTTTTTCGACGCATCCGCTCTCGTAGAACGGGAGGTCAAGGAAGTGGACATGGGAGAGCGGAATCTCATTGAATGTGCAGGCCGTGCGGGCCTCCCCGCGGCGTATGAGGCCTTTGATGTCGAGAATATCGCGTGTGTCGGGCTGGCCGTCTTTCTTTCCGGCGAGGAATTTCTTCACCTCGCGGTACTTTTCGGGGATAAAGTCGCAGTTGAGGTCAAAAATCTGGTTGAACCCGTTGACGAAGTGCATAAAGCGTGTCGCTTCCTCGTCGGCTACGGCTATATTGCCGGAGGTTTCATAGGCGATATGCACGTCGTGGCCTTGGCCTACAAGGCGATAGATTGTCCCGCCCATGGAGATTACGTCGTCGTCGGGGTGGGGGGAGAATACGATTACACGCTTTGGGTATGGGGTGGCTCGCTCCGGGCGGTTGGAGTCGTCGGCGTTGGGCTTACCTCCGGGCCAGCCGGTGATGGTGCGCTGGAGGTGATTGAAGATCTTTATATTGAGCTCGTAGGCTGTGCCGTAGCGCTCGATGAGCGAGTCGAGTCGGGCATCGAGATAGTCGGCTGTAGTTAGGTGCAGGATTGGCTTGGACAGGTATTGGCTGAGCCATACGCCGGCCGAGAATGCCAGCTCGTAGGTCCATTCCTCCGGACGTGCGGGGATATGTCGTGGATTGAATTTTTCAGCGAAGGTGATTCGCTCGGTGTAATTGAATTCCATATGGTTTAAGGCAAGACAGGTTTGTTGATTCTATTACGCAAAGTTAATGAAATTTTTTTGGAGCGATGTAGTTTTTGATTGAGGATGGCGTCTAACGTAGTAAATTCCGTAAATTTGAGGCGGAAATTTAAAGTTTCTTCACTTATGCATAATCAGGAAAAACGCTTCCGCGAACTTGTTGAGCAGCAGAAGGCCAACATCTATTCGGTGTGCTATATGCTTACGGCGAGTCGACAGGATGCCGACGACATGTTTCAGGAGGTGCTTGTAAACCTTTGGAAGGGGATGCCCAAGTTCAGGGGCGAGAGCTCCGTATCTACGTGGACATACCGTATAGCGCTCAACACGTGTATCTCTTTCCGGCGCAAGGCCGACAGACGGCCTGCCACCACCGACATTAATCCCGCGCTACTCAGCGAAGGAAGCGAGTTGGGCGACCAGACGGCCCGGCTTCACAGGCGCATACGTCATCTGGAACCTTTCGACCGGGCCATTGTGCTTCTCTGGCTTGAAGACCTTCCATATGAGGAGATCGGGGCAATCGTCGGCATTCCGGCCAAGGCTGTGGGTGTAAGGCTTGTGCGCATCCGGGAAAAGCTTAAGAAAGTCGCCGACTGATGCCTACGTGCTCCTAATCAACCGAATTCCAATGCTTTTAAACAGAATATATCTATGAACTCCGATATTAACGATAAAGAATTGAACGCACTGGGTGCCGACGAGCAGATGCGCACTATGCGTGCCGAACTCAACGCCCTGAAAAAGGGACTGCGTGAGCAGAAAATCACCACCGAGATGATGCTCCGCAGCGCTATCAGCACGGCCAACCGCGCGGTAAGACGTATGGTTTACCTTAACCTGCCCGCGGTGGCATTGGTGACTCTTTTCTGCGGCTATCTGAATGTTGAGAAAGGATTTGTGAGCCATGCACTGGCGTGGGCCACTGTGGCGCTCCTTGCCGTGGTGCTGGCTATGAACGCTGTGGTCAACTGGATAAGCACCGCCGACGTCACCACCCTGCCGCTTGCCGAGCTTCAGCAGAAGCTCATAAAGCGTCGGAAAAGACGGTTTATTACCCGCAATGTTGGGATGGTTTTTGCGGCAGCGTGGTTCGTATGGGTAATTGTGGAGGTGAGCCGCCTTAGCGACGGGTCGGCATTGATGGAGGGTGTGATAATCGGCGGCCTGGTAGGCGTACTTATCGGCACACGCCATTTCCGGCGGTTCCAGAGGGCCGACGCTGAGCTGATCGAGCAAATTGATGGGATGGACCCCGGCAAGTAGTCGCACACGCCGATTTTTAAGGAGTACCAGTGGAATTTTTGCGGAAAAAGATGCGCGGAAGTTGGCGGAATAAAAAAGAATGCGTAAATTTGCAAGCCATTACCACGAGCCGTCTTACCAGCGGCCAAGCCAAAGACCACGGAGTAGAGCTTCCGCCACTCCTGCAATCAGAAATCAAAAAACTGCAAAGATAAAATGAAAAAAGATCTTCATCCTTCCAACTATCGCGAAGTTGTTTTCAAGGACATGTCGAACGACGAGATTTTCATCACCCGCTCGACCGTGGCTGCCAAAGAGACCATTGAAATCGATGGCGTGACCTATCCTCTGGTAAAACTCGAAATCACCTCTGCCAGCCACCCCTTCTTCACCGGCAAGCAGAAGCTCGTGGACACAGCCGGCCGTGTGGACAAGTTCCTCAGCCGCTACGGCAACCGCAAAAAGAACTGATTCCGACATCTTCGGATTCAAAAAAGGCGATGCGCAGACGTGTGCACCGCCTTTTTTGTGGGTGCATTTGTTTATAGGGTGATGGAATTTCCTTAACTTTGGCTACCTGTATGAGCAAGAAACGAAACGACAGAAAGGGAACGGCTGCAAATGTGGTCGCCCGGGAAGAGCAGCGCGTTGTTGAGCGTGCCGCAGGAATGGTGGTGCGCAACACCGGAAGCAGTTTCATCGTACTTACCGACGACGGGCGCGAGATTGATTCGCGTATAAAGGGCACTTTCAGACTGCGTGGCATCCGGACGACCAATCCCGTTGCCGTGGGCGACCGCGTGGATGTAGCCGTCAATGCCGACGGCTCGGCCTATATAATCCGCATCCATGACCGACACAACTATATAATAAGGCGTGCGAGCAATCTATCGAAGGAGGCGAGCATCCTTGCGGCCAATGTCGACCAGGCATGTCTGGTGGTTACACTGGCCCACCCGACGACTTCGACCACGTTTTTGGACCGCTTTTTGGCCACAGCCGAGGCCTACGGCGTTCCGGCGCTGATAGTAATCAACAAAATTGATCTGCTGGAGGAGCCCGATCGGACGGAATGGCGTGACGGCTCGGAGGCGACCGGGGAGGAGGCTTTCGAGGCCTCCGACGGGCACGAGCTGCTTGAAGCAGTGGAATACCTCTACACATCCATCGGCTACCCGGTGGTGGCTGTTTCAGCGCGAACGGGGCAGGGGATGGCTCTTCTTCGCGAGCGTCTGCAAGGGAAAATCACACTTATGGCCGGCAATTCGGGGGTGGGGAAATCAACGCTCATCAATGCGCTCATACCGGGCCTGGAACTGCGCACGGGTGAGATTTCTGACGTGCACGACACCGGGATGCACACTACTACATTTTCCGAAATGTTCCCGTTGCCTGGCGGGGGGTGGCTGATTGACACCCCGGGGGTGCGCGGGTTCGGTACAATAGAGTTCGACGAGCATGAGGTAAGCCATTTCTTCCCTGAGATTTTCAGGATAGGGCGCGACTGCCGCTACGACGACTGCACGCATACCCACGAGCCGCAGTGCGCCGTTCTTAAAGCGCTTGAGGAGCAGCGTATAGCTCAATCGCGCTACAATTCCTATCTGAGCATAATGGAGGACGCCAATCCCGACAAATATAGAAAGCCTTTCTGACGCCGCATTATAATGGCTTAGCCTTCGGTCTTCGGGATATAATCCCGATTAATCTGGATTTAGCTCGAGGGGGATTAATCCATGAAGCGGTTGGAGAAGATGGAATCAATTTTCTCGTTGATGAGCTGGTCCAGGAGGTCGATTGCCGGGGTCGATTCTACAGACTTCGAAACGGCATCGGAGGTGGGGCGTTCGGCTTGGCAAGCAGCCTTGGAGGCCGACAAGGCAGCAAACTCACCGAGGGTAATTTCTCCGGTCGCGGGGCGTGATGTTGCCGTTGTGGCGTCTGCTCTCGCAATTAGCTGAGGTTCTGTGGTGAGCGGCCGGTCGGGAGAGGGGAGAATGTTTGCGTCCGGATTGGTTCTGGAGGGCGATGGCGCTTTTTCAACCGGGGGGGTTGGTCGCCCTTTGGCAGAGGCCCAGCTTTCGGAAGCGCCACCCACACGGCCTACGCCGCGGAAACGCTCCCCCCAGTAGCCTGTGTCGACCGGACTTACCATGACGCCGCGCGAGGAGGAGGCATGAATCATCTCGCCCCCGCCAATGTAGAGGCCCACATGAGATATATCGGAACCTCCCCCCGCCGAAGAGCCGAAGAAAAAGAGGTCGCCGGCTCGCGCTTTGTTGCGTGCCACTTCGAGGCAGTAGCTTTTCTGAGTCTTGGTAGTGCGAGGAATCTTTACCAGGCATACCTTGCGGTAGACCTCCATCACCAGGCCGGAGCAGTCGGTCCCGTCGCGGTCCTGGCCGCCGTAGCGGTAGGGGGTTCCGAGCCATTGGCGTGCTTCGCCCACGAGATCGAGGCCCATTGCGTCGGGCACTTCGTAGGAGTAGTCGAGTGGCGGTTTTGTCGTGGCCTCGCTGCGGCCGCCTCCTTTACGGTATCCGTCGGAGCCACGCATGGCAGTCGACTTTCGCGAGGAGCAGCCCGAGGCAAGCAGCGCCAGAAGCGTCGCCAGGGCAGTAGCAGCCAATATGTGAAAAAGTCGGCGGGTCATGTTTTTGAATTTCACAAATTTAAGTAATCTCTTCGATTTCTACAAAGGAAATTTCGCAAAACGGCAAGGAAACGCTACCTTTGCGCCATAAATCAATTACATTCACTATATATTTCCAATGGACAATATTATTCAGGCGAGCAACATCTGCAAGCGCTTCACCAATCATGTGGCGCTCGACGATGTGAGCATCAGCATTCCGCGAGGCAAGGTCTACGGTCTGCTGGGTCCCAACGGGGCCGGCAAGACCACTATGATACGTATTATCAACCATATAACGGCTCCCGACTCGGGGAGCGTAATCTTCGACGGCCATCCGCTTACGGCGGCCGACGTGGCCGAGATAGGCTACCTGCCCGAGGAGCGCGGCCTCTACAAGAAGATGCGCGTGGGCGAGCAGGCCATGTTTTTCGCCCGTCTGAAGGGGCTGAGCAAGGCCGACGCGGCGCGGAGCCTGCGCGAATGGTTCGAGCGGTTCGAGATAATGGACTGGTGGAACCGCAAGGTCGAGGAGCTCTCGAAGGGGATGGCTCAGAAGGTGCAGTTTATCGTGACGGTGCTCCACCGGCCCAAGCTGCTGATTTTCGACGAGCCCTTCTCGGGCTTCGACCCCATCAACGCCAACCTGCTGAAGAACGAGATACTGCGCCTGCGCGACGAGGGGGCTACGGTAGTGTTCTCCACCCACAATATGGAGAGCGTCGAAGAGCTCTGCGAGAACATCACGCTGATAAACCGCTCGCACAACATCCTCTCGGGCAACGTGGCCGAGATTCGCGAGCGGATGGGCAAGGGGTGCTACCGCCTCACGTTCGAGGGGTCGGCCGAGCAGCTGCAGACGGCGCTGCGGCCTATGCTCCGCGAGGCCAAGTTCGCCCTGGGGGGCGAGGCAGACTGCCACGGGGTGGTCTCCGGCGAGTTCCGTCTGGCCGAGGGGGCCACTCTGCGCGACTTCCTCTCGACGGCCAACGAGACCGTCGACATAATGAGCTTCGATCGCGCCCTGCCGCGCATGAACGAGATTTTCATCCGCACCGTGGGCGAGGCCAACGATGCCTCAGGCAAAACAGAACCTACCCTCTAACCGCAAAACCGCAATACATTATGAAATCGAATATCGGAATTATAATAGGCCGCGAGTTTTCGGAGCGCGTGGCCAAAAAGAGCTTCCTGATAACCACACTGCTGATGCCCGTGTTCATGCTCGTGCTGATGGTGGCTCCGGCGCTTATCATGCAGTTTTCGTCGCCGTCGGAGAAAACGATCGCCGTAGCCGACCGCAGTGGCCTGATTTTCGGCCCGCTTGCCGAGAAGGCAGCGGAGGTGGAATATCTGACACTCACACGCGCCGACAATACGCCGGTCGACTCGCTCGTTGCCGACACACGCTACGACGGTGTACTATTCATCGGCGACGACATTGTAGATAACCCGTCGAATGCCGTGTTATACCTCCATGACGCCGGCTCGCTCGAACTTGAAGGTACCATCGCGTCAACCATCGAGAAGGTAGTGGAGGACCGCCGCCTGGAAGCTTACAATATTGCCGATCTCGACCGGATACTCGACGAGGTTAAGGCCGACGTGACGCTCACTACACGTCGTGTGGACGAGGAGCAGGGAGAGCGCGATTCGCTTTCGAGCGACATCTCGTTCGGCATCGGCCTGTTCATGACGTTCGTGCTCTATATGTTCCTTCTCCTCTACGGCCAGATGGTAATGACTTCGATTATCGAGGAGAAGAACAACCGAGTGCTCGAGCTCGTTGTTTCGTCGGTTAAGCCCGTACAGCTTATGTTGGGCAAGATTATCGGCGTGGGGCTTGTGGCTGTGGTGCAGGTGGCCATATGGGCCGTGCTGATTTGCCTTATGGCAGCTTTCCTCCTTCCGGCGCTGCTTCCGGCCGATGTGGCCGCGCAGATGGCTGCCGCGCAGGCCGGCGGAGCAACGCAGGCCATGGCAGATGGCAGCGGGATGTCGTTGGAGGCTCTTCAGGCATTCTCGCTACTTACTTCCGTGGGCTATATTCTGAAGATATTCCTGTATCTGACGGTGTTCCTCATCGGCGGTTTCCTGTTCTACGCATCAATTTTCGCCGCTATAGGCTCAGCTGTAGACAATATCCAGGACGCATCGCAACTGCAGAGTTTCGCAATCCTTCCCATCATCCTTGCGTTGGTATTCTCCATGACCGTAGCCTCCGACCCCAACTCGCCGCTGGCGTTCTGGCTGTCGGTTATCCCGTTCACATCGCCCATGGTTATGATGGCGCGAATCCCCTTCGACATACCGCAGTGGCAGATATGGACGTCGGCCGCGGTGCTCTATGCCTCGTTTGTAGCAATGGCGTGGGTGGCCGGAAAAGTCTACCGCGTCGGCATCTTCATGTACGGCAAGAAGCCAACGGTGAAGGATCTCGTGCGCTGGGCCCGGTATAAGTAAGAGTTTTATTTCATTAATTGAAATTTTAATTAAGTATTGATTGATTTACCGCACAGCGGAGCGGTAAATCAATCAATTCTTGTTTATGGATTAGGATTCAATGTATTAGGCTGTTTGACGCATTAAGGCAGGTGAGAAGGTATGTCAAAGCCCATATTTTTGATACTTCATCATGAATGTTACGGATTTATTCCGATTTATTCGTCGATTGATTAGGGTAGATTGATTAGCGAAACCGGCCTGTGAACTTTCTGGCGCGGAATTTGGTTTTAAATGTGAAAAGTGTTAACTTTGCGGCGAAACAATACGGCGACGGTATGGCTGCCGCGTCGGATTCCATCCTCTATTTCGGGGTTAAACGCTTGCCGCTTTGATTTATTCAGCGGCTGTTTACAATGTTTTGCCTCTTCTCCGAAAAATTTCCCGTATTTTCGTAATCTCTCCGAATTTTCTCCCGTTTTCTCTTTTTAGTTTCCCGACCTGCAACATTGTTCAGCATTCGTCGCTCTATTTGGGCGACCTAAGCATGATTCCCATATCATATAATGTATAATATCTCGGACTTACAAAGCATGGCCGACGACAACCTGGTTGCCGTGGCCTCCGACATGGGCATACGCAAGCCCAACGCTTCGCAGCGTGAAGACCTTATTTATAAAATCCTCGACCAGCAGGCCATCAATCTTTCGGCCAACGCTCCGGAGGAACAGCCGCGTCGTCGCGGTCGCAAGCCTAAGAATCAGGCTCAGAATCCGCCTCAGAATCAGGCGGTGGCCGAACAGAATCCGCGCCAGCAGGAGGCTGAGGCCGAAAATCAGCCCAAGCGCCGTGGCCGCAAACCGCGCAACGCCGAAAGCCAGACGCCGACGTTGACCGCACAGACCTCCGAGGCTACGGCACCGGTGGACGCCGCAGTGGATACGGCTGCCGAAGCTGCCATCACTGAAGCAACTGAGGCAGGTAATGCTCAGGATGAGACTGCGTCTGCCACGCAGCCAAAGCGCCGCGGCAGAAAGCCCAAGAACCAGACTGTACAGTCCGAGCCGGCACTTGAACTTACTACTGCTGAGGCCGCTCCAGCTGAACTTCTACTCCCCGAGGCTCCCGTTGTAGAGTCGAAGGAGGCAAATGCGACTGATGTTATTGATGTTGCTGAGGAAGCTAAAGTTGAGGAGGCGCCTGCCGATGATCACCCTGCAGCAGCCGAGCGCCCGCAGCGGGGCACATTCATACGGCCCGGGCAGCAGCCCCAGCAGCAACAGGGTCAGCAGCGCGGTCCGCGTGTGTTCGGACGCAAGGTCGACGAGTCGTTCGGCGCATTCTTCCCCCATGCTTCCGGCAAAAGTTTCAAGCCACGTAGCGAGAAGGAACGTGAGGCTGCCGCACAGGCTGCCATGGCGAATCCTATTGTAATCCGCGAACCGGAGGCTGAGAAGCAGCAGCCAGAAGCCAAGAGTAAGAAAGCTAAGAAGAAGGAACGCATGCAGCAGCGCCAGCTGGCTGCCATGCAGGCACCCGCCTATAATTTCGACGGTTTTCTCCAGACGGAGGGCGTACTCGAAATCGTGCCTGAGGGCTATGGATTTCTGCGCTCGAGCGATTTCAACTATCTCGCATCGCCCGATGACATTTATGTGACCCAGGCACAGATCAAGGCCTACGGCCTTAAGAGTGGTGATGTTGTGGAGTGCACGGTGAATCCTCCCAAAGAGGGCGACAAGTATTTCCCCATGGATCGCGCCCTGATGATTAACGGCCGCTCGCCGGAGTTCATTCGCGACCGTGTGCCGTTCGAGCACCTCACACCACTTTTCCCCAATGAAAAGTTCAACCTTACCGGCGGACGCCGCAGCAACAATATCTCAACGCGCGTGGTCGATATGTTCTCGCCCATCGGCAAGGGGCAGCGCGCACTTATCGTTGCTCCGCCAAAGACCGGTAAGACTATGCTCCTCAAGGATATAGCAAATGCTATCGCAGAGAACCACCCGGAGGCCTACATCATGATTCTGCTTATCGATGAGCGCCCCGAGGAGGTTACCGACATGAGCCGCAGCGTGAATGCCGAGGTGATTGCCTCGACTTTCGACGAGCCGGCCGACCGCCACGTGAAAATCGCAGGCATCGTGCTCGAAAAAGCCAAGCGCATGGTGGAATGTGGCCACGACGTAGTGATTCTGCTCGACTCCATCACGCGACTTGCGCGTGCTTACAATACCGCACAGCCCGCTTCGGGTAAGATTCTATCGGGCGGTGTAGACGCAAACGCGCTCCAGAAACCCAAGCGATTCTTCGGTGCAGCACGCAATATAGAGGGCGGCGGCTCGCTTACCATCATCGCCACGGCTCTTACCGAGACATCATCGAAGATGGACGAGGTTATTTTCGAGGAGTTCAAAGGCACCGGCAATATGGAGCTGCAACTCGACCGTAAGCTTTCGAACAAGCGCATATTCCCGGCTGTCGACATCATGGCTTCCTCCACACGTCGCGACGATCTGCTGCTGCGCGAGGAGACGCTCAACCGTATGTGGATTCTCCGTCGATTCCTTTCCGACCGCAATTCAATCGAGGCGATGGAATTTATCAAAGACCGCATGGAGCGCACCACCGACAACGACGAGCTACTTCGCACCATGGGCGACTGATTGATTGGCCGATTGCCAATCAATTAGCTTCGGTATTTTCCCGATTAATCGGGCTTCCCCCCGATTATGCCCGAATAAGTGCTGCCTGGATATAAAAATAGCCTCAGGATGGTCCTGAGGCTATTTTTTGTATGGGATAAATTCCGCTATTTGGCGTGGAGGTCAGCGGCGGGGTCGGCGTCGTCGAGAAAGGGGAGGGAGTAGCGGGCCGACTGGGCGATGCGCTGGTTGCGCCAGCATTTGCGGCAGACGGCTATGTAGCGGTCGTCGCCACCGATTTCCACCTGTGCACCCTCGTTTACGAAGTCGCCGTTGGCGTCGATGCGGGCGTTGACGATAGTCTTGTGGCCGCAGGTACAGGTTGATTTTATCTCGTCGATGGTATCGGCGATTTCAAAGAGGCGCCGCGAGCCTTCGAAGAGGTGGGTCTTGAAGTCAGTGCGCAGGCCGTAGCAGATTACGTTGCAACCGAAGTCATCGACGATGCGGCTGAGCTGATCCACTTGCTGAGCGGAGAGGAACTGGGCTTCGTCGACGAGAAACCACTCCACCAGCGCGCCGATTTCGCGGAAGTAGCCACGTGCGAATTCGTAGAGATCCGTGTCAGGATAAATCCACCGGCATTCGCGCTCAATGCCGATACGCGAGCGGATTACGTTTTTGCTCTCGCGGTTGTCGACCACGGGTTTCATGCAGAGGTAGCGCATGTGGCGCTCCTCGAAGTTGTAGGCAGTGGTAAGCAATAGAGCCGTTTTTGCCGAGCCCATTGTGCCGTATCTGAAATAGAGTTTTCCTATCCGGTTCATTTCCTGGGGTATGAAGGGTCAGAGCTCGATTGTCTGCTTGCGGTCGGGACCAACGGACACGATTACCACAGGCACGCCAAGTTGTTTTTCGATGAAGGCGATGTAGGAGCGGAATGCTTCGGGGAGGTCGGCGGCGCAAGTGACGCCGGTGAGCGGGGTCTGCCAGCCGGTGATATCGGTGTAGACGGGTTCAATATCGGCATGCGGATCGTCGAGGCTGTAGGGGAAGCGGTCGGTCAGAGTACCGTTAATGCGGTAGGCTGTGCAGGCGCGGATGGTAGGAAATGTGTCGAGCACATCGCTTTTCATCATTATGAGTTTCGTAACGCCGTTGATCATTACGGCGTAACGCAGGGCTACGAGGTCAATCCAACCGCAGCGGCGTTCGCGGCCGGTCACGGCTCCGTATTCATGGCCGAGGTCGCGGATGGTGCGTCCTGTCTGGTCGAAAAGCTCTGTGGGGAAGGGGCCGGCACCCACGCGGGTGCAGTAGGCCTTGAAAATGCCGTAGACGTCGCCTATACGGTTGGGTGCTATGCCAAGGCCGGTACATGCACCGGCCGTTACGGTGTTGGAGGAGGTGACATAGGGATAGCTGCCGAAATCCACGTCGAGCATTGTGCCCTGGGCGCCTTCACACAGGATGGATTTGCCCTGGGTGAGGAGATCGTTGACGAGATATTCTCCGTCGACGATGCGGTAATCCTTCAGGTATTCGATAGCTTCGAGCCAGCGCTTTTCAAGGGTCGCAAGTTCGCCGGGTGCAGGAATGGCGTCGAGGGAGGCCAGTCGGGCGATGTGGCGCTCGCGCGCGGCAGCGTACTTAGCCTCGAAGTCGCAGAATATGTCGCCCACACGCAGACCGTTTCGCGAAGTCTTGTCGGTATATGTCGGGCCGATGCCTTTGCCGGTAGTGCCGATTTTGGCTTTGCCTTTGGCACGCTCTGAGGCAGCGTCGAGTAGGCGGTGGGTTGGCAGAATCAGGTGTGCCTTCTTCGAGATGCATAGTGTGCGCTTGAGGTCTACACCGCTTGTGCACAGAGCCTCGGCTTCTTCGCGGAAGAGCACGGGGTCAAGCACTACGCCGCCTCCTATCAGGTTGGTGTCGTTCTGAAAAACGCCTGAAGGGATAGAGCGGAGCACATATTTCTTTCCGTCGAACTCCAGAGTGTGACCGGCGTTAGGGCCACCCTGGAAGCGAGCCACGGCGTCGTAGCGCGGAGTGAGCACATCGACTACTTTTCCTTTTCCTTCGTCGCCCCACTGGAGGCCGAGCAGTACGTCAACTTTCATGTCGGTTTTTATTGATGCAGGATGTGGATATGATTTGATTGAGTTTAAATAATTTTCTATGGATTGGTCAGGACTTCCGGGGGGACTGGGCGGCCTTTTCGCGCTTGAGGCGCTTCTGACACCACGAGCAGAGTCCGTAGACGTAGAGGGCAAAGAACTCGGTCTTGAACGTGGGGTATTTCAGCGCGCCAAGTTCGGCCATAAGCTGCGGATTGCGTACGGCGCGCACTCGCCCGCACGAAGTGCATACCAGATGCAGATGGCTCTCCGAAGCCCCCTGGGGCACGCGTTCATATAGCGCGGGTTGGTTGCCGAACTGATGGCGGCGTACCAGGCCTGCCTCCAGAAAGAGTTGCACGGCGGCGTAGACCGTCGACAGGCTCAGGTGCATCCCGTCGAGCGTCAGCGCCTCGTGGAGTGCGTCGACGTAGAAATGTGCGTCGGTAGAAAATACCTTCTCCAATATGGCATAGCGTTCGGGTGTACGCCTCATGCCGTTGGCCTTGAGATACTTGTCGAGAGCCGTCTTGGCCGGAAGAAACAGTTTGTCGGCCGGATCGGCGGGATTGTTTTTCGCGTTGCTTTTCATCGCTCTGCAAAGATAGCGAAATTTTGCTACCCCACAGCCCTCCGGCGCCAAAAAAATCCCCCGGAGCCCGCAAAGGCCTCCGGAGGAGATTGTAAGTTGGGATTTTGGTTATTTCCTGATTATTCCCGATTAAATTTGATTAATCCCGATTTATCTTGATTAATCTTGATTTTCTCGATTGGTTGATTGAATTCAACCCATCGCCATCACTCAGTCCTGGATGGCGAGGAAGTTGCCGCCGAGGTCGAAAATATAGGTGTCGGGGTCGTTGATTGCGAGCTCTACCTCAATGGCTTTGCCGCGACGGTTGAATTCGATGGATTCGACCGAGGAAGCCAAACCTGCATCATTGAGATGGCGGTAGGATTTGCCGGGAAGAACGTCTTTGACGACCTCGGAGGAGAGAACCATGGCGTCGGGGGCGTCGATTTCGCGTACGGTGCCTTTATTGTCGAATTCGATGTCGATACCATTTGCGAGTTCAACCTCGTAGGTGCCTTTAGCGAAATAGCGCTCTATGCTTGTAATTCCTACGTTCTTGAAATGGTGGTTGATAAATTTGCGAGCACCTTCCGGTAGCTGTTGGTAGTTCTGTGAACCTGCCAGAGCGATGCCCGGGTTGGAGCCCGCGATGTTGCGTGGCTGCTGGGCCAGCATGGTTGCCGGCATCAGTGCGGCTACCGCGATGGCTGCGATAGAGAGGAGTTTTGCGAATTTCATAGTTTTCAAGTTGATAATCAATTTAAAATAAAACAACCGGAGCGGCCGTCCGGTTGTTTAAAAATCTTTAATCGTTATTGTATGTCTGATGTATTGCCCGAATAAAGAGCGCGTACCTTTCCTACGGGCAACTTTCCTTCGAGCAGGAGGGGGATACGGGCCGGGCCGGTGGAGATCCAGGCGTCCATGGCGTCGGAACTGACTTTCCCCCCTTCCTGGGTGAAGGTGAAGGTGATGTGGTAGGCAGGAAATCGCTCCTTGTCGAGTTTTACGTCGGTCAGTCCGCGGTAGTGAATTGTGAGGAACTCCTTCTTCTTACCCGAAAATATATTGAGCCTGACGGATTCCCCCGCTTTCATTTTTGCGTAGTCGATGGAGCGCATGAAGTAGAAGGATGATAGCATGTCGAGGGTGGGGCCTTCGGCCTGATGAGTGCGCTCGTCGTAGTCCATCGGCTCTTTCTTTTTCTTTCGCCACACGCGTGCTTTGGCAGTTGTGGTATTGCCCGAACGCGAATAATCGAGGATGTCGTGCGAGAAGCGTCCGCCCTCATGGGCTATGCGTTCGTAGCGTGAGGGCATGAGCGTAGAGGTGTCGATAGTGCCCAGCAACGTGTCACGTACATGATAGATGTGGTCGGCCCATGGGGCAGAGGCAGCCGTGAGGGTCGACTTGAAAGCCGGGGAACCCACACCCGATGTTGCCAGCGCAACCTCGCCGGCTTTTTTGTTGATAAGTCCCCATTTGTACATTATATTGTATGTAAGCCGTTCGCGCGGAGCGGTCCAGGCGGATGCGAACTCGGGGAGAAGAGTTGCCAGCAGAAGCACGATTGAGAGGTGTAGAAGATTCTTCATTGTACGTTATTGATACTGTTACGGACAGTTAGACGTGCCGTCGGTCGGAAAGTTTAATATGCGGGCATTTAAAGCGCCGCCCGGCATCGTTTTGGAAGATGCGTGGGCGGCGCTCGATGGGGTAGTGGTATCGTTCGCCTGGCGGCTTATTTGTCGCCGGTAAGGGTGAAGAGGAGGTCTTTCTCGTCTTCGGGGTTGGTCTGGATTTCCAGCTTCCCTTCGCGGGCGAGCCATCCGGCAGCGGCGAACACTTCCTTATCTTTCAGTTTGGTGATTTTCTTGAGCTGCTTGAGGCCGAGTACGTCGGTTTCGTTGAGAGCGTTCCATACGAGGCCTGCCCAAGTTCCAATTGTTTCTGCGTTCATAGTTTAATAAATTAGAGTATGGATTGATGTTTGAGAATTTTATTGATAATCTGCCACGGCGTTTGACTGGCTGGCCTGTGGCGCGGCATTCGACCGAGTGAATGTAGGTAGTTTTTACTTAAAAATCTGATTTTACGATGCAAATTTAAGTAAAATTTTTCAAATCAGCACAATTTATCGTCAAATATTCCTCATAGGCTTGATGATTTATCTGATATTCCGTCCTTGGAGGCGCTGTAGGCACCTCTGTGCGCTTATTTATTTAACAAACAGCGGGCGGGAGGGTTCATTGGGAAGATGAGGATGAATGGGAAGATATTTGCCGGAATGCTTGCTTCCGGAGTGATAATTTCGTAACTTTGTATGAATGTTGGCGTCGCTACGGCGCCGCTTTTCAAATTGTCATTTCACTTTGCTAATTTACTTATTTATGGATTTCATTCTTAATTCGCAATATAATCCCACGGGCGACCAGCCCGAGGCTATTGCCCAGCTTTCGCATGGTGTGGAGCAGGGACTCCCGGCGCAGACTCTTCTGGGCGTCACCGGCTCGGGCAAAACCTTCACCATGGCCAACGTAATCCAGCAGGTGAAGCGCCCCACGTTGATTCTAAGCCATAACAAGACCCTCGCTGCGCAGCTCTACAGCGAGTTCAAGCAGTTCTTCCCCGAAAACTCTGTGCAGTATTTCGTGAGCTACTACGACTACTACCAGCCGGAGGCGTATATACCATCGGTCGACAAATATATCGAGAAGGACCTTATGATCAACGACGAGATTGAGCGTCTGCGTCTGGCCACGGTGTCTGCCCTGCTCTCCGGCCGCCGTGATGTGGTTGTGGTCAGCTCCGTAAGCTGCCTTTTCGGTATGGGCAACCCCGAGGACTTCAACGCCAATGTGCTCGACATCGCCGTGGGGCAACGGCTGGAGCAGCGTCATTTTCTGCGTCGTCTTGCCGAAGCCCTCTACAGTCGCAATGAGGTCGAGCTCCAGAGCGGAAATTTCCGTGTGAAGGGTGAGACGGTCGACATCCGCCTGGCCTACGAGGATATATTGTTGCGGGTGGAGTTCGACGGGAATACGGTGGACGCAATTTCCACGATGCGCCCGCTCGACCTTACCCCGCTTGGCGACCACGACCGCTTCCGCATCTACCCGGCCAATCTGTTTGTAACCTCGCGCGAGCGTCAGGCTTCGGCGCTTGCGCGCATGGAGCTTGATCTTGGCGATCAGGTCGAGGGCTTCAAGAGGGAAGGGCGGCTCCTTGAAGCGCAGCGGCTGCAGGAACGCACCACCTACGACATAGAAATGATTCGCGAGATAGGCCACTGTCCCGGCATTGAAAACTACAGCCGCTATTTCGACGGCCGCGAGGCAGGTATGCGCCCATTCTGTCTGCTCGACTACTTCCCTAAGGATTATCTTACGATTATTGACGAAAGTCATGTAACCGTACCGCAGATACGCGCCATGTATGGCGGCGATCTCTCGCGCAAGCAGAACCTTGTGCATTATGGCTTCCGTCTGGATAGCGCCCTTGACAATCGCCCCTTGCGCTTCGAAGAGTTTCAGCAGCTTACGAATCAGACCATCTACGTGTCGGCAACACCTGCCGACTTCGAGCTCGCCGAAAGCGAAGGCGTAGTGGTCGAGCAGGTGATACGTCCTACCGGTCTGCTCGATCCGCTGATTACCGTCAAGCCCTCCGACCATCAGATCGATCACCTTATGGAGGAGATTGCCCTCAGAAAGGACCGCGGCGAGCGCGTCCTCGTCACCACTCTTACCAAGCGAATGGCCGAGGAGCTCGACGACTACCTGCGACGCAACGGCATCCGTTCGGCCTACATCCACTCCGACGTCGATACCCTTGACCGGATTAAGATTCTCGACGACCTCCGTGCCGGAGTGTTCGACGTCCTCATCGGTGTAAACCTGCTACGTGAAGGACTGGACCTCCCCGAGGTGTCGCTTGTGGCCATTATCGACGCCGACAAAGAGGGGTTCCTGCGCTCCCACCGCTCGCTTACGCAGACTGTGGGCCGCGCCGCCCGAAACCTCAACGGTACCGTCATCATGTATGCCGATAAGATTACAGATTCGATGCGTCTTACCATCGAGGAGACCGAGCGCCGGCGCGCCAAGCAGTTGGCCTACAACGAGGCCCACCATATTGAGCCGAAGGCTATCGTCAAGGCGCGTAACCGCATCATCGGAATCGACTCCGAGGAGGCCGCTGCCCCAGCTATGGGGCGGAAGAATCGCAAGGCGGCTCCGATGGTGGCCACTCCGCTTCCGTACGAAAACGAATACACCGCCACGGTCGATCTCGCCGCCGATCCGGTGATTCCCTATATGACTCCCGCCGAGTTGCGACGCTCCGTGCAGCGCATGCGCTCGGAGATGGTCGATGCCGCTAAACGCATGGAATTCATGGAGGCAGCCCGTCTGCGCGATGAGATACTCAAAATGGAGGCGCTTCTGGCGAAAACGGAATGAAGCAGCATGAAATTACCCATAATAAGGATGCGAAATACCCGACGCAGCGTCCGCACCGTCAGGTAGACCCTCTTTCTGACGTGCGCCGCTGGCTCCCCACGTCGGTCAAGGAGGCTGCTCTTCACGGCTGGGACGACGGCCAAGGCGTCGACATTATTCTCTTCTCGGGCGATGCGTATGTTGACCATCCATCGTTCGGTGCGGCCGTAATAGGACGCACACTTCTTGAAATCGGGGGCTATCGTGTGGCTATCGTGCCCCAGCCCAACTGGCAGGACGACTTGCGTGATTTCCGCAAATTCGGCCGTCCGCGGCTCTTCTTCGGCGTTTCCGCCGGAGCGATGGACTCCATGGTCAATCACTATACCGCCGCACGCCGCCGTCGCTCCGACGATGCCTACACTCCCGGAGGACGCCATGGCGCCCGACCTGACTATCCTACAATCGTTTATTCGGAAATCCTGCGGCGGCTTTATCCCGACGTTCCCATAATTGCCGGAGGTATCGAGGCCTCGCTGCGCCGCAACTCACACTATGACTATTGGCAGGACCGTCTACGCCCATCCATCCTTGCCGACGCACCTGTCGACATGATAGTCTACGGAATGGGAGAGCGCCCGATTCTCGAGATTGCCCGACGCCTTGATGCCGGAGAGAAGATCAGCGACATCACCGACGTGCCCCAGACCGTGGTGTGGCAGCCGCTTGATGCGGCTCCGACAGGCGAAGCCGAAAGAGCTGAAATTTTCGACGGGGAGAAATCTGGAGGTGAACACATCATCCTTCACAGCTTCGAGGAGTGCCTGCGATCACCGCGCCTGCAGAGCGAGAACTTCCGCCACATTGAGCAGCAGAGCAACCGCTGGCAGGGGGCCACGTTATGGCAGCGCCACGGGCAGCGCATGGTAAAAGTCAACCCCATGTATCCGCCTATGACTACCGAGGAGGTAGACAGGACTTTCGATATGGCCTACACCCGTCTTCCTCATCCGCGCTACAAGGGGAAGCGCATCCCGGCATTCGACATGATCCGTTTCTCGGTCTGCCTTCACCGCGGATGCTTCGGCGGGTGCGCTTTCTGCACTATCTCCGCCCATCAGGGCAAGTTCATAGCATCGCGCTCAAAGGAGTCAATTTTGCGCGAGGTTAAGGCCGTCACCGCGATGCCTGACTTCAAAGGCTACATCTCCGATCTCGGAGGCCCTTCGGCCAACATGTATGCCCTCGGAGGCAAACGCCCAGATGTGTGCCGCCGGTGTATGCGGCCCAGCTGCCTCCATCCCAAGGTGTGTCCCAATCTTAACACCGACCATTCCGCGCTGCTTTCGGTTTACCACGCCGTCGATGCCCTCCCTCAGGTGAAGAAATCCTTCATAGGCAGCGGCGTGCGCTACGACCTTTCGATGCATCCTACCGGCGATTCTAAGATAGATGCCGTCAACCGCCGCTACAACGAGGAGCTTATCACCAGGCATGTCAGCGGTCGTCTTAAGGTGGCTCCCGAGCATACGGAAGATGCTGTGCTCGATGTGATGCGCAAACCTTCGTTCGATCTTTTCTATCGCTTCAAGGAGGTGTTCGACCGTGTCAACGCCCGTCATAATCTTCGCCAGCAGCTCATACCATATTTCATTTCCTCTCATCCCGGATGCACGGAGCTCGATATGGCTCAGCTGGCCATTAAGACTCGCGATCTCGACTTCCATCTTGAGCAGGTGCAGGACTTTACTCCGACGCCCATGACTGTAGCTACCGAAATCTACTACTCCGGAATCCACCCTTACACAGGCGAACATCTTTTCACCGCCACGCGCCCCGAGCAGAAGCTCGCCCAACGGCAGTATTTCTTCTGGTACGACCGCGCCTACCGTCATGGCATCGAGACTTCCCTGCGGCGCCTGCATCGCCCCGATCTCATCCGGCGCCTGTTCGCACCTCACATGCCCAAGCCTCAGCGGGATTCATCGCGCTAAATCGTGGCTTTCTCGATTAATCGCAAATTAAACCGATTAATCTTTCATCCCTGATTTCATTTTTCTACTTTTTTGGATGATTTGGCGGCATTTTGAATTGTGGCCATGGAGGCTACGCGCAAGTTGTTGGACATGGGAGTCTTTTATGCGTCGAAATGCTTTCAGATGTTCTGTAACCCTGCTTTACAGCATAAAAAATAATCGGTTATTTTCATCCGTCATTGCGATTTTTAAACTATATTTGCCATCGAACAACCGAAACCAACGGGCTAATTCCCGATTAATCCCGATATATCCTGGTTAATCCAGCTTCATCTCGCTTAATCCCGATTTCCCCCGACTACAGCCAGAAATCAAACAACCAAAACCTTAAGAGTTATGGACATTAATAATATCATGAACGCCCTGGAGGCAAAGCATCCGGGCGAAAAGGAGTATCTGCAGGCTGTGCGCGAGGTACTTCTATCCGTAGCCGACGTCTACAACCGTCATCCCGAGTTTGAAAAAAATAAAATCATCGAGCGCATGGTAGAGCCCGACCGCATCGTAACGTTCCGCGTCACCTGGATTGACGATGCCGGCGAGGTGCAGAACAATATCGGCTACCGCGTTCAGTTCAACAATGCCATAGGCCCGTATAAAGGTGGCATCCGCTTCCACGCTTCCGTCAACCTTTCCATCCTCAAATTCCTCGGTTTCGAGCAGACCTTCAAGAACGCACTGACCACCCTCCCCATGGGCGGTGCCAAAGGCGGCTCCGATTTCTCGCCGCGCGGTAAGAGCGACCGCGAGATAATGCGCTTCTGCCAGGCCTTCATCCTTGGCTTGTGGAAGAACCTCGGTCCGGACCGCGACGTGCCCGCAGGCGATATCGGCGTAGGCGGCCGCGAGGTTGGCTACATGTACGGAATGTATAAGAAACTCGTCAACGAGCATACCGGCACATTCACCGGCAAGGGCTTCGACTTCGGCGGCTCGCGTCTGCGTCCCGAAGCAACAGGCTTCGGCGCGCTCTACTTCGTGGAGAACATGCTCGCACGCCTCAACGATTCCATCAAGGGCAAGACTGTTGCTGTATCCGGTTTCGGCAACGTCGCATGGGGTGCAACTATAAAGGCCAACGAGCTGGGTGCCAAGGTTGTTACCATCTCCGGCCCCGACGGCTATATCTACGACCCCGACGGCGTTTCGGGCGAGAAAATCAACTACATGCTTGAGCTCCGCGCTTCTGGCGACGACATCGTGGCTCCTTATGCTAAAAAGTTCCCCGGCGCTACGTTCTATCCCGGTCGCAAGCCTTGGGAGCAGAAAGTCGATATCGCACTTCCCTGCGCCACCCAGAATGAGGTTTCAGGTGCCGACGCCGCTCAGCTCGTGGCCAATGGCGTGAAACTTGTGGCTGAAGTCTCCAACATGGGCTGCACTCCCGAAGCTATCGATACCTTTATCAATTCGCGCACCGTTTATGCTCCCGGCAAGGCCGTAAACGCCGGCGGTGTAGCCTGCTCGGGACTTGAGATGACTCAGGACGCCGAACACCTTCAGTGGAGTGCCGACGAAGTCGATGCCAAACTCCACCAGATTATGGCCTCCATCCACGAGCAGTGCGTTGCCTACGGTATGGAACCGGACGGCTATCTCAACTACATGAAGGGCGCTAATATAGCCGGCTTCATGAAGGTGGCCAACGCCATGATGGAACAGGGCGTAATCTGATTTTTCTCTTCAAATATTAGATCTCTATAGTCAGGCGATGTGCGGCCGAAACAAATCTCGGCCGCCGTCGCCTCGGCTTTTTAATGGTTGTGTTGGGCGTAATGCTCCATCCGCACGTATCAGTTGAGAAGGAGTGTTGAGTCATTTGTCTGTAAGGGCCAGTTGTTTGGTGGAGTCAGCCCTGATTAATCCAGGAAAATCTACCCAACCGCCTTTCGGACCTAAATTTTTAATTTTCAATGTACTAATATAGTTCTTATGTACCTTCTCGGATATGATATTGGCAGCTCGTCGGTGAAGACCGCTCTCGTGGATGCAACCACCGGACGCTGTGTGGCATCTTGCTTCTTCCCTGAGAAAGAAGCCCCAATCAAAGCCTTGCGCCCCGGGTGGGCCGAGCAGAATCCCGACTCCTGGTGGATGTATCTCAAGGAGGGTACAGCCCGGGTACTTCGCGACTCAGGCGTTGACGCATCCGACATCCGTGCTATCGGGATAAGCTATCAGATGCACGGACTCGTGGTCGTTGATACCAAGGGACGCCCCCTGCGCGACGCCATAATATGGTGCGACTCCCGTGCCGTAGCCATAGGAGAGGAGGCTTTCGAGAGCCTTGGTCCTGACCGAATCACGAGTCATCTTCTCAATTCTCCCGGAAACTTCACTGCCGCTAAGCTGGCATGGGTGAAACGCAACGAGCCGGAACTCTTCGCCCGTATATATAAGTTGATGCTCCCCGGCGAATATATTGCAATGCGTCTCACCGGCGAGGTAGTAACTACTCCCGAAGGGCTTTCCGAGCAGATTCTGTGGGATTTCCGCGACAACGCTCCCTCCGTGATGCTGATGGACTACTTCGGCTTCTCGCCGGACCTCTTCGGCGAGGTACGTCCCACTTTCTCCAATCAGGGCCACCTGACCGCCGAAGCCGCTCTCGAACTGGGGCTCCGTCAGGGGACGCCCGTAAGCTACCGCGCCGGCGATCAGCCCAACAACGCGCTATCGCTAAACGTGTTCAATCCAGGCGAAATCGCCTCGACGGGAGGTACGAGCGGAGTGGTATACGGTGTGACAGACAGCGTTAAGCCGGATTCGAAGTCGCGTGTCAACACATTCGTTCATGTTAACCATACCGCCGCGGCGCCGCGTCTGGGCATCCTTGCCTGCATCAACGGTTGCGGCATCCTCAATTCCTGGATGAAGCGCAATGTGGCGCTCCCCGGACTCAGCTACGAGGACGTTAACGGCCTGGCCGCCACGGTGCCCGTAGGCTCCGACGGTCTAAGCATCCTCCCCTTTGGCAACGGCGCTGAACGCCTGCTGGAAAACCGCACTCCCGGCGCCTCGGTATGTGGCCTTGAGTTCACTCGCCACGGTCGCAACCACATGTTGCGTGCCTCTCAGGAGGGGATTGCTTTCGCCTTCGTCTACGGTATGGAAATTATGGAGGAAATGGGCCTGAAGGTAGACCGGATTCATGCCGCGCACGCCAACCTTTTCCTCAGTCCGGTATTCCGCGATACGCTCGCTTCCACCTCTGGAGCTACCATCCAGCTTTACGAGACCGATGGAGCCGTGGGGGCTGCCCTCGGAGCCGGGGTGGGCGCCGGCATTTACGCTTCCACCTCCGAAGCCTTCGCAACCCTGCGCCAGCTCGGCCGCGTAGCCCCTGCTGCCGACCGCACTCCCTATCTCGATGCCTACGCTATCTGGCGCTCACGCCTCGTCCAAACCCAATAATCGGGTTCCCTCGGGGTAAATCGAGTTAAATCCCGATTAATCTCGATAAATCGGGAAAATACTGAAGCTTAGGAGGCGCGAATCCTTTCGCACCTCACTCGTTCGGCCAATTAGGCCGCCGGGGCGTAGAAGCGTTTGCGGCACGGAGGCTTTTTTTGGCTGTTTCGCGGATTTTGCGTATTTTTGCACTCTCAAATATACATTATCCGACTTTTCAACTCCATCTTGCAATGGCAAAGGAACTTAAAGACCTTACGAAACGTAGTGAAAACTACTCCCAATGGTATAACGACCTCGTTGTGAAGGCCGATCTGGCCGAGCAGTCGGCTGTGCGCGGCTGCATGGTCATCAAACCCTATGGCTACGCCATATGGGAGAAGATGCAGCACACCCTCGACGAAATGTTCAAGAAGACAGGTGTACAGAACGCCTACTTCCCTCTGCTTATTCCCAAATCGTATCTCTGCCGCGAGGCGGAGCATGTGGAGGGCTTTGCCAAGGAGTGCGCAGTTGTTACCCACTACCGTCTCAAGAACGATCCTAATGGCACAGGTGTAATCGTCGACCCGGAGGCTCGCCTCGAGGAGGAACTTATAATCCGCCCTACATCCGAGACCATAATCTGGGGTACCTACAAGAACTGGATTCATTCCTACCGCGACCTTCCCGTGCTCTGCAATCAGTGGGCCAACGTGATGCGCTGGGAAATGCGTACCCGCATGTTCCTCCGCACCGCTGAATTCCTCTGGCAGGAGGGCCATTGCGCTCATGCTACAGCTGAAGAGTCGGAGGCACGTACCGTGCAGATGATTAACCTCTACGCCGAATTCGCCGAGAAATATATGGCTATGCCTGTTATCAAGGGTGTGAAGAGTGCCAACGAGCGCTTCGCCGGTGCCCTCAACACATACACAATCGAAGCCATGATGCAGGACGGTAAGGCACTTCAGTCGGGTACATCCCACAACCTTGGCCAGAATTTTGCAAAGGCCTTCGACGTAACTTTCGTCAATAAGGACAACAAACCTGAATATGTATGGGCTAACTCCTGGGGTGTCTCCACACGCCTTATGGGTGCCCTCATCATGACGCACTCCGACGACAACGGTCTGGTGCTTCCTCCGCATCTCGCTCCCATCCAGGTTGTAATCGTGCCTATCTACAAGAACGCCGAGCAGCTTGCCGAAATCAGCCGTGTGGTCGAGCCAATCGTCAACGAACTCCGCGGTATGGATGTAAGCGTGAAATACGACGACGCCGAGAATAAGCGTCCCGGCTTCAAGTTTGCCGACTACGAGCTCAAGGGCGTCCCCGTACGCCTGGCCATCGGTGCCCGCGACATCGAGAACGGCACTGTAGAGGTAATGCGCCGCGACACGCTCGAGAAGCATGTGGCTCCGCTCGAAGGTATCGCCAAATACTGCAAGAACCTGCTCGAGGAGATTCAGACCAACATCTACGCCAAGGCGCTTGCACACCGCGAGAAGATGACCCGCACTGTGGAGACCTACGACGAGTTCAAGGTCGAAATCGAGAAGGGTGGCTTCATCCTTGCCCACTGGGACGGTACACCTGAGACCGAGGAGAAAGTGAAGGCCGAGACCAAAGCCACCATACGCTGCATCCCCCTCGACGGCGACAAGACCCCCGGCAAATGCATGGTTACCGGCCGCCCGTCGGCCCAGCGTGTGATTTTCGCTCGCAACTATTGATTAGCAGATACAATTCTATCCTCAGGATTCTCTCAAAAGCAAAAGCCCCGAAGCCGCAGACGGCCTCGGAGCTTTTTAATATTCAATGAGATAGGTGCTATGGGTATTTGAGTAAAGTCTTTTCAGTCGGTGATAAGCTGCAGATGGCCCGGATAAGGGGCATCGGTATCATAATAGCAGAAATCCGTATCAAGGGAGCGTAGCATGTCACCCGACGATATGCCGGTTTCAAGAATATGGCGCAGGAGAAGTCCTCGGAGTGTTTTGAGGCGTCCGCTCCCGGGAGTAGAAAGCCCATTTGCCCCTTCCTGTTGGAAATTTGCCACATACACCGACGCAAAGGCCTTCACTGCCTTCCAGTCGATGCACTTCGATGCGTCGGCCGGAAGAAGATTCAATACCTCGCGACATCCGGAGGTTTTAACCAGATTTACCAGCGAGACCGTTAGGCGGCTACGCCAGAAGGCGCTGAGAGCCCTCCCGTCGGGAGCTATGCGGTCGGAATAGTCAAGGCGGTAAGGTTTGATTATGTCGTCGGGAGCGAGCCATCCGTAGGCCGACGATACTATGCGCAGACCTCGGCGTGCCCGTTCCATGGCCTCAGGCGAAAGTGATACAGCGTCGAGAGCCTTGAATACTACGCCTGAGAATGCATCGATGGCGCGGTAGCCGTGGTTTTTGTCGGGAAAATCATAAACCATCTTCACCATTGCGGCAGCAGATTTCGGCCCAACCTTGAGGCGGCCCGACAGTTCTGACGCTGTAAGTCCGCGCAGTCCGGCCATAATTGCGTCCGCTTCGAATTCGTAGCACGGAAGCACACTTTCTCCCACCGTCGGACTGCAGCAAGGTGATTCCGGCGTTACGGCTACCTGCTTTGCCGACATGGATTTCGATTCTGCAATCAGCACAATCATGGCGCGGTCATATTTTGAATGAGTCAGCGTATGCGTCCGGCTGCCATGCGTTGGCTGACGGCCCGGTAAATTATAACTCCGGCGGCAACCGACACGTTGAGTGAGGATACATGTCCCAGTTGCGGGATGGCAACGCGTGTGGTGGCCAGACGCAACACGTCGGGAGAAATCCCCACATCCTCAGCGCCCATTACAATGGCTGTCGGCTGGGTGTAGTCGGCTTCGGTATAGTCGACCGACCCCTTTTCAGTAGCGGCTATGATGCGAAAACCGCAGTCGAGCAGATACTTAACAGAGTTGACGGTGCTACCTTCACGGCACACGGGCAGATAGCTCAGCGCTCCGGCCGATGTCTTCATGGCGTCGGCGCCTACGCTTACGCCTCCACGGCGCGGGATTACGATGGCGTCGACGCCGGCACACTCGCAGGTGCGCGCTATCGCGCCGAAGTTGCGTACGTCGGTTATTCCGTCGAGCAGCACTATGAGCGGCACACGTCCTTCCTCGAAAAGCGATGGCACCACGGTGTCAAGTCGCGCGTAGCTCACGGCCGACAGCATCGCCACCACCCCCTGGTGGTTGCGGCGCGTCAGCCGGTTGATTTTCTCAATCGGCACTTTCTGGAGGAGGATTTTATTGGCCTTGAGCACACTCATAAGTTCGCGGGCAAGGTCGCCCTGCAGGGTGTTGGCTACGAAAACCTTGTCGATTTCGCGTCCGGCCTCCACGGCCTCGATTACGGCGCGTATGCCGTATATGTAGTCGGAATTTTCCATCGGTAAATCTTGAATTCAATGTGTTTGGCTTGCGGAGAGAAGGGCGCGCGCGTTTGCGGTGGCGGCCGCGTCGACTGCCGAGCCCGAGAGCATCTTTGCTATCTCCTCAACGCGTTCGTCGGCCGAAAGTTCGCCCACAGATGTAACAGTCGATGTCTCGGTGTCGTGCTTGAACACGCGGAAGTGCCGGTTGCCCAACGCGGCTACCTGTGGCAGGTGGGTTATCGCAATCACCTGTATGTGGGCGGAGATTTCCTTCATCAGTCCACCCATGCGGGCGGCAATGGCGCCGGAAACGCCGGTATCGACCTCGTCGAATACGATGGTTGGCATCTGAAGTGTCGTGGCGGCGAGCGACTTCACCGCGAGCATCAGGCGCGAGATTTCGCCTCCGGAGGCGGATGAAGCAACAGTGGTCGGTGTCTGGTTCTTGTTGAAAGCGAACAGGAACTCTACGGCGTCACTGCCTGTGGGCCCAAGAGGCGTTTTGTTCAGGGCAATTTCCACGCGCAGGTTGTCCATCCCCAGCGGTCGTGCCTGGTCGGCAAGTGCGTCCCCGAGTCGTTCTGCTTCAGCAGCCCGTCGGTCGGTAAGCTCGGCCGCTACGGCCAGTGCGGCCTTCTTGGCGCGCTTTGCCTCCACTTCAAGGGCGCGGAGTGTCTCGTCGCCAAGGTCGAGGGCGCGCAGTCGGTCTGCCATCTGCTCGCGCAGGGCTATCAGGTCGTTCTCGTGGTCAACCTTGTAGCGACGCATAAGGGTGTAGATGGTTGCAAGTCGGTTTTCTACATCGTCGAGCCGCGCGGGGTCGTCGGGCATATTCTCGGCCATGGTCTCGTAGGCTGAGGTAAGGTCATCGAGCTCGATACGGAGGCTCTCCAGACGCTGTTCGAGCTCGGATGTCTCTTCGCCCGGTGCGAGTTGCGCAAGTCGCGCTGCGTAGCCTGATGCCTCTTCGAGCTGGGCGACGGCGCCGCTCTCCTCGCTTGCAAAAAGGCGTCGGATAGCTGCCAGGGCGTCGCCAATAGCGGCTGCATTGGCCAGGCGCCGTTGCTCGGCCTCAAGGGCGGCTACCTCATCCGGCTGAATTACAGCCTCTACAAGCTGATAGTGCTGAAATCGAAGATATTCTTCCTCCTCATGGGCCTGATCGAGCTGTGCGCGCTCCTGGCGATAGCGCCGCAGCGCATGGCGGTAGGCAGTGTATGCCGCCGAGTAGCGTTCGAGTATAGTATGATTGCCGGCAAGCGAGTCGAGCAGACGCAGCTGGTATGCTTGATCGGCCAGCAGGGCATTCTGGTGCTGGGAGTGGATATCTACGAGTAGTGCTGCAATTTTTTGCAGCTGCGCCAGCGTAATGAGCGAATCGTTGACAAACACGCGATTACGGCCGTTGGAGGCCAATTCGCGGCGAAGCGTCAGGGTGTTGGTTCCTTTTTCAGGCTCTACTCCCGCTTCTGCGAGGGCTTCGTGCAGACGCGGATCGGCATCGGCGATGGTGAATGTCGCTTCCACCACCGATTTCTCATCTGGTCGGCGGATTACGCGGCTGTCGGCCCTCGCACCCAAAAGGAGGCCGAGAGCTCCGAGAATTATCGATTTGCCCGCGCCGGTTTCGCCGGTGATTATGTTGAGCCCCGGTCCGAAAGTCAGGTCGATGGAGTCAATCAGGGCATAGTTGGATATGTGGAGGTCAGTTATCATTTCTGCTTTCCTGCCTTGAGTTCGTTGATGCGTTTCATCTCGGTGGGATAAAGCTTTGACAGCAGTTCGGCCACCTTCTCGCGTTCGGTCTGCGAGGCTTTTGAATATACGTTCACCAGTTCGTCGAGTTTGGCGTCCTTGAAAAGCGAAAGTGCCACGTTCATCGGGTCGGACTGATAAATCTTATCGAGGGCTGCGAGACTTTCTGTAATGCGTTGGCGTCCCTTGTCGGGCGAGAGAAACATCTCGTCGAGGCCGGTGCGGTGGTACTGGTAGAGCATGTCGCGTGAGGCCGAGGTCTGCGGCTCGGTGAAAGCTCCCAGCAGGGCCGCGCGGTTTTTCTTGTCTTCAAAGGCCTTCCAGCCTCCTTCGCCCGACGACTGCGCCATCTGCACTATGGCACGCAAGCGCTCGAACGCTTCGTCGCCGCCGTGTGGAGCGAACGTGTCGCCGTCGAGGGCTATGATGAAATAGGCGTAAAAATTGAGTATGGCCGTCAGCTGGTTCTCCATCGTGTTGACGGTGAACGTAAGCGGTTCGCCCTGCTGATAGCTGAATTCTACATTTTTGTCCTTGAAGTTCAGTACCGTTGTAGTGTAGGCGCTGTTGTAGACCGGACGTGTGGATTGCACCTGAATGTCGCCCTTCACAACGTTGTCGGTATAGTCGGCCACAGTTAGGAAAAAACGGCAGTCGATGCGCTCGTTGAGCGCGTACTGGTCGTTGGTGAAGTGGGTGGTGTTGAAATATTCGCGCATTGACTCTTCAAGGGTGGTGAATACGTCGCGGTTCACGTTCTGGAGCTGGTCGGTGTTGATAGTCACTTCGCAGTTGAGTTCCTGAGCGCGTAGGCCGCTGCCTGATGCGAGCGCGAGCGCCACGACCATGATGAAAAGTCTTGTCATGGTGCGGCGTAGGATTGACTGACGGGCGATGGGGGAGAGGTTCATTGTGTTGAAATGTTAATTTTCAGGGAGAGAGTCGAAAATGTCGGCGGCTACATCGGCTTTGCTCTTCAGGGGAAAGGATCGTGTGGAGCCGTCGGTGAAGACAATGGTTATGCGGTTGGTATCTGTACCGAATCCGGCTCCGGCATCTTCGAGAGAGTTGATCACCACCATATCGAGTTTCTTGCGACGAAGCTTTTCACGGCCGTTTTCGATAGCGTGATCGGTTTCCAGGGCGAAACCCACGAGAAGCTGATTCTGGCGCTTGCGTGCGCCAAGGGTTGCGGCTATGTCGGGATTTTTCACTAACTCAAGGGTGGGAACTTCGGTGTGCTCGCGTTTTATCTTGCGTGCGGCGGGATTAGCAACGGTATAGTCGGCCACTGCAGCCGCCATTATGGCAATGTCGGCGGTGGGAAAGGCTTCCAGACAAGCGTCCAGCATCTCTCTGGCAGATTCCACATCTACGGTCAGCACACCTGAATCCTTAGAGGGCCGCACTTCCGTAGGGCCGAGCACCAGCTTCACGTCAGCGCCGCGGCGGGCGGCCTCCTCCGCCAGAGCCACACCCATACGGCCGGTAGAGAAGTTGCTGATATAACGTACTGGATCGATGCGCTCGCGGGTGGGGCCGGCGGTTATCAGCACGCGTTTCCCTTTGAGCGGCTGCATGAGTACGTTGCCGACCGGATTTTCAGTTCCTTTGTGCAGCGTCTCCTCTTCAAGCATGCGTTGCAGCGCCTCCACTATGTGCTCGGGCTCGGCCATGCGGCCTTTCCCCACAAGGTGCGAGGCAAGTTCGCCGCTCTCAGCCTCTACGATCCGCACGCCGTCGGATTCAAGTGTGGCAAGGTTGCGGCACGTGGTAGGATGGAGCATCATATCAAAGTCCATCGCCGGCGCAATCATGCGTGGGGCGCGTGTGGAGAGATAGGAGGTGACGAGCATGTTGTCGGCCACGCCTGTTGCCATCTTGGCGATTGTGGATGCCGTGGCGGGTGCGACCACAAAGGCATCCGCCCAAAGGCCGAGATCCACATGGCTGTTCCACTGGCCGGTGTTGGCGGTGAAGAACTCGCTGATTACGGGCCGCCCGCTTAGCGTGGAGAACGTCACCGGTGTTATGAATTCGCGGGCGTTGGGTGTCATGATTACCTGCACCTCGGCGCCGGATTTAACCAGCAGCCTGACAAGAACAGCTGATTTATATGCTGCGATGCCCCCTGTGATTCCAACAACTATATGTTTGCCTTTCAGCATCTTTTCAATCCAAATTATTTCCATTCGGGAATACTCCCGTTTTTTTCCGATCTAAATCCAGACTATTCTCGATTAATCCGGATCAATCATGATTATCTCGATTAATCCGAAAATCCGGGTGATTGATTGCCAACGATTACTTTCAAATCAATCAGTTGCCCCGAATCAGCGGTGGTGTCGCATCCGGATGGCCGTGAAGCGCCGCTTGGTTTCGCTGGGGAAATCTCCCTGCTGAATCCAGTTGTAGTAGCCGGGATCCTTCTGAAGCACGTCGGCGGCGAGCTGACCTTTATATTTGCCGAAGTTGATTACCTCGCGGTGCTGGTCGTCGTAGACAAGACGACCGGCAAGGTCTACATTCTTCTGCTGCATCGAGAAATCGGATAGTCCGTCGATGTCGCAGGGGAGGTCGGCGTAGCGCTCAAGCTGCGCCAGAAGCACTTCGTAGGTGGCGCGGGTGTCGGCGTTAGCCGAGTGGGCGCCCTCCAGGTCTTTGTCGCAGTAGAAGCGGTATGCAGCCGAGAGCGTGCGCTGCTCCTTCTTGTGGAAAATGGTCTGAACGTCGACGTAGCGTGGAGCGGTGAAATCGAAATCCACCCCCACGCGGGCGAACTCCTCGGCGAGCATCGGTACGTCGAAGCGATTGGAGTTGAAGCCTGCGATGTCGCATCCCGCGAAGCTCTCGGCGAGCTGCGCGGCTATGTCGGCGAACAGGGGCTTGTCGGCCACGTCGGCGTCGGTGATATGGTGGACGGCCGTTGCTTCGGCAGGAATCGGCATTCCGGGATTAACACGCACGGTGCGCTGAAGGTCGTGGCCGTCGGGATAAACTTTAATCATCGAAATCTCCACGATGCGGTCGCGAAGTATATTGGTGCCCGTTGTCTCCAGGTCGAAGAACATTATCGGGCGTTCGAGTTTCAGTCTCATTCTTAAGCAGGGTAATGGTGGTATGGGTGCCGTGGGATCAGAAATCGCGCACGGCCATGGGCATGAGGATAATCACCAGTTCGGTGTTTTCCTCGTTTTCCTCGGGCTCGAAGCGTCCGGGGCGGGAGGGATCGGCCAGGCGGATTATAAGGTTCTGGGTCTCGATGGTAGAGAATATCTCCAGAAGGAAAGAGGCGCTGAACCCGATTACCATATTGTCGCCTGTAAAGTCGCAGGGCACGTCCTCATGGGCGAAAGCACTGTTGTTGGGGTCGTCGACTTTCATCTCCACGCGGTCGGGCGTGAAGCGGAATTTTACCAGACCATGGCTCGGATCGGTGCAGACTGCCACACGGCGCACGGCCGTAAGAATCGAGGCGCGGTCCACTGTCACAACATAGGGGTTGCTCTGCGGAATAACGCGGTTATAATCGGGGAAATTGCCTTTGATAAAGCGGCTTGTGAGGGTGATATTGCCCGATTTAAACACGGCGCTACGCGGCGAGACGGTCATTTCTACGTTTTCCTCCTTGTCGAGCAGTGTCTTGAGGATTACTGCCGGCTTGAGCGGCAGGATGAAGGAGGCGGTGATGCCGGGGGCGGAGGTGCGGTCGATGTAGCGCACGAGTTTACGTGTGTCGGTCGATACGAAGGTGATACCGTCTTCTTTCATGTCCCAGAGAATACCCATCATCTGCGGACGCAGTTCGTCGGTTCCTACGGCGAAAATGGTGTTCTCCACGCCGTTGAGCACCTGGCTGGCCGGTACGGTGGTTTTCAAGGTTTCGGCTGCCTCCTCTTCTTCCTCGATTGTGCGCGGGTACTGCTGACCCTCCATTGCCATCATGTCGAAACTTCCTCCGGGGAAGGTGATTTTCACCATATAGTTGTCGGGGTTGATGTCAAACTCCACGTCGACGTCGGGAAGTTCCTTTGCGATATCGGAAATGCGACGCGCGTTCAGGCAGAATTCACCTTCACCCTCTGCATGGGCAAGCGCCAGCTGTGCTGTCAGAGTGTTCTCCGTATCGGAGGCGGTGATGGTCAGCATGTCGTCGGCCACCTTCCAATGGAAGTTGTCGAGAATGGTCAGCGTGTTTTTGGAGTTGATTACTTTGCTCACGCCCGAAAGGGTAGAATAGAGGGCTTTGCTCGGAACTTTGAATTTCATATGGCGGTATTTGTTTGTTGTCGGTCAATGAATCTTTTAAATCCGTCAAATTTACGAATTTTTTTCAATCGGTGCAACCCCTGAATGCCTCAGGCGAACGCGCCCGAAGTTTCCAGCTGTTTTGGCGAACAATAGTGGTGACGCGACGTTTACATTTTAAAGCGAAAACGTAAAAACTGTTTAATCTCACCTAAAAACTATGGCAACAACACAAAATGCGGCTGCAGCAGCCGTCAAAAGTATTAAGGGAACGCGCACGGAGCAGGCTATTGTAAACGCCTACATAAGCGAATCCCAGGCGTATACACGTTATACCTATTATGCCCAACAGGCACAGAAGGAAAATCTTTTTCCTATCCAGCAGGTTTTTGAAGAGACTGCCGCCAACGAGCTTCATCACGGCAAGGTGTTCATGAAGATGCTCGAAGGGGGTGTTGTGAACTGCAACGTCGGTGTCGACGCCGTCAAGATTCAGGATACAGCCTCTAATCTTCGTATTTCCATCAATGAGGAGCATTATGAAGCTATGGACCAGTATTTCGCCGATGCCAAAGTGGCTGAGGAGGAAGGTTTTCCTGATATCGCCTCCCATTTCCGTGCCATCGCAGAGGTGGAAAAGCACCATATGGAGCGTTTCTCGCGCTATCTCAAGCGCCTTGAAGATGGTACGCTCTGGAAGCGAGAGGAACCGATTTCCTGGGAGTGTATGGTCTGCGGTTATATCTTCGTAGGAACCGAACCCCCAGCCGTATGTCCTGCATGCGACCATCCCTATCAGCACTACCGCGCGCTCGATATGGATTGACCTTTCTCCTGCTGCAATTAACACATGCGCCGCAAACGTCGGGATTTTTTCCTACCTTTGCGGCGCATGCCGTATCCTCACAAACTATGAATCAATATTTTCCTAATTCCGACGAAATGGCGTCATTGAGGCGGTTTGTTGCCGATAACGCTGCCGAATTGCCTGAGCGTCTGCGTCTTAAATATCATAGCGATGGACGTCCCTGGATTCCCATGGCGATAAGTCATCTTGAGTCGTTGCGCAAATCCGGGCGAAAGTTCATTGAGTGGAGTCCGGCATTCATGCCGGTGCCGCTCTCGGTAGAACAGGCATCGTCGGAGAAGGTGGCGGCACTTCATGGCCGTATAGCTGCAGCGATCGCCCCCGGGTGTCGTCGGTTCGTCGACCTCACATGCGGTCTCGGAATCGATTGTCGTGCCATTGTGGAAGCTCTTGACGCCGGAATTGAGGGGCGGGAAAGTAGGGTAGAGGCGTTCGCCATAGAGATGAGCCCCTTGCTGGCACTTACGGCAGCTTTCAATTTCGGTGAGGCCGGTGTGGAGAATATTGAGGTTGTAGAGGCTGAATGCCGCTCATGGCTGGAGGATTACATTGGGGTGCCGTTCGGATTGGCTTTCATTGACCCGGCCAGACGTGGTGCTGACGGCGCCAGGGTATACAACATTCACGACTGCAGTCCGGATGTGGCGACAATGGGTGAGCTTTTTGCCCGCAAGGCGCCGCTGGTTATGGCCAAGCTGTCGCCGATGCTCGACATTACGCAAACGCTTCGCGACCTTCGGGCCACCGTTTCGCTACATGTAGTCGACGATGGCTCCGAATGCCGCGAGTTGCTTGCAGTGCTTGATTACAGAGGATTGGAATGCGCCGCCGGATTGGATGCCGAAATAGTGGTCGACAGTGCCGACCGGCCTCCATTCCGCTTCACACTCGCCGAGAATGCTTCTGCTTCGGTTGAGCTGGGCGACCCGGTAGCCGGTATGTGGCTTTTCGAGCCTTCGCCTGCGGCAATGAAAGCTGCTCCGTTTGCTCTATTATGCTCTCGCTTCGGATTGCGAAAAATTCATCCCAATACAAATCTTTTCGTTGCTGACAGTGTAGTCGAAGGGCTGCCTGGGAAATGGATGGAGATTGTGGAGGTGCTCCCCTTCGCCTCAAATGTAATCAAGGGTTTTGCTTTGCGCTATGGGCATGCCGACGTGGCCGTCCGCAATTTTCCCCTCACAGCCGCTCAACTGGGTGCGCGTCTGAAAATCAAGCCGGGCGGTTTGCTTCGAGTCGTCGGAGTCACCCTCCGTGGCTCCGGACGAACTGCATCTCAGCAGTCTCAGTCGCTACTGATTCTCCGGAAATAGTTTCCTGAATTTTATTCGGGAAAAGAACAGGTTAATATCGGTTCACCAAGTTTTCTCAAGCTGATTGATTACTGTTTACCCGCTTTGCTTAGCCCCGCGCTAAAGTGTTTTATTTTTGGAAAACACGCGCCATATTCCTCTTATCCTCGCGTTCCTTAATGGCCTGACGTTTGTCGAACTCCTTCTTGCCTCGACCCACGCCAATCACGAGCTTGGCGTAGCCCCGCTCCGATATGAAAAGCCTGAGAGGCACGATGGTGAATCCGGCCTCTTTGCCGTTTTTCTCAAGTTTCATTATCTCCTTGCGGTTAAGCAGGAGCTTGCGGTCGCGCCGCTCGGTGTGATTGTTGTAGGTGCCGTAGAAATACTCCGCTATATACATGTTCTTCACCCATACCTCTCCGTTGTTCACGTAGCAGAATGTGTCGGCCAGCGAAGCCTTCCCTTGTCGTATCGACTTGATTTCAGTACCGGTGAGCACTATGCCTGCCGTATATGTGTCGCCTATGGCATAGTCGAATGTGGCGCGACGATTCTTTATGTTTACTTCCTTGAATTTCATGGGGTGAGCTATATAAGTCTGCCGAGTGCGAAATCAATCAGATAGGCAGATCCGAGTATCGATGCGGTTGCCAGAATCATGAACGGACCCACATTGCGCTCTTCAATGCCGGCGAATCGCCATCCCTTCCAGATTATGAAAACGACATAGAACGGCAGGAACCCAAGGAGGGCGATATGCACTTTGACCATATTTGCAAGCATCTCAACGATAGCAAGAAATGCCAGCGGGTAGATTGTCAGCATAAACCATCGTCCACGCAAGTCCGCGGGGTCGGTGTTAGAGTCAATCAACCGCGGGCAGTAAAACTGCAACGCGAACCGGCCGACCTGCGATGCAAGAAATAGTGTCATGAATGAAATGGCTGCACGGATAAATGCGTCGACTAAGTCGGCGGTGCCATAGACTACTCTCATCAGTTCAGACAGCGAGCAGACCGCTACAAATGGCAGAAAACAGCGTAAAAATGTCGATTGAGCAACCTGTTCGTCCCATTTCCCACGCTGAGAGGTGAACGTTCCCCCCCTCTGGAAGTCGCCGGAGTCCGCCGTCTCAGAGACACGGGTATCGAGAAATCGTTTGTCGCATTCCTGCTCCAGATCCTCCCACCCCCTGTCGGGCGAGAACACAAGCTGTATGATATTTTTGATGAACTGCAACATCGATAAATTTCTACTTGTAGGGGTATCAGCGACGGTGATTTGAAATTGTCGAAAAAACTATGAATAGAGAGCTATTACTGCTTTTAAATAAGGTGGAGGGGTGTGCAGCGCAGGGCATATTCAATTCAGCGAAATGTTCAAATCATATCTCCGCAATTGATGATGGACGTGTGGTTAAAATTGTAATTGTATCCTTTTGACTAAAAAAAGTTCTGGAAAACGGATGTAAGCATCGTATTCACAGAACTTTTTTACAGATTGTGGTCCCACTTGGGCTTGAACCAAGGACTCCCTGATTATGAGTCAGGTGCTCTAACCAACTGAGCTATAGGACCTTGCGGGGAGCCATGGGCCCATTCCACATTTTTGCGGAGTGAGGGAGATTCGAACTCCCGATACCCTTTCGGGGTATACAAACTTTCCAGGTTTGCCTCTTCAGCCACTCGAGCATCACTCCTTATCGGGGCTGTAGCGGTTGTTTCCGCTTTCCGAGTTGCAAAGGTAGAAATTATTTTTGAAACCGACAAAAGTTTTTTGCATGTGACTTCTAAATTTTTCTTCTTTCCCCTCCCTGTCAAATTATTGCCGGTGCAAATATTTCCTGACAAATGATGGTTAGATCGATTAAATGGCGAGGATATCCGGGTGGAGGCTAAGGGTTGACCGGAGTGCCGTCGATGGATAAACCTTCGAAATCGGAGAAAATGATGCAATTGCCCGTTGTCAGTTTGTTTTTATCGTACAAATTACTTAAATTTGAAATCCAAACCAAGAATTGAAACGATGAAGATAATCCCATCACTTCCGCATCACGCCCGAATTATCGGGAAAGGAATCACTATGGCTATCGGCGATGAACTGGCCGAAAGGCTTGGCGCGCCGGAGCATTCATCGGCCGATGTCGTGACTCTCTTCGCCAGTCTGGCGGCCAGGACTGACACTCAGTACAGCTATATGAACTCTTTCTCCGCCGTCGACGACAGCGGTGAGGTAATGGGAATTCTTGTCTGTTACGACGGAGCACGGCTCATCGAACTGCGCCGCATATTTTTTGCAGAGGCGGCCAGGCAAATCGGGCTGAAGACCGAGGGAGATGTCGACGACCTTCCGGTGGAGACGTCGCCCGACGAGTTTTATCTCGATTCGCTTGCCGTGATGCCGGAATATCGCGGCCGTGGGGTAGCAAACGCACTTATTGAGGCTGCCGGAATGCGTGCACGCGAATGCGGCAAACCGCTGGGTCTGCTTGTTGACAAAACTAACAGCCGTGCTCGCCGACTCTATGATTCGCTCGGATTCAAACAGGTCGGTGAACGGTTTTTCGCCGGTGAATTAATGGACCACCTGCAGCTTCTTTCCGTGGAGGATAAGTAATCAGACGACGCTACATGGCACGTTCACGCATTGTATTGCCGATTAACAGGATGGCAGCGAAAAGCCATTCCGGCATTTTCGTGAAGCGGTCCTCCGACTGGCATCTGCACCGGCCGGAACAATTCCCGCACCGCGACGATTATTATATCTTCTCTTTTGTGGTTGCGGGTCAGATATCGGCTATGGTCGACTTCAAAAAGATTGGCCTGACCGGTTGCCAGGGCATCATAGTAGCGCCATGGCAGGTACATGCTCCTGTTGTCGGCCCGGCACTTCCGGAGGCGTGGCTGCTTTTTGTGGCAGCTGAACATATTTCCGACTCAGTCAGACAGATAATCGAACGCTACATCCTCTTGTCTCAGCCTATTGGATTTACACCCCGACAGGTTGACGACCTGAAGGCTCTTTTCCGTATGCTTTATGAGAACGCATATGGCGATGTATGTTTGTCTGCAATCGCCACAGCCGTCGTGGAAATATTCTGTGGGTCCATATCCATGTCTGAGAACGGGTACAACAACAGTTCGCGTTATACCTCGCTTGTTGTCAGGATGAAGCGCCTGATTGATTCGCATATCGCAGAATGTAGACGCCCGGCGGACTATGCTTCGATGCTCAATGTGTCGAGAGTCTACCTGAACGAAGCTGTAAAGGCTGTGACCGGCGTCAGCGCCGGTGAATTCATCCGTTCTCACGCCGTACTATCGGCCAAACGGATGCTTGTTCATACCGATTTGGATATCAATCAGATTGCTGAAGAACTCGGCTATGACGACACTTCATACTTTTCGCGCATGTTCAAAAAGGAGACAGGGCTGACACCCTCAGAGTTCCGCGAAAACCTCGTTTAGTGCTGTATTTACATCGGGTATTTCCTTTGGGATGGTTTTTGATGGCAGTAAATTTGCCCTGTCCAAACAAAAGAAAGAAAGGAAGAATGAAGTTACGGAAAACGAAAGTCACACGCTACATCTCGCCATCGGGGCGCCGCGGGTGTCTCCATTGCTGGAAATGTGTGGATAATTGCCCGAAAGGAGTGTTATCAACTGTACGGTTTCTGTGGCGTAACCGCCTTGTAGTCACAGATCCGGAAGCCTGTATCGGCTGTGGCAAATGCGTAAATGTATGTCCCAAAGGATTGTTTCAACTAAATATGTCGGCCGAATGAGGAAAATTGATATGATAAGGCGAGTAGACTGGATTCTGCTGCCCGCTACTATAGCAATGCTTGTCTCAAGTGTTCAGCTTGAGGCTACCGCAGGCCGCTGTGCAGTCTGGGTGTGGGTCCATATCTGCATAGGTCTATTTTTCTTCGGCCTTATTTTATGGCATCTTTGGCTACACTTCCCGATAGGCGTATGGGCCGTACGGCTTTGGGAAAGTAATGCACCCGATATGCGGTGGATGACTACATTGATGCTTCTTACGCTTATTTCGGCGATTATTGCTACTGGCGGGTGGATTGCGAGTCCCACGCATTCAATTGCCGGAGCGATCCATGGAAAAATCGGATTTGTGGCTCTTGCCTTGGCGGGGTGGCATATCGTACGCCGAATCAAGTTCTTCCGCCGGAAATGATGTGTTCTGATGTAGATTCTATTTACGCTAACGGGTAAGCATATATCCGGCCATGGCGGCAAGGACGCCTCCTGCAAGCGAAACGACAGCGTAGGCAAGTCCGCTTATTATCTGGCCTCCGGATAGCATTGTCAGTGTTTCGAAGCTGAAGGTTGAAAATGTAGTCAGGCCCCCGCAAAACCCGGTGGTGAGTGCCAGGCGCCATTCGCGGCTCACTGTACCCGACATCCCCAACCCGAAAATCAGTCCGAAACAGAAGCTGCCGATAAGGTTGACTGCCATGGTGCTCCATGGGAGCATCCATCGCTGGCTGTCGCCGAGAGCCGTCTGCATCCCGACGGCGGCGAGATAGCGCATTACTCCGCCTATGCCGCTTCCTATGAAGATGGATAGTATTGCCTGCCACATATTCCGTTTGGTCTTGATTGATTCTATTACTGCAAAGTTAGCTATTTCCTCCGGAACCGGAGCAATGGAAGCTATGGTTGCGCGATGTGGGGATTTTTGTTAACTTTGTGGTCTGAATAAATCCATTATCTATCGCAGACAATGCTGAAACGTATTTTATCTATCGCCGGTAAGCCCGGTCTGTATCGCCTGGTAAACCAGGGCAAGAATATGCTTATTGTTGAAAATGTGGCCAATGGCAAGCGCACTCCGGCTTATGCCCGCGACAAAGTGGTGTCTCTTGGCGACATCTCGATGTATACCATGGATGGCGACGTACCTCTTTACGATGTGCTTGAATCGCTCAAGGCCAAGCAGGAAGGCAATCCCGTCGACGTAAAAAATATGACTGACGACGCCGTTCGCGACCTGTTTACCGAAGTGCTTCCTGATTTCGACCGCGATCGCGTATATACTACCGATATCCGCAAACTCTACAACTGGTACAACCAGCTCCTTGCTGCAGGTATTACCGAATTCAAGGAGGAGATGGCTGCTTCCGACGCTGAAAACGAGACGCCGGAAGAAACCGCTGAATAATTACGAATCGGTCTCATAGCTTCAATTAGTGACCGCAATGAACGAAACGGAAGCTCGGCTTGCCGGGCTCTATGCGTTGCATTTCGATGGTGTCTCCCCGGCTGAATTGACCCCTGTTGCCGCATCGGGTGGCAACAGGGAGTATTATCGTCTGGAAGGAACTGCTGGCAACGTGATAGGTACGTCTGGCAGCGATCTGGCGGAAAACCGCGCATTTATATATCTGAGCAAGCATTTCGCCGGGAAGGGTTTGCAGGTTCCCCATATACTTGCCGTGTCGGATTGCGGCCGCTATTATCTACAGACCGACTGCGGATGCTCTTCTTTGTTCGATATCCTGGCCGATGCCCGCACTTCTGGCCGTTTCGGAGAGGAGGACGTTCACCTTCTTCGGGCGGCTCTCGATTTGCTCGTCGATGTGCAGTTTGAGGGTGCCTCGGGCATTGATTTCAACCGCTGCTATCCTCAACCGGCCATGAACGCCCGGATGATTGCCTGGGACCTGAATTATTTCAAGTATTCATTTCTCAAACCTGCGCTTGGCGATTTCGACGAGGCGCTATTGCAGGATGATTTGGATTCTATCGCGACTGCAGTCGGAGAAGCGGCTGTTGAGGCCGATACGTTTATGGTGCGCGACTTTCAAAGCCGCAATCTGATGGTCGACGATGCCGGAAAGCTTTCGCTCATAGACTTTCAGGGTGGACGCCGCGGGCCGGTGGAATACGATGTGGCGTCCTTCCTCTGGCAGGCGAAGGCGGCCATTCCTCCATCGCTCAGAATGCAATTGGTCGACTGGTATGTGGCGCACGCTGAGCGCTATGCTGCCCGAGGTTTCTCTGCTGAGAGATTCCGACGTCGACTGCCGGTGTTCGTGTTGTTCAGGGTGCTTCAGACACTTGGTGCATATGGTTTTCGCGGGCTGTATGAGCGGCGACCGCATTTCATCGCGAGCATCGGCCCCGGAGTCGCCAACCTGCGCGGTGTGATATCTGAGTTCAATCTGGCAAAGGAATATCCGTATCTTGCCGAAATCGCCGAAAAACTCGCTGACTGCTATGCCGTGCGTACCGCCTCGCCAATTTCGTCGGTGCCACCCGCTCCAGCGGGCGTTCTGACGGTGTCGGTGGCAAGTTTCTCTTATAAGAAAGGAGTTCCCGCCGATCTTAGCGGTAACGGAGGCGGATTCGTGTTCGACTGTCGGGCGGTTCACAACCCCGGGCGCTTCGACCGTTACAAGCCCTTGACTGGACGCGATGCTCCTGTAGTTAGTTTTCTGGAAGATAACGGAGAGATATTTACCTTTCTTGAGTCGGCCTATAAGCTTGTGGATGCCTCGGTGGCGCGTTATATAAGCCGTGGTTTTACCTCGCTTTGCGTCTCGTTCGGATGTACCGGTGGCCGTCATCGTTCAGTCTATAGCGCTGAAGCGATGACACGACATCTGCGCGAGCACTTTCCGCAGATTCGCGTAGTGCTATGGCATCGGGAGCAGGATGTACTTGAGATATTCAACCCTATGGGGGAGAGCGTTACTCACTAACGAATGATTTAAAAGCCGGTTTGACATGAAAGCGTTGATATTCGCTGCGGGAATAGGCTCGCGTCTCAAGCCTTTTACTCTTCACCATCCCAAGGCGCTGGCGGAAGTCGGTGGAATGCCTTTGCTTCAGCAGGTTGTCGAGCGTCTGCGCGACGAAGGCGGTATTCGGGAGATGGTTGTCAACGTACATCATTTTCCCGACCAGATAAGAGATTTCCTCGCGGCTAACGCCAATTTTGGTATTGACGTACAAATTTCCGACGAATCGTCAGAACTGCTCGACACCGGAGGCGGTCTGCTGAAGGCATGGAAACTTCTCGACCCGGCTCCCGACGACGCTATACTACTTCACAACGCAGATATACTCACGGATTTCCCGATTGCGGAGTTTATTGATAACCACACACATTCAGGTCGCGACGTATCGCTTCTCGTGCAGAGCCGCCAATCTTCGCGCATGCTTTGGCTCGACAAGGATGCCTGGTTGCGCGGGTGGCAGAACATGAATTCCGGCGAATGCCGCCCTTCAGGGTTTGTCCCAGACTGCTCGGCGATGGAAGCGAGGGCATTCGGAGGCGTGCATATCGTCAGACCGTCGGTTTTGCCGTATCTCCGGGCGTATGCTGATTCTCATGGTGAGGTTTTTTCCACAATACCATTCTACCTCGATTCGCTGGAGGAATTGCGGATCGGAGGCTTTGAGCCGGCAGATACATACCGCTGGTTCGACATCGGTTCGGAAGAGAAACTCCGGGCCGCGCGCGCTGCGTGGTGACACGTCTGCAATTTTATGGCCAAAAGGCCGTTAATGATATATATTTATTTATCTTACTTACAACCTTTTATTTTTAACATGAAAAAATGTAAAAGAGTCCTCGGCGCCTTGTGTATGGCGGTGTGGGGGTTATCCGGAACATGTGCTCTTGCGCTCGACAACGTCGACGCGGATGGAATGCCTATTATCTATCTGCGTGGTGGCGATATCGGTGAAACTCCGTGGGCGTGTTCGGAATCGCTCCGCTTTGAGCGCAACGGGCAGAATTATTCGCTCCATGTAGACCGCCTGTCGGGCGAATTCAAAATCGCCACCTACGATTTCAAGACATTCGACTATGGCGCACCGGTGCCCAAACCAGATACATACACTCTTATCAAGTCGCAGACATTCAATGCACTGCAGGCCGGCGGGAACCTCGTAGCCAAGGCCGCTAACGATGTGACCATATCGTTTGAATATGTGAAGAACGCCGCATCGATTCCGGTCAGATATCAGATAAATGGAGAGGATATGCCGGTTGAAGGCCTGTCGGGCACGCTCCCGGTTCTTTATATCAATGTGTACGATACTCCGGAGCATCTTTCCTATAATAACGAGATTATTTCCAAAGACCTCGATCACAAAAATTACTTTTCGGAGGCTGAATACTGGCTCGACCCTAACGGCTGCGCTCTTTTCGGTGGCGGCGAGGCAAAAGCAGTAGGCTCTGCTTCCGACCCCCTCCCTCTTGAAATCAAGGCCCGCGGCAACTGGACGCGCAGAGGATTCGCCAAAAAGCCGTTCAAACTGAAGCTCGGAAAAAAGCAGTCGCTCCTCGGTATGACAAAGAGTAAGCATTATGCCATACTTGCCCATGCCGACGACACTTGGGGCTACATGCGTAATTTCGTCGGGTTTAATCTTGGCAAACGTATCGGTTTGCCCTGGACTCCGGCACAACAGCCGATTGAAGTTGTCATCAACGGGGACTATCGTGGACTTTACTTTCTTACCGAATCAATCAGGGTGGGAGACGACCGCGTGCCTGTAACCGAACTCGACGACAATGTGTCTGATCCGGCGCTTGTTTCCGGCGGCTATCTTGTGGAACTTGACAATTACGAGGAGGAGAACCAGATACGCATGGATGAGAAGAGTTGCGTTCCGGGCCTCTATTGCGACCAGTTGCGCATCACCTGGGACACCCCCGAACTCTATTCCGATCTACAGAAACGCTTTGTAACGGATCAGTTTACTGCTATCAACGACCGCGTCGGGGCCAATTCCGACGAGCTTTGGGCCTACCTCGACCTCGACGATGCTGCCCGTTACTATGTGGTCGAGGAGATTATTGCAAATGTTGAGTCGTATCATGGCTCTACCTATCTGTTCCGCGAGCGAGGAGAAGGGGAGAAGTGGCACTTTTCTCCCTTGTGGGACTGCGGCAACGCATTTGTCGGTCCCACCGATGATTATTTTTACAAACACGGTCCGTACGGCAATACCTGGATTCCCTCGATGCGTTGCAACGACCGATTCAACGATAAGGTGAAAGCTACATGGCTTTGGTTCATGCAGAACCATTTCGACGGACTTTATAGCGATATCGCCGCGCATGCCTCTGCTGTGAAGTCGGCAGCCGTAGCCGACCGTCGACGCTGGAAGGACGTGACACCTCCGCAGGGAGGGCAGGCTGTGGCCGACAATACCGACATGGATAATGCCCGACAGCGCGTCGACAATTTCCTTGCTGCAAAAATCAACTGGCTGAAAGGTCAGTGGGGTGACTATACGGTTGGTACCCACAGTGAACCGGATCGAGACGCTACCCCGGCAGCCCCGCTTCCCGACTATGCGCTTGGCGGTATCGTTGATGTGACGGAGTCCGGTCATCACTCCGCTGCTGATGCCCTCTACAACCTTCAGGGCATACGCATTAACCGCCCTGTGGCCGGCCAGATATATATACGAATCTCCAACGGACGCGCAGAGAAATTTCTTGCCCGCTAATTTTAGCTTTTATTTATCGGGGGCGGTGTGTCAAAATTCAAATAATTGACACACCGCCCTATTATTTAACCGGATGGTGAGGGCGCTGTCAGAATGGTCCAGATGGTAGGAGCCGGAGGGTGAGGGTGAAGGGAGTTGACTAAGGTCAATGACCGAGCCCGAATCCCTAAGGCGACGACCCAGATGGGCTATTATGACACGCCCTCCCTCGCTGGTTTATGTCCGGATGGCGATATAGCAGAGGTCTCATTAGGGTACCTTCCACTCGTCGTTATTACCTTGATTGATTACGAAGAGATGCCATACGAGGATATAGGTTTTATTGCGTGTCTTGCCCTATTGATTCCGTTTTCGGTGAATAATTATTTTTTTGAAAATTTTTCATTCTGTAATTACGGAATATTAACCGGGAAATAGAAGATATGTGCGAACTTTTTTGTAACTTTGCACCTTGATATGTGCAAGGTGTACCCTTTGTGAAATGTGCGCAATCCGGACCTGGAAAGGGCATGTTCAAGCAGAAAGCATCGGGTGCCGTACCTGCTCATATGCGGATTATTATCGATTCAGTTTATAATGAGACAACTTAAGATTTCGAAATCAATCACCAACCGCGAAAGTGCTTCGCTCGACAAATACCTGCAGGAAATCGGTCGTGAGGAGCTTATTTCAGTTGAACAGGAGGTTGAACTGGCTCAGCGCATCCGTGAGGGTGATCAGGCCGCCCTCGACAAGCTTACTCGCGCCAATCTGCGTTTCGTGGTTTCGGTGGCAAAACAATACCAGAACCAGGGGCTGAGCCTGCCCGACCTTATCAATGAAGGCAACCTCGGACTGATTAAGGCTGCCCAGAAGTTCGACGAGACCCGCGGCTTCAAATTCATTTCCTACGCCGTATGGTGGATTCGTCAGTCGATTCTCCAGGCGCTTGCAGAGCAGAGCCGTATTGTTCGTCTGCCGCTCAACCAGGTAGGTTCACTAAATAAGATTTCAAAGGCACTGAGCAAGTTCGAGCAGGAAAACGAACGCCGTCCCTCGCCCGAGGAGCTTGCCGAGACACTCGACGTGCCTGTGGAAAAGATAGCCGATACGCTGAAGGTGTCCGGACGCCACATTTCGGTAGACGCTCCATTTGTTGAGGGCGAGGACAATTCACTTCTCGACGTGCTGACAAACGACGACTCTCCCATGGCCGACGCCACGCTGACGCAGGAGTCGCTCAGCAAGGAGGTTGACCGTGCTCTTCATCAGCTTCACGAGCGTGAGCGCGAAATCCTCAAGCTCTTTTTCGGCATAGGATGCCAGGAGATGACACTTGAGGAAATCGGCGACCGCTTCGATCTTACCCGTGAACGCGTGCGCCAGATTAAGGAGAAGGCCATCCGACGGCTGAAAGGCCAGAAGAGCCGCCTGCTTAAAACATATCTCGGACAATAATTGCTGTAGACTTAAAACGAATACCCGAGGGCATCGACCATGTGGCCGGTGCCCTCGATATATTTTAGGCAGTGGAATCTATGGTGATTATTATATTTCTATGGTGATTATTATATTATTGGAAAACAGAGGGAGAACTACGCCATGATATTTTACGGCGTGGCAGGGGGAATCGCCGTTGAAATTGGTTCGACGTTCGAGATTGAATGCGGCAGCGGCAGAGATTCGTGCAATGAAATTCCCGAAGGTATTTGTCAAGCTCCGGAGATCATCTTTGCAACTCTGACACTCCTGTACATGAGCGTGAGGAGGTCTCCGGTTATGAACATCGGATGGAAATGCAGTGTTTATATTGTGTCTGAATCAAATTCTCTAAACTAATTTTTAAACTTGTTCAAGTCATGCTTAAGACAGATTATAAATTCGGAGAAGCATTTTCTCTCGCCTCTCAGGTTGCTAAAAACGATTCAAAGGTTGAGTTCAAGGATATAATGAACAATGGCAACGGCGGCGTGGCCCTGTTGGCTTTCTGTGCAGGTCAGGAATTGCCCACACATCAGGCTCCGGCTGAGGTGATGGTCTATGTGCTCGAAGGAGAGGTGGTGTTCACCATGCTCGAACGCCCAACCACCCTGCATCAGGGCGACTTTTTCCTGATGGGTAACGGCGTAAATCATTCGGTCCGGGCCTTGAAGGATTCTAAGATTATGCTTGTAAAAATCAAACACGATTGAAGGTATGGATAATCCAATGTTTTGCTACCAGTGTCAGGAAACGTCGCGCGGACGCGGATGCGACCGCGTGGGCGTGTGCGGCAAACAGCCCGAAACATCGGCACGTATGGACCTCTTGCTTTACACCGTTCAGGGTATTTCGCTGATTAATCGCGAACTGCGAGTCAAAGCCGAACCATCGCACGAGGCAAGCCGATTTGTGGTCGACGCACTATTTACAACCATAACCAACGCCAACTTCGATAATCCCAGCCTCGACGGTTACATCATTCGCGCATTCGAGTTGAAGAATATCCTTGCTGGTAAGGCCAAGAAGCAGGGAATTGAGCTGCCGGATTTGCCTCAGGTGGAGTTTCTGGCTTCCCCCGACGATGCGATGGCCCTGGAGGCTGTAACCGGCGTCCTTGCCGAGCCAAATCCGGATCTGCGCGGCCTCAAGCAGCTTGCCATCTACGGTTGCAAAGGAATGGCGGCCTATGCACGTCATGCCGCCAATCTCGGCTATGAGGACAACGACGTATATGCCATTATAGAAAATGCCATGGCCGAAACTGCACGCGCCGATGTCGGCGTAGATGAATTGTTCTCCCTTGTGCTTAATGTGGGCGAGGGTGGTGTAAAAGCTATGGCACTTCTCGATCAGGCCAACACGGAAAGCTACGGCAACCCTGAAATCACGATGGTGGACCTCGGTGTGCGCGACCGTCCCGGTATCCTTGTGAGTGGTCACGATCTGAAAGACCTTGAGGAGTTGCTGGAGCAGACGGCGGGAAAGGGAGTGGATGTCTATACCCACTCCGAAATGCTCCCGGCCCAGTATTATCCGGCATTCAAGAAATATCCTCATTTCGCCGGCAACTACGGAAACGCGTGGTGGAAACAGACCGACGAGTTCGAGACCTTCAACGGAGTGTTTCTCTTCACTTCCAACTGCATCGTGCCTCCGCGCCGCGGATGCACATATCTCGACAGGGTATATACCACCGGCGTGGTCGGGATGCCGGGAACCCACCATATCGGTGAGGGGCGCGACGGCAAACCTAAGGACTTCTCAGAGTTGATTGCCCACGCGCAGAAATGCCCTCCGCCAGTTGCTATCGAGCACGGCAAGATTGTGGGCGGATTCGCCCACAATCAGGTTATGAAGCTTGTCCCGAAAATCATAGAACTTGTGAAAAGCGGAAAAATCCGTAAATTCGTTGTAATGGCAGGATGCGACGGCCGTTTCCCTTCGCGCAGTTATTACACGAAATTCGCCGAGGCTCTTCCTCAGGATTGCGTAATCCTCACAGCCGGATGTGCAAAATATCGCTACAACAAACTCCCGCTCGGAGACATCGAAGGCGTACCTCGCGTGCTCGATGCCGGTCAATGTAACGATTCGTACTCGCTCGTGAGAATCGCGCTCGCACTCCGTGATGCTTTCGGGCTGAAAGATGTCAACGACCTGCCGATAGTCTACAACATCGCCTGGTATGAGCAGAAAGCTGTCATCGTGTTGCTTGCTCTGCTTGCTCTCGGCGTGAAGAACATCCATACCGGTCCGACTCTTCCGGCATTCTTCACCCCCGATGTGTTGAAAGTTCTCCAGGAGAAATTCAATATAGGCACCATCACTGACGTTGACACTGACATTGCCGCCATGATTGGCTGATGGCAGCCTCGACAGATTGGTCGTCGATTACTTCCAATCAATAGTGAATCGGAATTACAACCGACAAATATTCAGAGTTACAATAAAGAAATAGCCCGGAGGTTCCGGGCTATTCTTTGAGGTACCAAGCGGAATCGAACCGCTGTAGACGGTTTTGCAGACCGTTACCTAACCACTCGGCCATGGTACCTTGCTTTTGCGTTGCAAAGGTATGAAGTTTTTTTGACTTGAGCAAATTCGGAGGGTGGAAATTTTGAAGGAAATGTGAGCGCAAGTGAGAAGCAGAAGGGTAGAGCAACGAGGAGTGAGAGTGAAAGGGGAGATAGTGTTGGGCGGATTCAGGCGTTTTCCTTGATCAGACCGCGTCGGAAGCAGGCGAGCAGGCGCATGAGGTCGTCGACTTGACGGGCAAGCTGGCGCCCTTTGTCGGTGTCGCGCACTTTGAGGCGATGGGCCTTGAATTCGCTCAACACTGTGTTGGAAATAATGTCCTGTCCCTCTTCGATGGCTTTCTGCTGCGATTCGAAGGGCTCATGCTGCACGAGCTGGAAGCCGCGGGAATGATACACGAGCGTATAACCCGCTATGCCGGTCTCCGTCTGGTATGCTTTGGAGAAGCCGCCGTCGATTACGAGGAGTTTTCCTCCGGCTTTTACGGGATGCTCGCCTTTGCGGATTTTCACGGGCACGTGGCCGTTAATTATATGAGACCCTTCGGTAGGAAGTCCGAATTCGGTGAGGATGGCGTCGCATACAGCCGGATTGTCGTTCAGCACGTAGTAGTTTCCTTTTTTCTCTTCATGGGTGCTTTTGTCGGCGATGAGGTAGCGCTCGAATGTGGCCATCTTTGCTTTGTCGAAGAGTGGGGAATTGGGCCCGCACCAAAGATACCACATGTAGTCTACTTCGTAGGCGTTGTCCTGGTCGTCGTCGGCCACGCAGGCCGCCTGCACGAGAGCATTCAGTCGGTCGAGGAGGGCTTTGCCGCTATAGGCGTTTCCTGCAACGTTAACTGCCAGGAACGAGCCATCGGCTTTTAGAGGCACCGAGGCGTGGAAGAGCAGATTGTTGTTGCGTGAGAGGTATAGCGAGCCGTGCTGAAGGAGGAAGTTGATGTGCTTCTGTAATTTTTCGCTGTTTGTGAAATTGTTGTGGAAGGAAGCTACGATGTTTGCTTCGGCGTCGGTGAGGCGGTATGGATCGGCGGGGTCGACGGTCGGGAAAAATGTGTCGGTAAGTGGGTATGTGCGTCCGTCGAGTAATACGGTGCCTTTTGCACGGTCTATTTTGTCGAGTAGCAGGCGGTCGGTCATGCCGAAGTCGAGACGTCGCTTCACTATCTGCCCTTCGAGCTTCCACTGAATCACGCTGATAGCCTTGTGCATCTGAGCCATGATGTGGATTTCGCGGTCGGTGTAGATGCGTTTGGAGAATTTGATGCGGGGCATGTAAGGTGTCACATCAGCTTTGGCATAGACGTCCATGGCGAATGTGGCCAGCGGGAGGAGGTTCACGCCGTAGCCTTCTTCGAGGGTTTCGAGATTGCCGTAGCGCAGCGAGATGCGGAGTACGTTGGCTATTGAGGCGTCGTTGCCGGCGAATGCGCCCATCCAGAGGATATCGTGGTTGCCCCACTGCACGTCGACATTATGGTAGTTGCAGAGTGTGTCCATGATGATGTGAGCTCCGGGCCCGCGGTCGTAAATGTCTCCCACGATGTGGAGGCTGTCGATGGCAAGACGCTGTATGAGCTCGCACATGGCTATGATGAAGTCGTCGGCACGCCGTGTGGCGATTATCGTGGAGATAATCTGGTTGAAGTAGGCGTGTTTGTTGGCGTCTGCGGCCGTCTCGTGAAGGAGTTCCTGGATAATATAGCTGAAAGCCTTCGGGAGAGCCTTGTTTACTTTGGATCGGGTGTATTTCGACGATACATTCTGAGCCACTTTCACCAGACGGTTGAGGGTGATTTCATACCATTCGGTCATGTCTGTCTCCTTTTGTCGTACAAGGCGGAGTTTCTCGTGGGGGTAGTAGATAAGTGTACACAGGTCTTTCAGGTCCGCGTCGCGCAGAGTATTGCCGAAAATTTCCGTAACCTTGCGTTTTACGGTACCGGAGGCGTTTTTTAGCACGTGCTGGAAGGCCTCGCTCTCACCGTGGAGGTCTGTGAGGAAGTGCTCCGTGCCTTTGGGAAGGTCGAGAATGGCTTCGAGATTGATTACCTCTGTGCTGGCCGAGGCGATGTCGGGAAAGGAACGGGCCAGGAGGCGGAGATAGCGCAGGTCGGCCATGAGGTCGACGGTGGGATAATGGATGTGTTCGGTCATCGTGTGCGGATAGGATTGACTGTGGCCGGAGCTTTTCGGAGCCCGACGGCTTACAAATTTAGGTATTTCTGCGGTTAAAACAATCGAAAGAGTCGGTTTAGTGGAGTTTTGGGTAGGAAATGAGGGGATAGAGGTTTGTGGGATAGGCTGGAAAGGGGTAAATTTGCGGCAAACATAAGTGAATTTGCAGCCCGAGAAGCGAATGTATTCAGGGTCTGCGTGTTTGTTTAACCTGCTAAACCGTTTAGGAACAATGATGAAGACCAATAGCTCGTTGTTGCTGCTTTTATCGGCTTTGACTTTAAATTTCAATTGTATGGCCAACGATTCAAAGGGCGCCACTGGCGCCGACGAAATTACCCGTCCACAGCGGGCAGCAGTGAAAGTGGTGCAGACGGCCGGGCGCACGGCTCTGGGCGATTTTGCTCCTGAGTTCGCCCATCTTAACGACGATATTCTTTTCGGTGAGGTCTGGAGCCGTAACGACCTTCTTTCACTTCGCGACCGCAGTATGATTACTATGACTGCGCTCATTGCCCAGGGAATCACCGACAGCTCGCTGCTGCATCATCTGCAGAATGCCAAGGCAAACGGCATATCCCGCACAGAGGCAGCTGAGATAATTACCCACGTGGCTTTCTACGCCGGATGGCCCAAGGCCTGGGCGGCTTTCCGTCTGGCCAAAGACGTATGGGCCGACGACATCAAGGGCGACGATGCCAAGGCCGAGTTCGCCCGAAGCATGATTTTCCCTATAGGCGAGCCCAATACGGCTTACGCCAAGTATTTCACCGGCAACAGCTATCTGGCGCAGGTATCGACCGAGCAGATACCCTTTGCCAACGTGACTTTTGAGCCGGGATGTCGCAACAACTGGCATATCCACAAGGCCTCGGAAGGAGGTGGACAGATGCTCGTGGGTGTTGCCGGCCGCGGATGGTATCAGGAAGAGGGTAAACCCGCTGTGGAGATTCTGCCCGGCACTGTTATCCACATTCCCGCCAACGTGAAGCACTGGCATGGTGCAGCTGCTGATAGTTGGTTTGCTCATCTCGCTTTTTCGGTTCCCGGAGAGGACGCTACGACTGAGTGGCTTGAGCCTGTTAGCGACGAAGAATACAAAAAGCTTTGATTGAACGATTGATCGGAGATTATCCCGATTAATCAGGAGTTATCGGGATTAATCAGGATTTATCCCGAAATAAACAAGGCGGCGCTTCGCATCGAGCGAGGCGCCGCCTTGGCTATTGATTGTTGGGGTTATTTCAGTACTATCTTCGAGGCGACGGTTGTTCCGTCGGCGAGTGTTGCTGTGGCGATGTAGATGCCGGGTGCAAGGTGGGCGATGCCCATGGCGTTGCCTTCCACGGAACCGCATAGGGCGCCGTTGGCGCTGTGGAGCGCGATCGCTACGGTCGAGGCGGAGGTAGTTGAGAGCGTGCCGTCGGCTACGATGAAGCGCACTGCGCCGTTGCCGTCGAGGCTGATGGCGCCTACGCCGAGGCTCTTGTCGGGTGTGCCGTGGAGCTCGATATAGCTCTTGGGAGCACCTTCGGAGGTGAGTTCAACGAAGCCGGTGTGCATTTCTTCGGCAGCGCTGGCAAATGTTACCGTGAATTTACCGCCTTCCTTGGGGAGCTCGGTTTCGGAGAGGGTGTAGGCCGATGCGTGGGAGCCCACCATCTTGAGCCCGATGGGACCTGTGAGGTTGAGGCCTGTGACCTCGAATTCACGGGCATAGGTGGCGCCGGGTGCTACGGCGAATTCGTGGAGCTTCTCAACGGGACGGATGAATGGAATATCCTGTCGGCCCCAGGTTACGTCGTCGACATACCAGATTACGGAGGAGTTTTTGCCGCGTAAGCTCTGGTAATTGAAGGCGAACCACATCACGTCGGGCAGATCAAGCCCGTCGAGGTCGACGATGTATTCGTTCCAGGTGCGGTCGGCGTCGGAGCCGGTGGGTATTTCGATGCCAAATGAGCCGGCGAGCACTTCCTGACCGTCGCGCTCGAGGAACCACACGTTGAGCGGGTCGATGGGAGTCTCGTCGCTTAGGTTCTGACCCATAGCGCGGAAGGTGAGGAACTTGGCCGTGGTGTTCTTATAGTCTACGGCAGGCGAGATGAGTGTCATCACCGCGGGAGTGTCGTCGGTGGCGAAGAAATCGTAGGCTGTAACCTTGGCGGCGCGATTCACTGCGTCGACGCCGTCGGTGGATGTGGAACCGTCGGCCTTAAAGGCCATGCCCCACCATGCGCGGGTGCCTTCGTTGGCAACGTTGAGCCAGCCTTCGGCCTGGAAGGGTTTGTTGGGTACGGCTGTCTCCATGTCTTCCACAAAGTAGGTAACCGGGTTAAGGTCGCTCAGGTCGTCGAGCGAGTCGCCTTCAGGATCGGTTGGCTGTGTGCCCTGTCCGGTTGCCACGCCCTTGAGGGGGATTATGACGGTATTGCCGCCGGGGGCGGAGAGCTGGAGCTCGTCGGTGAACGTTCCTGCAGCCTTGGGCGAGAAGGTGATTGTAAGGTTGGTGGAAGCGTTCTTAAGCAGCGACGTGGAGTTGAGCAGGAAAGCGCCGGAGCCTTTGGTGAGGCGGGCGTTCCCGTAGTCGGCCATGTTGGCGGTAGTTACTGCGAGCGTCTGACTTACGGGCTTGCCGACCTCGGCTGTGAATTCGGTGATTGTCGAGGCGTCGGCGCTCACCAGCGGAGGATTGGCCGGGTCGATTGCTACAGCTGAGAGGGCGAAGCTCTGGCTGAGCTCAGTGGGAGTGGCGTCGAAGAGCAGATTGGCGGTGTGCTTGCCTACGGCCGTCGGTGTGTAGGTTACGTTGACGGTGTAAGTGGCGGTTCCGGCGGGAATCTCCTCGGTGTCGATGGCAAACATTGCCCGGTTGGCGCCCGAGAGGTATATCTGGGCTGCACGCTCAAGGTTACTTGCGTCTACGGTAAGGCGTGCGAAGGGGTAGGTGGTGCCTATTTCAGCGTAAGCCTCGGAGTAGAGCTTCTCTACAGTGATGTCGAGCGCGGGAGCTGCGGGATCGGGCATCTCGACATCGGATGCCGAGCGCGGACGCAGGGTAACGGCTTTGGGCGAGAAACTGATGCCGGCTACCGATGTGGCCTTCTGAGGTACTGTCATGCCGATGAGGTCGGAGCCGGGGAATGGCATAACATTCACTGTGGTTTCACTGGATTTCCCCTGAACGGTCTTGGCGGCGAACGTCTGGCCGTCGGCCACATTGGCGAATTCAACCTCGCTGTCGAGTTTAACCAGGCGGAAAATGTAGGTCTCCGGATCGCGGGCCAGTTCGGCAGCGCTGATTTCGAGTGGCTCTTTGGCGGTGCCCTCGGTTACAGTCATCGAAGAGAACATCGGCACGAATACGTTGGCCGAAGTCGTTTCGTCCTGGATTACGAGGCCGTGGAGGCCTTTAACTTTGTCGTTGAGTTTCAGGTCGTAAGAAGTTTCAAACAACCCGAAGTCGAAACAGATGCCACCGCTCATATCCTGAGCGTATACGCGGTTGGTGCTTGCATCGATATGGGTGACAGTCGCTCCGATGCCGTCGTAGTAGAATGCTTCGGCGCCGTCACCAGCCTGATTCTGTACGGCAAGTGAGTTCTGGAGCGTCTTGACGGCAACCACAGTGCCGGAAAGCGGAATAGTCACGTCGGCTGCGCCGTCGGCTTTGAGCGTGAGTGTTGCAGCCTTTTCGCCGGCAGTTTTGGCAGTAAGCTTCACTGTGACGATGGCGCCGTCCTCGCTCATGGCCTCATCGGCTGAAATAGTCGTGGGTGTTACGGTGAAGTCAGTCGAACTGACCGAAGCCGATACGGCACCGGTCAGCTTCTCACCCTTGACGGTGACAATCAGTTCGGCCGGGAGGAACTGATAGGTGGGATCGAAAGCGAGTTCAGTCTTGTCGGTCGTGATGGCGGCGTCGGTTGGCTGCGGGTCCGGGTTTACGGGTTCATCCTGATCACCGAAAAGCTCAGCCCAGGTGGTGGCCACGCGGATGGCGTCGTACTGAACCTTGGCACCGTTTTTGCCGCCGTTGCCGCCCTGGCGGAATTCAATACCGATCAGGCCGTTGGTGGCCGATGCATCGGCTGCAGAACTGATTGTGGCATCAGCATTCTGTGGCTCGGCCTTCATGTCGGGGTTTAGCCAAAGCGAGCAGATGTCGTTTGTCGTTCCGTCTACAAATTCATATTTCAGGACTACCAAATAGGTTTTGCCGGTTTCAAGAGTTGCGTCGGCATATGTGCCGGTACTTCCGTTTTTGCTTACGCCGATTTGATAGTGGGTCGCATCGGTGGCTTTAGTAAAGATACGGCATTTTTCATCACCGCTCTTTCCTGCCAGACCGGCGTTAGTCTTGCTTAGACCAACGAAAGCAAATGAGTAGGAATCGTCTCCGGGTGTAGTAACATTAATCAGAAGGGAGGCATATACCGTTCCGGAGTTGATGCGGTCGTCGTTGTAGTTACCCCAGGGAAGGTATGCGCATTCGCTCGAAGACGAACCGGGGATGAGGTTGGCAACCAGCCCGGTTGCTTCTTGATACCCTTCGTAAGCGAGTGGGGATGCGGTAAGCTGAATGGGATCGCCGGTACGAGTCATGTACTGTAGCCATCCGCCGTTGCCGAGGAGGTTGCCGGCGGGATAGTCGAAGTTTTCGGTAAGCAGAAGCTTGGCCGATGCGGGCGGTGCCGCGGCGGCGAGCAGGAGAAGGCCTGCGGCCGCAACTTGGTAGATTTTCTTCATACTTGGAAGTTGAATTATGTGATAATGTGTGAAGTGGCGGTTAATTGGCTGCCTGATTCGCTGATTGATTTGCTGTGCGCTTATCGACAAAATGACGGGCCGTCCGCGATTTGGGCACCCTTTTTGACGATTGATTGACGAATTCAGTTGCAAATAGTCTGCAAATATAGCAAATAAATGTCATAGCCGCAAACGCATGCTCATAGTCGGTTGGCTGGCTCAGGAGTTATCCCGATTATTGCCGGTTGAGAGTGGAGAGGGACCGATTTAATGCGACATATAGCGACGAAACCGAGTTGAAATCTAAAAAAATGCGAAAAAATATGGATTTGCAATGAAAAATTTAATACCTTTGTGTTGTAAAACATAATCTTGCAGTTATGTTGCTCAACCGAAAGCATTATCATGATTAAGGAAACTCTGGAAAAGGTTCTAAGCAAAGACATGTCGGAAATCTGGACCGTGCTCGACAGCGACGAGAAGCGCCGGATTATCGATGCCTTTGTGATTCATAATTTCAAGAAAAACCAGATGATCTATGCCGAAGGGGAGGAGCCGGAATATCTCTGGTGTCTTCTTCAGGGTAAGGTCAAGAAATATAAGGACGGCGTAGGGGGCCGCGTGCAGATTCTGCGCCTTATCCGCTCGGTGGAATATTTCGGTTACCGCGCTTATTTTGCCGAGGAACGCTATAATTCGTCGGCTGCTGCTTTCGAGCCGTCGGTAGTCGGAACGCTTCCGATGACGCTTGTGGTCGACATGATCAACCGGAATTCGCGCCTGGCGTGGTTTTTCATCCATGAGCTCAGCCGTAATCTCGGAGGCTCCGATACTAAGATTGTGAATCTTACGCAAAAGCACATACGCGGACGCCTTGCCGAGGCGCTTATAGTGCTCCGCGACCATTACGGCTTTGAGGACGACAACCAGACGCTTCGCATCTACATGGCCCGCGAGGATCTCGCCAACCTTTCGAACATGACTACCTCCAACGCCATCCGCACCCTTTCTGGTTTCGTATCCGAAAAACTTATCACCGTTGACGGTCGTAAGATTTGTATTCTCAACGAGCCTATGCTCCGCAAAATCTCCAAATTCGGCTGACAATCTAAGACGATATTGAAGGGCGACTTCCCCAATCGCGAGGAAGCCGCCCTTTCTTCATCCATTTGGCTTTACGCTGAATCCTGAGGCACCCGGGCGGGTGCCTGCGGTCAGATGGCGTTGGACTGGTAGAACAAAAGGATTCGATGGCGCAGGAGGTATTCGTAGTGGGCCTGGATGGAGTTGACCTCCGTGCGGAAGAGATTGTTTTTGGCAATCTCGAATTCGGCGGGAGTGGCGCGGCCGAGATTGTATTTCTCCTGCGTTGCGGCAAACGACTGACGTGTCTTTTCAAGTGTCTCGAGCGACGTAAAATATTTGTCGCGGGCGCCGCGGGCCTGGTAGTAGGCCAGCTGAATGGTGCGGAACAGTTCGGTCTGCGTCTGGTCGAGCTGGAGCTCCGCCTGAAGTTTCTGAATACGCGCGCGGCGCACGGAGTTGCGTGTCGAGAAGGCGTCGAAAATGGGTATCTGCAGCGAGAAGCCTACGTAGGTAGAGTAGTTATGGCGCATCTGCTCGCCGAAGGTCTCGCTCTGCATGCCGCTCACGGTATAGTAGCTTGATCCTACGTTGGCGCCGAAACTGAGCGTCGGGAGATAGCCCGACTTTGCCAGCGAGATGTTGCGCTCGGCCACTTTGATGCCCTGGCGCGATGCGAGGATGGAGTTGTTGTGAAGCAGGGCGGCGTTGAATACGGCATCGGCCGTAGGCACTATCGGTTCGCCTTCTTCAAGCGGAAGAACGTCGAACCCTTCGGCCGAGGGGAGCTGGAGGAGATTGGCAAGCTCAACGATGGCGGTCTGGACGTCGTTTTCGGAAGTTACGACGGTAAGGCGGTCCTGCGCGGCTTGCGATTCTGCGTCAAAGAGGTCTGCTTCGGGCACTTTCCCGGCCTCCACGAGAGCGCGCTGGCGCTCTACCTCATAGGCTGAGTGGGCGCTTTGCGAGCGGGCACTGGCGAGGACTTCCTTAGCGTAAAGCACCTGAAGGTACTGGCTCACCACGTTGAGCGTAACGTTGTCTTTTGCGGCCTCGAAGTCGAGCAGCAGTTTGGCCAGATTGGCTTTTGCCACGCTCAGCTGCCTGACAGCGCTGAGGCCCTGGAAAAGGGGCAGATTCATCGCAGCCCCCCACTGAAAATTGCTGGTATTGCGGTCGGCGTAGGTGTTGGCGGCGGTGAGGCCGCGGCCGAAACTCCAGCTCTGGCCTGCCGAGGCGCTGACGTTGGGGAGGAAGCGGTCTTTGGCCTCGGTCTCGCTCAGTTCGCCTGAGAGGACTTCGAGCTGGGCGGAGCGTACCTGCAGGTTGTGGTCGATGGCGTAGGCCACACATTGGTCGAGACCCCACGTCTCGGCCGAGGCGCCCAGGGCGCCGCATACCATGGCGACTGCTGATATGAGGATGGTTTTCATCTTGTTTTCTAAGCTGATTATATTTTTAGCAATCACTTAATCACTTCTTTGCTTCGGAGCCACGCAGGCGCGTTTCCGGTTTGAATTCGGGCGAGAGGAGCTGCACGTTGATACCGTCGGACACGCCGGTCTTGATGGCCGTGCGCTCGAATTGCTGGGTGGGCTGTTCGGACTTGAGCACGTAGACGAAAGCACTGTCGGCAACGTATTCCACTACGCTCTCGGGGAGTGCCATAACAGAGTCGACGCGCTCCAGAATCACGGTGGCGTTGGCGCTGTAGCCGGCACGGAGTTTGGCGGAATCGGCTCCGCGCAGTGCGGCTTTCACCTCGAAGGTGTTTGTGCCGTTTTCATCGGTTGCCATCGGAGCGATTTTCTCGATTACTGCTTCATAATCTGAACCGCTTACCGCGCCTACGGAGATACGCACGTTCATCCCCTCGCTTAGCAGGTCGACTTCAGTTTCGTCGACTTTTCCTTTGAAAAGCAGGTCGGTCATATCGGCCACTTTGGCTACTGTAGTACCGTCGTTGAATGTATTGGCCTGAATTACTGAACTTCCGACCTTCACAGGGACTTCGAGTACGACGCCGGTTACGGTGGAACGCACCAGCGTATTGGAGCTCTGGGCGTTGGCTGCCGATACGCCGTCGCGAACGATTGTCAGCTGGTCCTCGGCCTGGGCGAGTTCGGCTTTGGCGCGCTCGTAGGCGGCCAGATCGCTTTCGTATTTCTCGCGGCTCTCATATTTTTTGTCGTAGAGCGAACGGGTGCGTTCGTAGGTCTGTCGGGCTTCGTCGAGCGAGATTCGGGCCACCTCGACGCGGTTGCGTGCTGAGGATAGCTGCGTTTCTTCAGGCACAATCTTGATTTTGGCGATAATATCGCCCGCGGCCACATGGTCGCCGGCCTCGACAAGCACCTCAGAGATGATGCCTGAAATCTGGGGCTTGATTTCAATTTCGTCGCGCGGCTCGATTTTGCCGGTGAGCACCGATGTGCGTTCTATGGTCTCGGTTGTGGGACTTACCAGGTCGTAGACCGTCTCCTTGGGCTTGGAGTTGAGGTAGAGGTAGACGAAGGTGCCTACGAAAACGGCTGCCACAAGCACCCACAGGAGGATTTTGAATAGCTTTTTCATTGCAGTTGAAAGTTGGGCTGTATGGTTGTTATTTTTCTGTTTATTTGTCGTTGAGAGCCTCGATCGGCTTGATGCGCATGGCCTTGGTGGCGGGAATCAGTCCGGCCAGCGTTCCGAGTGTGGCGAAGGTTATCATTATTACCGCAGCCTGCCCCAGAGTCATCTGGAATCCGGCGTCGGCAGCCTCGGGAGTGGCGGTGAGAGTCTGTGCCACCCAGAGGCCGAGCGTAGCGAAGCATATCCCGGCCAGACCGGCCACGGCCGTGAGCATCATTCCTTCGGAGAGTATCTGCATCACTATGTCGAGAGGTTTGGCACCTATGGCGCGGCGTATGCCTATCTCCTGGGTGCGTTCCTTGACGATAACCCACATTATGTTGCCGATGCCGATTACGCCCGCCAGGAGCGTGCTGACGCCTATGAATAGAGCAAGCAGCGAGAGTCCGTGGAAAAGGTTGTCGACCATTTCGAACTGTTCGGAGATATCCATTACGCGCATGGCAGCCTCGTCGGTGGGGGATATATAGTGGCGCGTGTAGATCATATGGCGCATGCGCGGAATAAGAGGAGCGATTTTCACTCCGTCCTCGGCCACGAGCATCAGTGCATCGATGGTGTCGCCGCGTTTGAAGGCCCGGCGGAAGGTGGATGCGGGGATACATACCGACTCGTCGAGGCGGTTGCCTCCCATGGTTATTTCGTTGGTCTGGCCCACAATACCTACTATGGTATAGCTGATGCCGTTTACCTGGATGTGCTCTCCCAGCGGCGAGGGATTGCCGGGATAGAGCTCATTGGCAACCTTGCGCCCAACGGCGGCCACTTTGCGGCCTTTGGCCACATCGGCCTCATTGATGAATCGACCGGAATATACAGCCGGCAGCATCACCTCGGCGTAGTCGGGCTCCACACCGTAGACCGATCCGGAGAGCGAGAACCGCCCGTTGCGGAAACTCACGCCCCAGTGGGAGTAGTTGGGTGTTATCACTTTTATTCCCTGCAGCCCCTGGCGCATGCGCTCAAGGTCTGTGACGTCGAGATCCCAGGCGCGGCGCTTGGCATGCCCGTGGTAAGGCTCGGTGGTACGCTCGGTCCACATTATGGCGCTGTTTGTCGCGAAGCCGTCGAAGTTGCGCATCAGCAGCCCCTTGGCCCCTCGGGCACCCCCGAGCAGAAGAGCGAGCATGGCTGTGCCCCAGAATATACCGAATCCGGTAAGAAATGTGCGCGTCTTATTACGTGCGAGCGTTGCTCCTATCTCCTTCCAGTTGTCGGTGTCGAAAAGCAGTATATGCATTTTGTTTCGGTCAGAATGATAGCGGTTGGTTTATTCGTCGCGGAGGGCCTCCACGGGTTTTACTTTCAGCGATTTCAGCGCGGGAAATAGTCCGGCCAGAGCACCTGCCAGAATCAGGACGGCCGTAACCTGCACGGCAATCGAGAGATCCACATGGGGATGGGTCATGAAATCGGATTCGCCAAACAGCGCGTCGACAACGCCCGTGGCCGCAGAGCCGAGCACTATGCCGATGTACCCGAAAAGAGTTGTTATGGCTATGCTCTCGGCCATAATCTGCGTAAGGATACTGCGGGGTTTTGCGCCTATGGCACGACGGATGCCTATCTCATGCGTGCGCTCGCGTACGCTCACAAACATTATGTTGCTTATACCGACTACGCCGCTCAGCAGCGTGAGTAGCCCCAGTATCCATATGCTGGCGTTGAGGATGTTCATGGCCTGAAGACCTTTCATTCCCTGTGAGAACTGGTTCCATATCCATACGGCGCTGGTGTCGTCGGGATCGAAATCGTGGGCGGCTGCAAGCGTGCGGCGCACGTCGGCTTCCACCTGGTCTCCCTGCTCGGCGGTCTCTACGTTGTGGAGCATTACGCTCATCGAGCCGAGGTCGTCGTCGTTGCCCGCGAGCATGCGGGCAGTGGAGAACGGTATGTAGATTTCACGGCCCCAGCGCGAGGTGTAAATGCCCACAACCTTGAAGCTAAGACCCGATATGCGCAGCTGTTTCCCCAGAGCCTCGTCACTGTCGGGCAATCCGAGAGAGGTGGCATCGTCCTTCGAAAGAACTATTACTTTGGCGCGGGCGGCCATATCCTTGTCGTTGATAAAGCGGCCGCGTTCCATTGTCATTTCGTCGCGGAGCTTCAGTTGCGAAGGGTATACGCCCGTGTAGCTTGAAGTAATCGATTTAGTGCCATAGGAAATTGTGTCGGTGGAACCATAGATTGTGGATGTGACCTCGCGTACGGTCGAGCGGTTTTCGTCGGCCACGCGGTCCAGGTCGGCGCTCTTGAGCGGGATGTAACGCCCCTCGCGATAGCCGTGGTATGGTTTAGAGGTGCGACCGGGCCACACATTTATTTTCTGTGAGCCGGGAGTCATCGCGTGCTCACGGAATGAGCCTGTCACGCCGTTGCCCACTCCGAGCAGCACGATAAGCATGAAGATACCCCATGCCACGGCAAAGCCCGTAAGGGCCGTGCGCAGCTTGTTGTGGCGAAGCGTCTGGAGTATTTCGGATATGAGGTCGAACATTGATTGAAATATTCTTGATTGGAAGCCTGTTGTGAGAGTAATTTAAAGCGTCGGTTCAACTTGGTCGACAATGCGGCCGTCGCTTATGCGAATCAGGCGGTCGGTCTGCGCGCCTACACCGGGATCATGGGTCACGATTACCACGGTCATTCCCTCCACTCGGTTTAGTTCACGGAATACCTGCATGACTTCCTTCGATGTGGAGCTGTCTAAAGCGCCTGTAGGCTCGTCGGCGAGTATAATCGAGGGTTTTGTGATAAGGGCGCGGGCAATGGCGACTCGCTGTTTCTGACCGCCGGAGAGCTCTCCGGGCAGATGGTGGGCGCGGTCGGCAAGCCCCATGCGTTCCAGTTGCTCCATGGCCATCTGGTTGCGTTTGCGGCGCCCCACACCCTGGTAGAATAGCGGTAGGGCCACGTTCTCCACGGCGTTCTTGTAGTTGATGAGGTTGAAACTCTGGAACACGAAGCCAATCATACGATTGCGGTAGTCGGCGGCCCGGTTTTCGCTGAGGTTCTTTATCAGGGTGCCGTCGAGGCGGTATTCGCCCGAATCGTAGTTGTCGAGTATGCCGAGAATGTTGAGTAGGGTGGATTTGCCGGATCCCGAGGCGCCCATGATCGATACCAGTTCGCCTCGCTCTATTTCGAGGTTGATATCCTTGAGCACGTGGAGCGGAACGATGCCCGGATACGTCTTGTTTACATCCCGTAGTCGTATCATTGATGTGATATTATTTTAATATTTTTATCTGAAACACTTTTTAGACGCACCTTCTTTGTATAAGGTTGCACCGGAGTTGAAAACTTTTTTGTATTTGCGGATTATCGGGGCTTATCGGGGCCGGAAACGATTGTGGACATTGTAGTGAATGTGGTAAAGTGAATAGTACAAACGCCCCCGGAAAATACCGGGGGCGTTCTCATAGTTTAATCAGAATAAATCATCTGGGCAATCGCTATACTATATCAGTCGAGATTGGTGTTATAGCGGTGCCAATCGGCGATTTTTGGAAGGATGCCCATCTCAATCACCTCGTCGCGGAGCTTGCAGAGATGCTGGTAGCTCTTTTCAAGTTCTTTCTGCTCCTCGGGGGTGCCGCCGAGCGGTTTAACTGTCACGCCGTTTTTATCGATAGTGGTCTCCATGGCCATCATGATGTGGCGGAAGCGGTCGTTGTCTACGTAGGCGCCTGCAGGCCAGCGGAATGGTTTGCCGCCCATGGCTGCGGCTATCATCTCGATGGAGAGGTAAGCCGGGCTCTGGAACGACGAGCGGCCGCGCAGGTCGATGATGTTTTTGCCACCCTGTACCACTTTCTGGCGGATTACCTCCCAGTCGGCCAGGGGAAGGGTGCCGTTGTCGATAAGCTCTTTCAGAGGTTTCCCCTTGATTGCTGCCGTCGATTCGAACACAGCCATCTGCTCGCCGTGGCCACCATAGGTGCGGGCGCCTGTCACGTCGTCCTCGGTCACATTGAAGTATTTTGCAAGTTCGGAGCGCAGACGGGTGGAGTCGAGCGCGGCGAGGGTCGACACGCACGAGGGTTTCACTCCGGAGTAAACCAGCGTGATGAGGCCGGTGATGTCGGCGGGATTGAATACTACCACAATATGTTTCACCTCGGGGCAGTATTTCTTCACGTTCTCGCCGAATTCCTTGGCTATCTCGGCGTTTCCTTTCAGGAGGTCTTCGCGGGTCATTCCGGCCTTGCGGGCTGCACCGCCGCTCGAAACTACATATGATGCACCGGTAAGCGCTTCGGCCACGTCGGATGTGTATGTGAGGTTCATCCCCTCGAAGCCGCAGTGGCGCATCTCTTCATACACTCCTTCGAGCGCCGGAGCGTAGGGATCGTAGAGGCAGATGTTGGGGGTGAGTTTCATCATCATTGCCGTCTGGGCCATGTTCGACCCGATCATGCCGGCTGCACCCACGATGGTGAGTTTTTCGTTTGTAAGGAATTCCATAATAGATATAGAGTTATTTAGTTGGTTGGTGTCTTATATAACGTATGCAGTTGGTCGTAGGTTTGGCCTGCCGGCTATTTCATACGACGCAAATATAATGAATCATTGTGGTTTTATGTCTTTTTAACCCAACTTTTTGTTTTCTTCGTTCATTATATTAATAAAATTTTACCGTTGTGATAACAAGAAAACTCCTATCTGCTTTCCTGGCCGTGGCTCTCGTGGTCGGCATTTCTTTCGGGGCTCTTTCGATTGACCTCGATAATCTCGACGGAGACCCGGCATTTGAGAAGGCTGTGGAGATAATCAAGAAATATGAAACGCTCCACAAGGCTTCGAACTGGCCATATATAGGCTACGGGCACCGTGTGCTTCCTGGTGAAAACTATAAAAAAGGTGTAGTACTCGGGCAGGCTGATGCCGAGGCTCTTCTGCGTAAGGATCTACGCAAATATGTTCGTACTTTCAGTCAGTACGGCGATAAGGCTTTGCTGCTTGGTGTACTTGCTTACAATATCGGTCCCAACGCCGTAAAGAAGTCAAAGGTATCAACCCTGATCAAGGGAACTTCGGTGGCGGCGCTACGTGAGGCTTATGTGGCTCACTGCCGATATAAGGGAAAATCTCATCCTCAGATTCGACAGCGGAGAATTGAGGAATTTGACACGCTCTACAAAATGGTGACCAAAAATGGCTAAAACTATTGCTTTAAAATTTATGGCTATGTTCTTTAAACGCAGCATATTCCCTGTTACTGTTACATTGCTCGCGGCGGTTGCCGTTAGTTCGTGTGGCCGTCGGGAAAAACATGAAACAGATTCAGCCGATATGAAGGAGCTTCGGGACTCGGCGGCCGCCGACGCGCCGCTGGAATGGCCCGAGCGCACAGAAGCGCTCAAGGGTATCGTCGCTCTTGAACACCATATGTCGTCGGGTAACGCCAAGGCTTTTGCCGCCGACTGCAGCTATCCCATAGAGCGTCCCTATCCCCTCCGAAACATAGCCGACTCGGCCGAGATGGAGACATATTTTCCTCTGATGATCGACGACTCGCTGAAAACCGCCGTTCGCAACGCCCAGTTTGAGCGTTGGCGTCCCGAAGGGTGGCGCGGATGGACACTCGACAATGGAAAATATCTCTGGTGGGATGGTAAACTTTATGCTGTGAGCTACATCTCAAAGGCCGAGCGCGCATTGCGCCGTCGCCTTGTCGAGGAGGAGAAAAAGAGTCTTGCACCCTCGTTGCGGGCTGGCTGGGAACCATTTTTCTGCCTGATAGGGGAGGACAACGGAACTATCTACCGCATCGACGTGGAAAGCCATCGCGCTGACCGAGCCGACGGCCAGTCTGATTCCGAGACTGAATTCACTTCGCAGGCTGAGGCCGATCCGGAAGAAGATTCTCCGCGTTTCCGCATGCTCGTTTATCCGCGTGACATGAGTCTCCACGAACTTCCGGCTGATTCTCTGCGTGGAGTTATGATTGTGGAAGGCTCGGCAGGCTCACGCATTCTCAGTTTCACCGGCAGTGATGGCCGCACAGCTGAATTCGATATGGACTCCACCGTTTCTGACGATACGGAGACTCCGCAACTCATAGTGGTTGAACACGGAGACACCGCAGTGCATGCGGTAAACCGCATCTATTGGCGCGACTATATAGCCCTCCCGCGTTGATGCCTTCCTAAAAAAAATCCCGATTAATCGGGAAAATCCGGATTAATCGGGAAAATACAATTTATCGCGCTATCACTGGTGGGATGGGCGCAGAAGGTCGTTTACGGTTTTCACCGGATTGAATGTTTCGACGGGAACCTCAACAAAAGCGGTGAGCCAGTTGCTCATCGCGCCGTTCCAGAGGCCGGGGAGCTCCAAAGCCTTCAGCGGACGGCCACCGAGCGATTTCGAGGAGATGAAGCCTGTGGCGGGATCGACGTAGTCGGGAAGGTTGAAATGGTGTCCGTAGACGTCCTTCACGTAGCATACGAGGTCTACCGGGTTGAAATGCGTGGCTTTTGCCATCATTGCGGCGAACTCTGGATTAGAGGTATCAATCTGGGCACTCTCCAATATCTGTAGCGAGCGTGATTCCGTGGGATTGTAGGCAATGTATGGGCCTCCCCCCGGTTCACCCTCGTTTTTCACCATGCCGCAGACGCGCATCGGTCGGTCGAGTACCACCCGCAGATATGTGGCCAGATCCTCTCCCCTGAGAGTGTGCATCTCCGGTGAGTCGAAGCTGAAGCGATTGGCCAGAAAGGCGCAGGCTTCGGTCAGGTCGGCCTCGGTGTAGGCGCGGTCGTCTATGAGGTGGATGTAGCGGGCCACCTGATCGTGGAGTTCTATGAGGTATCCGGCCAGCACCTTCTTATAGTGGATGGTGGCGCCGCGCATCGAGTCGGGCACCACGTTGTCGATGTTCTTTACGAACACCACCTGCGAGTCGATGCCGTTGAGGTTGCGGATCAGGGCGCCGTGGCCGCCGGGACGGAACACCATATGCCCCTCGGCGTCGCGGAAGGGGGTATTGTCCTCGTTGGCGGCAACAGTGTCGGTCGAGGCCATCTGCTCGGAGATTCCCACGGTGATTTTCACGCCCATGCGCTCCTCGATGGCGGGTACGGCCTCGGCGAGCTTGGCCTCGAAAGCCTTGCGGTGGTCGGGCGATACGGTAAGGTGCAGGTCGACGCTTCCGTCGGCCTGGCGGGCTGTCTGCGCCCCCTCTACGAGCTGCTCCTCCACCGGAGTGCGCACGGCGTCGCCCCCGGCGCGGTGGAACGTCAGCAGACCCTTGGGCATCTGGCCGTAGTTCATCCCCTCGGGGAGGATGATGGAGCCGACCACATCCTTGGCGCGGCCCTCGGCCAGCATGGCGTCGACCCCCTTGCCGAAGCGCTTCTCTACGGTAGCCTCAAGCTCGGGGTAGAAGGCGAACTTGTGAATCCCCTGCAGAAGGGCCTCGACGTCGCTTCCGGCTTTAGGCTGAGCCTCCTCGCCATTGACAAAAGCGAAAAGCGCCTTGAACATGCGCGATGCGGCCCCGGAAGCCGGCACGAATTTGGCCACGCGGCCGCCTTCGGCCAAATAGGCGTCCCAGCGTTTCGATGCATCGGTTTGCTCGGCGTCGGTGAGCACTGTAATGCCTGCGCCAGCGCGTGCCGAATCGTAGATTTTCAGGTATGGAAAGCCGGTGGCAAAGCATTTCAGCTGTTGCTCCAGCTGCTCCGGGGTAATTCCCCGCGAAGCAAGCGTCTGGAGATCGGATTCAGAAAGTTTCATTATAAGTTTATATTTTGGTTGTAATATCTTTTAAATAAGCGAGATAATTGCTTTCATCCGAATGCCTTTGGCGACGACCCAGACAGCCCGTTATGGCGCGCCCTTAGGCTATTTCATGCGCTTAATTATATTGTAGCTCGGGGCAACCCCCAGCTCGCCCGCTTTCGAGAGGTTCTCGACGCCTCGGTCGTGGTCGCCGAGACGGAAATACACGTAGCCACGGTTGTAATAGGCCTCACCGAAATCAGGTTTAATCTCGATTGCCTTGTTGTAGGCCATCAGGGCCGAAGTGTAGTCGCCTGTCTCTGCAAGGAGATTCCCCTTGTTGAAATAGGCGAAAGCCATGCGCGGACTAAGCCGGATGGCATGGTCGAAGTCGGAGACGATTGCGCGGAGCTCGGCTACGCGTCCCGGGCCTTCGCCGTTGCCTGCCTGAAGCGACTTATAGCGTGCTATGGCGCGCTGGAAGTAGCCCAGAGCGAAGTCCGGGGTCAGATCGAGCGCCCGGTTGAGGTCGGCTATGGCGGCGGCATAGTTGCGTAGGGCCATAAAATCCATGGCGCGTCCGAAATAGTCGATGCTGCGCGGTTCGGCAGTTGCCAGTGCTGAGTTATAATAGTCAACGCTTTCGAAATGGCGGCGGATTTCGTCCTCGTCGGCAAGTGCGATGTCGCTGTTGGTCAGTTGTACCACGAAGCGCAGGGCCTTGGTGGCATTGATTTCGTCGATTTCGCGTATAAAGTATGCCGAGGGCTTCAGTTCGGTGGGAGCCGTATAGTAGCTCAGGGCGAACATGGGCTCAAGTTCGATAGCCTGACGGCGGTTCTGCACCTTTCCTCGGATGCTCTTGTTGTTGTAGTCCCCCTCGAGGTCGACATCGGCCGGCGCAGTACGCAGGGCGGCGAAACGTTTGGCCACAGCGTCGGGTTTCAGCGCTTCCTCGGCCTCGCGGTCGGCTTCGCGCCGCGCAGCCTCGGCGGCCTCCTTGGGCGATGTCGACTTCAGACTGCGCGCCATAGCCAGGGCGCGATTGTAGTCGCGTTCGGCCGGACCCATCTGCCCTTGCATGCGGTATAGGCTGCTACGCATGTAGAGCGCCTCCGGTAATTCCGGAAAAGCCTCCACGAGACGGTTCACGTCGGCCATGGCATTCTTTGTGTCGCGTTTCTCCATGTAGAGATAGGCGCGGTTGTAAAGCGAGCGGTAGTCGTCGTTGTCGAGTTCGAGGGCTGTAGTGAAGTCGCGTATGGCGTTGTCGTAGTCGCGTACTTCCATGCGCAGCAGGGCGCGGTTGTAGATGGCGGAGGTATTGACCGGGTCGAGTTGTACGGCGTAGTCGTAATCGGCCAGCGCTCCGAAATAGTCGTCGAGATTATAGCGGAGGAAGGCTCGGTTCACGTATAGTCCGGCCTCGCGTGGCATAAGGCGTATCGCCTCGTCGAGGTCGGAGAGTGCAGCTGGATAATCCTTGTCGCCGTGAATCGCTATATCGGCGCGCAGAAGGTAGGCGTTCGCCTGATTCTTGTTTAGTTCGAGGGCGTGGTCGATGTCGGAGCGGGCCCCTATGGTGTCCTTCTGCTCCAGACGCAGACGGGCACGGCCTACATAGCCGTTCTCGTAGGCTGGGAAGTCGTGCAGAAGGCGGTCGAAAGTCACAGCCGCCGAATCGGGCTGCCCGAGATCTTGTTCGGCCAGAGCTTTGTTGAAGAGCAGCTGACGGCTTTTAGGGAAGAGGGCGAGAGCTTGGTTGTAGTCGGCCACGGCCTCCTCGAGGCGTCCGCGGTTTTGGCGGGCCACACCGCGCACCTCATAGGCGTCGACGATGAAAGGGTTGCGCTCTATAGCCTCCGAGGCGTCCGCCTCGGCGCCGAGATAGTCCTCAAGGTTGAGCTTGGCTATCGCACGCAGGAAGTAGGGCTGGGCGAGGTAGGGCTTGGCGGTGATGGCTTGGTTGAAATACTGGATGGCCACCATATAATCGTCAAAATAAAGGGCGTTCTGACCGACGCGCACCATCTGCTCGGCGTTGACCTGCGCGCGGACTTTCATCGGAGCCAGTATGGCAGCCAGAGCCACGGCCACGGAGAGGAGAACTATATGAATTTGATTGGCTTTCACTGCGTATGGAGGGAGAGTTTAGCGGTATTGATTTTTCGGATGCACCAGGGTGCATCCCTACTATTCGGTGGTCAACAGATAAGGTTGGTGGGATGGCTGTGCGGTGGAAGCTGACGTCAGTCGAGTTTAAGCACGGCCAGGAATGCCTTCTGGGGTACCTGAACCGATCCGATCTGCTTCATACGCTTCTTACCGGCCTTTTGTTTTTCCAGAAGTTTGCGCTTGCGGCTCACATCGCCGCCGTAGCATTTGGCTGTCACATCCTTGCGCACGGCCTTGATGGTCTCTCGGGCTATGATTTTAGCACCGATGGCCGCCTGAATGGCGATGTCGAACTGGTGGCGCGGAATCAGCTCCTTAAGCTTCTCGCACATTTTGCGTCCGAAGGCCACGGCGTTGTCGGCATGGGTGAGTGTCGACAGAGCGTCGACGCTCTCTCCATTGAGGAGCACGTCGAGTTTCACCAGCCGCGATGGACGGAAGTCATGCAGATGGTAGTCGAACGATGCGTAGCCCTTCGAGATGCTCTTGAGCTTGTCGTAGAAGTCGATGACGATCTCGCCCAGAGGAATGTCGAACGTCAGTTCCACGCGGTTGCCGGAGATGAATTCCTGTTTGAGAAGCTCGCCGCGTTTGCCCAGGCAGAGCGTCATGATCGGGCCGATGAAGTCGGTGGTGGTTATTATCTGCGAGCGGATGTATGGCTCGTCGATATGATCGATGAGGGTGATTTCAGGAAGTCCGGAGGGGTTGTGCACCTCAGATTCGTTACCTTTCTTGTCGTAGACTTTGTAGCTTACGTTGGGCACAGTAGTTATCACTTCCATGCCGAACTCGCGGCTTAGGCGTTCCTGCACGATTTCCATATGGAGCAAGCCCAGGAAGCCGCAGCGGAAGCCGAAGCCCAGCGCCATCGACGATTCGGGCTGGAACGTCAGCGATGCGTCGTTAAGCTGAAGCTTTTCGAGCGACGAGCGGAGATTCTCGAAGTCCTCAGCCTCGATGGGGTAGACTCCGGCGAACACCATCGGTTTCACTTCCTCGAATCCGGCTATTGCCGGGGCCGGACGGTCGACGTGGGTGATGGTATCGCCCACTTTAACCTCCTTCGATGTCTTGATGCCGGAAATTATGTAGCCTACGTTGCCGGCCGATAGTTCGGGCCGCGGGTCGAGGTCCAGCTTGAGCACTCCTATCTCGTCGGCGTGATATTCCTTGCCGGTGGCCACGAACTTTACGAAATCGTCCTTGCGGATGGTGCCGTTCACTATCTTGAAATAGGCGATGATGCCGCGGAACGGATTGAACACGGAGTCGAATATAAGCGCCTGGAGAGGAGCCTCGGGGTCGCCTTTGGGAGCGGGCACACGCTCTACTATGGCTTGCAATATGGCCGGTACACCCTCTCCGGTCTTGCCGCTGGCGCGGATTATTTCCTCGCGCCGGCATCCGAGAAGGTCGACTATCTGGTCTTCAACCTCGTCGGGGTTGGCGCTCTCGAGATCAACCTTGTTGATTACGGGGATAATTTCCAGGTCGGAGTCGATGGCCATATAGAGGTTTGAGATGGTCTGGGCCTGAATGCCCTGGGTTGCGTCGACAATCAGAAGTGCGCCTTCGCAGGCGGCTATGGATCGTGAAACCTCATAGGAGAAGTCCACGTGTCCCGGAGTGTCAATGAGATTGAGTGTATAGTCTTGCCCGTCAAGCTTATAGTTCATCTGGATAGCATGGCTCTTGATTGTGATGCCACGCTCGCGCTCCAGATCCATGTCGTCGAGCACCTGCGCCTGGAGGTCTTTACCCTCCACAGTGTTGGTGTATTCCAGCAGGCGGTCTGCGAGGGTACTTTTTCCGTGGTCGATATGTGCTATTATGCAGAAATTGCGTATATTCTTCATTTGCGTTGCTTTATTGCAAACAAAGTTACAACAATTTGAGCAAATCGGCAATAACGTAGGTACTCCCGCCTACAAATACGGCTCCCTCGGCGGGTGTCTGTACCCTGGCTTCGTCGAAAGCACGTTTTACCCCCGCCACCGGGCGCGCTTTCAGTCCGGCTTCGCGCAACTGGCATGCAAGCTTTTCAGCGTTGCGTGCGCGGGGAATATCAGCCTGTGTGGCTATATAATCGGCATCGGCGGGTAAGAGGCGCAGTATATCTAAGGTGTCTTTATCGTCGGCGAAGCCGAGCACCACGGTCAGGGGTTTCGGTAGTGCAGCGATGAGTGGGGCGAGATGTAGCCATCCTCCTATGTTGTGTCCGGTGTCGGCGATGGTGAGCGGGGAGTCGGCGAGTTTCATCCATCGTCCGGCCAGACCGGTGAGAGTACATACGCCTGCGAATCCGCTCTTTACGGCATTGTCAGGGATATTCCACCCTTGACGTCGCAGCTGAAGTATTGCGGCCATCACGGTCAGGGCGTTCTCATGCTGGTATTCAGCGGTCAGCTGATAGTTGAGTGTCCCGAATGGCGTGTGGCCGATAATCAACTCGTTTCCAATGTGGCGGAATGAAGCCTGTGGAATTTTTTCTTGGGCGAACCGGAGAGGGGTGTGGTGGGCTCGGGCCTCTTCGGCGAGATAGCCGCGGATTTCCTCCGAAGGCTCGCCACAGATACATGCGATTGACTCACGCATTATGCCGGCTTTCTCATGGGCGATTTCGCGGAGGGTATCTCCCAATTGTGCGCAGTGGTCCTTCGAAATATTTGTGATTACGTCGAGCTCCGGGCTGATAATGTTGGTGGAGTCCAGACGGCCGCCGAGTCCCACTTCGATAATGGCTACGTCAACATTTTCCCGGGCGAACCACTCGAAGGCCATTATGGTTGTGAGTTCGAAGAACGACGGCTCCAGGCCGAGATTCATTGCTAAGTAGCGCTCAACGAAGTCGCCGACTGCCTCCCGGGGAATCATCCGGCCGTCGATACGCATGCGCTCGCGGAAGTCCACGAGATGGGGCGACGTATATAGCCCCACCCGGTAGCCTGCCTGCTGGAGCACAGCTGCGAGCGTGTGGCTGGTCGACCCTTTTCCGTTGGTACCTGCCACATGAATTATCTTATATTTATGATGTGGGTTGTCAAAGGCTTCGGCGAGACGAATCACAGTCTGCAACCCCGGTTTGTAGGCGGCTGCGCCGATGCGTTCGAACTGTGGTGTCTGCGCATAGAGCCATGCCGTTGCTGCTTCAAATTCCATTGCCTGCAATTGGATTTAATCAGTTGTGAATCAAAGTGGATGCGTCAGAATGCGAGAGTCAGCAGCCCGACGCAACCGGCTGCCACGATTACCCAGATAGGGTGAATTTTGGTAAAAAGAACTGTGGCAAGTGCCGCCGCCGAGATTGCAACGGAAAAAATGATGTCGCACTCTGTGCGGCCGAAGTTCTCGCCGTTCATCAGTAGAAGCGCGGCCGAGGCGATGAGTCCCACGACAACAGGCCGCAGCCCCTTGAAAATGCCGCGGATGGTCTGGCTCTCGCGGTGTCGCGTCATATACCTGTTGGTGTAGACCACCAAAAGGAATGAGGGAGCGACAACTACAAGCGTGCAGAGCACCGAACCGAGGATTCCCCACCATATGCCGGTGAATCCGGCGCGCAGAGGAGCGGCGTAGCCGATGTAGGTAGCTGAGTTGATGCCAATGGGGCCAGGCGTCATCTGCGAGATCGCAACGATGTCGGTGAACATTTTTTCGGTTATCCAGCCGTTGCCCACAATCTCGCGCTCTATTAGCGAGAGCATGGCGTAGCCGCCGCCGAAACCGAAGAGGCCGATTTTCAGATAGCTCCAGATAAGGCGAAGATATATCATCGGTTTTCCTCCTTTCTTCCGGATTGAAGTTCGGACTGGATGTTGCCGCCGTTGGCTCTTTCGGAGTTAAGCCTCTCTGCGGCGGCTTTGCGTTCGTTGCGGCGGAGCCATATCCATCCTCCGAGTGCACCGAGTGCTATATATAGGATGGGATTGCTAACCCATGGGAGTTTCGACCAAATCAGCAGAGCTACTGCTGCGGGAATCCAGACTGTTCGCCAGTTTATGCCGGCCGAGCGGGCCGTAGTTATCACTGGTGCCACTATCAGGGCGACTACGGCCGGACGGATACCGCGGAATATAGCGGCAACCACAGGTTGGTTCTCGATAAGGTCCGGGGTGAGGAAAATGGCAATCACCAGTATCATGGCGAAACTTGGCAGGATTGCGCCCAGCGAGGCTGCGGCAGCTCCGCGTCGACCTGCCATGCGGTCGCCGATTGCGGCGGCGAAATTCACTGCGAGTATGCCCGGGAGAGCCTGTGTGACGGCCAGGAGGTCGAGAAACTCCTCACGGCTGAGCCACCGTTTCGACGTCACCACCTCTCTCTCGATCAGCGAAATCATTGCCCACCCTCCGCCGAATGTAAATGCCCCGATGCGGGCGAAGGTGGCGGTGAGTTGGCCGAGAAGTTTCATTCGTTCGGTTGTCATTCAGTCGTCGTGCTTGAAGAGCTTATCCTGTTCGTCAAGATGATAGTCGCGTGCCAGAGTGGCGATGAAACGGGCTATCTGAGCCATGGCGTCGCGGGTCGCCTCGGATGTCTCTTTACCCTGCAAACGCATCATGAGCATCCCGTAGAGGGCTGTGAAGCAGGTCTCGATTTCACCCTTGGCTTCGTCGCCTGCCTTGCTGCGTAGTTCAACGATGTAGGGGAGGGTACGGTAGAACTCTGCTGTATAGTCTGGAAACGAGGGGTCGGCCAGAAGTGCCTGATGGAGGCGTACGAGGTCGGCCATAACATTGCGGTTTATCTGCAGATGTCCTTTCTCAGCGACGCCCTCGAGGCGCATCATTTCGATAAGGCTCTCGTACCATTCGGTCATTTCCTTACGTTGGGCGTCGGTCAGGTCTGGGAATCGGTCGATTACGTTCGTGCGGATTTTGTCAATGTCAAGGTCGTTGGCCCGGATTACGTCCTCAATCTGCCACATGTAGATGAGGTATTCGGCCACGTTTTCCTTTCTTTTCTTCGAAGCGATAATCATTGTCGGTCGGTTTTGGTGGTGCAAATTTACAAAATTATAACCAACCGCAAGATATTTTTGTTGGGCCCTGCAGGGTTTAGTCTCGAAGCTCGCCGGGCGTCTTTCCCAGATATTTCTGCACGTAGCGGCTCAGATAGGCGGCGGAGGAGAAATGAAACTTATCGGCAATCTGCACTATGGTCAGAGTTTTGTCGCGTAGCATACGTGTGATGCCGCGCAATGTGTAGCGAACAATCCAGAAGTTGGCCGTCTGGCCGCTTGCCCTCTTGCAGACCTCCGAAAGGTATTTCGGCGAGATACAGAGCTTGGAAGCATAGTGGGCCACTTCGCGATCCGTAAGATATTCGCCGTTTTCAAGCAGGTCGAAGAAGCCGCTTAGAATGTTGGCGGTCTGTACCGAAATCGATGCCATACCCTCCTGACGTGAATGAAAGTTGAAGAAATCAAGAATCATAAGCTGCACGGCGCAACGCAGCCCCTCTTCATAGAAGTTGAAGCAGGTGGTGTTCAGGCGGTACTCTACATTGGCGAAATCCTGACGGATAATATCGAACTGGCAGTCCGTAAGTTTCATCACGGGGTTGAGAAATAGAGCCACGGCTCCGCGCATCCCGTAGTTGGTCATCGGAGTGGACAGTTCGGTGAAGGCTTCGTGCAGATATACTACTTTGACTTTGAAATCAGGCGAAGTCTCAATTTTTTCCACCCGGTTTCCGCATCTTATTATAGCCAGATTGCCCTTGTTGAGATAAAAGCGCTTCCCGTTGAAATCGAACGCGGCCTCTCCGTCGAGACACAAGGCATGGGCAAGGTAGCTTGTGAGCTTTCCCTGCCCGATACCGTCGAGGGTGTCGGCAATGATTACGTTGGTGCTTACGGCGTTCATTGCAGAGGCGCGGTTATTTGGCGGTGGTTTTCACCCATTCAGCGATTTCTTCATCGGTCACATCGTTCATCAGCAGTCCTTTGGCCCATTTGAGCGTAGGGTATGCCTCTTTGAGGTCTTTCTCGCTGTTGGTTATGTCACCGCCACCTGAGGTCATGAAAGGCACGAGCGTCTTTCCTTCAAGGTTGTAGGTCTCGATGAATGTGTTGATGATGGTCGGTGCCGTGTGCCACCAGTTGGGATAGCCGATGTAGACAATCTCGTAATCGGCGACGTTGGCGGCGGAATCGGCCAGTTCTGGACGGAAAGCGCGGTCGTGCATCTCCACGGTGCTTCGGCTGAGAGAATCGCGCCAGTTCAGATCGGCGTCGGTGTAGGGCGTTTTGGGCGCAATCTCGTAAATGTCGGCTCCGGCTATTTCTGCCAGACGTTCAGCTTGGGCACGGGTGGTTCCTGTGGCCGAGAAGTAACACACCAGGGCTTTGGGTGCAGGGGCGTCAGTTTCGGCGTTCTGATCCTGTTTCCCCTTGGCAGTGCAGCCGCTTAATGCAATCACGGCGGCTGCGGCGAAGGCTGTTGCCTTTCTGAGAACATTAATCTTCATATTAAGTAACTGTTCAAAATTATTTTATACTGTCCTGATCTAATTATTTCAACATT
>URAU01000015.1 GCA_900545955.1 uncultured Porphyromonadaceae bacterium
AGCGAGTGTCTCGTGGGCTCGGAGATGTGTATAAGAGACAGCCACTGCCTGCCGCACCGAGAACCGCCACGCTGAGCGGCCGCGTGCCGCAGACGGCCTTAGCCATCGCCTATCCCATGGCCGGATACGGCACCCCGGAATATTTCAACGCCGACATAATCAGCGACATACTGGCCAACGGACATGCCAGCCGCTTCTACCGCGAACTGCTGATGGGCACCGATATCTTTACCGAAGTCGACGCGGCCATCCAGGGCACGGAAGAGCCGGGCCTCTTCCTGATCAACGCCAAACTGGCGCGAAACGGCGAAGAGGCCGAGCGCGAGGCAATCGCGGCAATCGACGCGCAGACTTCGCGCATGGCCCGGGAGATGGTCGGGCAACGCGACGTGGAGCTGTGTCTCAACCGGCTGGAATCCGCCCGTACATTCGGGCTGCTGAACTATCTGAGCGTAGCGCAGACAATCGCACTCGCAGAGATGCACCGCGAGGATGCCAACCGCTTCATGGAGCCATACCGGGCCATAACACCCGATACACTACGCTCCACAGCCGCTACCATTTTCAATCCCGACCATAAGTGCACGCTCATCTACCGCCCGGAGGGGGCGGAGAGCGTACAATAATCCGATATACAAATTTTTACAACGTTCTCAGTGCTGTTGGTCGAGGATAGCACGGAGCTCCTCGTCGGTAGCCACAAGGCGGCTGCGGCATTCGGCTATAAGTTCGGTGGCACGGCGCGTAAGAGCGGCAAGGCGGTCGATGTCGCACTCGTCGCTCTGCATCAGGCGCAGGATTTTTTCAAGTTCGGCCACGGCCTGACTGTAGTTAAGATCTTTGGCGGGAGTGAATACCGCCTTTTTTTCGTCTGACATAAGAGTGTATGTAAAAACTTGGTACTTATATACTTATCGACTGCTGATTGTATCTGAATCGTTGATTTCCTCAGACAATACTTTCTTGTTTATTGTGTCTTACGACGGCTGCCCTACGGCCTCGACGGTCGACTCGACGGTGCCCGAGGCGAGAATCGTCTGGAGGTGCGTGCCGGGAGCGAGGCCGTCGGTCGACGTGATGGCATGGCCGTCGACGCGCGTTATCGAGTAGCCGCGGCGCAGGGTGGCCATTGGCGAAAGTGCTTCTACAAGCGCCTCGATGGAGTCGAGCCGCTGGCGCTGGCGTGCTGTGCGGTTGCGCACGGCCTCCGCAAGCGCCTCACGCATCATCTGCAGGCGCGTGAGCTGCGGCTGGATGCGTCGGCCGCTCACGCCTCCAAGCGTGGCCGAGGCCTGCATGAGGCGCTGGCGCGCCCGCTCCACGGCGTTGCGCGACGCCACCGGCAGTAGGCTCTCGGCCTGGGCAAGCTGCTCTTTATAGCCTGAGAGGCGCTCCGTGGCCGACTGCAGGATTCGCGCCCCGATTGTCTCGATATGGGTGAGTGCATTTTCGGCAGTGGATACGAGCCATTCGGCCACGGCAGTAGGGGTCTTAAGCCGCAGATTGGCTACCCAGTCGAGCACGGTCACGTCGCGCTCGTGGCCTATTCCGATGGCTATGGGGAGAGGGAACTGAGCCACATTCGCTGCCAGTTCATAATCCTCGAATGCCTGGAGGTCGGAGGTGGCGCCTCCGCCACGGATTACCACTACCCCATCCCACGGCTCAGGATCGGCGGCAATCTGCTCGAGGGCGGCGATGATGGATTTCGGGGCCGACGCACCCTGCATCACAGCGGGGAAAAGTTTCGTATGGAAACGCAGGCGGCGGGGATTGGAGTAGAGCTGATTCATGAAATCTCCGTAACCGGCGGCTCCGGCAGCCGAAACTACCGCGATGCGCTGTGGCACCGGCGGCCATTGCAGCTGCCGGTTGAGTTCGAGAATCCCCTCCTCTTTCAGGCGCATGAGGATTTCACGGCGACGACGCAGAAGGTCGCCCATGGTATACTCGGGATTCACTGCCGATACTACGAGCGAGAATCCGTAGACCGGATGCATCGACGCTGACACACGGAGCATCACTTTCAGTCCGGAGGCGAAACGCTGCCCTGTCGCGGCAAAGAATTCGGCATCGATACGGCCGAAACTGCTCGCCCAGATCACGCCGCGGGCTTTGGCCACCTGCAGTCCGCGCTCGTCCTTCTGCAGGAGTTCCATATAGCAGTGGCCGCCGCGCACGGCAACGTCGAGGATTTCGGCCGTCACCCAGACATTCTGTGTCTCGGGGCGTTGCACGAGAGCCGCCACCGTCTGCTGCAGCTGCAGCAGCGTAAGAACCTTCTGATTCACGTTATTAAATGTGATAATAATCTTTATTGATAAGAAAAAATATGTTGGTCCCCAAATTGTAGGAATGCACTCTGGTGCATCCTAACATCAGCAAGTTAGCATCTGAAAACGAGCGGATGCACCAGGTTGTATCCCTACATTTTGATGTCCGGTTATTTAGGTGAAGTCAATTGCCAACATATATATTCACCTTATTTTTTTATCTTCTCCATTTTTTTACCATTCCAGCGGTACACCAGCTCGCCGCGGAGGAGGCCGTCGGCCCATGAGCCCTCGCCTGGAGCGAGGAAGTCGCCGAGCTTGTTCTGGAGCGTCAGCGTACGTGTGGATGGGTCGTAGACGGCGCGTGCCAACGTGATGGGATAAAGATTCTCGAGGTCGTCGCGGCGGTCGGCACCCTCGGGCGCTATCCATTCGGAAAGTTGGGGCACGATAAAGAGACCACGGTCAACCGGCTCCCAGGCAGTGGTATAGAACCGCACCTCGCTGTCGGGGGCAGGTGTGCTGACGGTGGTTATCACCATCAGGAGAGTGTCGCCACGGTGGGGAATCAGCGAGAGCTCCACCTCCTGCACGTCGGAAGTAGAGAAGGTAATCTGCGAGGGTGAGGCTGCCAAAACGCGTGCATTCCCTTTGAAAGCGTTTTTCGAGGGCTTGTCGGAGCCGCTGCGGTAATAGTCGAGCATATCCAGACGCGTGGTGCGGTCGATGGTCGGGAAGATGCGTAGCGGGGCGTTGGCGAAAAAGTCGGCGGCGGTAAGCGAGTCGGTCTTCTCGGCTGGTTTCGCGGCCGATACAGCCAGAGCGGCGAGCGCCGTCAGAAGAGTGGATATGAGGAGTCTGCGAATCATATGCTTTTCGTTTTGAGGATGGGGAGAGTATCTGTGGGTTCAGCCTGGGCGGCCTCGTCAGCGGGCTTTACGGCGCTGGCGGCGTTTGAATTTTTCGAAGGCATCGTAGGCGTCCTCCGGCTCGACGGGAGCATCGACGTATTTGTCTTTGGTGCGTCGCACGGAGGCCTTGGCGTAATCCTTGTCGGGCGAAGCAATCTCGCTGTAGATGCGTTTGCCCATGAAATCGGCCCCCTTGAGGGCTCCCACCACGCGGCGTGCGTCGCTTTTCTTCACATCAAAGAGCGAGTAGCCGGGCATCAGGTCGATGCGTCCCACATCGACGCGTTTGCCGCCCACAACCTTGTTGAGCATCTCGATAAGGTTGCCGGCATAGAAGCCGTCGCGCTTGCCGGCGTTCACATAGATACGCTCCATTCCCTTCGAGGCCGTGCGACGGTCCTTCTCCTCCTTGGTGGCGGGAGCATCGGAGCGCTCCTTGCGCTCTTTCCGCGGTTTTTCGTCGATATAATCAATTTGGGGAGCGTCCTTATAGTATTCGAGCAGACGGTTGAATTCGAGCGACAGCACGCGCTTGAGCAGATCTTCGTTGGAAAGCCAGCCGAGCTTCTTTGCCACGCCGGGGATGAAGCGGCCGATTTCCTCGTCGTTGACCTCCACACGCTCCAGGCGGTCGGCGAGCCAGAACAGCTGCTTCTCGATGATATGATCTGGGGTGGGCACCTCCTTGCGCTCGAAGGTCTTGCCTATGATGCGTTCAATCTCGCGCAGCTTACCCCTCTCGCGCGAATGGATTATTGCGATGGATACGCCGGTCTTGCCGGCGCGGCCGGTGCGGCCCGAGCGGTGGGTGTAGACGGCCGTATCCTCTGGTAGTCCATAGTTTATCACGTGTGTAAGGTCGTCGACATCAAGGCCGCGGGCGGCAACATCGGTGGCCACGAGGAGCGTGACGACGCGGTCGCGGAACTTCTTCATCACCATGTCTCGCTGTTGCTGCGAGAGGTCGCCGTGGAGCGCGTCGGCATTGTAGCCGTCGCGTATCAGATTTTCGGCCACCTCCTGCGTATCGCGGCGCGTGCGGCAGAAGATAATGGCGTAGATGTTGGGTGAATTGTCGGCTATACGCTTAAGGGCGAGGTATTTGTCGCGCGCATGGACCATATAGTAGATATGGCGCACATTGGCCGCCCCTTCGTTGCGCGTGCCGACCACGAACTCTACCGGATCGTGCATGAACCGCTTGGCGATTTTGGCGATTTCAGCAGGCATCGTAGCCGAGAACATGAGCATCTTGCGGTCGGAGGGCACATGCTCCAGAATCTCGTTTATGGAGTCGACAAAACCCATGTTGAGCATCTCGTCGGCTTCGTCGAGGATTACGGTATGCACGTCGTCGAGCTTCACCACCCCGCGGTTTATCAGGTCGATAAGACGGCCCGGAGTAGCCACGATTATCTGCACTCCCTCGCGGAGTGCGTGAATCTGGCTCTGAATGCTCGAACCGCCGTAGACGGGAAGCACCGACAGCCCGGGAATATATTTCGAGAAATCCACGAGGTCCGAGGCAATCTGGAGGCAGAGCTCGCGCGTGGGCGAAAGGATAAGCGCCTGAGGCACGTGGCGCTCCACATCGATGCGCTGGAGCACCGGCAGCCCGAATGCCGCCGTCTTACCCGTGCCCGTCTGAGCCAGCGCCACAACATCTCCCTCCTGGCCGAGCAGATGAGGAATCACCTTCTCCTGAACGGGCATCGGAGTCTCAAAACCCAAATCCTCTATCGCATGGCGCAGCGGTTCGCTCACGCCCAATTCTTCAAACGTCATAATAAGTAACGGTTCAATAGTAAAACGTAACCATCGCCGGACGCTGCCATCACAATTCCAGAAACTCCAGTTGTCCCGGAAGCAATATGGAACTACCGCCCGGCTTTTAAGATACAAAGCTACTAATAAAAATCAAAAACCGCCCCGATGGTTCGCACAAAATCCCCCTTTAGCTAAATTTAGTATTGACATTCAAAGTAATAATCTGTATTTAGTTTAAGACGGATTTCCTTTAAAAACAATAAGTAGTACAAGAATAAATATTGCTATTAATATAGGTAAAAGGAGATAACTATAGAATTTCAGTGATACTTTTATTAGCAAAAGCATCATTTTCGCAAAATCAACCTTTAATTTACCAAAAATATAGATTTCAATAATCATCAATGGAATGAGTTGTGCAAAAAGGATAAATTCATCAGGCAAAACCCAAAGCTTTGAAATAGCCTCACAAAGCACATAGATTGTGAGTATAGCACAAATCATATATGTAAAAGCATAAAGTGTTTCCACATAATTGATACGAACAACAATTATTTTAATACTTTTATATAAAGCCCAACTTGTATACGGTATTGTCAACAAAAAAAGAAGATAACCATTCCGCAGAATATATTGATAAATATCGGAATCCTGTCCGAGCACTATCCATATCGGAAATAAAACAGCTTCTATTATGTATCTTAAAATCAAGTTAGGGAATATTATAGTATGTACGGCAAGAGGTACAGTTAAAAGAAGTAGGGCATGAAGAGTAACAAATATCACAAATGGATGTGTAATTTTTTTTCTTGCCCCATTGATGTAGTCAATTATGATTTTATATGGACAAAAAACTAAAAGACATAACGACCTGAAAAACTTTGAGTCTATCGGGAAAATAGTTTCACGAATATGTTTTCCCAATGTTTGCACATCCAATCTGTTTTCAGACATCTCCTGACCACATTCCGGGCAGTATTTACTATGACATTGTGCACCGCAATTAAGGCATTCCTTCTGACTAATCTGGAAATCTATTTCCCGCAAGAATAATCCAGAAAAGAACATTTGAAGATATTTGACAATGTGAGATTCCATATTTAATGTGACCGAATAAGGTTTATGAAAGGATAACAGAGTTATAGTTTTAATGCATCACGAATTCTATTCACTTGCAAAGCTATAAAATATATTGAGAAATAACATGGAATCGGGAGCGATAGAAAGAGTGTGGAAAGTATTTCATTCATTGGATTTAGTTTGTAAATTTGCAGGTATATGAGCGAAACGAAAACTCTTTATGTCAGCGACCTCGACGGAACACTGCTCGGAGCTGACTCGAAGATAAGCCCCACGACGGCAAAGATTCTGACGCGTCTGGCGTCGCACGGGGTGATGGTGACTCCGGCCACGGCGCGCACTCCGGCCACGGTGCAGCCTCTGATGGCCAACGTCGGACCAAGCCTCTACACCGACGCCGAGGGGCAGTTGCAATGCCTCCCGGCTATAGTAATGACCGGCGCCGCGCTGTGGGACCGCTTCGAATGCCGGTTCGACAGCATCACGCTGATTCCCGAGGACGATGCCCGAAGGATTCTCGATACGTTTCAGGGCGAATCACTCAGGCCATTCATCTACTGCCTGAGTGGCAACAGTTTCCTGAACGTCTACCATTCGGCGGCGATGAGCCGGCGTGAAGACGCGTTCTATCAGGAGCGGCGCCATCTGGAGCTGAAGCGTTTCCATCTCGACCAGCAGCCGTCGTCGCTGGGAGGCGTGGCGCTGTTTTTCGCCATCGGCCCAGTGAAGGCAGTCAAACAAGCCTCGGAAAAATTGTCGGAGGTTACCGACTGCGCCACGGCGTGGTATCCCGACGTCATCATGCCCGACACAGGGCTGATCGACATCTACGCTCCCGGAGTTTCGAAGGCACTTGCCGTCGAGCAGCTTGCCGGGCGCGTGGGAGCAAAGCGCACGGTGGTATTCGGCGACAACCTCAACGACCTGCCGATGATGCGCGTGGCAACGGAGGCGGTGGCAGTGGAAAACGCCCTGCCGCAAGTAAAGAAAGAAGCACACACTGTAATCGGCCCGAACACGGCCGATTCCGTGGCCCGCTTCATAGCCGAGCGCGAGGGAGTCTATATCGACGACCTTCTGATCTGAGAATCCATAACCGAATATCCGGTAAGATGAATATCTACGACATCCGCCGCTTTGGCGTGGTTGCATTCCTGCTCATTTCAGTGGCTCTTGTAGGCTTCTTTCTGTATGTGAGCAACAACCTGGTGGCCGACCTGGCCACGCAGGAGCGCGAGCGCATGCAGATATGGGCCGACGCCACACGCCAGCTCACTGTCGGGCAGGCCGATGCCACCGGCAGCGAGGCATCGGCCGATAATATCGACTTTCTTTTCTCGATAATCGAGCGCAACCATACCATTCCGGTACTCCTAACCGACGACGGAGGCAACATCCTCCTCCACCGCAACTTCGACCTGCCCGAGCCGGTCGACTCGCTCGAGCCGTGGCTCATTTCCGATGCCAACGCCGCCTTCCTGCAGCGCAAACTTAGCGAGCTGGAAAAAAGTCCGAACGTGATTCATATCATCATTTCTCCGGGCAACATGCAGCACCTCTATTACGACGACTCCAAACTGCTGAAACGTCTGAGCTACTATCCTTACATCCAGATTGTAGTTATGCTGGCGTTTATTCTTGTGGTTTATTTCGCCGTAAATTCCACCCGGCGCGCCGAACAGAACAAGGTGTGGGTGGGACTTTCGAAAGAAACGGCCCACCAGTTAGGTACGCCCATCTCGTCGCTCATGGCCTGGATGGAGCTTCTGCAGAGCATGGGAGTCGACCCCGAGACCGTGCGCGAGATGAACAAGGACGTCAACCGTCTGAGCACCATCGCCTCACGCTTCTCGAAAATCGGATCGCAGCCGCAGATGGAACCCGACAACCTCAACACGGTAGTCGGGCATGCCGCCTCCTATATGGCTACGCGCATCTCCAGCCGAATCAAACTCACAACTGATCTCTGCCCGGAGCAACTCGATGTGCTCGTATGCGCTCCGCTACTCGAATGGGTGCTTGAAAACCTGATAAAGAATGCTGTCGACGCCATGGACGGGACAGGTTCGATTACCGTAACTACCTCGCGCGAAGGGCAGAAAGCCTGCATCACCGTGGCCGATACCGGCCGAGGCATACCGCGCAAACGCCAGAAGACGGTATTCAATCCCGGCTATACCACAAAAAAACGCGGATGGGGTCTCGGCCTCACCCTGGCCAAACGCATCATCGAACAATACCACAAAGGGCGCATCTTCGTCAGCCACTCCGAGCCCGGCGTCGGCACCACCTTCGCCATCCACCTGCCGCTCCTCCCCTCCTAACCAGGGCATAAACTACAAAAAAGCAACCGCACTAAATCACAGCGTGCGGTTGCTTTTTTATGTCGCTTCCAGAGAAATCAATAAGCGCGGAAGCCGAGCTTGAAGGTGAGGGTGGGATAGACACGCACCTTATCCATGATTTTCTGGAATGTATCGTCGTCTGTAACTTCCGAGAGGTCAAGTTCGCCATAATCGGTATACAGACTCGGCTTGCCGTGGATCTGCAGACCCAGATCGATTCCGAAATTTATGCGGCGGCTCGGCACGGCCTTACCCCAGCCGATACCTACATAAGGACGGAAGCCGTTCACCTTTATTCCGCCGGAAACCTCACCCTTGGTATTTGCGGGAATCACGTAGTCGCCGATGGTGACGGAACCTCCATAGGAAGCCAATTCGGGCGAATAGCCCGTGATTTTAACAAGCTTATTTCCCCCGAAGTATGCGCCTAAAGCCACATACAGACCGATTTTCGGAAGTGGATAGACATTAAAAATCACATAGCCCTGCGTGCGGCCGAGGTCGCCGGTAAGTTCCACTTCGGAATCGCGGTAAACATTACCTGTATTCGTGTGGTACGCAAACTCCGCATCTGCATCCGCATGAAATTTGATGCCCGGCATGATTGCTACGCCGGCGCGCATCTGCACCCAGCGCGTTATGGGCGTGGACGCCTCGACCGAGATACCGGTGGTGCCGACGCCGACGCCGACACCAACGTGGTTGAACATATCGCCGGGAAGTCCGGCGCTTGCTGCAAGCGACGTAACCGCCACTGCCACTGCCATTAAAAATTTTTTCATAGAAGAAATTGTGGTTTTTCCGCAAGCCGGCAATCTCCCAAAAGAGTCCCGGCTGCAATTAAATGAATTATGATTGGTCGGAGAGGTTGGTGGTCTGAAATCCGGAATAAATATTCCATTTTTCAAAATTAGCCGTATTTTTACAATCTACAAAATATTTTAACTACTTTTTAGCAAAATCACTCTGTCGAAAGCTCCGCCGGAACGCGGCCGGCGAAAGGGATTCAAGGCAAACGGAGATGAAGAGCAGATGGGGGGATTTTTGAGGCGGCGATATGGGAAAAATATCGTAAATTTGCGAGGAAAGAAAATTGCACGACAAGGAAGTCCTTTTAAAAGAATGAAACATTGCAGATATTTCTCCGGTTTGCTGCAGACCGGCAGTATGGTCGTGGCAGCCATGCTCACTATGGGAACGCCTGATGCCCGGGCGCTGACATTATTGCCGCCCGCGGCGGGGTCGATTAACTCGCCCGAAGCGGCAGGATATATCGAGCGTGGTCTCTGGATGCGCTCCGATGCCAACAGCCGCGGAGCCGCCGACCAGCTCGCGGAGGCCATGCGCCTCTATCCCACGGCAGCCGAAGCAGAGCGTGCCGCCGCAGCGCGCGCTCTCAACGCCATGACAATCCCCGGAGCCGATGCAATAGGGATACTCGAGAAATTCATGGAGGAATATCCGGCTTCGGCGTGGCGTTTGACAGCTCTGGTAGCCGTGGCCGACGTATGGTTCGACCGCGGCGAATACGCCATGGCGCTCGAAGCCTACAACAAGCTAAGCCTCGACGCACTCGACGAAACCTCGCGCAACGAGGTGATTTATCACACGGCCTTCTGCCGGCTGAAACTCACTGACTACGACTCGGCAGCGGCGGGATTCGCCGCACTCGAAAGCGCCCCGGAATTTGCAAACGACGCCCGGTTCTACCAGGGATACATTGCCTATGCCCGCGGCGACTACAATCGCGCCGCCCGGCTTTTCGAGGCTGTGGCACCCAATAGTATGCCGACTGCAATGGCAGCTTACTATCTGGCGCAGATAAACTATGCGCGCGCCGACTACCGGGCAGCCGCTCAAAACGCCCGCACACTGCTCGAAAGCCGTGCTGCCGACAATGCAGACCCGGCGTTCACAGCCGAGATGAACCGCATAGAGGGTGAATCGCTCTACCGTCTGGGCGACCACAAGGCTGCCCTCCCCTATCTCGAGACCTACGTTAGCTCTACGGAGCATCCACTCAATTCGGCCATGTATCTGCTCGGACTCGATGACTTCGAAAACGGGCGATACGAACAGGCCATCCAGCGCCTGACGCCTGTAACCTCCGAAGATACGGCCATGGGGCAGAGTGCCTTTCTCTATCTTGGACAGAGTTACCTGAAACTCGACAACTACAATGCCGCATCGCTCGCCCTCGACAAGGCTGCCCGCATGGACCGCGACCGCGACGTGCAGGAAGCAGCATTCTACAACCGCGCCGTTGCGGGGATGCAGGGAGGCAAAGTGCCGTTCGGAAGTTCGGTTAACCTCCTGGAGGAATTTCTGCGGCGTTATCCAGAATCGGCCAACGCTCCCGAAGTGGCGGATTATGTAGTGTCAGGCTATATGACCGACAACAACTATCCCGCCGCCCTCGCCGCAATAAACCGTATCGCCAAGCCAACACATAAAGTTCTGGAAGCAAAGCAGAAAGTGCTCTATACGCTCGGCAGCCGCGAGCTGCAGGCCGGGCGTCCGCTCCAGGCCGCCACATATCTGCGCGAAGCCTCCGGAATGACCGGCTACGACGCCTCTACGGCAGCTGAAGCGCTCTTATGGCTGGGCGAAGCCCAGTTCAAGAGCGGCGCCTATGCCGATGCCGTTGACTCCTACAACCGCTACCTGCGTCAGAATCTCGGAAGCGCCGCCAACCGCGCGCTTGCCTACTACGACCTCGGGTACGCGCGTCTCGCGCTGAAAGACTACGCCGACGCCAAAGCCGACTTCGCCAAATTCATAGAGTGGACCGACAGGAACGCCGACAAGACTCTCCTGGCCGACGCCTACAACCGCATGGCCGACGCACAATATTATATGTCGGATTTCCAAGGTGCTGCTTCAACCTACTCCAAAGCATTCTCTACCAATCCGCAGGCAGGCGACTACCCCATGTTCCAGCAGGGAATCATGAAGGGACTGCAACGCGACCACGCAGGGAAACTCGAAACCCTCGGCAACATGATCGAGAAATTCCCGCGGTCGGCCTTAATCCCCTCGGCCATGCTCGAGATGGGCGAGAGCTACGGCGAGACCGGCGACAACGCCCGTGCCATCGAGACCTACACAACTCTGGCCAGCCGCTATCCGGCCACCGCACAGGGGCGTCAGGGTGAGCTCATGCTCGCCATAACGTATCTCAACGAGCAGAACCGCCCGCAGGCAATCGCCCACTATAAGAAAGTAATAACGGCCTACCCCTCGTCGGAGGAAGCCCGCGTGGCCGCCGACGACCTCAAGCAACTCTATGCCGAGCAGGGGAAGGTGAGCGAATATGTGGCGTTCATCAACTCCGTGCCCGACGCACCAAAACCGGAGTCGGCCGAGCTTGCGGCCCTCAATCTCGTGAGCGCTGAGAAGGCCCTTGAAAACAACCGGCTTACCGACGCCCTGGCCGCCGCTACCGAAGTAGTGGAAAAGTATCCCGACTCGCCGCAGGCAGTCGATGCCCTCATCGTGAAAGCAGACGCAGAAGCTCGTATGGGCCGCACAGCCGATGCTATGGCCACATATCAGGCTCTCGAAAAGCGCGCATCCAACCCCTCCGACGTCAGCACCGCCCTGATGGGTATACTGCGTCTCAGCCGCGATCTGGGAGACAATGATACAGCCATCGCAACAGCTGACCGGCTTCTGGAATCGTCGACTCTCGGCGAGGCCGGCAAGCGCGAAGTATCTCTGCTGAAAGCGATGGCCCTGAACGACAGCGGCAGCCACAGCGAGGCAATCGCCCTCTGGAGCACCCTCGCCGACGATATCGACGACATAAACGGCACCAAGGCCCAGTACTACATCGCACAGACCTATTCCGAAACCGGCGACGACTCCAAGGCAACCGAGGCCGTCAACCGCCTGATCGACGCCAATCCGCCCCACGACTACTGGCTGGCACGCGGATTCATACTGCTCAGCGACCTCCTGCGCAAGAAGGGCGACACCTTCGAGGCCGACGAATATCTGCGCTCACTCCGCGAAAACTACCCCGGCAATGAAGCCGACATTTTCCGCATGGTCGACGAACGTCTTAAGAAATAAGAACAGCAATGACAAAACTCAGATATAACGCAATCCCGGTGCTCGCCGCCGCAGTGCTGGCAGTGCTTCCGGCCCGTGGGCAGCTTTCGAAAGAAATAACCATCGACCGCGAAATCGTGCCGGAGGTACACTCCGCCACGCGGCCCGACGTCTACCCTTCACAACTGAAATTCACGGCCACACAACGGCAGCTCCAGGCCAGAGATTACACGCGCATCTCGGAATTCGGCCCCCACATCGGCACACTCGAGCCGGCATCCACCGAACCGGCTGCACCGCTCACACCCTACCGCGGCTACGTGGACCTCGGCTATTTTCCTGCTGCAAACGCCGGGCTTTCCGCCGGCTACACCATCGTAGGAACCGACGCCACGCAACTCAATATCTGGGGACAGCTGAACAACCGCCAATATAAGAGCGCTCCACTCGAAGGGATGGACAAGGAGACCATCCGGCAGACCCAAGGGAAGCTCGGCATCGACCTCAGCCATAAATTCGGTACCGCCGGACGCCTCACGGTTGCCACCGACGTGAATTTCCTCTCCTTCAAGCAGCCATGGAGCCTTATAGACCGCAGTTTCGCAAAAAAAGAGGCCGAAGACACCCCCGCGGGCCATACCGAGATACCTTCGGCCATCGGCCAGAGCGCACTCGGATGGAATCTCGACGCCCTTTGGGAGGGTCGCGCCAACAGCCACCTCACATATTATATAGGCGCCGCATTCAATATCTTCAATTTTTCGAAAGGACTTCCCGCCGACGAGGACGACCCGGCCGCCCCGGAGATTCCGGCAGTGAAACAGACAGGCTACGGAGTGCGCATGGGGGTAGCCGACCGCATCTCCGACATAGCGCGCGTAGGTCTGGACGTCAACGCCGACTTCCTGCATTTCAACAGTTTTCTGCAGCCCGATGCATTCACCGAAACCAATCCTGACAATGAATCATTTACCCTTCCCGGAGGGAAAACCGTAGGTATAGCATCGATTACACCCTACTACAGCCTCACTACGGGAATCTACCGCGTGAAAATCGGCGCACGCATCGACTTTACATTCAACTCCGGAAAAAAATTCCACATAGCCCCCGATGTATTGCTCGGCGTGAACCCCTCCGACGGCTTCGGCGCCTCACTGCGCATCGGCGGAGGCGAAACTCTCAACACCATGCAGAGCCTGACGGCCTATTCCCCCTACATCTGTCAGGCCATGGCATATGGCGTGAGCAACCGACCCCTGACTGCCGACCTTGCCCTGCGCTTCGGTCCACTTCAGGGAGCGTCGATTACCCTGGACCTGGGATATAACGCCGCCAACAACTGGCTGATGCCCTACAGTCTCGACGATATGCTGATGTTCGCCCCCACGAAAATCCGTTCATTCAAGGCCGGAGCCACCGCACGCTGGACCTTCCGGCGCCTGCTGGCTCTGGAGGCGAGATTCCACACCGTGTTGGGCAACAGCGAGAAAGCCAGCTGCCCCGAATGGCGCGACCGCGCGCGCCGCGTGCTCGGCGTAGGAGTGGAGGTCACACCCATCAGACGTCTGAGCGTCAATCTCGCCTACGAACTGCGAATGAAGCGCTCGATGCCCGTGGCCGGCGGCAACGAATACCTGTTCTCCACGGCCGAGATAGCCGCCGCACAGCTGCTCGACGAGCCGCTTTGCTTCGACCTCAAGAACGTAAGCAACCTGAGCGTCGGCGCCTCTTACCGACTGACAGATGCCTTCACAGTGCTCGCCCGCGTGGAAAACGCGCTCAACACACGCTCATATCTCATGCCGCTCGTAGCCGACCAGGGGATTTCCGGCCTCTTTGGCGTAGGCTATAAATTCTGAGACCCCGGCAGCCAGCTTTCACAATATCAACCGCTGAACCATGACGAAATATAAGCCATGTCTGCTTCATGAGACAGCCGAGATAGCCCTCACCGAGATAAAACGCTTTCTCGAACCGCGCCTGATGGAGGAATTACAGCTCAGGCGCGTGTCGGCACCGATGTATCTGCCCCTGGACTCGCCACTGATCGACCCACGATACCCCGGGGCGAAAGTACACCTGGAAGGTGCCCATACTGATGTAGCTATCGTGGGAAGCCTCGACATCTGGCTACGCGGACAGCTCCGCCGCTACGACGCCGCCGTAGGTTTCGGCGTGTTCACCATCATGAACGCCATACGTCCTGAAGTGATACCAGGACCTACGGCCAGCGTGCATGTGGCCGCCTGGGCATGGCAGCAGACCCTCGCCGACGCCGACGCATCAGTTTCGGCGATTGCACCGCGAGCCAGACAGCTCTACTCGCTGCTGCTCGCCACGGAAAAACGTCTTCTGGAGATGTTTCCGCATATGCACCCAACCCTCCACAAAAGCATCGACATCCTCACCCACGAGGCGCTTGAGGCGATGATGCCCGGCATGACCACCGAGCGGCGCATCTACGAATACCTTCATCCGTCGCGTCAGGAGAAGCCTGCCGAACGCCATTGCGCTGCGGTGTTTATCTGCCGGGGCGACGGTTCGCACGTGGCCGACGGCGAGATGTGGGTGTGGAACCGGCGCGTGAACCATCCTCTGCTCATAGCCGACATCGGCGTATGGAAAGCCGACGAAATCGGTCCGGCCTCCGTCGGCGGAAACATCTACCGCAATCAGCTGGCAATGCAGCTTCTCCATCAAGACGAGGTGTAGGCTGTAACTTCAATAAACACAAACCTGTATATTCTCCTTATGCGTATCGACATACTTACCGTACTGCCCGAAATGTTCGACTCTCCGCTCAACTGCTCCATACTGCAGCGGGCTCAGAAAAAAGGTCTTGTGGAATTCCACATCCACAACCTGCGCGACTACACTACCAACAAGCACCGCAAAGTCGACGATTACCCTTTCGGCGGCGAGGCAGGGATGGTGATGCAGGTGGAGCCCATCGACCGCTGCATCTCGGCGCTGAAAGCCGAGCGCGACTACGACGAAGTGATATTCACCTCGCCCGACGGCGAACGCTTCGACCAGCCGATGGCCAACCGTATGTCGCTGATGGAGAATCTGATAATACTTTGCGGTCACTATAAAGGCGTCGACTACAGAGTGCGCGAGCATCTGATTACCAAAGAGATTTCGATTGGCGACTACGTGCTCACCGGTGGAGAACTTCCCGCCATAATCATCTCCGACGCGCTGGTGCGCCTCATCCCGGGAGCCATCGGCGACGAGCAGAGCGCGCTTTCCGACTCCTTTCAGGACCACCTGCTCTCGGCGCCCGACTACACCCGTCCGGCCGACTACAAAGGGTGGCGCGTGCCCGACATACTTCTCTCAGGCCACGAAGCCAAAATCGCCGAATGGCGCCACGAGCAGTCGGTGGAACGCACCCGCCGCATTCGCCCCGACCTGCTGAAGTAGATCCGCCTATTTGAGCGGAGTGATTCGCACTTTGGTGTTTTTAAGGCGATAGGGAGCCACTGCCTCGACTACTTTGCCTATTTTTGCACGCGGAACCGCGGCGATGGCACTGTGGTCCCATACCATGATTTTTCCTACTTCATCCTTGGTGAGCCCACCTTTCTGAATAAGGAATCCGGCGATGTCGCCCTTTGAAATCTTTTCCTTTTTCCCGGCGTTGAAATAGAGTGTGGCCACATCGCTGCGAATCCCCTCGGAGGCTTCGCCACGAGGCGAATAGGGGCGGTCGCACACCACGTAGTCCGGGATGTTTTCTCCTTCTGCTGTAATAACATAAGCCGTGCCGTCGGCGCCCATGCGCGCCGTGCGGCCGTTGCGGTGCGTCCAGCTCTCGGACGAGAGCGGCATATGGTAGTGAATCACGTAGTTGACGTCGTCGATATCGAGTCCGCGCGAGCCGAGGTCGGTGCTTACCAGCACAGGATTAGTGCCGTTGTTGAAGAGGTCGAGCGCAAGCTGGCGGTCGCGCTGTTCCAGACCGCCGTGATACAGCCCGACAGGGAAACGCTCCTTTTTCAAGAAGTTATAGACGCGCTCGGCGCTCTCGCGGTGGTTCACGAAAACTATGGCACGGCCATTTGGGAGCGAGCGCAGAAGGTCGAGGAGCGTCTGCAGTTTATCGCGCTCGGGCGATTCGACAGAGACGGTCTGCAGGCGGCTACGCTGAGCCGATGGAGTGAAGTCAACAGTCTCGGCTCCCTGCATCGGAAGGAAATCAGGGAGTTCGGCAAGCCGGGTGGCCGAAGTAAGGATAATAAGTTTCAGAGATTTCATACGGCGCGCGATGCGTCGCATCTCGTCGTGGAAGCCGAGTTCGAGACTCTTGTCGTACTCATCGAGCACCAAAGCATGGACTCCTGCCACGTCGAGGTTGCCGCGCGTGATATGGTCAAGCAGACGCCCCGGAGTTGCCACGATGATGTCGGGCATCGACTTCAGGGAATTTACCTCGTCGGCCATGTTGTGGCCGCCATAGAAAGCCACCGTCTTAAGGCCGGCCGCCACCGGACGGATTACATCGGCAATCTGAATTACCAGTTCGCGCGAGGGAGCGATTACAACAGCCTGAAGCACACCCCTCGACGGACCGATAGCGCGGAGCAGACGGATGGCGAAAGCCGCCGTCTTTCCCGAACCGGTGGGAGAAAGGAGAATCAGGCGCGTGGCGTCGGTGGCAGCCATGAGCTGCTGCATTGGGTTGAGGGTCTCTATGTTGTGGCGCTCGCGGAAGCGCTCGAGAATCGTCTGTTTATCCATAATTCTAAAGGAACGGACACACGGGCCGTGTGTCCCTACATTTTTACGGTCAGCTATTTATAAAACCGGGGAAACTATCAGGGACGGATTACACGGTATTCGCCGTTGGGACCGGTGGCGATATTGTAGGTGCGGAGCACCCGGTAGTCGTCGCGCTCGGCCGCAGGACCCGCCGTGGGCTGCCCGTAGTTGTTGATTACGGAGTATCGGCTACCACAATGGGCGCAGAAGGCGTCGTTGCGGTCTTCATCGTAGGCGATGCGTATATCGGGCTTGCGCTCGACGGGGCACGACATATCGTAGGCCGCCGGGGCGCCGTTGATGTCGCCGACGAGAAGCACGCCGCCGTAGCCCGTCTGCGAAGCGGCCGAATAGTTGAATCCCTGGGGGAGCCGCTCGGAGAGGATAAACTCCCGGTGCTGGAGCGGAGCGGTCACACCCCATGTGCGCCAGTCGTGTTCAAAGGGGAACACAATCCAGACGCCGGCAGGAGGGAGGTCGTCGCTTACGTGCTTGCAGCCCTCTGCGGCCGCTCCGGCGGCAATGCAGACAGCCGCCACGGCAAGATTTCGGACCAAATTGCGGAATACTGTTAACATAACCATTAAATAACCGAGGCGCGGCGCACGGGGGTTAGACCTTTGCGTCGCGCCTTCTATGGAATAACGTATGGGATATGACTTAAGTTGGCCGGTCAGTGGCTCAGACCTGCGATAAGTTCGCCGAACTTGTCGGCCGCCTTCTGGAGCTGCGGCCCGATGAGCGGACGGAGCATGGCGGGAATCTCCACATCAATCTGGGTCTGCACCGACGATGAATCGGGTGTAAGAGGATTGATGTGCATCTCCATGGTGAGGGGAACAGGAGAGGACTTCGTACCGAACACGATTTTGCCGGGACGAACGCGCTCAACCACGGTAAATTCGATGTCACCGACCTGAGGAGTCGTGATTTTGAGAGAATCGTTGGTAAACTGCACGTCGCCCACCTGAGCGCGCTGTTCGGCAGGGAGAGAATCGAGCACCCCCTGAAGATTATTGAGATTGCTGAACCGCTCGAAAAGCGTGTCGGCGCTTTTGCCCACGGTAGTCAGCGGGCTTTTATATGTTGCCATTTGTCGGTGTTTTACGGATTATTGAAAGGAAGGACCCGGCAGAGTGAGCATCACTCGATACCGGCGTCGCGGAGAGGAGCCCAGTTGGCGGGATCCTTGCGCCACTGCTGGAGCGTGGCGATATCGCTCTCGGCGATAAAACCCGTGGAAAGGGCCACTTCAAGCAGAGCATCGTAGTTGCTGAGCGTCATGAGCTTGATTCCGGCCTCGCGGAAACGCTTTTCGGCGATGGGGAAGCCGTAGGTAAACATGGCCACCATGCCGACAACCTCGCCACCGGCCATCTTGATGGCGTCGGCAGCCTTCAGACTGCTCATTCCGGTGGATACAAGGTCCTCGATGATGAGCACCTTCTGGCCGTGCTGCAGCGAACCTTCGATTAGATTCTCCAGGCCATGGTCCTTGGGAGTGGAGCGTACATATATATAAGGGAGGCCGAGATTATCGGCTACCAGAGCGCCCTGCGCGATTGCACCTGTGGCCACACCGGCTATAACGTCGGGCTTCTCGAAATTCTCGAGGATAATGCGGCTGAGCTCGGTCTTGATGAAAGAGCGCACTTCGGGGTATGAGAGTGTGCGTCGGTTGTCGGTGTAAATAGGAGAATTCCAGCCGGATGCCCAGGTAAACGGGTTTTCAGGCTGGAGCTTTATGGCACTCACTTTCAACAGTTTCTCTGCAAGAAGGCGTTCGAGTTTTTTCATTTTAGCAGTTGGTTGGTGTTTCCGGATGATGAATAGCGGGCTGCGATTGTGGCGGTAACTGCCATAACTTGTAACCCACGCTACAAAATTAATCAAAATTCCGCAAACCGACGGCTACGGCGAGCCTAAAAAAATTCTTATCGCATAAAATTTCCGATTTTTAGGTATTTTTGTGAATTCCTGCTCTATTTTGCTATGCTTCGATTTTATTTGGAGTACAGGGGCGGCGGGGGGAGAGGCGGTTTTGGAAGTTTTGAGGAAATTCTTAACTTTGCAGGTTGGAAGGAGACTGATGGGGTGCCCGGGCTTTAGGCCGCCAGCATTCCCGAGCCAATCAGAAAGGAAAATGAACCAACCCACCAGACAGCATACTAACACAACGGAACGCACTGAGCCCCAGGCCGCCGATTCTACGCCCGAACAGGGCACCCCGACGGGGGGCGCTGCGGGGGGCAACGGCTCGATGAGCCATAGGCTCGCCGACAAATTCATGCACGGAAAGGGGATTTTCACTTTCCTCCGCTCTTCCGTATCGAGCCAGATTGCATCGTGGACCGACATGGGCATAGCGTTCGTGTTTTTCGCATGGGTGCTCCGTCCGCTCGGGGGCGATCCGCTACGCCAGTTCTTCGCCACGGCCATAGGTCTGGTTGTAGGAGGGGTTGTAAATTGCTGCATCAACTATAAATTCACTTTCCGCGCCGAGAACTGCCCGGTAAAGGCTGTAGCGGTAAAGTATCTCCTGATATGGGGAGGAAGCTTCGTTCTCAACCTGACAGGTACCACGGTGCTGACCCACATGCTGCAGTCAATCGATTATCTGCACTCCATAGGCATAAAGGACGACGGTATATTCGCATTCTCACGCCTTACGGTCAGCCTGGCAGTAAGCCTGGCATGGAACTTCCTGCTACAGAAAAACTTCGTATACGTTCCCACGAAATTCGACCCCTATGCAATCCGGGCCGTCGACTTCGTGACTTTCCACAACAGCCGCCACCACGGCGACAGCAACCACACCAACCAGTCAAACTCCTCCAGCAAAACCTCTCCCGCCACCGATTGAAATGAGCAATAAAAACGTCTATCAGAAAGAGCGCGACGGCCTCCAGCAAGGCATATACCGCGTCATCAACCCTATCGTGCGTCTGCTTATCCGCATGGGCGTCACCCCCAACATGGTGACCACCATCGGACTGCTGGGCAACATCGCCTCGGCTATAATCATAGCCTACGCAGGCTATGAAAGCTACACCACCGGCTCGCCGCGATTCGATCTGATCACAATCGCAGGGGTGGTGACCATCGTTTTCTCGCTCTTCGACATGCTCGACGGCCAGGTGGCGCGTCTGGGCAATATGGTAAGCCGTTTCGGCGCGCTCTACGACTCTGTGCTCGACCGCTATTGCGAGCTCTTCACCGTCGGCGCCCTCAGCTACTACCTCATAATGAACGGCTACGTAATCGGCGCTCTCATCGCCTTCCTGGCGCTTGTGGGCTCGGTGATGGTGAGCTACGTGCGCGCACGCGCCGAGGGTGTGGGTCTGGAATGCAAGGTAGGCTTCATGCAGCGCCCGGAGCGTGTGGTCGTCACATCCATCGGCTGTCTGGCCTGCGGCATCGTGGGGCTGTGCTGTCCCGACGCGGCCAACACCGCATTTACCATCCTCATTGTGGCAATGGCTGTGATAGCCGTTTTCGCCAACCTAACCGCTTTCGCCCGTGTGGACGTGTGCCGCAAAGGTCTGAAATAACGAGGCTGACATACGTCGCGCCCTCTCCACACCACAACAACAATCCGAGATGCCAACTAAAAAAGAGTCGCTAATAACCGTCTGCGCCCTGGCCGTGTGGCTGGCGGTGACGGCCATGTGTGTGGGGTTCCGCCCCGAGCATATCTGGATGGCTCTGCTGATTGGCGCGCTCTTTTTCGTATGCGGCACCACGCGTCGACTGGTGGTGGCGCTCCTCCCCTTCATAGTGTTCGGTATAAGCTACGACTGGATGAACATAGTCCACAACTACGAAGTCAACACAGTCGACATTCAGGGAATCAACGACGCGGAGCGCTCGCTTTTCGGCATAGCTACCGACGGGGGGATACTCACTCCCAACGAATTCTTCGCTCAGCACACGTCGCGACTGATGGATTTTCTGGGAGGAGTGTTCTATCTATGCTGGGTACCGGTGCCGATAGCATTCGGGCTCTGGCTGTATTTCACCCGGCAGGAAAAAACATATCTTCACTTCTCGCTGGTATTTCTGCTGGTGAACTTCATCGGTTTCGCCGGCTACTATATTCATCCGGCTGCTCCACCCTGGTACATAGCCAAGTACGGCGCTGAATTCCTGCTGGGCACCCCGGGCGACACGGCCGGCCTCGGCGCATTCGACGAGATGACCGGCCTGGGAATATTCAACGGCCTCTACGGGCGTAACTCCAACGTATTCGCAGCCGTGCCCAGTCTGCATTCCGCCTACACGCTCGTGGCATTCATCTACTCGCTGCGCAGCCGCAGCCCGTGGTGGATGCGCGCACTGCTGGGTGTAATCACTCTCGGAATATGGTTTACGGCCGTCTATACCTCCCATCATTACATTATCGACGTGCTGCTCGGGATCGGGTGCGCGCTTCTTGGCTTCGCAGTGTTTGAATTCGCACTGATGCGCATTCCGGCTTTCAGCCGCTTTATCGCAAGATACGCCGCCTATATCGCTCCACGCAAATAAAGAGTCTGCCGATACTTAAGAGATTCCGCCGCACGCTTACTTTTTTCCGCAACTTACTGCAATCCAAACAGACGGACATGGTGTTATATCTGAAAACACCACGCTTCAACATGTCTGATTCGCCATCACATCCACGCCGCCACCACAGGGATACCGCCGGCAAAATAATCAAGATTGCAGTGCCGCTGGCCATATCGGCGGTGCTGATTGCGTGGCTTTTCCATAAAATCGACATGGCGCGCGTGGAGCAGATAATACGCCAGGGAGTGAAGTGGCAGTATATCGGCGCCATGATGGTGATAACGGTGCTCAGCCATATAATCCGCGGTATAAGGTGGGGTATTCAGCTGCGTGCGGCGGGTATACCGCGCATTCCAGCCGTAGCCGAAAGCGTCTCGATATTCGGAGCTTACGCGCTTAACCTCATATTTCCATATCTCGGCGAAGCGTGGCGCTGCGTCTACATTTCGAAACGCGAGGGAGTAAAACTATCGACCGTGGTAGGCACGGACATCGGCGACCGCGCCTCCGACGGAATCATGATTCTGCTCTTTGTGGTGGCGACATCGTTTGTGGCGCGTCCGGCCCTCGATCATTTCTTCCGTAAATATCCCATAGGCGAGAGCGTGGAGCACTTCTTCACTCACGGCGCCGTATGGATCTGGGTTCTCGGCATTCTGGCACTACTCGCCGTACTCGACTACGCTTTCCGCCACACGCCGACGGTTCAGGGCATCAACGCAAGTATGCTGCGCATGTGGCGGGGCTTCGCCGTATTGTTCCACATGAAGGGTACGGGTCTGTATCTGATTCTCACACTGGGCATCTGGACGTGCTATTTCTTCGAGACTTACGTCTGCTTTTTCGCTTTCCCGTTCACCCGCGAACTGGTGTTCGATTCCACCTACCTGCTGGGAATCGTGCCGGGGATGGTGGTGTTCGTGTTCGGGTCGTGCAGCATGGCCGTGCCGTCGAACGGTGGCCTGGGGCCATGGAATCTCGCCGTGATGTTCGCACTTACGCTCTATGGCGTCGGAGCCAACGACGCGGCCGCCTATGCCCTTGTATGCTGGAGTTTTCAGGCGCTTATTCAGATGCTTTCCGGTATTTTCGGAGCATTCTACATAATGTGGGACCGGCACCGCCGACCTTATTCCAAAGCGGTGGAGGAATAGCCGGGATTTCATAAATTTTTCTTATCTTTGCAGAAACGATGACCTCCCATATCCGCGCCATTCCCTGCATGCCAAAGCGATAAAAGGGCGATGAGTGGCATCTCATCGTTATCCGGACAAAAGTAAGAATGAAAACAGGATTCGACAACGACAAATACCTCCGCATCCAGTCGGAACACATACGCGAGCGCATCGCCAAGTTCGGCAACAAGCTCTATCTGGAACTGGGCGGCAAGCTTTTCGACGACTACCACGCCAGCCGCGTGCTTCCGGGCTTCCAGCCTGACAGCAAGCTGCGCATGCTCGGGCAGCTGGCCGACAAGGCCGAGATAGTCATCGTGATTTCCGCACGCGACATCGAGAAAAACAAGGTACGTCAGGATCTGGGCATAACCTACGATATGGACGTGCTCCGTCTGCGCGAGGCCTTCATCGGCCGCGGATTCATGGTAAACTCGGTGGTGATAACCCACTACAACGGCCAGAGCAGCGCCGACGCCTTCCGCCAACGCCTGGAGCGTATGGGAGTGACCACCTACTGCCACTATACCATCGAGGGCTACCCCACCAACGTGGATCTCATCGACTCCGACGAGGGGTTCGGCCGCAACGACTACATCGAGACCACGCGACCGCTTGTAATCGTCACGGCCCCCGGCCCCGGAAGCGGCAAGATGGCAGTATGCCTCAGCCAGCTCTACAACGAGCACAAGCGCGGCATCGAGGCCGGCTACGCCAAGTTCGAGACCTTCCCGGTCTGGAGCCTGCCGCTGAAGCATCCGGTCAACATCGCCTACGAGGCTGCTACGGCCGACCTCAACGACGTAAACATGATCGACCCCTTCCACCTGGAGGCTTACGGCAAGACTGCCATCAACTATAATCGCGACATAGAGATATTCCCGGTGCTAAACGCCCTCTTCGAGGGAATCTACGGCGAGAATCCATATAAATCGCCCACCGACATGGGCGTGAACATGGTAGGGTTCTGCATAAGCGACGACGACGTATGCTGCGACGCCTCGCGCCAGGAGATAATCCGCCGCTACTTCACAGCCCTGAACCGCATGGCCCAGGGCGAAGGCAACGAGGCCGAGGTAAGCAAGACGTCGCTGCTGCTCAAGCAGGCGAAGATTGACCTGGGCTACCGTCGCCCCATAGCCGCCGCACGCGAGCGCGCGGACCGCAGCGGAGTGCCGGCCTCGGCAATCGAACTGCCCGACGGCACCATCATCACCGCAGAAACCAGCGCCCTGCTCGGACCCAGCGCAGCCTTGATTCTCAACGCCGTGAAACACCTCGCCGGAATCGACCACCAGGTCAAGCTGATTCCCCAGCACATGATCGAGCCGATACAGCATACCAAAACGAGCTATCTGCGCTCCAACAACCCGCGGTTGCACACCGACGAGGTGCTCGTGGCACTTTCGGTGCTCAGCCCTCACGACGACAACTGCCGGCGCGCCCTGGAGCAACTCCCGGCCCTGCGCGGTTGCCAGATGCACTCCACGGTGATGCTCGGCGAGGTAGACCACAAAATTTTCAAGAAACTCGGAGTGGGCCTCACTTGCGACCCGGCCCGGAAAACCCAAAAGATATAAACCTCTCAATCCAACCTTAGCTATGCCAAAAGTATCGCAACGCGGCGAAATAATGCCCGCATCGCCTATCCGGCGGCTCGGCCCCCTGTATCAGGACGCCGTAGACCGCGGTCTGAAAGTTTACCGCCTGAACATCGGGCAGCCTGACCTGCCCACACCTCAGGAGGGACTCGACGCATTGAAAAAGATTGACCGCACAGTGCTGGAATACAGTCCTTCGGAGGGGCTGCATTCGCTGCGCGAAAAGCTCCGCGAATACTACCACCGCTTCAACATCGACGTCGAGGTCGACGACATCATCGTGACGGCCGGGGGCTCCGAGGCCGTGCTCTTCGCCTTTATGGCATGCCTCGATCCCGGCGACGAGATAATCGTGCCCGAACCGGCCTACGCCAACTACATGGCTTTTGCCATCTCGGCCGGAGCGAAAATCGTGACCATCCCCTCGAGCATCGAAAACGGCTTCGAGCTTCCGCCCGTCGAGAAATTCGAAGAACTCATCACTCCGCGCACCAAAGGCATCCTGATCTGCAACCCCAACAACCCCACGGGCTATCTCTACACCATGAAAGAGATGTTGCAGATACGCGACCTTGTGCTCAAGCACGATCTCTTCCTCTTCTCCGACGAGGTATACCGCGAATTCTGCTACACCGGCGCTCCCTACATCTCCGCCTTCCATCTTCCCGGCATCGAGGAAAAAGTGGTGCTCATAGATTCAGTATCGAAACGCTACAACGAGTGCGGCATCCGCGTGGGTGCCCTCATCACCAAGCACAAGGAGCTGAAAAAGAACGTGATGAAATTCTGTCAGGCTCGCCTCAGCCCTCCCCTGTTAGGTCAGATTGTGGCCGAGGCCTCAATCGACACCTCGAAGGAATATATGCTTGCCACATACAACGAATATGTGGAGCGCCGTAAATTCCTGATCGACCGCCTGAACCGCATTCCGGGCTGTTATACCCCCATCCCCATGGGCGCCTTCTACACTGTGGTCCGCCTCCCGGTCGACGACGCCGACCGCTTCTGCGAATGGTGTCTGCGCGACTTCTCATGGGAAGGGCAGACCATCTTCATGGCGCCGGCCTCCGGCTTCTATACCACTCCGGGCATGGGACGCGACGAAGTGCGTATGGCCTACGTGCTCAACAAGCAGGACCTCGGAAAAGCCATGGAAGTGCTCCGCCATGCCCTCGAGGCCTACAATGCCCTTCCCGAACATCAGAAACCCGAGCCAAAGAAAGCCGAAGCCACGCCAGCCGAGGCCTGAGCATTCATAAACCTGAAGCATGACCCACGAATCGCATACTAACGATACGGACGCCGTCGCACCGGCCGTCGCTCCCGAAGCGGCGCTGTATCTCATACCGGTACAGCTCAGCCCAGCGTCGGCGCTCTCCGACGTGCTTCCCGAGGGGAACAGGCGAATCATAGCCGGACTGCGCCACTTTATCGTGGAAAACGTGCGCTCTGCCCGGAGATTTCTTAAGAAAGTCGACCCATCGACCGACATATCCGCACTAACGTTCACCGTGCTCGACGAGCATACCGACCGCACCGCAGTAGCGGCTATGCTCGAACCGCTCGAACGCGGTATTCCGATGGGCGTGATTTCCGAGGCCGGATGTCCTGCCGTGGCCGACCCGGGAGCCGACGCCGTGGCGGTAGCGCAGCGCCGGGGGCTGAAAGTTGTGCCGCTCGTTGGCCCTTCGAGCATCCTCATGGCCCTTATGGCCTCCGGATTCAACGGCCAGAGCTTCGCCTTCAACGGTTATCTCCCCATCGAACCCCAACGCCGGGCCGGACGCCTCAAGGAGATGGAACGCCGCATCCAGCGCGAGCGGCAGACCCAGATCTTTATCGAGACCCCATACCGCAACAACCGCCTGATAGCCGAACTGGCGGCCACGCTACCCCCCGACATGCTGCTCTGCGTGGCATCGGACATCACGGGGCCCAACGAAGACATCACTACGCGCCCTCTGCGCCAGTGGGCCCGCACCACCTACAACTACGATAAAATTCCCACCATATTCCTTCTGTTCAGCTGACTGAAACCCAGCTCTCCCCTATATCACAACCCACAGAATCCTGCTCATGGCACGCTACAAGAAACGCACGAACATGCAGCCCGGCATCCCCGGGCTCTTCGACGACCTCGACGGGACGTTCTTTCCCGAGGCCGACGACTTTCCCGTGCATCCCGCCATCGAGAAGGAAGCCCGCCGCACCGCAAAAGAAAGGGAAACCCTCTTCGACAGCGACGACACATTCTCGCCGCTGGAGGACCTTCCCGGCATCGACCGACTGAAATTCATTTCGTTCGGATCCGGAAGCTCGGGCAACTGCGCCTATATCGGCGACGACACTTCCGGATTTCTGATCGACGCCGGAGTGGAGCTGGATAAGATTACCGCCGAACTGAAACGCAACGCCATCGACATGCGCAGCGTGAAGGGAATCGTGCTGACCCACGACCACAGCGACCATGTGCGCTTCGCCTACACCATCCTGCGGAAATACCGCCACATGCAGGTGTACTGCACCCCGCGCACCCTCAACGGTCTGCTGCGACGCCACGCAATCTCCAACCGGATAAAGGATTACCATCAGGCAATCTATAAGGAACATCCCTTCAAAATCGGGAATTTCACCGTTCTGGCGTTTGAGGTGATGCACGACGGAACAGACAACGCCGGCTTCTTCATATCCAACGGGGGGCACCATCTGGTGGTGGCGACCGACCTCGGATGCATTTCCGAACGCGTCGACTACTACATGCGTCAGGCCAACTATCTGATGATCGAGGCCAACTATGACTCGGAGATGCTCGACGCGGGTCCGTATCCCGAATACCTGAAGTCGCGCATCCGCTCGGACAACGGCCACCTTGACAATGCCGTGACAGCCCGTTATCTGGCCGAAATCTATTCCCCGGCGCTCCGCAACGTGTTCCTATGCCACCTGAGCAAAGACAATAACACACCTGCAAAAGCTCTCGAAGCCGTGGAGACTGCCCTGCGCTCGACCGGACTCACCGACATCGGCGACTGCTCCGGCTCCCCCTACGCCCGCATGGCTCCCATACAGCTAATGGCGTTGCCCCGCTTCGACGCCACAGGCCTCATTTCGCTGCGGCTGAAATAGTTGTATATACATCTAAACATCTTCATCTCTCCCGTTCCGAACAATGGATAAATCCGATCAGATACATACACCACACAGACGCCGGGGGCCACTGGCATGCTGGATTGAGGCAATGCGCCTGCGCACGCTTCCCGTATCTGTGGCAGGCGTAGTGATGGCAGGCGCTCTCGGCCTGGGCTCGTTCGCCTTCGAGCCGGTGCCATGGTTAATCTGCCTCTTATTCGCCATTTTATGCCAGATTGCCTCCAATTTCGCCAACGAATACTTCGACTATCGCGACGGTCTGGATAAACCGGGCCGTGTAGGACCGCGCCGAGGCGTCACCGAAGGCGATATATCGCCCCGCGCCATGCTCGCGGCTGCAATCGGGACGCTTGCAGTGGCCGCAGCCCTGGGATGCCTGCTCATATTCTGGGGCGGCTGGTGGCTCATACTCGCCGGAATAGCAATAGTGGCAGGTGCGCTTGCGTACTCCACGGGGCCTTACCCGCTCTCGCGCCACGGATGGGGTGAAGCGGCCGTAATCATATTTTTCGGGATAGCACCGGTTACGCTCACCTTCTACTGCATGAGCGGCGGCATAACCCAGGAGGTATGGCTTGCTTCGCTCACCATGGGGCTTTTAGGGGCCAACGTGCTTGTGGTCAACAACTACCGCGACATCGACGAGGACCGCAACGTCGGGAAACTAACTCTGGAAGTGCGCTTCGGTCCGCGAATGTCCCGGAGGCTCTACCTCTTCAACGGACTGCTGGCCATCACGCTCATGCTTCCGACATGGGCGCGAATAGGGCGCGAATGGCTGCTGGCTCCTCTCATCTTCCTGATTCTCCACTTCGCCCTCTGGCGCCTGCTCTGCCGGCGCACCGGGAAGGGGCTTAATCCTCTTCTCGGAGCCACATCAATGCTCATGCTGCTATACGCTCTGGTGTTTCTACTGGCCGTAATCACCTGCTAATCATTCCGGAATGATTCTCAACTCGCTCGCCATAACCAACTTTAAGAATATCGCCGACGCCCGGCTGGAATTCTCTCCTAAAATCAACTGTCTGCTGGGCAACAACGGTATGGGAAAGAGCAATCTGCTCGACGCAATATACTATCTGAGCTTCTGCAAAAGCTTCTCGGGGATGGCCGACAGCGCGCTGACGCGCCGAGGCGCCGATTTCACGACGCTCCGGGGACTGTATACGCGCAGGGGCACCGACGAAGAGCTTACACTCGGCATGCAGACGGGAAAACGCAAATCGTTCAAGCGCAAGGGGAAGGAATACGAGCGCCTGAGCGCGCATATCGGAGCGTTTCCACTTGTAATGATTGCCCCTGCCGATCAGGAGCTTATAAGCGGCACCGGCGAGGAGCGCCGACGCTTCATGGATATGGTCATCTCGCAGACCGACCCGGTATATCTCGACCATCTGATACGCTACGGCAGAGCACTTCAGCAGCGCAACAAGATGCTGCGCGACCACGTGGTCGACCATGCGCTGTATCTGGCTGTCGAGCTTGCCTTGAGCCGTTCGGCCGAGTATCTGACCAGAGCCAGAATGCGCTGGGTTGAGGAACTTACCGGCATTTTCAACGAAATCTATTCGCGCATAGCCACCGACGGCGAGACACCCTCGCTCGCCCTCAGCAGCCATCTGGCCGACGCGCCCGCCTCACTTCAGGCCCTGCTCGACAGCGCACGCCGACACGACGAGGCAGTAGGCCATACCTCGGTCGGACCGCACCGCGACGATATAGACCTGCAGCTATGCCAGATGCCCGTGCGTCGCGCAGCATCGCAGGGCCAGTGCAAGACCTATACCATCGCCCTGCGCCTGGCCCAATACGAATTCCTGCGCCGTGCCGTAGGCTTCAAGCCGCTTCTGCTGCTCGACGACATATTCGACAAACTCGACGCCACGCGCGTTGAACGCCTCATCCGTGTGGTATCCGACTCCGGTTTCGGACAGATTTTCATTACCGACACCAACCGCGACCATCTCGACTCCATTATCGCGAGCATCGACTATCCTCACCGCTCGTGGATGGTTGCCGACGGCGAATTCACACCGCTACAAAGCTGACACACGCATGCAACGCACCGAACCTCAGACCATCCGACAGATTATCGACATGGTGCTCGACCGTCAGGCCGGGCGCTCGGAAGTGCTTGAGCACCGTGCGTCGTACATGTGGCCACAAATTGTAGGGCCGGGCATAAACCGCCATACCGTGCGCCGATATGTGAGCCACGGAGTACTCCACGTCTATATCGACTCGGCGGCTCTCAAATCGGAACTCGAATTTCAGAAAACCCATATTATAGAAGCTATAAACTCGGCGCTCGGCGCGGATGTGCTCCGCTCAATGGCCATACACTGACGGCCGCCGGCGCAAAAAAAACAGACAACCAACCGATGAGCAATCCCACGATAATCCTTCCGCCATGCGCCAACGAACGCGTGCCTGAAGCTGCCCATGCCTGGCATCACATGGTCGACGTACAGTCGCGTTTCAACGATTTCGACATATTCGGCCATGTGAACAACTCCTGCTACATGCAGTATCTCGACCTCGCGAAAGTACGCTATTTCGAAGCCGCACTCGGCCATAAGGTCGATACCGACGGAATCGCCGCCGTAATCGTCAACATCAACGTCAACTTCTATTCGCCGGCTTATTTCGGCGAACAGCTGGCGGTTCTTACGGCATGCGTGCGCATATCGCGCCGCAGTTTCTCGCTCGAACAGCGCGTGGTGAATCCCGAGACGGGCGACGTGAAATGCGTCGCCACAACCGTTTTGGCCTCTTTCGACGTGAAGACCGCCACCTCGCCCGAACTCAGCGACGAATGGGCCGACGCGCTGACGCGCTTCGAGAAATAACCGGCATATTGCGCAGTTTCCAGGAATGTGCTAATTTTGCATGCAATGACCACACAACAGACAATGCGCGAAATCCTCGACAAGGAGAGCGACGCAATAAAAAACATCCCTTACTCGCCCGACTACGATCTGGCACTCGACCTGCTTGAGGAGCACGTGCTCCGCCGCGGCGGCAAACTCGTCACCTCGGGCATGGGCAAGGCCGGGCAGATTGCCATGAACATCGCCACCACATTCAGTTCCACGGGTGCTCCGGCGGTATTCCTCCATCCCTCTGAAGCCCAGCACGGCGATCTGGGCGTACTGCAGCCCGACGACGTGATGCTGCTGATTTCGAATTCTGGCAAGACGCGCGAGATACTTGAGCTCGTCACACTGGCGCGCAACCTCATACCCGACGTCCCCATCATCGTGATAACCGGCCACGCGCAGAGTCCGCTGGCCGAGCTTGCCGACGCCACACTCTTCACAGGCGGCGCGCCCGAAGTATGCCCGCTCGGCCTCACGCCAACCACCTCGACCACTCTGATGACCGTAATCGGCGACGTGCTGGTGGTCAACCTGATGAAGCGCAGCGGCTTCACCCCTGCCGACTACGCCAAGCGCCATCACGGCGGCTATCTGGGCGACCTCTCGCGCTCTAAAGGCTGACCACGCTCCTGCATCAGCCCTATTCCGTTTAACTTAACCTCAAAAAATCTGCAATCCCGTGTCGACAGCAATAGCCGGAGCCGCGCCATGCGGCAACCTCCCCAAAGTAGACAATCTGCGAGTGGCAATCGTCAGCGCCGAATGGAACGGACATATCACCTCGGCTCTCCGCGAAGGAGCCATCGGAGTTTTCAAAAACTACGGACTCGACGTAGAGCACGACGTGGACTGCTTCGATGTTCCCGGAGCCGTGGAGCTCACATTCGCCGCCTCACAGCTTATCGAGACTGAACTCTACGACGCCGTGATAGTGTTCGGATGCGTAATACGCGGCGACACACCCCATTTCGACTACGTATGCCAGAGCGTCACGCAGGGTGTCACATCGCTCAACGCCGACTGCACCCTCCCCGTAATTTTCGGTGTCCTGACCGTGGAAAACGAGCAGCAGGCCCTCGACCGTGCCGGCGGAAGCCTCGGCAACAAAGGTGCCGAAGCCGCCGAGGCAGCCATCAAAATGGTCGCCTTCAAACGCCACGTTGAAGCCCTCTGATTCCAGACATCACTTTCAAATTAACATACCGCGACGGAGACCTCCCAATATATGGAGGCCTCCGTCGATATTTACACCAAATTTCTATAGAATCAACAGATTACGCCATAATTTGGGGATTTGCCTGAGAATGGCTAATTTTGTAAGTATGAAAAGTGTTGCCATAAGGAAAACATTAGGATACCGGTTGCGGCGGTATGCTGCTGCGGCGGTGCTGACGCTGGGAATGCCTGGGCTGGCAGCCTGCGGCGGCAAAAACGCCGCCAAGGCTGAAGCTGCTGCCGAAGGCGAAACACCCGCACTTCAGACACACTTCATGGCCGATGCCGACTCGCTGCTGGCAGCTGTAGAGGCCCAGACGTCGCTCGGACCGCGCACTCCGGGGACGGCTGCCCACGCCCGATGCGCCGACATGATTGTCGGACGTCTGAAAAGCTATGGTATCGATTCCGTAGCGCAGCAGCTTGTGGCCGTAACACCTCCCACGGGAACGACCGTGACCGCGCGCAATATTCTCGGCTGCATAAATCCAGACGCACGCGAACGCGTGTTGCTGCTCGCCCACTACGATACCCGCCCCACGGCCGACAACGACCCCGACCCGGCTCTGCGCTCCACCCCTATCGACGGCGCTAACGACGGCGCAAGCGGCGTGGCGGTGCTATTTGAGCTGGGGCGTCTTCTGGGGAAAGCCACTCCCGATTCCATCGGCATCGACCTGCTTTTCACCGACGTGGAGGATTCCGGTACCAGCGGCGGCGAGGATTCCGACGCCACATGGTGTCTGGGCACACGCGAATGGGTGAAACAGATGCCATACAGCGCACACAACAAACCCCGCTACGGCGTTCTGCTCGATATGGTGGGCGGACGCGGCGCGCGTTTTCACCGCGAATATTTTTCCGACCGCTCGGCCCCGTCCGTGGTAAACCGCATATGGGCCATAGCACGTGAGTCGGGATTCGCCGACCGCTTCATCAACGAGCCCGGCGGTGCTGTGGTCGACGACCATCTGCCAGTAAACAACGCGGGCATCCCCTGCATCGACATCATCGAAAGCCTCAACGAGCAGACCGGCTCATTCAATCCCACCTGGCACACCACCTCCGACCGGCTCGATGCCATCGACCGCGAAAGCCTCCGGATTGTGGCCCAGACTCTGCTCAACACCATCATAAAGCCCTGACACATACACTATAGAAAACTATAAAGCCATGACCATCAACGAAAAGCAAGACGAAATAATCGCCGAGATGAGCGATCTCGACGACTGGATGGACCGCTACGCCTATATCATCGACCTCGGCAACGAACTGCCCCCCATAGCCGAAGAACTCAAGACCCCCCAACACCTTATCGAGGGGTGCCAGAGCCGCGTATGGGTGAATGCCGAACTCAATCCCGAGGGCAAAATGATACTGACGGCCGATTCCGACGCGATAATCGTGAAAGGCATCATCTCGATGCTCATCAGCGTGCTCTCGGGCCACACGCCCGAAGAAATCCTCGCCGCCGACCTCTATTTCATCGACCGCATCGGCCTTTCGGAGCATCTCTCGCCAACCCGTTCCAACGGCCTGCTTGCCATGGTGAAGCAGATACGCATGTACGCCCTGGCCTTCTCCGAACTTCAGGCCCGCAAGGCCTGAGCATCTACACTTGAAAAGAATCATAAACCATTCATAAAATCATCACTATGTTTGCAAACCAACCCAAAGGGCTGATTCCTGCGGCCCTGAGCAACATGGGCGAACGCTTCGGCTACTATATAATGAACGCCGTGCTCGTGCTCTTTCTCTGCTCGAAATTCGGTCTCAAGGAAGAGACGAGCTCTCTGATTTATTCATTTTTCTACGCCGGCATCTATGTGCTCAGTCTGGTAGGCGGCCTAATCGCCGACCGTACGCAAAACTACAAGGCCACAATCATCTGGGGCCTGATAGTGATGACGGTGGGCTATGTGGTGCTCGCCATACCGGTGCTCGCCACGGCCGAGAACACCACCTGGCTGCTCGCCCTGACCGGGTGTGCGCTCTTCTTCATCGCTCTCGGCAACGGCCTTTTCAAGGGCAACCTCCAGGCCATCGTGGGCCAGCTCTACGACAATCCGCGCTACGCCGCCCAGCGCGACTCCGGATTCCAGATTTTCTATGTATTCATCAACATCGGCGGCCTTGTGGCCCCGTTTATTGCCCCGATGCTCCGCAGCTGGTGGCTCGATGTGAACGGCATGGTCTACAACGCCTCGTTCCCTGCCATGTGTCATGAATACCTTAGCGTTACGGCCGCACCCGTCGACGAGACGGCCACCCAGCTCTACGCCCTTGCCACCTCCGTAGGTTACGACGGCATACAACAGCTCAGCCGGTTCTGCCAGGAATATCTCGACGTGTTCAACACCGGCATCCACTTCAGCTTCTTCGCCTCGGTGGCCGCCATGCTCATATCGCTCACCATCTTCGTGGCCACCAAGAAAGGCCTCCCCACCCCGGCACGCAAGGCGCAGGTGGAATCGGTGAAATACACCGCCGAGGAGCGCGCCGCCATGGCCAACGAAATCCGCCAGCGCATGTATGCCCTCTTTGCAGTGCTCGGCATCGCCATTTTCTTCTGGTTCTCATTCCACCAGAACGGCACCTCAATGAGCCTCTTCGCCCGCGACTTCGTCGACACGTCGGCTGTGGCGCCCGAAATCTGGCAGGCTGTCAATCCCTTCTTCGTAATTGTGCTTACTCCGGTGGTAATGTGGATTTTCGCCTCCTTCACCCGTCGCGGCCGCGAAATCTCAACCCCGAAGAAAATCGCAATAGGCATGGGTCTGGCCGGTGTGGCCTACCTCTTCATGACCATATTCTCGCTGGTGGAGAACTATCCCTCCGGTACCGAGTTCCGCGCCCTGATGGCTCAGGGTGTCGACGTGGCCAAAGCCGGATGGTGGGTTCTCATCGTCTATTACTTCTTCATGACCGTGGCCGAGCTGTTCATCTCGCCGCTGGGTCTATCGTTCGTATCGAAAGTGGCTCCCAAACATATGCAGGGCCTCTGTCAGGGCCTTTGGCTCGGTGCCACAGCCGTCGGCAACCTTCTGCTGTGGATAGGCCCGCTGATTTACAACAAATGCCCGATCTGGGTAGCGTGGGCCGTGTTCCTCGCCGTCTGCCTCATCTCGATGGGCGCCATGTTCGGCATGCTCAAATGGCTCGAGCGCGTCACCGCCGACAAAGCCTGACGCCACCCCACATCCACACCTCTACAAACCTCTGCCTCTTAGGCCAATATCTCATCATGCCGCCCGCGGAGCAAACCTTTTTGCTCCGCGGGTGGATATTCTGCCAAATTTTGCGTAATTTTGCACAAAATTGCACTTATAGATTATGAATCCACTTGAACTCAGCGAGCAGGAAGCCGTTCGCCGTCAGTCGCTCGAACAGCTCCGTGCCATGGGTATCGACCCCTACCCCGCAGCTGAATACGTTGTGACGGGTCATACCGACGAAATAAAAGCCAACTTCACCGACATTCCCGTCGACGCCGAAGGGAATCCCCTTCCCGACGCTCCGGCGCCGCGCCGCGTGAGCATAGCCGGCCGAGTGATGAGCCGCCGTATCATGGGTAAAGCCTCCTTTATGGAGCTGCAGGATGCCAACGGCCGTATCCAGGTATATCTCAACCGCGACGAACTCTGCCCCGGCGAAAACAAGGACCTCTACAACGTTGTATTCAAGAAGCTCCTCGACATCGGCGACTTCGTCGGCGTGAAGGGTTACGTGTTCCGCACACAGACGGGCGAGATTTCCGTACATGCATCCTCGCTCACTCTGCTGAGCAAGAGCCTGCGTCCGCTTCCCATCGTAAAGGTGAAGGACGGCGTGACCTACGACGGCTTCGAGGACCCCGAACTGCGCTACCGCCGCCGCTACGTCGACCTTGTGGTAAACAACGGCGTGAAGGACATCTTCATCAAGCGCACCAAGGTGTTCAACTCCATGCGCGCCTACTTCAACGAGCACGGCTACATGGAAGTCGAGACCCCCATACTCCAGAGCATCCCGGGTGGGGCATCGGCGCGCCCGTTCATCACCCACCACAACGCTCTCGACATCCCTCTGTATCTCCGTATCGCCGACGAGCTCTATCTCAAGCGCCTTATCGTGGGCGGCTTCGAAGGCGTATACGAATTTTCCAAGAACTTCCGCAACGAGGGGATGGACCGCACCCACAACCCCGAGTTCACCTGCATGGAAATCTACGTTTCCTACAAGGACTACAACTGGATGATGGACTTCACCGAGCGCATGCTCGAACGCATCTGCATGGAAGTGAACGGCACCACAGAGGTTGAGGTGGGCGACAACGTAATATCATTCAAGGCTCCCTTCCGCCGCGTCACCATGCGCGACGCCATCCTCGAGCATACCGGTTTCGACATCGACGGCAAGAACGAGGACGAGCTCCGCGCCGCCGCCACCTCGATGGGCATCGAGGTAGACCAGACCATGGGCAAAGGAAAACTGATCGACGAAATTTTCGGCGAGAAGTGCGAGGGCACCTACATCCAGCCCACGTTCATAATCGACTATCCCATAGAGATGTCGCCGCTTACAAAGCGCCACCGCAACAATCCGCAGCTCACCGAGCGCTTCGAGCTGATGGTCAACGGCAAGGAGCTGGCCAACGCCTACTCCGAACTCAACGACCCCATCGACCAGTATGAGCGCTTCGTGGAGCAGATGCGTCTTTCGGAAAAAGGCGACGACGAGGCCATGATCATCGACCACGATTTTATCCGCGCCCTTGAATACGGCATGCCCCCCACATCGGGCATGGGTATCGGCATGGACCGCCTCGTGATGCTCATGACCGGCCAGACAACCATCCAGGAGGTGCTTCTCTTCCCGCAGATGCGTCCTGAGAAAGTGGCGCGCCGCGACAAGGAGGAGGCCTATACCGCCCTTGGCATAGCATCCGAATGGGTTGCTCCCATTCAGAAAGCCGGCATCCTTACAGTCGACGCCCTTGCCGAAGCAACTCCCGGCAAACTCCATCAGGAGCTCTGCGGAATCAACAAGAAATTCAAGCTCGGCCTGAAGAATCCCTCCATCGACGAAGTGACGGCATGGACCGAAGCCGCCAAAGCCGCAGCCAACAACTGAGCTGAGGCTGTAGCAAAAAAACATACTGCATCATCCCCGCAAACGCTTAAATCATGCTACCGAAAGACTTTCCCGGACGTGTAGCCGTGATGGGAGGCGGCAGCTGGGCCACCGCCCTTGCCAAACTCCTGCTGCGCAACCGTGATACCATAATGTGGTACATGCGTCGCGACGACCGCATCGAAGAGTTCCAGAGGCTCGGCCACAACCCGGCCTACCTGACCGACGTGCAGTTCGACGTTCAGCGCATCGAATTTTCCTCCGACATCAACTACGTTGCCGGGCAGGCCGACACGCTCCTGCTCGTGATGCCGTCGCCATATTTCAAAAGCCATCTCGAAAAGCTCACCGTCGACATCAGCAAAAAATACGTCGTATCGGCTGTGAAAGGAATCGTTCCCGGCGAAAATGTGCTCATCACCGACTACATGCGCGACAACTTCCATGTGGCCGACGACCATCTTCTCGTAGTGTCCGGCCCCTGCCACGCCGAAGAGGTGGCGCTCGACCGCCCGACATATCTCACTATCGGCTGTAAGGACATCGCGGCTTCCAAACGATTCGGCCTGGCGCTCTGCGGTGCAAAAAATAGCCACGCCATCCCCACAACCGACGTCGACGGCGTGGAATATGCCGGAGTGCTCAAAAACGTCTACGCCATCGCCGCAGGCATAGTCCACGGCATGAAGAAGGGCGACAACTTCCTGGCAATGCTCGTATCCAACGCCATTCGCGAGATGGAGCACTTCCTCGACGCGGTGAATCCGCGTCCGCGCCACATCTGCGACAGCGTCTATCTGGGCGACCTGCTCGTGACGGCCTACAGCCGCTTCAGCCGCAACCACAATTTCGGATCCATGATTGGCAAAGGCTACTCCGTGGCAGCCGCGCGCATGGAGATGGAGCAGACCGCCGAAGGCTACTACGGCGCCAAATGCATCCACGAAATCAACCAGCGCTACGAAGTGTCGATGCCGATTGCCGATACGGTCTACGACATAATCTACCGCCGCGTGCGACCCGAGCGCGCCATAGCCGCGCTATCCGAAAAGCTCGACTGACCTGCCCATACACACTACCCCTGAAAATCCATGGACATCGAAGGGTTCGCCATGATGACGCTCGAGCGGCTGCCGTTCGAGCCGACCGACCAGCAGATAAAGCTGGTGGCCGCTCTGGCGCGCTTCTGCTCGCTCTATACGCCCATGGATACGGTATTCATTCTCAACGGTTATGCCGGAACGGGCAAAACCTCGGTGATGGGAGCGCTCGTAGGTACACTCAACCATATCGGTATCCCCACCAAACTCATGGCCTCGACCGGGCGCGCCGCTAAAGTATTCTCGTCGTTCACCGGGCTGCCGGCCTACACCATTCACCGCACCATCTACCGCGCCCCGGTGCTCGCCCCCGACGGCCACTGGACGTCGCACGTGGCCGAGAATACCCATGTCAACACAGTATTTATCGTCGACGAGGCCTCGATGATCGGCGACGGAGCCGCCGACGGCAGTCCCAACCTGCTCCAGGACCTGCTTTTCTACGTATATTCCGGCCTAAACTGCAAGCTGATTCTTCTTGGCGACACGGCCCAGCTTCCTCCCGTAGGGATGGAGGAATCTCCGGCGATGAATCCCGAAGTGCTTAAAGCGCAGGGAATGCACGTGGTGCGCGCCACCATCACCAAGACCGTGCGCCAGAAGGCGCGTTCGGGAATCCTCTACAACGCCACCCAGCTGCGGCGCGCACTGCGGTCGGGCAAACTCGTGGAGCCGGAAATCAAAATTTCCGGTTTTCAGGATGTGGCCGTTGTCGAACCGGAGAATCTTGAGGAAATACTCAGCCGGTCGTTTGCCGAATTCGGCGAAAAAAACACCCTGCTGATTACGCGCTCCAACCGCCGCGCCGCCGACTTCAACCTCGCCATCCGCAAAATAATCTACGACCGCGAGGAAGAACTCTGCGCCGGCGAGCGACTCATAATCGCCAAAAACAACTATTACTGGACGCGCCCGTCGGTCGTGGAAGCCACCAGCGGCAACATCAATGGCGAGAGTGAATCGCGGCGCCCCATGGATTTCATAGCCAACGGCGACTCCTGCGTGGTCGAAAAGGTATTTTCCATCGAGACGCACGCCATCAGCACGTTTGCCGACGTACGGCTGTACTTCCCCGACCACGACTGGCGCGTGGACGCTAAACTCAACCTCGACACTCTCCGCAGCGACACATCCGGCCTCCCCAACGAAAAGCGCGAATGGCTCTACCGGCAGGCTCTGCGGGATGCAGGCGTCGGCGAAGACGCCTCCCCCACGGCCATACGGAAGGTATTGAAAGCCGACCCCTTCTACAACGCCCTTCAGGTAAAATTCGGCTATGCCGTCACCTGCCACAAAGCTCAGGGCGGCCAGTGGCCCTCCGTATTCGTCGACATGGGCTACATACCCCCCGAAGCCTATTCGACCGTCGACTTCTTCCGCTGGCTCTACACCGCCGTGACCCGCGCCACCCGCCGCCTCACCCTCATCAACCCCTCCGTCAAAATAGTCTGAAATTCTTCAAATTAAATATCATGAAGACACAGTCTATCCATATTTTCCTTTCAATAGGCTTCCCCGCGATCCACAAGACACTCAAATTTTCCGATAGCCCCATCAACGGAAATATGCAAAACAAAAGCTACCATCGTTTTTTACTGAGGGGCTTGTAGTAATAAAAAGCAGACTCGAACACCGATAAGTCTGCGTTCGAGTCATACTTTATGGCAATATCCGAATTTTATCGGACAGCTATAAAAAACTAAAGGCGTCGCTATTTAATCAGCACTTTTTTTCCGTTGATAATATAGATGCCGGGAGCGAGTGCTTCGAGGTCACCTTTAGACGCACCAGTCATTATGCTGATACCTTGCAGGTTGTAAACATTGTAAATTTCGTTGGAGTCACTTTCAATATCATCAACGCTCGCACTCGCCTCATCGCTTTCTCTGATATGCAGGAAGTCTTTCCAATACATAGCGCTTTTATAAGTTTCAAGACTTCCTTTCGGCACAATAAGTTCACACGTTGATTTCGATAAGCCTAATAAAGAATAGGAACCCACATTCGGGGGCGTCGTATTCTTCGATACAAGCTTCACTACTGACGAGCACTCTTCGAACGCAAAATTTCCTATCGAAGTCACGCTACTACCAATAGTCACCTCTTTTAGCTCAGTACAATTGTTGAAAGCAGATGTGCCAATTGAAGTCACGCTATTGGGAATCAGGATCTCTGTCAGTCCGGTGCAATAGTAGAAGGCATACCTATCAATCGAAGTCACGCTGTTGCCAATAGTCACCTCTTTTAGTCCGGTACAACTGGAGAAGGCATCTGAGCCAATCGAAGTCACGCTGTTACCAATAATTACCTCTTTTAGCCCGATCCAACCAGAGAATGCCTTCGAGCCAATTGAAGTCACGCTATTACCAATAATCAAAGACTTTATCTTTGTCCCGAAAAGCGAGGAAGATTCGTCACACGGAATATATCGTCCTAAATATAAAGTCTCAATAGGGCAGTCATAGAATGTACTTTTGGTGTCTTTAAAACTCAAAGTTTTATCACTGTCACTAAATGTAACCTTCTTCATCTCGATGCATCCGGTGAAGGCATGTGTGCCAATCTCAGTCACGCTGTTGCCAATAGTCAACGAGGTCATGTTTTTACAGTCTAAATAAGCGTAGTTACCGATGGAGTTGACGGAGTTGGGGATTGTCACCGAGGTAAGACTGTAGCATTGAGTAAATGCATTGTCGCAAATTTTTTCCACCCCATTGCCTATATATACCGTGTTCAAATTTCTGCAGTTGTTAAAAGCAGATTTACCTATTGAAGTAACAGAATTGGGTATTGCTAACGAATTAATGCTACGGCAATTTTCGAACGCATAGTCGTTTATTAATTTTGTGCCATTAGGAATTTCCAGGTCTGAAATCAGTTCGTCTCCGAGATATAAATCGCCATAATTTAGAATATCGGAATTTGGGTCAAAGTCAATATTGCACCACGATTCTATGTCATATATATGAATCGCAATATTTATGGAGGAAAAAGGGTCAAAAATAACGTAGCCTATTTGAGAAACTGATGTTGGTATTTTCAACGAACGCAGTCTGCTGCATCCGTAAAAAGCATGATTGCCAATTGATGTGACAGAGTATGTTTGTCCCTCCGCAGTTATTGATTCTGGAATGACGACCTCTGAGTCGGGATTTACGCATTTAGTTAGGATTGCTGTTTTTGTGAGGTTATCGTAGACATATAGAAGGCCGTCAATCACGACCTCTCCGGCATCAAGTGTTCCAGTTACTCTGCAAACAGCATCAATATCAGACCCATCTGTAGTATGGGCGTGGATTTCACACTCGCCGACATTATATATTGTTACCTCTCCCCAGCTGTCAACGGTGGCGATGTTTTCATCACTCGATGACCAATTTAGGGTTTTAACAGTGGCATTATCAGGAAGAATTGTTGCTTCAATACTAAAGGATTCTCCAACTTTGCGATTAACGATTGTTTCGTTCAGGGACAATGATTCAATGGCAGTCGGCAAAACAGTTACCTTACAGGTACTTTCCAAATCGGAGCCATCGGTAGTTCTTGCCTTAACGATACATTCGCCTACTCCCTTGGCAGTTACGTTGCCATTGTCATCAACATCTGCTATGAAGGTATTGCTTGAAGACCACCTGATAGTTTTATTAGTGGCGTTTTCTGGTAAAACGATTGCGTTAATGTTAAGAATCTCACCGACTTCGGCTTCCCACGATTCAGGTATGGAAATCGATGAAATATAAATAGGCGTTACTTTTATTTTACACGACGTAGTAATATTGGAGTTATCAGTGGCTTTGCACGTAACAACAGTTTCTCCAACGCCGACAGGAGTAACTAACCCGGACTCATCTACAGTAGCAACAGTGGAGTCATTCGTTGACCATTCAACAGTCTTATAAGTTGCATTCTCAGGTAATATTTGTGCAGAGAGTTGCAATGTTTGATCTATCTTCAGTGGTAAAATTGAGTTCTCAACGTGCTGTTCGTTTACTAAGATATGCAAATCAGTGACAGGTTGGATTACTTCTACTTCCATCGTAGCGACTGATCCATTTATATATGTTGCAGAAATTGTTGTCTTTCCAACTTTATGACCAAAAACTACACCATTTTCCACGGTCGCAATTTCTTTGTTGGAAGACTTCCAAATTAAATTTGAGTTGGAGGTATTGGCCGTTAATGTTATGGATTCACCAACATTTACCATTTGTGGGCATCCTCTTGTAAAAGATAAGACAAAACAATATTGTGAATCGGACATTAGACGCTTGAACTTGTTCCAGCTTGAAGATTTATAGTTGGACAATTGATTGTTCTCTACAATCACAAAAACATTTTCATATGCAGTATCGTTAAATGGCTCGCCATATAATAAAGGCGGCGTTCCTTTACATATTATCTTTCCTGCCTTCATACTCGCAAAGGCGTTATTCCCGATGGAGATTATGCCTTTGTTCAGTTGGAGGTGAGTAATTGATTTTGAAGAGTTTTTGAATGCGTTTTCTGATATGCGGCAGCTTACAGGTCTATCGTCTTCAGAGCCCAAATAAACATTTGTGATTCCCGAAACTTCAAACTGATATATGTCAGTAAGATTAACCCCTGTTGCATAAAGGTAATCACAACGACCATAATTCCCATTAACACTCAATCCTTTAAGGTTTGTCAATAATCCATTGTCCACCCAAGACGATGTGGAACAATACCAAACGCTCTCATTATATCGTTCAGCAGTGCGGCCTGTCATAACGGCGGTTTGATTCATTACAACGGCACCGGGATCCTTGGTTATAGTATAGATATAGCCATTCCGTTCCACTGCATTCGATTCGATACTAAATGCTAACGCAATTAGCAAATATAATATTCTTTTATAATCCATAATCCACTCCTTATTGATACATGACTTCGATTACCCTTAAGGCACCAGAAAGATGTTTCAAAATTGACACGAAATAGCCGCGGTCATCCTCTCGTTGGCGTGATTGGTTTATATACACAAAAAGCGTAGGAATCTGTATCTGTTACCGTCCTACTGGTCGAGGCATCTCGCATTGCCCTATTCATGTCGGACGGCAACGTGCAGAAGCCCACGCCAGTATATGCAAACTAAGCATCCGGCAGAATCTCTCACAAGATTTCACGCCGAATGCAGGGTATTACATATCCACGGGCATCTACCGTTGCTCAATCCTTGACATGAATATGAAATTTTGCGAGAATTTCAGATGGTCAAGAATCAGCGCGGATAAACGCTTTCTATAATTTTCATGCATCCCGCTCCACATCTCCCCAGACCCAAAAGGATTCATCTTCAATCCTTTTTACACTGGCGTAGACTATGCGTTGCGGTCTGCACCCGCTAAGTTACAAAGATTTTTGAAAACTACACAACCCCGTAATAGATTTTTAATGGTTACAACATATCCATTGACCCATTGGCCCATATATGTTGGCCACAAAAAGCATGACAGACATTACAGAGCCAACATTTTTCGCCAACATTGTAGGGACGCACGGCTCGTGCGTCCGTGTAATAAACTGAGAATCAAATATTATATAAGGACTCAAATATTATATAAGGACGCACAGACCGTGCGTCCCTACATTTCGGTGGTTTTGCAACACCCAAAAGTAGGGATGCACCATGGTGCATCCGATTATCATCGTGTTAGGCGTATATAGACGGCGGATGCATCAGGATGCATCCCTACAATCTGATAATCAAGTATATTAATAAATTTACGAAGCAATAAGGATTGTATTATCCTCACAATTGCGCCCCAGTTCAACTATTTATATGGTAAAACCTTACAGGCCGGAGAGGAAGATGAGGAGGATGGCGGAGGGGGCGACATAGCGGAGGCAGAAGATGAGGGCGGCTACAGCCACGCGGCCCCGGCGGCCGTCGAGGGCGAGTTCATTTCTGACAACCGCGCGCTTCATCACCCAGCCGACAAGGATGGATACCATCATGCCGCCCACGGGAAGCAGGATGTTGGACGACACATAGTCGAACATGCCGAAGATGGTGCGCCCGCAGAGGGTAGCGCCGGAGAGCGGGCCGAACGAGAGGGCGCAGGCCGTGCCGGCCGTCATGGCGATGGCTGTAGTGAGGATGGTGGCCGATGAGCGGCGCATATGGCATTCCTCGGTGAAGAAGGCGATGGAAATTTCGCTCATCGAGATGGTCGAGGTGAGCGATGCCACAAGTAGCAGGAGGAAGAAAAGCGTGGCCCATACATTGCCCCACGCAAGATGGGAGAAGATGGCCGGGAGCACCTCGAACACGAGGCGCGGACCCGACTCGGGCGAAGCCCCGAAGGTGAACACCGCCGGAAAGATAACTATTCCGGCCATCACGGCCACGAGCGTATCGAGCCCGGCAATAGTCGAGGCGCTGCGCAGCAGGCGCGTCTCGGACCGAAAATAGCTGGCATAGGTGAGCAGGCACCCAAGTCCGAGCGACAGCGAGAAAAACGCCTGCCCCATCGCTCCGATAAGCACGGAGGGAGTGATAGCCGAAAAGTCGGGCCTGAAAAGGAACAGAAGTCCTTCCCGGGCCTCAGGCATCATCAGAGAGTTGACACAGAAGGCCATCAGAAGCACGAACAGCAGCGGTGTAAGCACGTTCGACACGCGCTCTATCCCCTTTTCGACGCCACGGCACATTATCACGTAGTTCAGCGCAAGGAAGCCGAGCGTCCACCCTACGGGCTGCCACGAGGCGGTAAACGAAGCGAATTCCTCGTGGAGTTGCGTCTCGCTTCCGGCAAAACCGCCCACGGAGTGAACCACATAGCTGGCCGTCCATCCGGCCACCACGCTGTAGAAGCTCAGTATCATCAGCGAAGCCACGATGCCCATCAGGGCCACGAGCCGCCACAGCGGCGAGCCGTGGATCTTGCGGAACGCGCCGTAGATGTTCGACCCGGTGGAACGGCCGACTATGAACTCGGCCGTAATTACCGGGATGCCAATCAGGAGGATACACCCCAGATAGACAATAAGAAACGCTCCCCCTCCGTGCATGCCTGCCTCGTAGGGGAAACGCCATATGTTGCCCAGCCCTACGGCCGAGCCTACGGTGGCGGCAATCACGCCCAGACGGGTTGCGAACTGGGCGCGGCTGCCGCCGCCTTTGTGTCGGTTATTTTCTTGCATTCAATAATTTAAGGGGGGAACACCCCGAAGGGTCAGAGCTGGGCGTCGATCAGCGCGATTTTCTGCTCGATGGCGGCCAGATCGTCCTTGATGCGCTGGATACGGCGCTCCATTTCGCGTACCATCGAATCGCCGCTCTTGCTCTTGGAACTGAGGAAACCGAGGTTATTTTCGTAGGTTTTCAGCTCGTTGCGCTTGATTTCATAGGCGCGCACAATGCGGTCGCGCTCGCGGCGCAGCTTGGCGGCGTCGCCGCTCATCTCCTTGACGACATCCTCAAAGCGGCTTGCGCCGGCTCCGTCGCGACGGGCACGCGAATAAAATGCGTCGCAGAGGGCGCGGTATTCGTCGTAAATCTTATCCTTTTCGCGGAAAGGCACATGGCCGATCTCCTGCCAGCGGGCCTGCAGCTCCTTCACCTTCGGCATGGCCTCGGCGCGCGGCGTGTCGGCTCCGATAGCCTTGAGTGCCTCGATAATCTCGCGCTTGGCCTTGAGGTTGGCCTGCTCCTCGGAGCGACCCTCGCTCTGGTTGCGCTTGCGGGCTTCAAAGAAGGTATCGCATGCTTTCTGGAAACGCTGCCATACGGCGTCGCTCTGCTTTTTAGCCACGGTACCTATCGTCTTCCACTCCTTCTGGAGAGCCACGAGGCGGTCGGCCGTGCGGCGCCAGTCGGTGCTTTCGCTCAACGCCTCGGCCTGCTCGCAGAGGGCAATTTTCTTGGCGAGGTTGGCGGCGAGCTCATCTTTCACGGCGCGATAGTATTCGCCCTTGAGGGTGAAGAAGTTATCGCACGCCTTGCGGAAGCGGGCGAAGAGAGCGTTGTTAATCTTGCGCGATGCGAAACCGAGCGTCTTCCATTCCTGCTGGGCGGCGATTATGGTTTTGGTAGCCTCCTCCCATGCTCCGAAAGATTTGAACTGAGTGCAGTCGATGGCCTCTACTCGTTCGCAGATAGCCGTCTTGGCCTGCTCGTTGGCAGCTTCGCGGGCCTTGCGCTCCTCGAAGAAAGCCTGATATTTCTTATTGACTACGGCCGAGGCATCCTTGAAGCGCTGCCAGATTTCCTCGCGCAGTTCCTTGGCCACGGGGCCGGTCTGACGCCATTCGTCGTGAAGGTTCTGCAGGCGTTTGAACGCGAGCACCACATCATCGTCGGCGTCGAGTTTTTCAGCCTCCTCACAGAGGAGAGTCTTGAGCTCCAGATTCTTGCGGAAATCGTAGTCGCGCAGGTCCTTATTGACCTTCAGCTGGTCGTAGAACTGCTCCACGGTAGCCTGATACGTCTTCCAGAGGTCGGTAGCTTCAGTGGGAGGCACATCGCCGATGGCCTTGAACTCGGCCTGAATCTCCTTCACGCGCGGGAATGTGCGGTTCACGTTGTCGGTGTCGGCAGAAAGCTGCTGAAGTTCCTCGATAAGAGCCTTCTTGCGGTCGAGGTTGGCGGCAAGTTCAGCCTCGTGGGCGGCGGTGAGAGCAGCCTTGCGGTCGCGAACTGCGTTCATAAGCTCCTTGAACTTCTCTTCGGCGGGGTCGAGAGCCGGTAAAAAATCGGCCTCGGCATTTCCGGCAGCCAGAAAATCGGCCATTTCGGCCTCGAGTTCAGCCTTCCGGAAGGAATAGAACAACTGTTTGAGGCGAGCCACCTCCTCGCGCGAGATTTCGACGGCATCGGCCGAAGCCAGACGGGTAAGAGCCTCAAGCACTTCGGCCTTGTCGGCCGGACCTTTGGGGGCTTCGGCAGCCTCGGCCTCAGGCATCTGCTCTTGAGCAGTTTCAGCCTCAGCGGCCTTCGTTTCATCAGCTTCGGCCTCGGGAGCCTGCGCTACAGGTTCGGTGGCTTCGGGAGTGGATTCAGACTCGGGAGAAGCGGAGGGGGTAACTTCGGCCGTAGCCTGAGGCTCGGCCTGGGGAGCAGTGGGTTGAACGTCAGCCATAGGATTTTCGGCAGCGTCCGACGTACGCATTTCCATAAAAACGTGAAAAAGATTTATTATATAACAAGGGGCACAGCCACCGCCCACCCTCGGCTCGGCGCTTTAAAAGCGCCCTACGGCGGTGAGCATTAGCTTTTTCCAAAACAATTGCCAAATATAACCATAATTTCCGATTCCCGCCAAATTATTCTCCGCAATTATACATCCATGCGTGGAATGGCGGAGGTTTAAATTGGGTTAAAATGGTTGTGGAGGGGAAAAGGATGGCGTAACTTTGTAAAAATATACGCCGGAGGCGGTCGCACCGCCTCTTTTTTGATGAAAACCTTTAAGTAACTGTTCAAATTTATTTCATACTTTCCAGATCTAATTATTTCAACATTTCCGCGGTAAAATTTTCGATTCTTTTCCTCTCTTCATCAGTCGTGTAGACATCTACACTCCTTCTTCATCGAGAAAAATCTTCTGAAAATTTTCCTCCCGGAAATATTAAAATAATTTCGACCAGTTACTTATCGGAATACCGATTTGCTACTGATGAAAGATTCTTATTCGCGATTGATGAAAATGGATATTTACAGATACTTACGATATGCGGCCGTGGCGATAGCAGCAATGTTTGCCTGCACGGATGCCATGGCCGAAGGCGACGCTACTTTCCGATGGTTTGAATACTGTCCGGGCGTCGAGCGCCAGGTGGTTGTGCGCTCCGGCGATTCGCAAAGCAGGCGCGCAGTGCGGAAAAAGAAGGGGCGCCGCAACCGCACGCGCGTTTCGGAGATGCGCCCCGACGTACGCGTAGAGCGTGTGGCGCCTACAAACTGCTTCACCGACTCGTTTGCTTCCCCTGAACTCAGCGAGCGCTGGAGCCACATCAACGAACCCGACGACGACAACTACCGCATAACGCCCGACGGACTGACGCTCACCCCTACCTACGTCAACCTTTCCAACACACATTATTCGCCCACGGCCATATTCCTCGATACGGCCGAGGGTCCGTTTGTGTCGGCCTGTCAGGTTGACTACACGCCTTCCACGCCCCACGATTTCGCGGGGATGGCGCTCTACGCCGACGCCGGCAGCACTATAACTTTCGGCCGGACGATAGTCAACGGGCGTCAGGCCGTGGTGGTGCGCTCGCTGCGCGACGGCTACGTCACCACAGCCTATCAGCCTCTTCAGGATTATGAGACCGGCTACACGCTCTGGCTGCGCATGAAGAGCTACGACGGCGAGGTATCTTTCTTCTATTCCACCAACCACGGAGCCACATGGACGCCCGTAGCCAACAATCTCCCGCTCCCCGGCGAGGCTGCCTCCGAGGCCGGAAAGGAGGAAGCATCGCCCGAACCGCGCTTCCTGTTAGGCCTCTATACCTCCACCTTCGGCAACTGAAAGGTTATGCCCGGCAAAAATTTAAAGGATTTTATGACTTTATAATAGCGAAAGTTGTTATATAATTGTGTAATTTCGCCTTCCCAAAGTGTTAAATAGGCGTCGGCGTTAACTTAATTTCCAATAGGTAGCCGCGCCTATGCCACCAGAAGGTGCTATTGCCCGCAACGCACTTCTACATTTCAACTTCACTACAACGTATTTATGAGAAAACTCCCCATACTTCTTGCCGCAGCGGCTCTCGCCACATTGATCGCCGTGGGCGCCACGCGCAGCTCGAAATCGGCCATCACGCGCAATCTCGACGTGTTCACATCGCTCTACAAGGCGCTCCAGACCAACTACGTCGACTCTATCGACGCCGACAAATCGATGAAAACCGCCATCGACGCCATGCTGGGCGAGATAGACCCATACACGGAATACATTCCCGAATCGGAGCAAGATGAGTTCCTCACCATCTCGACCGGCGAATACGGCGGCATCGGCAGCTACATCAACCAGCGCCCGGAGGGGGGCGTGCAGGTTACGGAGCCGCGCTTCGGCACACCATCGCAACGCGCAGGTCTGCGTCCCGGCGACGTATTCCTCGTAATCGACGGCGACAGCGTGGCAAAATCGCCCAGCTCGGAAGTGAGCAAGAAGCTGCGCGGACAGGCCGGAACCGACGTGAAGGTGACGGTACGCCGCCCGTATGTGGAGGATTCGATTCTCGACTTCACCATCACGCGCGAGAAAATCGACGTGGACCCCGTGCCATACTACGGAGTGGCACGCGACGGCATAGGATACATCCAGATCACCACATTCAACGACAAGACATTCTCCCAGACCCGCGATGCCCTGCTCGACCTCAAGAAGAACCCGGCTGTGAAATCCATCGTTCTCGATCTGCGCAACAACGGGGGCGGCCTCCTCGAAAGCGCCGTGCAGGTGGTAGGGCTTTTTGTGCCGAAGGGCACCGAGGTGCTCCGCACGCGCGGCAAGGGGTTGCTCAACGAAAAAATCTATAAGACAACCCATCAGCCGGTCGACACCGAAATCCCCCTGGCCGTTCTCGTCAACTCCGGCTCGGCCTCTGCGGCGGAAATCGTCACCGGTGCCCTTCAGGATCTCGACAGGGCCGTAATAGTGGGCGAACGCTCGTTTGGCAAGGGCCTCGTGCAGTCAACCAAGCAGCTGCCCTACAACGGGATGCTGAAAGTTACCATCGCTAAATACTACATCCCCTCCGGACGCCTCATTCAGGCCATCGACTACTCCCACCGCAATCCCGACGGCTCGGTAGGCCGTATCCCCGACAGCCTCACCACCGTATGGCATACCCGCGCCGGCCGCGAAGTGCGAGACGGCGGCGGTATCACCCCCGACATCAAGGTCGAGCTGCCCGAGGGCAACCGACTGGTCTACAACATAATCCGCGACAACTGGAGTTTCGACTTCGCCAACCGCTACGCCGCCCGCCACGACTCGGTGGCCGCTCCCGAAGCGTTTGAGATTACCGATACCATCTTCAACGAATTCAAGGCCTTCATCGACCCCGGCAAATTCAAATACGACCGCACCACCGACATGATAATGGAGCAGTTGCAGAAAGCCGCCGAAACCGAAGGCTATCTCAACGACGAGGTGCAGGCCGGACTCGACTCGCTCAAGACGCTGCTTCACCACGACCTCAACCGCGACCTTGATTTCAACCGCAAGCTCATCAGCGAATATCTCGCCTCGGAAATCCTTCAGCGCTACTACTACGAGCGCGGCGCTATAATTTCCTCTCTCAAAACCGACCAGGAGCTCGATTCGGCCGCAGCCGTGCTTTCAGACCCCACGCGCTACCGTGCCATCCTTTCTCCCGCAAAAAAGAGATAAGTTCCCGACAGACAGTACATATCCCCCGAAATGCAGCTTCAGGAAATTGAGTCAGCTTTCATAACGCCTGCCCGCTCGCGCGCCATCGTCAAGGCCGTAGAGCTGGCAGGCAGTCAGCGTGTGGAATTCAAGGGACTCTCCGGTTCGTCGGCTGCCATGGCGCTTGCAGCCATCGGCCCGCTTCCGCACCCCGTTGTCATCGTAGCCGATACGCTCGACGACGCCGGATATCTTTATCAGGACCTCTCTCGGCTGCTGGGCGAACAGGCTGTAGCTATGCTACCATCGGCCTACAAACGCGATATTAAATACGGTAGGGTCGACCCTCCATCGCAGATTATGCGCATCGAGACGCTCAACCGCCTGGGCGACCCCGCCGACAAGGCGCTGCGTGCCGTAGTCACCTACCCCGAGGCCATCGCCGAGAAGGTGGCCCGCAAGGCCGACCTTTCGGCTCATACGCTCAGGCTGGCTGCAGGCGAGGAAATCAATCTCGACGACACCCGCAAATGGCTTCTCGACAACGGATTCGGCCAGGTGGACTATGTATACGAACCTGGCCACTTCGCCATCCGCGGCTCTATAATCGACATATTCGGTTATTCTTCGGAACTCCCCTACCGCGTCGACCTCTTCGGCGATGAAATCGAGTCGATCCGCACATTCAACATCGAGACCCAGCTCTCCGAGCGCAAACTCGACAGCATCTCCGTGACGGCCAACGTGGCTACCGACAGCGACTCCGCCGGCGAAAGCCTGCTCGACTTCGTAGCATCGGACACGCTTCTGTGCGTTCGTTCCGAGCAGTTCGCCCTCGGGCGCATCGACGCCGTATGCAGCGAAACCTTCAGCACCTCCTCGATGCTCGCCGACGAAGGCGACGCCAACGCACTGAAAAATCTCGTCGACCCGGAGCGCTTCCACGCCCGATGGGAAACTTTCGCGAAAATACATTTCTCGGGCGAGAAAGCACCCGACGCCGAAATTTCCGACGAGCCCCAGCCACAAAACTCCACCGCTGCTCCGGCCGCAAAGCTCGTCACGGCGCGCGGCACAGCCACACTCGACTTCGGCTGCACTCCCCAGGGACTCTACCACAAGAATTTCGACCTTATCTCGGCCTCGTTCACCCATCTGCTCGAACAGGGTTATACTCTTTATATCCTAAGCGACAGCGAGAAGCAGATTGAACGCCTGCGCGCAATTTTCGACGAGCGCGGCGACAAAATCCCATTCACACCGGTGCTCTCCACACTCCACGAGGGGTTTGTGGACCATACCGTCCGCGCCTGCTTCTTCACCGACCACCAGATTTTCGACCGCTTCCACAAATATACCCTCAAGGGGGAGCGCGCCCGCTCGGGTAAGCTCGCCCTCTCGCTAAAGGAGCTGCAGTCAATCGAGCCGGGCGACTTCATCGTCCACGTGGACCACGGCGTAGGCCGCTTCGGCGGACTCCTGCGCACGCAGGTCAACGGCTCGACCCAGGAGATGATAAAGCTCGTCTACAAGAACAACGACTGCATTTTCGTGTCGATCCATTCGCTCCACAAGCTCGCAAAATACCGCGGCAAGGAAGGGGTTGAGCCAACGGTCAACAAACTCGGCTCCGGCGCGTGGAACCGCCTGAAAGAGAAGACCAAGAGCAAGCTCAAGGATATCGCCCGCGACCTTATCCGCCTCTACGCGGCGCGCAAGGAGGAGAAAGGGTTCAGTTTCTCGCCCGACTCATATCTGCAGCACGAGCTGGAGGCCTCATTCATCTACGAGGACACTCCCGACCAGACTACGGCCACAAACGCCGTGAAACAGGATATGGAAAGCCCGCGCCCTATGGACCGCCTTATTTGCGGCGATGTGGGTTTCGGAAAGACCGAGATAGCCGTGCGCGCAGCCTTCAAGGCCGCCACCGACGGCAAACAGGTGGCCGTGCTCGTGCCCACCACGGTGCTCGCCTACCAACATTTCAACACCTTCCGCAGCCGTCTGGCCGACTTCCCCGTGAGGGTGGAATATCTCTCGCGCGCACGCACCGGCAAGCAGGCGAAGCAGATTCTCGCCGACCTCGCAGAGGGAAAGATCGACATACTGATCGGTACCCACCGCATCGTCGGGAAGGACGTGAAGTTCCACGACCTCGGCCTGCTTGTAATCGACGAGGAGCAAAAATTCGGCGTGGCCGTAAAGGAGAAACTCAAACATCTGAAGGTCAACGTCGACACGCTCACCATGAGCGCGACTCCGATTCCGCGAACGCTCCAGTTCTCGCTTATGGGCGCGCGCGACCTCTCGGCCATAACCACTCCGCCGCCAAACCGCTACCCCATCCTCACCTCCGTCAACACCCTCACCGACGACATCCTGGCCGAAGCGCTCAATTTCGAGCTTAGCCGCAACGGTCAGACATTCATAATCAACAACCGCATCGAGGGTCTATACCAGCTCGAGCAGATGGTGAAGCGCGTAGTACCCGACGCGCGCACGCTCGTGGCCCACGGCCAACTGCCCCCGGAACAGCTCGAGAAGGCCGTTCTCGACTTCGCCAACCACGACTACGATATTCTGCTGGCCACTACCATTGTGGAGAGCGGCATCGACATGCCCAACGTGAACACCATCATCGTAAACAACGCCCAGAACTTCGGCCTGAGCGAGCTGCATCAGCTGCGCGGACGCGTCGGCCGCTCCTCGCGCAAGGCGTTCTGCTACCTGATGGTGCCTCCGGGCACTCCGCTCACGCCCGTAGCGCGCCGTCGCCTACAGGCCATCGAAAGTTTCAGCGACCTCGGAAGCGGCATCCACATAGCCATGCAGGACCTCGACATACGTGGCGCCGGCAACCTGCTCGGCGCCGAGCAGAGCGGCTTCATAGCCGATCTGGGCTACGAGACCTACCAGAAAATTCTTAAGGAAGCCGTAACGGAACTGCGCACCGAGGAATTCTCCGACACGCTGAAGGCCGAGCGCCCCGAAGAGGAGGAATTCGTGGCCGACTGCGCCATCGAGAGCGATATGGAACTGCTCCTCCCGGCCGACTACGTGCCGCAGGAGAGCGAGCGCATCGCCCTCTACCGCGAACTCGACAATATCGACCGCGAGATGGATCTGATGGAGTTCCAGTCGAACCTTATCGACCGTTTCGGGAAGATTCCGCCCGAAACGGCCGAACTTATCCGCGTGCCGCGGCTGCGGCGCCTCGGCCGTCAGCTCGGTATCGAGAAAATCTCGCTCAAGCAGGGGCTTATGTACCTCTATTTTGTCGACGAATCGAACAAGGCCTACTATCAGAGCCCGATGTTCGGACGCCTGATTACCTACCTGCAGCAGAATCCGCTGCGCGTGAAAATCCGCGAGAAGGGCGGCAAGCGCAGCTTCTCGATTGCAAACGTCCCCTCGGTGGATACGGCGGTCGACATCCTCCAGGAGATTCACGCCCTCCCGGTGAGCTGACCGCCGCCCCCGTCTTTCGGGAAATCAATAGAACGGATGGAAATGATGCACCGGCCCGTGACCGTGGCCTATGGCATACTGCGCTCCGGCGGCGATGGCTCCGGCGAGGTATTCCTTGCCCAGCCGTGCGGCCGTGTCGAGGTCGGCGCCCTTGGCCAGATAAGCGGCGATGGCCGACGAGAGCGTGCAGCCCGTACCGTGGGTGTTTTCGGTGCGCACGCGCGGCGACGTGAGGCGCATCGAGCGTCCCGTCTCTGCATTGTAGAATATGTCGGTCAACTCATTGTCCGTAAGGTGTCCGGCTTTGAGCATTACCGACACTTTTGAGTCGGTAAGCCGCGAAAGCTCGCGGGCCGCGTCCTCCAGCTGGTCCTGATGGTCGACCGTCTCGCCCAGCAGCAAAGATGCTTCGGGGAGGTTGGGCGTGATTACGCGCGAATAAGGTATCAGTTCGTCGCGCAGCGTGGACACGGCCTCGGGCTGTAAAAGCGCGTCGCCCGAAGTGGCCACCATTACCGGATCGAGCACGATATTGCGCACATCGGGATAGCTCTGAAGCGTATGGAGCACGGTGCGGATAAGTTCCGAGCTGTGGAGCATGCCGATTTTCACGGCGTCAACGCCGAGGTCGTCGATTACGGAGCGTATCTGCCCCTCCACGAAGTTCACCGGGATGGGATGTACGCCGTAGACTCCAACGGTATTCTCATCCACGACGGCCACGACGGCCGAGGTGGCGAACACCCCGAGCGCAGAGAAAGTCTTGATGTCGGCCTGCAGACCGGCGCCCCCCGAGGGGTCGCTGCCGGCGATTGTCAATCCTATCTTATGCTTTTTCATTATCGGTATAGTTTAGCGGTGCAGCGAACTGCATAGGTGCCTGCCAGAATGCCTCCTCCATACGCGAGGCCTGATAGAAAACTTCCGTCATGCGCCGGCGCGTCTCGGCTGGAGCATCGGCGGCAAGCCGGTCGCAGATATCGATGGCGAGGTTGGTCGAGGCGTCGAACCCCTCGTCGGCATAGGTCTGAATCCAGGCGGCGTAGGGATTTCCTTCCATTCGTGCGGTAGCGATGATGTGGCGTCCCACCTCGCGGTAAATCCAGAAACACGGCAGGATTGCGGCGCACTCCACGGCGACATCCTCAAGCGCCTGAGCCTTGAGCAGGGATGTATAGTGCAGGCAGGTGTCCGACATTTGGTCGGGTGTACCGTCGACAAAGAGGGCGTGGAGGCTCTTTTCGACCATCACACCGTCGCGGGCGAACCGTAGGAAGGTGTCCATCAGTTCGGGCGAGGGCACGCGCGAGGCGATGTGGGCGAGCACGCGCGAGTATTCGTTGAGGTAGAGGGCATCCTGGCCGATATAGTGATTGAAGCAAGCGCGCGGGAGCGTTCCTTCGGCAAGCCGCTGAAGGAACGGCAGTTGCAGTATCCGCTCGTAGACGGGGAGCGACTTGGCCCACGCCTCTTGGCTCCAGGATTTTTCAGTTTCGGTTGACATTGGGAATCGGTTGTTTTATTGAAGTTTGGAAGGGATTTTTAGAAATCGATAATCTCGGAGCGCAGCGACAGCAGGTCGAGGAAGAATAGGCGCCCCGCCAGCGGCTCGCCGCACCCGGTAATCACCTTGATGGCCTCGCACGCCTGGATGGCACCTATCGCACCGGGCACGGCGCCGATTACGCCTGACGTTTTCAGCGGTACGCCGGTCAGCACCTCGCGGTCGGGGAAAAGATTGGTGAGGCGGCGCTGCCTCGGAGGCAGATTCATCACTGCCACCTGGCCGCAGAATTCGCCTATGGCTCCGTAGACCCACGGTCGACCGGCGGCCGCACAGGTATCGTCGATCAGATAGCGCGTGGCGAAATTGTCGGTGCAGTCCACCACCAGCTCGCAGTCGTCGACGAGCCGCCGGGCGTTTTCCGGCGTAATCCCCTCTGGCACAGCCGTCAGCTCGATTTCGCTGTTCATCGCCCGGAGGCGACTGAGGGCGCATTCGGCCTTCGGCTTGCCGAGGTCTGCCTCGGCGTAGAGCGTCTGGCGCTGGAGGTTGCTCAGGCTCACGGTGTCGGGGTCGCAGAGCGCGATATGCCCCACCCCGGCTCCGGCCAGGTAGGTGGCCACGGGCGCACCGAGGCCTCCAAGTCCTACAATTAGTACCCGGGCGGCTCTCAGGCGCTCCTGTCCTTCGAGCCCAATCTGAGGGAGCATGGTCTGGCGCGAATAGCGCTCGGATGGCAATGTCTCGTGGCTTGCGGCCATAATAACAGATAGTTAAGTCGGTTAAGCAATCAGTCGAACACGCGGTCCCAGTCTTTCCACACCGGTTCGCGGCCGAGGGAGCGGAGGTCGGCAGCAACGGCGGTGGGACTGGTGGGATCGCTGATGGCGAACTGCTCAAGCGAGTCGGGATATGTGGCGTAGCCTCCGGGATCGGTCTTCGACCCGGCGCTCATTGTTGTTACGCCGAGCGTAGCCATGTTGTTGCGGAAGGCGTGGTCTTCGCGGGTGGAGTATGAGATGTCAACATCGGGGTCGAAGATGCGGAAGGCGAAGGTGAGCTGTGCCAGCTCGCGGTCGGACATCACTACGTTGGGCTGGAAGCCCGACTCCGACGGCCGCATGCGCGGAAAGTTTACGGAATACTTTGTCTTCCAGTAGTTTTTGCGCAGATAAAGCAGATGGCGTGCCATCATGGTTACGTCGGTGCGCCAATCCTCCAGACCGATGAGCACCCCCATTCCGATTTTGTGGACACCGGCCATCCCCATGCGGTCGAAGCCGTCGCAGCGCCATTCGAACTTCGACTTCATCCCGGCGGGATGATACACCTTGTAGCGGGCGCGGTTGTAGGTTTCCTGGAAGCAGATTACGCCGTTGAGACCCGAATGCGTAAGCCGCTCATAGTCTTCAGTCGAAAGCGGCATCACCTCGATAGTGAGGTTGCTGAAATAGGGACGGCACACCTGGAGCGCTTTCTCTATGTAGTCGGTTCCGGCGGCGAGCGGATTCTCGCCGGTCACGATAAGCAGATTCTCAAACGGCCCCATGGCCTTGATGGCCTTGCACTCGGCCTCGATCTGCTCGGGTGTGAGGATTACGCGCGGAATCATGTTGTGGCGGTTGAAGCCGCAGTATACACAGGAGTTTGTGCAGGAATTGGTTATGTACATTGGGATGAATATCGAAACCGTCTTGCCGAAGCGCTGTTCGGTTATGGCGCGGCTGCGGCGCGCCATCTGCTCGATATACGGGGCGGCCGCAGGCGAAATCAGCGCCATGAAATCGGTGTCGGTCAGGCGCTCCTTGGCCAGGGCACGCTCCACGTCGGCAGACGTCATGGCCTGGATGCGGGCGGTGGTTTCATCCCAGTCGTAATGTTCAGCTAAATAGTCGGAAAACATTTATGCTTTTTATATCAAATCTATCTGAGAATCAGTCGAGAAACGAAGTGAGAGGAGATGTGGCCTCGCCGTAGGAGCCTACGGCGCCGAGTCCGGCCTCGAAAGCCTCACGGCCGGCCACGGTGGCGTCGGCAAATGCGCGAGCCATGCGCACGGGGTCGCCGGCCACGGCGATAGCTGTATTCACCAGCACGGCATCCGCGCCGATTTCCATCGCCTCGGCGGCGTGGGAGGGTGCGCCGAGTCCGGCGTCGACCACCACGGGCACGCGGCTCTGCTCGATGATGATTTTCAGCAGGTCGCGGGTCACGAGCCCCTTGTTCGAGCCGATGGGGGCGGCAAGCGGCATCACGGCGGCTGAACCCACCTCCTCAAGACGCTTGCAGAGCACCGGGTCGGCCTGGATGTAGGGAAGCACCACGAAACCCATCTTCGCAAGCTTCTCGGTGGCGAGCAGGGTCTCCACGGGGTCGGGGAGCAGATATTTCGGGTCGGGGTGGATTTCAAGTTTTATGAAATTGGTACCGAAAGCCTCGCGGGCCAGCTGGGCGGCCAGCACGGCCTCGTCGGAGTTGCGTACGCCCGAGGTGTTGGGGAGCAACTGCACCCCCTCGGCCACCACGTGGCGCAGCATATCGTCCTCGCGGTTGTCCATGTCGATGCGCTTCATGGCTACAGTGACCATCTGCGAACCCGAGGCCTTGATGGCGCGGGCCATAAGCTCGTTGCTGCGGAATTTTCCGGTGCCTACAAACAGGCGCGAGGTGAATTCCTTACCTCCTATTACAAGTTTTTCCATTGTTCAGATTTATGTATATTGTTGTTTATCAGATTAATAATTTCGTGGGTGGTTGCCGCCGGGTCGGGACTGCCGAGAATCGTGGAACTGATGGCTACGCCGCTGACTCCGGTACGGAGTATCGCGGGAATGTCGGCCGGGACGATTCCACCGATGGCCACCACGGGGATGCGGACGCCATTTCTGCGGCACTCTCCCATAATATTATCGTAGCCCCCGGGGCCGAGCGTGGGCGCGAGATTCTTCTTTGTCGAGGTGAAGCGGAAGGGGCCGACCCCGGCGTAGTCAGCTCCGGCGCGGGCGGCTTCAAGAAGGGTCTCGAAGGTGTTGGCCGTGGCGCCGATGATTTTCCGGGGACCGAGGATGCGCCGTGCGTCGGCCACGGGCATATCGTTCTGCCCCAGATGCACGCCGTCGGCACCGAGCCGGTCTACAAGCTCCACGTGGTCATCTATAATGAAAGTCGCCCCGAATTCGCGGCAGAGCGCCGCGATGCGGCTCCCCTCGTCGAGGAGCGTTTCGGTGTCGGCGTCCTTGTGGCGCAGCTGAATCCAGCGGCACCCACCTTCAAGGGCGAGCCGCGCCCCCTCGGCCACATCAAGCGCCTCCGTAGGATGCGTGATAAACTGTAGGGCAAAATGCTCCGGGTCGATTGGCCGTCGCCATGCGTCGGTCAGGAGCACCGCGCCACCGAATCCGGCGGCTTCGATGCGCGGCAGAAGCTCGCGCGTCACGCCCCCGAGAGCAAATATTTTCTCCGAGGCCACGGCGGCCAGTTCATCGAAACTGTAGGCGGGTTGGTAGCCGGGCTTCGACATCGACGGCGCCATGGGGCTGAGCAGCACATAGTGGGCCGACTTGGCGGCTTCCACCGCCTCGGCAGGTGAATGCGCCCCGCGGCTCACGAATCCCGTCAACCCTTCGGGCACAGCCACGCATCGGCCGTTCAGCTGAACGCCGCCCACACCCAGTCGAGCAGCGAGCTCCTGATGGTCGTGGAGTGTAAGCCTTTGGCGAAACTCGGCAGGTATCCCCTCAACGAGCCGCATGATTTCTTCGACCGACGAGCCGGGTTTGCGGATGTGCACGCGCCAGAAACCTCCGGCCGTCAGCGCATCGGCAATCGCCTGCGCCTCGCCGGGGTAGAAATACGTCGGAGTTATGGCTATAAGTCTCATATTCCGAATGTTATCCGCCGCACACAGCGCGTATTACGGTGATTTTCATCCCTTCGCGCAGCGGCATCTCCGCCCACTGCGAGCGCGGAGCCAGCGTATTGTCGACGGCCACAGCCTGACCCGATCCGTCGAGCCGTTCGGCCTTCAGCAGCGCCGCGAGCGTCGGCACCGCCTCGGCATCCACCGTAACCGTCCGTTTGTTTATTTCAACTTCCATTACTATATGCAGTTACATTTCAAATAATCTGTCGGTTATCCCATATTGTAGGGATGCACCCCGGTGCATCCGACTATCGTACCACCCCCTATAAACGCAAAAAACCGCTGCACTGGGGGCAACGGTCGGCATCTTTTTCCGTCGGGGATTCCGCAAAAGCGATTCCGGAGGCGGAACTGTGGGGAGGAAGCGCTCAAACTCCTTCCGGCGGTGCTGGCCGCGTCAAGTTCAAAGGGTATAATCTCAGACAGCCGCCCGCCAACCGGGCCGACTGCCACCCCTCTTGAGCATCGGGTGTATTCTCTTCACCTGCAAAAGTACTAATTCCCCCGCTCATTTGCAATCATGATATGGCAAAATTACCGTATGCGACGCCAATCGAATCAACAAATCAGCAAACAGGCAATCTCACGGCGAACCTACGGAGAAGTCGGCATGTTTATATTCAGTAAACAGTCGGTAAGTAACTGGTCGAAATTTTTTTTAATATTTCCGGGAGGAAAATTTTCAGGAGATTTTTCTCGATGAAGAAGGAGTGTAGATGTCTACACGACTGATGAAGAGAGGAAAAGATTCGAAAATTTTACCGCGGAAATATTGAAATAATTAGATCAGGAAAGTATAAAATAAACACATAGCGAAAAAGCAAATTTGGGCAAAGCGTAGCGAATTAGCTGATACAGCGTTCGTTACGCTTTGTTTTTCTATGGAGCAGAGCCAACGAAATGCCACCTCGAAGCCAAACGGTGCAGAAGTTCAGTTACCACCTCATTACTCCCGTAACGGGTGCAGATTTCTTGCTAAATACTTCTGTTTCTGCGTTTTGCATCGATTTGCATAGCTGTCGGTAACTCACTAATAACTAATTTTGTAACCAAAAAAAGGAGTGAGTATGCGAAGTACATTCAAGGTATTATTTTACGTGAAGAAAGGCAGCGAGAAGCCGAACGGCAACCTGCCTCTGATGTGCCGTATCACGGTGGACGGCGAGATTAAACAGTTCAGTTGCAAGATGGACGTTCCCCCACGGTTGTGGGACGTGAAGAACAGCCGTGCTTCGGGCAAGAGCGTCGAAGCGCAGAGAATCAACCTTGCGGTAGATAAAATCCGTGTGGATGTAAACCGCCGTTATCAAGAACTGATGCAGACGGACGGTTATGTTACCGCCGCCAAACTCAAAGACGCCTATCTCGGTATCGGCGTTAAGCAGGAAACCTTGTTGAAGCTGTTCGAGCAGCACAACGCCGAGTTTGAGAAGAAAGTCGGACACAGCAGGGCGCAGGGGACATTTACCCGTTATCGGACGGTCTGCAACCATATTCGGGAGTTCCTGCCCCATGCCTACAAGCGTGAGGACATCCCGTTAAAGGAACTCAACCTCACATTCATCAACGATTTCGAGTATTTTTTGCGCACGGAGAAGAAATGCCGCACCAATACCGTGTGGGGCTACATGATTGTGTTGAAACACATCGTTTCCATTGCGAGGAACGACGGGCGTTTGCCGTTCAACCCCTTTGCGGGATATATCAACTCTCCCGAAAGCGTGGATAGGGGCTACCTCACCCAAACGGAGATACAGACGCTCATGGACGCACCGATGAAGAACGCCACCCACGAGCTTGTACGGGACTTGTTCGTCTTTTCTGTTTTTACGGGTTTGGCGTATTCGGACGTGAAGAACCTTACCATTGACCGCCTGCAAACATTCTTCGACGGCAATCTGTGGATAATCACCCGAAGAAAGAAAACCAACACCGAATCGAACATTCGTCTTTTGGACGTTCCCAAGCGTATCATGGAGAAATACAAGGGGCTGGCAAGGGACGGTCATGTTTTCCCCGTTCCGAGCAACGGAAGTTGCAACAAGATACTTAAAGAGATAGGCAGACAATGCGGCTTCAAGGTACGTTTGACCTACCATGTTGCACGCCACACGAACGCTACGACCGTACTTTTATCGCACGGCGTACCCATCGAAACGGTGAGCCGTCTTTTAGGGCATACCAACATAAAGACCACCCAAATTTACGCCAAAATCACCGCCCAGAAGATAAGCCAAGACATGGAAACCTTGTCGCACAAGTTGGAAGATATGGAGAAGAATATCTGCCGAGCCATCTAATTAAAAACAGAATCCCGATGAAAGAAAAAAGGAATATTATCACGATGGACGAGCAGGGCAATATCTTCCTGCCGAACGATATAGGTGCAACCGCCATGACCGAGTGGGAAATCTGCGAACTGTTCGGGGTTATCGTCCCGACGGTTCGGGCAGGGATAAAGGCACTCTGCAAAAGCGGAGTTTTGAGTATATATGACATAAAGCGCATTATCCGCATATCGGACAGATACAGCGCGGAGGTTTACAACCTCGAAACGATAGCCGCCCTCGCTTTCCGTGTCGAATCGTTCGGGGCGGCGAAAGTCCGCAGGGCATTATTGGAAAGGATTATACACGGGCGAAAAGAGAAAACGGCGGTATTCGTGTCGGTTGTTTCGGACGGCAAGCCCAACAGCCGTTGGAAAGCGTGATGATATACCAACATATCAACATACCAACATGCAAACATACCAGCATACCAACATGCAAACCTATCACTATGGTGATATATATTGCAGGTTCTATTCCTCTTTTCAGAGGAAAGCGGAGCAATCATTTCCGTTTACAAAGGCAAAGCAAGCACGGGGCTTTATGTCGGCTAAAAGGTCAAGCGGCTGCGCCGTTTCCCGATAAATCTTCCTCTCGCTTCGCTGCGAGCGTATTTATCGGGAAAACCTTGTATCCGACCGCCCCGTGCAAAAGAGCCTTTGAAAACGGAAACGACCGCCCCGCCGCCCACCACCGACCGAAAGGGAAAAATAATAAGGTGGGGTTATACGGGTA
>URAU01000016.1 GCA_900545955.1 uncultured Porphyromonadaceae bacterium
AGGTACGCACTTTCTTAATCCCCTCCAAATTTTTCGACAACTTTTTTCAAAAAAATTTCGCAGACCCAGAACATCTTCAGAAAATCCGCCAGAAAATCTACACCGAAAACCGGCAATAAAACAATAGAGCCGCAGAGCCTCCCGGCCATGACACAGGACAAGACCAGAGCTGAAGCCCGGAGCGCAGATAAATTTGCAGGTGCCGACGGAAATTTCCGGACTTAAACATTTCGGAAGGGATTGGCGGATTTCATTGTTGCAACAGGAATTGGCGGACTTCACCATTATGGAAGGGATTGGCAGATTTCACCACTACAAAGGAGAAAACGGACAACCCGGAAGGCGAAAAGGGACAATATCGCGGCGTATCGGATAAAAGCCGTGTGATGTTTTCTTGCGAAATTTGCCAATGAAAAAAGTCAGACAGCAGAAAAGGTTGTTCAAACCATTCCTAAAAAAGGATTCATTAAACATCTAAATCACAAAGCGCCATGGGAACTTCTCAGCGACCATATAATCCGGACGGCCGGATAAAAACCATCTCCATAAAGGATATAGAGGGAAAAGCATATATGGCAGACTATGTCGACGAGTACGTGATGTGCGGCAACAGTCTGGCTGACGTAATGGGAGGCGAGGAATGCATCCGTGTGGCGTTCTGCCTGATAGTGTTCTGCATAGAAGGGCGGCTGGAGATAACGGTCAACAACGTTGTCTACAGGCTGCAGCGCGGCGACATGCTGACGTGCCTGCCAACTTCGATAATAAGCGACGCTATGCTCAGCAATACCCACCGTGTAAAAGTGTTCGGATTCTCGCCAGCCTTCATGGAGGGTCTCCTTTTGGGAGAAGGAAAGGTTGAAAGCATTGTGGAATATGTGCGTGAATCGCCACTGCGATCGGTATCGGCCACCCAGCTTGACTCAGACGTGCTGATGCTCTACGGCAACATAATATCGCGCAAGGCCGCCGACTCCGCCCGATGTTTCAAAAGAAAGATCATGCAGGGGATATTTGCCGCCTTTTTCTGCGAGATAATGACCGAGATGGCCGGACGTCTTACCGAGAGCCACAGCAATTCCGGAGAAATGCGGCGCGCCACCATTGTGTGCAAGAACTTCATCAAAGCCGTAGCCACCGACGACGGAACGCACCGCTCGGTAGGCTACTACGCCGACCGGCTGTGCTACTCATCGAAATATCTCTCACATGTAGTGAGAAGTGTGAGCGGCCGCACAGCGACATCTTGGATTAACGACCACACGATAGAAATCGTAAAGCATCATCTCCGCCACTCGGACAAATCCGTGAAGGAGATTGCCGACGCGATGGGATTTCCCAACCTGTCGTTTTTCGGCAAATACGTAAAGCGCCATACGGGACTGTCGCCCGTGGCGTACCGCAACCATAAGCCCGAATAAAGGCAGCCTACAGCTACCCCCAACACCCCAGCCACTTCCGATGAATATCCGAAGAATAGTCCGTTGTGTCCTTCCGGCAACCGCAGCATTGTTGCTGTTCCCTGCATGCGACATGCTTGTCAGTCATCCATACGACGTACACGTGACCGGAGAAAAGAACCTCACGGAGAAGAATATAGCCATGATTACCGAGGCCATGCGCGGGCGCACGTCGATGCGCTTCGCCGTGATTTCCGACACCCAGAAATGCTACGACGAGACCGCCGATGCCGTAGAAGCAATCAACGCGCGCGGCGACATAGATTTCCTGCTCCACGGAGGCGACCTCACCGACTACGGCACCACCAAGGAATTTCTCTGGCAACGCGACATTCTAAACGGGCTGGCGATGCCCTACGTGGCCGTAATCGGCAATCACGACTGCCTGGCCACGGGGGTGGAGGCCTACCGGGCGGTGTTCGGCGAGCTGAACTTCGCGTTCACAGCCGGCAACACCCGCTTTCTATGCCTGAATACCAACGCGCTGGAGTTCGACTCCTCGGAGCCGGTGCCAGACTTCGGGTTCATACGCCGCGAAGTGGCAAACGCCAGGGGCGCCGGAATAGAAAAGACCGTTGTGCTGATGCACGCGTGCCCCGGCAGCGAGCAGTTCAACAACAACGTGGCGGAAGAATTCCAGGCACTCATCCGGGAGATGCCGGGTCTGCAGATGTGCGTCTACGGCCACGGTCACAACGTAAGCGCCGACGAATTTTTCGGCGACGGAGTGATGTACTACCAGTGTGCCACGGTTGCCAAGCGGAGCTACCTCGTGTTCACCCTCAACGCGGACGAAAGCTATGAATATCAAGTCGTGGAGTTTTAAGGTGGTGCTTGCAGCCGCACTTCTTGCAGCGCAAGGGGTGTCTGCCATCGACCTGCGGCCGCGCAGCGTGGCCGTGCAGTCGGGGGGCGGGATGGGCGCCGTATCGGCCGGAGCGGGGTGGATCTACGGCACCAAGGAACGCTTCGAGACGGAGCTGTTCGTGGGCTACGTACCGCGCTATGATTCCTCGGCAGCCAAAGTTTCGCTCGCTCTGAAGGAGAATTTCGTGCCATGGAACGTGCATCTGAAAGGAAACATCTACCTGCGGCCGCTCACCACGAGTTTCTATCTGACAACCGTAGTCAGCAAAAAATTCTGGGTAAAGCAACCCGACCGATACGAGAAGGGGTATTATGTGCTGCCGACCAAAGTAAGGCTCAATCTATCGCTGGGGCAGCGTCTGGAATGGCATCTGCCCGGGGCGACGGCAACACTGCGCCGACGGAAACCGAGAGCTCTGTCGGTATACTACGAACTGGGTACATGCGACATCTATTTCCTCAGCGCCGTCTCCAACAGCTATCTGCGGCCGTCGGACTGGCTCCAGCTCACAATGGGCGCCCGCCTGACGCTCTGACACTACGCCGGGGCGGCGATGCCAATAGTTAAAAGTGAGTATTTCCGGAGCGGGATAAGAGCACCGGCGATAGTTAAAATTACCAAATTTTAGCGATTGCGGGCGGAAAATTATGGCCATAACTTTGCAGCGGAATTTCAACACAACCACTGCAACGGAAAAAAACATGACCAGATCCATCACATTGGCGGCCTCTGTATCCGCAATGATGCTTGCATCGCCTATCGCACTGGCACACAGCGAGGAAACCGCCTCATCCGAACAAAAAACATCCGACCGGCCCGCGTGGCTCAGCCGCATCCACGTAGGCGGCTACGGCGAAGTGGCCTTCAGCCGCAACTTCTACAGCGACAGCTATCTGCGCTACGTCACGCCCGAAACATACCGCGACGCCCGCAGCCACGGAAGATTCGACATTCCCCACGCGGTGATATTTCTTGGCTACGACTTCGGCAAAGGGTGGTCGTTCAGTTCGGAAATCGAATTCGAGCACGGAGGCACCGAAAGCGCCGTGGAATTCGAGAACGAGGAAGGAGGCGAATACGAGACGGAGGTAGAGCGTGGGGGCGAAGTTGCCCTCGAGCAGTTCTGGCTGCAGAAATCCTTCATGCCGCAACTCAACGTAAGGGCGGGTATGATGGTAGTGCCTGTAGGAGCTACCAACTCCCACCATATGCCCACCGAGTTTTTCGGCGTATACCGCCCGGAAGGTGAAAACACCATTATGCCCTGCACCTGGCACGAAATCGGAGTCTCCGTATGGGGCCGCGCCGGCGACTGGCGCTACGAAGCCATGTTCATGCCCGGCCTCGACAGCGAGCGCTTCGGCTCGCAGGGATGGATTCACGACGGATCGGCCTCACCCTACGAATTCAAGATTGCCAACTCCTATGCCGGAGCCGTACGAATCGACAACTATTCGGTAAAAGGCCTTCGCCTCTCGCTTTCGGGCTATGTAGGCAACTCCTTCCGCAACACGATGGCACCGACCGCGAGCGAAAAAAACGATGGCGTGAAGGGTACGGTCGCCATCGGTTCGTTCGACTTCCGTTATGAAGGCCACGGCGTGCTCGCCCGCGGCAACTTCGACTACGGCCACCTCTCCGACGCCCGCCATATCACGGCCTTCAACATGGGGATGTCGTCGAAATCGCCTTCCAAAAAGCAGAAAGTGGCCTCCGACGCCATTGCCGCCGGCATCGAGGCCGGATACGACTTTTTCAGCCTTTCGCCGCGCCTTCGCGAGTCGAAACAGAAGTTCTATCTCTTCGCGCGCTACGACTACTACGACTCGATGCTGCGCATGGACGGCGGCGACCTGGAATACGAATGGTGCGGACGCCAGCGCGTGGCCGCAGGCATCAACTACTACCCGATTCCGCAGATCGTGGTTAAAGGCGAATACTCCATCGGCCTGCTCGACAGCAAATACAACCGGGAACCCGCCATATCGCTGGGCATAGCCTACGCCGGATGGTTTCTCTGATTCCCTTCTTTGAAAAACAACCAAAACAAGCATACCTATATGACAGCAAAAACATCTTTCCGCGCCCTGGCACTGCTTCTGGGCGCACTGACCCTCGGCGCCTGCTCCGACTCCGAGGATGCCCCCGACGACGAAAACTCCAAGGAAACGATGCTCCGGCAGGCCGCCGAGGCCTACGTAGCCCATACCGTCAAGCCAACCTACAAAGGGATGGCCGACGCAGCCATAACTCTCTACGACAACTGCGTGACAATAAGCGACCACCACTCCGCAGGCCAGCTTACGGAATCCGACATACGCCAGGCCGCAGACGCCTGGAAGGAGTCGCGCCGCTACTGGGAGCTTTCCGAAGCTTTCCTCTTCGGGCCGGCCGCCGACCACAACATCGACCCCCACATCGACTCATGGCCGCTCGACAAGGACGCGATGGACCGCATGCTGACTGAAATCCGCAACGGCGCCGACTATACAATCGACAACAATTTCGCCTACGGACTCCTCGGTTTCCACTCCATAGAATACATGCTCTTCGAGCTTACACCCGACAAGCAGTCGTCGCGGCTCCACTCGCTCAACTATACCCCCGAAGAGATTAAATACTTGCTCATGGTGGCCGAAGACCTGCGTAACCAATGCGTATGCCTCGAAGCCTGCTGGGCAGGCACATCCAACGTCAGCGACCGCAAGCAGGAGATACTCGACGAGGCCGACCTCGACAAGGGGAAGAACCACGGCGCGATGATGATCAACGCCGGTCAGGCAGGCTCCATCTACAAAACCTACCAGGAAGTGGCCGAGGAGATCATCCAGGGCTGTATCGACATTGCCGACGAGGTAGCCAACACCAAAATCGGACGCCCGCATATCGGCACGTCGCTCGCCGACCGCAACTATATCGAGTCGCCCTACAGCCTTAACTCCATCGAGGATTTTCAGGACAATATCCGCTCGATACGCAACTCCTACTGCGGTTCCCGCCAGGGCGACGCCTCTATTTCGGCCTACATCGCTTCGGTCAACCAGTCGCTCGACACCGAAGTGCGCGACGCCATCGACCGCGCCATTGCGGCCATAGGCACCATCCCCGAGCCTTTCGAATCGACGGCACGCGGCGCCGAGGCAGCCGCCGCGATAACGGCCACCAACGCTCTGGCCACCTCGCTCGAGAAAGTGATGACGGAACTCGCCCGCCAGTAATCAACCCGCTAATTTCATCACCACAATGAAAACGCGAATCATCGCCGCCCTTATTCCGGCACTGCCGCTGCTTGCAGGCTGCACCGACACGGAGGAAGAACTCATCAACGAGACTCCCTCCGCCTCGGAGAAGCCGGAATGGTATTATGCCGGCGGAAAACTCGGAACCTCCTTTCTCGCCACCTCCAACGCCCTCGAACAGCCCGCCCCGGCCGTAGAGGAAGCCGGACTCTACCAGAGCTTCAAAAACGGCGAGGCAATTTTCGAGAAACCGTTCATGACCAACGCCTCGGGAGTGCGCTCCGGCCTCGGGCCGGTGTATATCCGCACCTCATGCATCCACTGCCACCCCGGCTACGGCCACGGCAAACGAGTAGAGGCCGGCTCTTTCCGCACCGACGAGATAGGCAACGGATGTCTGCTCGTGGTCTACAATCCACAGACCGACGGCTATGTGAGCTGGCTCGCCGGCATGCCCCAGAGCCATGCCGTAGCGCCATTCTCGGCACCGGTCGACGAAAGCCGCATCCGCGTCAGCTGGATCGACGCCACCGACGAGTGGGGCAACCGCTTCCCCGACGGAGAGACCTACGCACTGCAGTATCCGGAAGTGACGATGCCCGAAGACGCCATATATGTGGTGCGCCAGGGCTACACCCTTCCCGAACCCTATGAAGTGAAACTCGAAAGCACAATCGGCATCTACGGCACCGGACTCCTCGATGCCATCGACGACTCCGACCTGCTTGCCCAATATCGCCTTGAGGAATCTGACGGGCTTCTTCCCAACGGCCTCAATCCGGCATTCTATGCCGACGGGCAGTGGAAGAGTCAGTATGCCAACTCCCTGCAGGGCGACGGCACTCCCTATCCCCGTCGTTTCACCTACGCCCTGTCGCGTGGGCCGCTCCAGGATGCCGCAGGCGCCAACGCGATCTGGAACATCACCAACGTGACCCGCTACGACCGCCGCTACCACTATCTCGACGCCGCCGGAACGTGGGCCTCTTATTCGGCACGCGACCCCAAGGTCCAGGCCGGATTCGACAAATATCTTGCAGCCATCGACCCGGAGCATAAACATCCCGAATGGTGGAACGGCACGATGGAAACCCGCATCCTTAATTATCTCAACTCTAAAAATCTGGATGTCGAGATGTCCGACGATGAGTATACCGACCTCATGGTATGGCACCGCGGACTGGCCGTTCCGGCCGTGCGCGACATCGACAACCCCGAGGTGGCACGCGGGAAAAAGATTTTCGAGGAAATAGGATGCGCTTACTGCCACCGCCCCTCGTGGCAGACCGGCGCCGACCGTGTGCGCGATCCGGCCCGCTTCTTCACCGGCGACGAACTCCCGCGCTATCCCTATCAGACGATATGGCCCTACACCGACATGGTGCAGCACAAACTCCACATGGCCAACGACATCCGCACCGGGTGGTGCCGCACTACTCCTCTCTGGGGCCGCGGATTGCATCAGAAGGTAACCGGCGCCTCAACGGCCGACCGCCTGCACGACTGCCGCGCACGCACCACCATGGAGGCCATAATGTGGCACGGCTATTCGCCGCAAAGCGACGCCCGCTACAGCATCGAGCGCTTCCGCCAACTCAAGAAAGCCGACCGCGACGCCATAGTCACTTTCCTGGATGCAATCTGATTGCCCCCGCGGCATCCCTACACACAATAATATATAATATACAACAATATAGAACAACATCTCCAGCGGACTTTCCGTAGATGAACTCCACCACCCGACTTTTCCGCAATCTCGCTTTCGGACTCACAGCCTTCATTACCGCATCATTGATTGTCGCTACCGCGGTCGAGGGCGTGGCCGGAAGCGGGAAAGCGCATTCCGGCGTCTACGATGCCGCCTGGATGACGGCATTATGGGCATTCGCCGCGGTAGCCGCGCTCGTGTACCTGTGGCTTCGACGCCACACACTGAAATTTGCCACCGCGCTGCTCCACATCGCGCTTCTTATAATTCTGGCCGGAGCCGCCCTTACCCGTCTCAATTCGCTAAGCGGCAAAATCACACTTACAGCAGGGGAAGCGCCGCTGCAATCGGTTGCCGACGAGTCGGGTAAAGAGAGGATGCTTCCTTTCTGCATTTCGCTCGTAGATTTTCATTCCGAATTCTATCCGGGCACCTCCTCTCCGAGCGATTTCGTGGCCCAGGTGGCTGTGGAAGCACCGGGGGAGCGGCCCGATACCTGCCGCATCTCGATGAACCGCGTGCTGTCGCGCGACGGCTACCGGTTTTTCCTGACCTCCATGAGGAGCGACGGCGTAAGTCTGACCGTCACCTACGATCCTTTGGGAACCACCGTAAGCTATACCGGATATTTTCTGCTTTTCGCGGCAATGACGGCCTTCTTTTTCACCCGCCGCTCGCGCTGGCACACAGCCGTAAGGCAACTGATGACCGCATGCGCCCTGATTGCGGCAGCCGTCCCGACATTTGCCGCGGAAACCGCCGCCACGCCACCTACCATACCCAGGCCTCTCGCCGACAGAATCGGCCGGGTATGCGTATATTGGGGCGACCGTATCGTACCGTTCCAGACCATGGCCCGCGATTTCTGTACCAAAGTCTACGGATCAACCTCCTACCCCGGGCTGACGGCCGAACAGACCGTATGCGGCTGGATCTTCTACTACGACGCCTGGAAACGCGAGCCCTTTATAAAGGTTGACGGCAAAAAAGCGCGGGAACTTCTCGGAGCGCACGGCAACACACATGTGGCACTTAGGAATTTCTATGGTCCCGGAGGATACCGGCTTGCAGATGCTTTGGAGACCGATATCGCCGACCGGCCACTGCATGACACGGATACACGCGTGGCCATGGTGGCGATGGTATGTGCCGGTTCGGCACTGAAGCTGTTTCCCGTCTGCCCGGAAAAGGCCGGCGAAGCCACCGTATGGCTATCTCCGGCCGACCCGATTCCCGCATCGTCGTCGACCGACGATTACATTTTCATGACCACATGGCTCGACCGCATGGCCCGCGCCGTGGCCGACCGCCGTTGGCGCGATGCGGCCGACGAGGTGACACTTCTGAGCGAATTTCAGCATTCCGCCGCTCCTGAGGCGTCGCTCCCAACCGAGGGCGCCATCCGTGCCGAGCTGTTCTACAACCGCTTCGGCTCCCCTCTGTGGCCGGCCATCATGGCGCTGACGCTGGCGGTAGCCACATGCCTCGGTAGCCACCGGAAGCTGCGAGTGGCGGTAATTGCGGCGGGATGGCTCCTTTTCGCATGGCTTACAGGCCTTTTGGCCCTCCGATGGATTATCGGACGACACATCCCCGTGGCCAACGGCTTCGAGACAATGCTTTTCATGGCGTGGCTCGCCACCGCCATCAGCGCCGTAGCAATTTCGTGGAGACGACAGAAAAACCTCGCGGCAGCCTCTATGGCCACCGCTGCCGTCTCGCTCTTTGTAGCTACAATGGGACGCGGCGCATCAACCGTTTCCCCCCTGATGCCCGTCCTCGCCTCTCCGCTTCTCTCAGTTCATGTGCTGCTCGTAATGGGCGCCTACACCCTCTTCACCATCATAGCCATCCTGGCCGCAACCGCCCTTCTCCGTCGGCATTCCGACCGGGTTCGCGCAGCTCTTCGATGCGTTGCTCTACTCTACCCTGCCGTCATGCTTCTTGCCGCCGGCATCTTCGTCGGCGCCATCTGGGCCAACCAATCGTGGGGACGCTACTGGGGATGGGACCCTAAGGAAACCTGGGCCCTCATCACCCTCCTAATCTACGCCCTCCCGCTCCATTCCTTCGCCCGGCTTTCGGCGTTCCGACGTCCCCGCAACCTGCTGCTGTATCTCTCCATCGCCTTCATATCCGTCATCATTACGTATTTCGGCGTGAACTATCTCCTCCCCGGCCTTCACTCCTACGCCTGAGCCCTACCCTCCAAGCACTCAAGTCCCGAAGGTGGCACTGTGGGCGAGCTTCGGCTCGCCGTTTCCACCCGGATGGCGGGCGCGGAAGGAAGATTATTTTGGGCAGGCGGAGGTTTTTTGCTAACTTAGTGCCGAAGAAATCTCTCCGCAATCCAACCCACATTCTCCGAGATGACTCCCAGCGATTTACGCCCGAACAAGCCGGAAACCCCCAGGCCATTGTTCTCGATTATCACCGTGACATACAACGCCGAGCAGACCATAGCTCCGACAATCGACAGCGTGGCGGCGCAGACGTGCGATCTGTATGAACACCTGATTATCGACGGCAATTCCTCCGATTCGACCATTGATATAATCCGTCGGCGGATGCATCCGCGCCTTTCGTTCCGGTCGGCTCCCGACAGAGGCATATACGACGCCATGAACAAGGGTCTGGCCAACGCCATAGGCGACTATGTGCTGTTTCTCAACGCGGGAGATACGCTCCACTCGCCGGATACGCTCCAGCATGTGGCCGACGCAATAATGGAAAACGACTATCCGGGAGTGGTATACGGTCAGACAGATATCGTGGACTCGCAGCGCCGCCGGCTTGGCGCCCGACACCTGACAGCGCCCGACACGCTTACCCTCCGGAGCTTCGCCGACGGGATGGTGGTCTGCCACCAGGCGTTTGTGGCTCTCAGAAGAATAGCGGAACCCTACGACCTGCGCTGGCGTTTCTCCGCCGACTACGAATGGTGTATACGCGTGCTCCAGCATTCGCGCCGCAACGTGCTGCTGCCGGAAGTCATTGCCGATTACCTCAATGAAGGAACCACCACGCGCAACTGGCGACGCTCCCTGGCCGAGCGCTTCCGCATAATGTGTTATTATTATGGCTTCTGGCCCACAGCCCTACGCCATATAAAATTCCTCGGCCGCTATCTGCGCCGCAAAACCTCCGACAAATGAATCCCGCATCAGCCATCAACTGCACCGTGGCTCTGAATACCACTTTTGTGGTGCCCACGGCCGTCAAACCGGAATTTCTTGAATGGGTAGACCGCGTCTGCATCCCCTCGGCTATGGATTCAGGATGCTTCGGAGGATATCAGGTAATGCTCATCAAGACAACCGTAGAGCCCGGATGCGAGAACATCGCCGTGCAGCTGCTTGCCCGCACGCAGGCCGATGCCGAGCGCTACCTCGAGGATATGGGGCGCGTGCTTGCCGACGACCTGGCAGCCCGCTGGGGCGGCCGCGTGCTGTTCTTCACCACCTGCATGGACATTCTGAAATCTTTTATCACCCTGAGCCTTGATGAATAAGCCCGCATCGCCCGACCGCATTATCATTGGGATAGACCCCGGCACCAACGTGATGGGCTACGGCATCCTTGCCGTGGAATCGCGCAAGCCCCGGGTTGTGGCCATGGGAGTGCTGAAACTCAACAAAATGGAGACGCACTACATGCGGCTGCACCGCATCCACGAGCGGGTACTTTCGCTCATCGGCCAGTATCTGCCCGACGAGCTGGCCATCGAGGCGCCGTTTTACGGGAAAAACGTCCAGTCGATGCTCAAACTGGGACGTGCCCAGGGCGTGGCCATGGCGGCGGCCTTGAGCCGCGATATTCCGATTACCGAATACGAACCACGTAAAATAAAAATGGCAATAACAGGCAACGGTGCCGCCTCGAAAGAGCAGGTGCAGGAAATGCTGGTGCGCATCCTCGCAATCCCCCGCGAGAACCTGCTGCCAGAACTCGACGCCACCGATGCCCTGGCCGTGGCTCTATGCCATTTCTACGAATCACAACGCCCGCAGGCAGCCGCCGGCCCGCGCAGCTGGAAGGAATTCATCAGCCGCAACCCGGAGCGCGTCAGCAAGTAGTGGCGACTGCCCTCTTCCCGTGGCGCTTCCCTCGGTGGCGATTTTAAGGCAGCGGGGGTGAAAATTGCGTAAATGCTTTGTCGGCAAAGGGAAAATGCTTATCTTTGTGCGCTAAAAGCGTCCCTGAGGCTTTTTGAAACGGCCTTACTGCATGCGGACCAACGTCCGACCTCACGCAGGAGTCCGTTCCCACCATTCCGGAAAAGTAAAAAAATAAATAAACCACTTGCATTAAATGTCAACACTTGAACAAATCCGTCAGCGCCCCGTCCTGATCATCTCGATTCTGGGTGTGGCTCTGCTTCTCTTCATCCTCACGGCAGTTGACCGCCCGGGTGAACTCTTCACCGACAGCCACACCGTGGCAAAAGTAGACGGTGAGAAAATCGACTACCTTGAATTTCAGAAACGCGTAGAGCAGCAGCAGGAGCAGATGCAGCAGCGCGGCTATACCAACGTCGATGTAGCCCAGGTGCAGGAGTACGTGCTCCAGCAGATGGTGAATGAATCGCTTCTCAAGAAGGAATTCGAGCGTCTCGGCCTCACCGTGACCGACACCGAGCTCTCGCAGGCAATGCTGGGTGCCACCCCGTCGCCCTACGTGCAGCAGATGGTACAGAGCATGGGCATCCCCTCCGCGCAGCTCCTCTACGAGGCTGCTTTCAATCCCACCAAGAGCGGTGTTACCCCCGAGCAGGCTCCCCAGTTCCAGTCGGCCTGGGCCGAACTCGAGAAGAATACCGAGGAAATGATGCTCCAGCAGAAATTCATGGCACTCTTCGCCGGTACCCTTACAGCCAACAAGCTCGATGCCAAGGCTCTCTACGAAGACAACGCCACCACCTCGACCATCGTATACGCCAAGAAGGACCTCTCCACCCTCAAGGATGCTGACTTCACTCCTACCGACGCTGAAATCAACGACCTCTACAATCAGGAGAAGAACCGCTACCGCATCAACGAAAAGCAGGTTGTGATCAGCTACATCGCCGTTGATGTGGTTCCCTCGACCGACGACCTCGCCGCAGCCCAGCGCGAAGTGGAAGACGCAATCGTTGGCCTCCGCATGAACGAAGGCACCGACGCCGTGGCCTCCAACGGCAAATTCTACGTGAACCGCGTTTCGGCAACCGAAGCATCTCTCGCTCCGGCCCTGAAGAAGGCCGTCCCCTCGATGGCAAAGGATTCGGTGGCAATGATTTCGTTCATCGACAACCAGTATACCATCGCCAAGCTTCTTGATGTTACCACTTCGATCGACTCCGTGCTTGTCGACGTGGCATTCATCAACGAGACCGCCGACGCCGACTCGGTAATCGCCCGTCTCAACACAGGTGCAAGCAAAATCGACATGGGCGACGCCATCGCCCAGAGCCAGGATTCGATGTGGGTATCCCTTCTTGACCCGGGTATCGCCCAGTTCAAGGACCAGATCGCTACAGCCGAAACCGGCAGCTACTTCAAGCCCGAGGGCGGTCAGAACGGCATGACTATGCGCGTTCGCTCGCGTAAGGCTCCCGTGGCCGTCTACGACGTGGCCGAGATAACCTACGATGTCGTACCCTCCAACGCCACCATCCAGAAGCTCAACGGCGACCTCCGCAAATATCTCGCCGACAATTCCACCGCCGCCAAATTCACAAGCGAGGCTACCAAGGCCGGTTACTCGGCCCTGAGCGCTGTTGTAACTCCCTCTACCCTGAGCATCAACGGTCTTCAGGAGAGCCGCGGAGCCGCAAAATGGGCCCTCGACGCCAAGAAAGACCAGGTAAGCGGCGTATTCAACAACGACCGCGACTCACGCCTGCTCGCAGTGGCTGTCAACGACGTCTACGACGGCAAGTTTGTGCCCGCAACCAACGAGACCGTGCGCAACTACCTCACCAACAAAGTAATGAACCGCAAGAAAGCCGAGAAACTGATTGCCGACTACAACGGCAAGGGCAAATCGGTAGCAGAATACGCAGCCGCCATGCAGGTGAAGGCCGATACAACGCAGGTAACCTTCGGTCAGCCCTATGTCCGCAACTTCCCCATGTATGAAAGCGCCCTGCAGGCCAACGTAGCCGTTGCCAAGAAAGGCGAACTCGTAGGCCCGGTAGCCCTCAACCAGAGCGTAGTGGTATTCACAGTGACCGACGTCACCGCTCCCTCGCGCGAATTCGACTACAAGAACGACGCCATGGTGTTCAACCAGCGCGAAGGCGTGGCCTCGTTCCAGCGCACGCTTCCCGCCGTGCTCCTCGGCAACAAGAAAGTCGAGAACAAAATCCAGAAATTCTACAGCGACGCCCGCTAAGAGAATATACCCTTCCGAACCGCAGGGCGGTGCAACGGCATAACAGCCGCATGCACCGCCCTGCTCCGTGATATACAATAGTTGCAGATCGGCCGAAATGTGAGGGCGTGTCATAATAGCCCATCTGAGTCGTCGCCTGAGAGGTTCGGGTTCGGTCATTGACCTTAGTCAACTCCCTTCACCCTCACCCTCAGGCTCCTACCATCTGGACCATTCTGACAGCGCCCTCACCATCCGGGTGAAAAATAGGGCGATGTGTCAAATTATTGAATTTTGACACACCGCCCACTTACTTTATTCGGGTTTCAGCCTTACTTCTCGGGAGTATTCGAGAGATAGAGGGTATGATATTCGTCGAAAATCTTGCGCAGCGCCGTACCGATCTTAAGATAGGCCGGCTCGTCGAGGTTGGCCAGCGATGCGCGTACCGACCACTTCGGGCCGTCGAATCCATCGCCGTTGAGGAGCACCACGGCGGTCTCGTCGGCCAGACGGATTACCAGGTCGAGCGGTTCGTAGTTGTCGTTGAGCCATTTGGCGAAGTCGTCGCCATAGATTTTCGAGGCCCATACCATAAGGTCGATTTCGCTATAGTAGCCTGCGCGATAGGGGTCGGGCTGCAGGGTGAATCCGGTTGTCTTCCAGAAAGCTTCCAGACGGCGCTGAACCATGTCGATAAGCTTGGGCTGCAACTCCTTGGCGTGGAGCAGACCGAAGCCGGCGAAGAGGCTCATCTGAATCTGCTGAGGCGTCGACAGGCCGGCGGTGTGGTTGAGGGCCACCAGACGGCTGTCGGCCACCAGACGGTCGATAAACTTCATCTTGTCGGGGTCGAGCACAACCGACGAGTAGCGGCGGTGGAGGTCGGCCTTCTCGGCTTCGGGAAGCCGCTGGATCTTATCGTCGAAAATATTTTTCTCGGGGAGTGCCATGGCGGCGAGACGCCAGCCCGTGGCGCCGAAATATTTCGAGAATGAATACAGGCAGATGGTGTTGTAGGGAAGCACATACATCAGCGAGCGGAAGCCCTTGATGAAAGTGCCGTAGACATCGTCGGTAATCACCATCATCTCGGGATTGTCTTTTTTCACGACGTCGACAAGCTGGTCGAGCACCGACGGAGCGAGCTCGTAGCTGGGGGGATTCGAGGGGTTGATAACGCATACGGCTTTAACCGAGGGGTCGCGCAGTTTGTCGATTTCCTCCTTCGGATACTGCCAGTCGTGGTAGCCGTCCTTCTCAACCTTGTTGGCCGATACGTAAACCACGTCGAAGCTGAACCGGTCGAGATTGGGGATTTCGATGTAGGGGGAGAATGCCGGGGTGAGGATTGCGAGTTTATCGCCCTTGTTGAGCAGATGGTTGGCCTGCATGGAATCGAACACGTAGCACATTCCTGCCGTGGAACCCTCGGTGGCGAAAAGGTCGTAGACGGTCTTGTCGTCGCCTCCGCCCATAGCCCAGCGCATGTAGTCGCGCACAATCATCTCGGTGTATTTGAGGATTCGGGGCGGTGTGGGGTAATGGTCGCCCAGAATGCCGTCGACCCATTCGAACACCAGTTCGTCGGGATTCGCATCGTAGGTAGTCACCATGTAGTTGTAGACATGGTTCAGTACGTGAGCGCCCGCACTGCCTTTGTTGTCGGCAAGGAAGGCCTTGAAGCGGTCGGCCACACCTTCCTGGGTCGGACTCTGGGTAATGCCGAGCGACGCGTCGTATTTTACGCGGTTTGTCTCGCTGACCGCAAACTGCCCCAGAAGGAAGAATGCCTCGCGCGGGAAGGTCAGCATCCAGTTGGGATTGCCACGGCCGGCGTTGAGGAATGTTGCTGTCGAGCAGCGTGCGTCGAGTTCGGCGAGATTAATCAGAGTGTTCTTGATTTCAAACGGGCTCATGGCCGACAAAGCTTTTTCAAACGCCTTGTTTTCGTTTTTACGGAGGTCATCGCATTCGTCCGTTGTCTTTTTGGTTGTAGTGTTCATTGTGAGTTGCTGGTAATTTCCGGCCGGTAGCCCGGTGGACGCCGGCCGGAGGGTGTGTTGATAATAGTATTTTATATAAGCGGGAAAGAGTCGGAGACCACGGTGGCGTCAGACGAACATCAGCACCATGGCCACGCCCATGAGTATAAGCAGCGTGTTGCCGATGGCATACGTCACGGTATAGCCCATGGCAGGCAGCGAGCTCTGCAGGGAGTCCTGAATCGCTCCGAGCGATGCCGTAGTGGTTCGCGAACCGGCGCAGCATCCGAGATTTATGGCGGGATGGAATTTGAATACCTTCGCCCCGAGGAACATGGCTATGAGCAAGGGCACCGTAGTGGCGGCAATACCCATCAGGAAGAGGTCGAAGCCCACCTCCTTGATGCCCGAGATAAACGACGGGCCGCACTGGATACCGATTACGGCAATAAACATGTTGAGGCCGAGGTTGTTCATCAGCCACAGCGACGAACTCGGAATGATTCCCGCCGAGGGATGCTTCGTGCGCAGCCAGCCGAAGAACAGACCGGCGATAAGCGCACCGCCCGACGTGGAAAGGCTGATAGGTACATCCTTTACCGTCAGCGTAATGGCGCCGATAAGCGCGCCGATTGCGATGCAGAGGCCCACGAAGACCATATCGGTTACGTTGGTGGGTTTCTCTACAATACCGATCGACGGCCCGGCGAGCTGCACCTCCTGGGGAAGGCCCACGATTTCAAGCATATCGCCGGCCTCAAGCTTCTGCTGGGCATAGACAGCCATCGGCACTTCCGCACGGCTGAACGACTTGATGGCAACGCCATACATGAACGGCTTGGCGCGCAACTGATCGATGGTCAGGCCGGCTGTTTTTTTCGTTACGAGCACCTTTACGTGTTCGGCATTGAAAGTGAGCAGCTGAGGGTCGTCGACCTCCGGGCCGATCCAGCTTTCGTCCTGAATGATGAATTCATGACGTCCGGAAAGCACGATTTCGTCGCCCTGACGAATTTCCATCGAAGGAGTGGGGGAAAGAATCTGGTCGCCCTGACGCACGCGCTCCACGAAGAGCCTGTGGCCGAGACTGCTGAAATGCTCCTCAATCTGCGCTACAGTCTGCGGGGTGGCGAAATGGTCGGCCGCTACCTTATAGGCACGGAAAGAAATGGGGCGGTTGCCGTTGATGTATGCCGGGTCGGAGGAAAGCGTGGAGTGATTGAGCTGAGCCTCAAGGTCGCGCGTCTGCTGGCGTACCTTCTTCAGGCCGCCGAGCATGGCCGGACCGAGATTGCCCAGAACCCATGCCGAACCGATAGTACCGAATACGTATGTTACCGCATAGCATACCGGAATCATGTCTATCATGGCCTTCTTCTGGTCGTCGGGAATATGCAGCCCGCTGATGGTGTCGGTACCGATACCGATTACAGCTGAAATAGTCTGCGCTCCGGCAAACAGACCGGCGGCTATGCCGGCGTTATAATTCATCAGCTTCGCGCAGGCCCATGTGCATCCCAGACAAAGGAAACATACCACTACGGCGAAAATCACCTGTTTTATGCCACTGCCACGGATTGCGGCCACAAACTGGGGGCCACACTTATAGCCTATGGCAAAGAGGAAAAGCAGGAAGAATACCTGCTTCATGGGAGCGCCAATCGGAATGTTGAGCTGCCCGACCAGCACACCTACCAGAAGCACCGATGTCACGGTGCCGAGCGAAAAACTCTTCCACTTGAACTTACCTATCCAGAATCCCAGACCTATAGTAATAAAGATGGGAATCGACGGGTATTCACGGAGTGTGTCGACTAACCAAGTCATCATAGTAGGAAACGTTGAGAGATTAAAATAAACAGTGAATAAGGATAAAAACATCGCGGCCGGCACGCCGGACACCCGCAACGGCGCCGCACGTATCTCCGCACGGCAGTAAATGTATAACAGCGGCCGCCGCCGCAAAGTTTCCGGGAAGTGTCGGATGAAGATGCCACGTTAAGTTTCACGCGGCGTTGCCCGGCATTCTTTTTTCAGAAAAACGCTTCCGGAATGCTTGATATATCAAAAAGTTTTGTAACTTTGCACCCGTAAATGCGCCCAAGCGGCACTCTGCGGTCCGCCCGCGCGCAATTTTTCACCGACCCCCAAGGAAAGATGCCGGAGTGGTCGATCGGGACGGTCTCGAAAACCGTTGTACCCTTACGGGTACCCAGGGTTCGAATCCCTGTCTTTCCGCAAAAATAGGCTGCAAGTCAACAACTTGCAGCCTATTTTCATAACGGAAGCAGGATGAGAGCCCCGAGAGGTCGCTAACGCGCATCGCTTTGGTAGCGAGGCCGACAAATTTCGCCAACATTGTAGGAAGCTGGCAACTCCCTGATGAACGTTTTCTGTCAACTATAGACGGTAAGGACGATGGAGCGCGAACCGCCATAATCGCGGAATTCGCAAAGATAGATACCCTGCCATGTTCCGAGATTCAAACGGCCGTTGGTGATGGGAACCGTCAGCGAAACGCCCATTAATGAAGATTTCGCATGAGCCGGCATATCGTCGGCGCCCTCCATCGTATGGGTGTAATACGGCTCGTTCTCCGGCACGATATGGTCGAGAATCCTATCCATATCGGTGCGTACATCCGGATCGGCATTCTCATTGATTGTCAGACCGCAGGAAGTATGCTTCACGAAAATGTTCAGCAATCCGGATTGGGGAAGCTGACCGGAAAGCCGGCGGAGGATTTCGCCCGTTATAAGATGGCAGCCGCGCCTCATTGGCGGCATCCTGAATTCTATCTGCTGTATCATCTCGGTTGATTACAATTATTTCTGAGTAATACTGAGGCCTGTCCTTATGTTGCGCCCACATTGTCGGTCTACAGGCTGAAAATATTCTAAGTTTGAAAATCGCGGCAAAGCTACTTATTATTTCTCACATAACCGGGATTCACGTAATAAAAATATCTGTCTGAAAGCGGCTACCTATCAGAGAAAGAACTGCAAAATGTGGCCGGAAGACCGCATTTTGTGTATTGACTTCATTTCCAATTATCTGTAATTTTGTAAATAAAAATCGAGATGAAAAAATACCTGTTCTCTCTGGGAGTAATTCTGGCTTCCATATTCCAGGCTTCCGCCTCCGACGCCAATCCGTATGTCGGCACTGCCAACGTTCCTAACGTTCAGCTCAACAACGGCATCCTTATGCCCCGGTTCGGACTGGGGACTTTTATGCAGCCCAACGACTCGGTATGCTACAACTCTGTCAGCACGGCTTTGAAAGCCGGCTACCGGCATATCGACACAGCCCACGCTTATGGCGACGAGCGCGGCGTAGGTCTGGCTGTAAAAGAAAGCGGCATTCCGCGTAATGAAATCTGGATTACCAGCAAGCTCTGGCCTTCGGAATATGGCGAGGGAAAAACTCTCGCCGCTATCGACAGAATGCTTGAGCGGCTCAATACGGATTATATCGACCTGCTATATGTCCATCAGCCCGTGGGAGATTTCGTGGGTGCATGGAAAGACATGGAAAAGGCTGTGGCTATGGGAAAGGTCCGCGCGCTCGGCATCAGCAATTTCGATGCCAACGACGAGGTGTTTCAGAGAATCATGCGGGAATCGACGGTAAAGCCTGCCGTGCTGCAAATCGAATGCCATCCCTACGCCCAGCGCGTGGAAATGCGGGAGAAGGTCAGACCATACGGCATACATGTTACGTCCTGGTTCCCCCTCGGAGGAGCCATGAGCCAGGGAGCATTGCTCCGCGACCCCGAAATCATGAAAATAGCTGAAGCGCATGGCAAGACACCCGCACAGATTATCCTGCGATGGCATATCCAGGAAGGCCTGTCGGCCATTCCGGGAGCTACAAATCCCGACTACATCAACGAGAACATCGGTATTTTCGATTTCGAGCTTACCGACGGAGAAATGCAGACCATGCGCTCCCTCAACAAGGAGACGCGTTTCTTCAATATGACCCTCCCTCAGGTGGAGGAAATGGTGAGGAACTATCCCCTCGCCGACTGAAAGCAGGGAACGAATCCGATAACCGCGTGTAATCCGCAGAGCCGGCACCATACAAACAGTTATATTCCGAACAGAAACCTGAGCGGCCCGGAAGGCTGCATGCTGGCGGCCGCATCGCCGGCGTATATCTCCCCGTCGGTCAGGTTGAGTTTCCTGACAGCGCCGCCGGGGCTGAAGTCAAGCTTCTTGAGATCTATCCAGAAAATGTCCGGGCTCAGAGTCGACTCAAAATAATATACCAGATTCTTCTGGTCGGCCACCGTGCGCCATCGCGTGGATGCGATATTCGGCTGTGAAGGTATTGAAATCCCGAGCGGCACCGACACATTGCGCATCACGCTGAAAACCCCTGCCACAGCCTGCCGGTAGTCGGCCGTCTGAGGAAGCGCATTGATGTAGAACGAGGCGCGTACAAAGCGGTCGGACGCACGGTTGGTTCCCGGAAGCATCACAAGCCCACCGATCTGATTCCAGTAGTCGTCGAGGGTCTGCTGACGGTCGTACGAAGGAGAATTCGTCATCACCTGGCAGTCGCGCCCATGATGAATCACGAGGCTACCGTCGATGTATTCGAAAATCGCACTGTTGCCGGTCGAGTCGGAAATGGACAGATGAAGCGTCGATTTAGCCCCATTGGGGAGATCGGGATTATCGATGCGAAAGGTCTCATTGCCCAGTTCGGCCACTGCCTCGTCGACGGTAGCGAAATTGTCGAGTACATATTGCGTCCAGATGCTCAGTCCCATAACCGGCCGCGTATCGCCGGGACGGTGATAATCCGATTCCGCCAGAAACAGCAGATTTGCCACCAGCCCGCGCTCATTAATCCCGTCGCAGACGCCTATATCATACCCCGCTGTCACCACGCTGCCATACAATGACTTCCATTTCACGGAATTGTCTGTCAATCCACCGCGGCGTTCAATCCCCCTCGGGAAAAAATATATGTTGGACTGAGGATCTTCTTTCCAGTCCATCGTACGTCCGGTTACGACCATCTCGTCCGGTCCGAGATACACCGCACGCGTACAGCCGTCGGCCGTGAACCACACGCCGCCACACGCGGCAATACAACAAGCGATTGCAATTCTTCTACTCCATGCTGCCATATTCATAATATCGGATTAAAATAACATCAGCTATTCCAAATAAAATAAGGTGACGATATACATGTTGGCTATCCCCCACAGCCTGATGGCCAATCATTGAGTTAAAATAATAGTCAACAAGTTTATCATAACCAAAGATAATTACACAGTAAGGCCGACCAGTTCATGCTCCCGGCCTTAACAACATCAACGTTTCAACAGCGCGGATGTTCAGTTTTCTTTAATTCAACCCTACTCCCGGACTGCTCCTTAATATCGACCGTCGGTGCCGGGAATAAACTGAAGTTTAATAAATTTAGAGAAAGGCTTATTCCCATCAGTCCTGATGAACGGGAGTCTTTATACACCGGCAACTTGAAGAATCGGAATACCCAGAACATTCTCGATTGATGAAATTGTCTCAATTGTGAAGTTGTGGGTTCCTCTCATCCATTTGCTGATTTCAGATTCTTTCTTGCCAAGCATATTGGCGAGGTCTTTTTGTTTAAGCCCCTTCTCCTCCAGTATGCTATGAATCCTGTCAACTATAAGGAAAGACAGGTCAACACGCCGACGGACTTCGGGAGAAACCTTCGCCCGACGAGCCTCTATGATACTACTTCTTTTCATCGCGGGTAAAATTTAGATTTCCTATAATTTCTTTATCTACAATATAGAGAGTACCGTTTGTCAGCCGAGATGAAATAAACCGACTTGTATCAACTAACGTCTCCACATATTCTGACAAAGATTCACTTTCCTGCCATGTGGCGCAGTCCTTTACTCCACCGTTGCCGAAGATAAGAATCTTATCTGAAAGCCGGATGCAGTAAAGGCGCAGATTGCTCGTCTCAATGGGTATCGCACTGACACCATCACCAAACTTGCCTTCATAGCGGAAATATCTTTCTAAAGCTCCGCTCTCGCCAATTCTGTCCAGCCATGCGACTATGGTGTCAATGTCTTCATCAAAATCGCAGCCTTCAGGAAACTTTTCAAAGAACCTTTCAAGTTCAGAGAGTTCTTCCTCGCCAAGATGAACGCTGTAAAAATTCACAGCGTCATGCTCCTCAATCAGTTCTATGGAATATTTCTGTGTCATACTTAACTTAAAGATTAACTCCGCAAAGCTAACAACTCTTTTCCAATACAACAAATAAATTCACCTTAAAGTTAAGTCAAGAGCGCGTTTGTCTTTATAGGTCAAGCTGAAATCAGGATTGACCCGTAAGTACGGGATGGGGATAAAATAGCGGCTGGCTTTCAGCGGATGGCTGAAAACCAGTCGGTTTGATGGGATAGTTTAGTGGAGATGGAGGGGTTTGAACCCTCGTCCAAACGTGGAACTAATGAGTTTTCTACATGCTTATTTTCAGATTGGTTTTCGTGGTGGCACAGGCCTGAAACCGCCAATGCCGACCCTTATCCGCTAAAATCTCGGAAGCTTCGCGCGGCATTCAGCTTCCTATTCCCGATTTGTCTGCACCGCCGGTTCGGCTCGCCTCGGGAAGAGGGCAGCCGGGCGATGTCTTGTCTCTGCAACTGTTGCGGAGATTAAGCGTGATCTACTATGCTTCGATCAGGCAGCAAGAGCGTAGTTGTTTTCGCCATTTAAAATTGCTGATGTCCCAGATTAAAGAGCGTAGGCATCGTTGCTCTGCATGCTTGCTCACCACCTCTACACGCTGTCAAAACCGGTCATCCCCGTGTTGTTGCCAGCCATGCCCTGTGGCAGGTCTGCTCCGCAAAGTTACGCACTTTCGGCGGGTTACGCAACGATAAGGGCTAAATCTGTAGTTTTTTAAAGATTTTTTATGAACGAGACCCGAGGAATGGGTGAAAGTATTGGTTAGCGGATGAATTTTTTGTACTATCTTTGCAAATTGCAATGATTAACTCGAAAGTTCAGTCGGTATATTCGTGGACGCGCCGCTATGTGTCGCTCCCGCTGGTTGTGGCGGTGGTATATGCCGCGTTCGTGCTTTTCTTCAACGAGAATTCCTATTCGCACTCGGCCGAGCTGCAGAATCAGATCGACGAGCTGCGTGCGGAAATCAAGGAGAACAACGACACGATGCAGTACTACCTGCGGCTCAACCATAATCTCGACACGGACCCGGCTACGCTGGAGCGCATAGTGCGCGAGCGCTACCATATGCAACGGCCCAACGAAGATGTCTATCTTGTTGACTGAATGCCGAGACTGCGGAGGGTGTTGCATCTGGACACACAGACCGTGCGTCCCCCTACGTTTCGGTGATTCCGCAACACCCTAGGGCATAACTGTTTAATTTATAGACTATATGACTAAAGAACGCAAATATACCCTCGACCAGATGCTCGGCCCGCGGCCGGCTGCCTGGAAGGTGGTGATGGCGACCGTGGGACTTCTGGCGGTGGCCGTAGCCACGCTCATGCCGATTCTCAACGTGCTGATAACGTATGGCGCAGCCGGAACGTGGTGGAAATACCTCTTTGCCGCAGGCGCACTCCTGTTTCTTGCCGGCAAGCTTCTTTCACCCTATCGCGGCGAGCATCCGCGCATCCGCAGGCTCTACCGCATAGAGTCGTGGAGCGCGATTTTCTTCTGCGTGGCGGCGTTTTTCCTTTTCTACAACGGCTCGGTGAGCCGCGACAGCTGGGCCTTCACCCTTGCAGGTGGCGTCCTGCTGGTGTTCACTACGATTGCTATTCCGCGCACCGTGCGCCGCGAACTCCGTCGCGACGCGGGTGAGACTAAATGACATTCTACATGAAGGTAACTTTGATAGGATATGGCAAGATGGGCCATGCCATCGAGCGGTTTCTGCTCGAGAGGGGCCACGAGGTGGTGTGCACCATCGATGCCGGCGAAGAACACAAATTCGATTCCCGGGAATTCGCCACTTCCGATGTAGCGATAGAATTCACGCGGCCTGACGCCGCCGTGGCCAATTACCGACGCGCGTTTGCAGCGGGTGTTCCGGTGGTTTCAGGCACTACAGGCTGGACGAAAGAGATGGAGACGGTACGCCACCTTATTTCTCAGGAGGGGGCCACGCTGCTGTGGACGTCGAATTTCAGTATCGGGGTCAACGTTGCCATGCGCGTAAACAGCTACCTGGCGCAGCTCATGTCGAAATTCCCGCAATACCGGCCCTCGATGAAGGAAATCCACCATATCCATAAACTCGACCATCCGTCGGGCACAGCCATCAGTCTGGCCGAAGGGATTACGCATTCGAATCCGAAGTTCACGCAGTGGCAGGAGTCAGAGGCGTTCGCTCCGGCCGATGCCGAAGGGATCGTGGCCATAGCCCACGAACGCTCGGGCGAGGTGCCTGGCACACACATCGTGCGCTGGACGTCGCCCGTCGACGAAATAACCCTTGAGCACCGCGCCTTCTCGCGCGACGGCTTCGCCCTGGGGGCTGTTCTGGCGGCCGAATGGGTGGCGGCCCACCCCGAGCGCTCGGGACTTCTGTCCATGGCCGATTTCCTCGGTTTCTGACAGCCTCCGAACCATAAATTCACGACTATTCAAAAGCAATGACGCAAAATATAGACAACAGCACAGCAACTCAGAAAAAGCCTGAATCAAATGCCGCTGCGCGAACGCTGCGCGCACGCTTGGCCACCACTCGCCCCACGCGCTGGACGCGCTTCGCCATCGTGGCGGTGATATTCCTCCTGTGGGTGGCCTGGATGGGCAACTGGTGGCTGGCCCTGGGCCTGATTCTGCTGTTCGACATCTACATCACGGGCTACATTCCTTTCACATTCTGGAAAAAATCCAAGAGCGCGGCCGTAAGGTCGGTCGGCTCGTGGATCGATGCGATTGTCTACGCCCTGGTGCTGGTATATTTCCTTTTCGCCTTCGTAGGGCAGAACTACCAGATTCCGTCGTCGTCGCTCGAGAAGACGCTTTATACGGGCGACTATCTGTTTGTCAACAAGACCGTCTACGGCCCGCGTGTGCCGATGACACCCGTCTATTTCCCGCTGGTACACAACGAACTCCCCTTCGGTCTGGGCAAAAGCTATCTCGACAAGCCCTCGCTTGAATACCACCGCCTGAAAGGGCAGCGCGACGTGGAGCTGGGCGACATCGTGGTATTCAACTTCCCCGCCGGCGACACGGTGATGACCCGCGTGCAGAATCCTGATTACTATACGCTGGTGGCCATGCACGGCCGCGAGCGCCTGCTGGCCGACAAGGCCACGTTCGGCGAGCGCATCTACCGCCCGGTAGACCGCCGCGAGAATTACGTGAAGCGCTGCGTGGGCCTCCCCGGCCAGCGCATCCGCATCGTCGACGGCGAGATTTATCTCGACGGCGAGAAATTCCCCATGCCGCAATACGCGCAGTTCAACCATTACTATCAGGCTGAATCCGACGCAGGGCTGACCGACGCTCAGTTTGAGGAGCTCGGCATCCCCAAAGACGACCGCTATACGCTTGAATATACTCCGCTCGACATTCCCTCGCTGGAACAGCTCGGCTTCAAGGTGAACCACGACGGCTCGGTGCCCCCGATCTATGTATCGCCGCTCACCTCCGAAATGGTCGCAGAAATGGAGGCATCTCCGCTCATTCATTTCGTGATGAAGCAGACGGCTGTACCCGAACAGATTGTGCGCCTCTTCCCGCAAGACATCAGTGCCGACTGGACGCGCGCCGACTACGGCGGCGCCGACGGCCTGTGGATTCCCAAGAAAGGAACCGCACTGAAAATGACCGAAAAAGCCTGGCAGATCTATGGCCGAGCCATCCGCGTCTACGAGAACAATCCCACCGCCGAGTGGCGCGACGGAAAGATGTGGATCGACGGAAAGCCCGTGGACTATTATACCTTCCGCATGAACTACTACTTCATGATGGGCGACAACCGCGACAACTCGCTCGACTCGCGCTACTGGGGCTTCGTGCCCGAGGACCACGTGGTCGGCACCCCCTGGCGTGTGCTCATATCGTTCGACAAAGACAAGGGTCTCTTCGACGGCAAGATACGCTGGAACCGCATCCTCCGCGACGCCAATCCCGACAAATAAGCGCTCTACCGAAGTGAATCCTCGCGGCTATACAAACCTCTTCGGTACGCGCGCGGCTCTTCTTCCGCGCTATTTCGGCAACATAGCCTATTATCTGGCCGTGGCCGCCCACGGCGGCGACGCCTATATGGACGGCTCTATACTTTTCGACAAGCGTCAGAAGGTCGTGCACCGCTGCGAGATAGCCGACACGCGCGGACGCGTACAACTCACGGCGCCCGTAGCCAAACCCCACGGCATAGCCCGCGCCACCTGGGACGACGTGGCCGTCAGCCCTCACGGACAGTGGTGGCACATCCACCTCACCACGCTTGAGTCGGCCTACGGACGCACTCCGTTTTTTGAGTTCTATATCGACCGGCTGCGCCCGTTCTTACAGCCAGACACACATCTGCGCTACCCTTCGATTGCGGTGCTCGACCGCGCCATCGACGCCGAACTGCGGCGCATCCTTTTCCTTCCTGAGGCTCCGGAGCCAAAAAACTCAGCCGACTCAGCCGAAGCGGTCGGCATAGAGCATTCCGACACCAGATTTACCGACCTGATTGAGCCTTATTGGCAGGTGAGGATGGACAGCCTCGGCTTCCAGCCCAACCTCTCCATTCTCGACCTGATTTTCAACCTCGGCCCCGAAGCCGCCCTCTACCTCGCGCGCCTCGCCTCAAAGGCCCAAGCCACCCACATCCACTAACTCTTTCCACTGCCAATTACTTGAAGATGAAAGTACTCATGGAGTGTGGAGCGAGATCTACGGCGAGATGGCGCCCTTTGACGTGGAGCGAAAGCGGCTCTACGGCATCAGACCTGTTGGCGGCCACTGCCACATGCGTGCCGTCCGCGTTCCGCGCCACAATTACCACAGGCGAGTCGGCGCCACCTTTGCCATAGCCCACGATGCGCGCTCCCGGTGCGATGAAATGTGAGAAATGCTTCACTGCATGGAATTCAGGTGTATAGCGGACTGTGCGCGCAGTTTCATCGAGCTCCACAAGCGCGTTCTGACGCCATCCCCAGGGACTCTCGCCACCACGCGGAAGCAGGAAATTCCAGTTGTACCACTCGCTGCACCCGTTGCCGAGATTGTCGGCTATGAGAAAAAACGTGTGCTCGGCAGCGGCCCAGTCCATTGATCCGTTGCCGCATTCGCTCTCCGAACAGATATATTCCAAAGCGGGATACTGCCGACGTATTTCGGGCAGAATCTCGCGCCCTTCCCACTGGAAGGCAGCTCCGGCGAGCATGGAGCGAAGCGTAGAGTCGGCCATGATGCGCTCCACGTGGTCGAGTCGGTTGGTGTTGAACGTGCCGATGAACAATTTTACTTCGGGATGACGCCGCTTCAATGTCGGGCCGAGATAATCGCGGTTGAAGCGGATGGTACCCTCGGCCGTCCAGGCGCAGCCCGGATAGGGGGTATAGCTATATGCTTCGTTCTGATATATCACCATATCGATAGGCACTCCCTGTGCGGCGTATTCCTCGATGAAACGGCAGAAATAGTCGGCATAAGCCTGCAGATAGCGCGGATCCTGGATGAAATAGTCGGTTGTGGCGAGGCGCCGGGGGAACTTACCGTCGCGCGGACCGAGGAATTTCATCTCATCTTCGTCGATACTGTCGGTAGCTCCGAAAAGCAGGTAGTCGATGCGCGGATCGGCAGAGTTGTGGCGACTGCTCACCACGGGATAGTCGCCGTTGATTTTCATCCACGACGGAGGCGACCAGGGCGACGCCCAGAACGTAAGCGACGGATTGAAATGCTGTGCGGCGCGGATGAGCGGAATAATCCCACGCTTGTCGCGCTCGATATTGAAATAGCGCAGTTCGAGGTCGCCGGGCACCTCGTCGCAGCTGAACCACGAGCGGCCGTAGTCGTTGCAGTTCATGCCGATACGGCCTCGGGTGAAGCGCAAATCGCCGTCTGGAGCAAAAAGGCTGTGCATCAGCCGGTCCTGGTCCGCACGGTCGAGTGCGAGAAAGGCATCCCAGTCAAGCTCGTTGAATGTCGTGCCCCAATGGGCGAAGGGTGTGCCCTCCTCGCTGCCTGTTATAGCCGGAAGGGTAAGGCCTGCGGAAGCTGAAGTTGCGGTTTTTACCTTCTTCTGACGAAAATAATCTCCATCGGCGCTCTCATACCATTCTACCGAAGTGCCTTCGGCCATAAGTGCGGCAACTGCGGCCGCAGCCGCGAAAAGCAATCGTTTCATAAGCATTATTTTTAAGGAGAATACGCTAATATACGGAATTTCGCTTAATTTTGTACATCCGCACCCGTAAAGACCACACAATAATACGCGTCGCGGAGTAGTTTATACAATATGACACGCATCATTTCACTACTATCACTTCTGGTATTGACGTTTGCCTCCGGCGCGCCGCGCGCGTGGGCCGACGAAAGGCAGGTGGTGCAGGCAGTCGAAACCCTCAGGGCGCAGGAGAACCGCCCGCTCGACGGTGCTTCGGAAGCCTCCGACGATGCCGTGCGCATATCGAAAAAACGCACCATCGAGCATCCCGGCACGGGGATGCAGAGCGTTTACCGCGGCAAATACCATACGATTACCGAAGAGGGCGACACGGTATTGGTGCTCGTGCTCAACGATGTGACCGTATTCCCAAAGCTGAGATTCAAGAACAAGAAGCAGGAAAAATTCTACTGGCGCACCGTGCGCGACGTGAAAAAGACCCTCCCATACGCAAAACTTATCTGCGAGACCCTGCTCGAGACCTACGAATATGTAGAGACATTCCCCACCCAGGCCGAACGCGAAAAATATCTCAAGGAGATGGAAAGTGCCATCTTCCAACAGTATAAACCGGTGTTGATGCGCTTCTCGAAAAATCAGGCCCGCATGCTCGTGAAACTCATCCAGCGCGAGACTAACCAGAGCGGATACGATATTCTGAAAGCCTTTCTCGGCTCCTTCCGTGCCACATTCTGGCAGGGTTTCGGGCGCCTATTCGGCGTGAACCTCAAGGGAAATTTCCAACCCGAAAAAAACTCCAACGACGCCATCATAGAGCGCGTATGCGTGGCCGTGGAGCAGGGCCAGCTATAACGATTGCCTAAAATTATGGAGGATTATACCATCCGTTCAACCGACGCCGCGATGCCTGCTCCGGAAGTTTCCGTAATCATACCGGCCTACAATGCCGAAAAGTATCTTGCGGAGTGCCTCGAATCTGTCGGGTCGCAGACCGAGCGCAACCTGGAGATTATCGTGGTCGACGACGGCTCAACCGATGGTACTGCTGCTATTGTCGCCGGTTTCGCAGAAGCCGACCCTCGCCTGCGCCTGATCAGGCAGCCGAACGCCGGCCCGGGCCCGGCCCGTAACACCGCCATAGCCGACGCACGGGGCCGCTATCTCGCATTCGTCGACGCCGACGACATCCTCCTCCCCCACGCTCTTGAGCATATGCTTGCCGCCGCGCGACGCCACGACGCTCCGATGGTAATCGCCCGGATGGCCAAAGGCCCGCGCCTCCTCCCGAGGTGGCTCCGGGCAGATGCAGAGGAAAATCCATCCAGCCGCGTGGTAGACTATGTAGAATGCCTGAATCTGACGTTATATCAGCACGTTATCGGCACTTCCATGTGGGGCGCGCTGATGCGCCGCGAACTTTTCGACGGCATGCAGCTACGGGGTATTTACTACGAGGATCTCGATCTTACCTATCGGCTTATGATTAATGCCGGCCGAATAGTCCTGACTTCCGCGCTCGTATATTTCTACCGTCAGCATCCCTCGAGCATCATCCACACCCTTAGCCGCGCCCGCTTCGACGTGCTCGACGTTGTCGACCGCATGGTCGGTTATATCGGGCGCGAATGCCCACAGGCCATCCGCGCTGCCGAAAGCCGGAGGTTCGCAGCCCACTGCAACGCCTACTCCATGCTTCTCCACGTCCCCGAAGGGATTCTGACCCCCGCCGAGCGCACCTCCATCGAGCACCGCTGCCTCGCCGCCATCCGCCAATACCGCTTCCAGGAACTCTTCGGCCGCCGCACCCGCCTGCGCAACCGCCTCGGCGCCCTCCTCGCCTACTTCCCTCCCCTCCTCCGCCTCTCCCTCCGCCACTGATTTACCGATACCTTTCCCGATATTTGATTTTTATAAAATCCGAAAATAAAAATTGATTTGTGGAATATGGAAAATTTGCTTACCTTTGTGCGCTTGAAATAAGCCAGCAAGGCTTCGGGGTGTAGCACAGTTGGCAGCGCGCCACGTTCGGGACGTGGAGGTCGGAAGTTCGAGTCTTCTCACCCCGACTGCCATAAAAGGATGGAACTTAATAAGTTTCATCCTTTTCTCGTTTTATTTCATTCACGCCGTCCGCACTTGACGCACCCCGATTGCAAAGTCAGCGAAAAGTTTGCTCCGTCAATTCCGCGAAATTCATTAACTTTGTGGCGGTGCCAGGCACAGACGACGCCCGCGTTGCCCGCGCCCGAGCCTATAATCTGAAAGCCATGACTAAGAAATACGATTTCCTTGTGATAGGATCGGGCATTGCCGGTATGAGTTTCGCCCTCAAGGTGGCGAACAAAGGCAAGGTGGCCCTCGTGTGCAAATCCACTCTCGACGAAGCCAATACGGCTCTTGCGCAGGGTGGTGTGGCCTCGGTGACGAATCTCGAGGTCGACGATTTTGAGAAACATATCCACGACACAATGGTGGCCGGCGACTTCCTGAGCGACCCGGTGGCCGTCCGCAAGGTCGTTGAGGGCGCTCCGGGCCAGATCCGGCAGCTCATAGAATGGGGCGTGAATTTCGACAAAAAGGCCGACGGCTCGTTCGACCTCCATCGCGAGGGTGGCCATTCGGAATTCCGAATTCTCCACCACGCCGACAATACGGGCTACGAGATTCAGCAAAGCCTGATCCGCGCGGTGCGCGAGCATCCCGAAATCGATGTGCTCGAAAACCATTTCGCCATCGAGATAATCACCCAGCACCATCTGGGCAAGGTGGTGACGCGGCGCACGCCCGACATTACCTGCTACGGCGCCTACATCCTCACGCCCGAGGGGCGCGTCGACAAGTATCTCGCCAAAGTAACGCTTATGGCCACCGGCGGCTGCGGTGCCGTCTACCAGACCACCACCAACCCACTTGTAGCCACCGGCGACGGCATAGCCATGGTATATCGCGCCAAGGGCACGGTGAAGGATATGGAGTTCATCCAGTTCCACCCCACGGCGCTCTTCCATCCGGGCGACCGCCCTTCGTTTCTCATCACCGAGGCGATGCGCGGCTACGGAGGGATTCTGCGCAACAAACGCGGCGAGCGCTTCATGGAGCGCTACGACAAGCGTCTCGAGCTTGCTCCGCGCGACGTGGTGGCACGCGCCATCGACAGCGAGATGAAGCTCACGGGCGACGACCACGTATTTCTCGACGTCACCCACAAGGACCCCGAGGAGACGCGCCGCCATTTCCCCAACATCTATCAGAAATGCCTCTCGCTCGGTATCGACATAACCAAGGACTACATCCCCGTAGCTCCCGCGGCCCACTATCTCTGCGGCGGCATTAAGGTCGATACCAACGGCGAGTCGTCGATCAGCCATCTCTACGCTGTGGGCGAATGTTCGTGCACCGGTCTCCATGGTGGCAACCGTCTGGCCTCCAATTCACTCATCGAAGCGGTGGTATATGCCGACGCGGCCGCGCGTCACGCCTCCGAAGCCATCGCCCACATCTCGCTGCGCAACGACGTGCCCGACTGGAACGACGAGGGCACGCGCCACCCCGAAGAGATGGTGCTCATCACCCAGAGCATCCGCGAAGTAAACCAGATAATGGGTACCTACGTGGGCATCGTGCGCTCGAATCTCCGTCTTGACCGCGCATGGAACCGCCTCGACATCCTCTACGAGGAGACCGAGCGCCTTTTCAAGTGCTCGAAGGCCTCACGCGAGATATGCGAGCTACGAAATATCATAAATGTGGGATACCTGATTATGCGTCAGGCCAAGGAGCGCCACGAGAGCCGCGGCCTCCACTTCTCGCTCGACTATCCTCACCCCGCAACGCCGCAGGAAAAGCCGTAAGGCGACGATGGAGCGACGACGACGGCGTCAGTCTTCAACCTGACGCATAGCCTTCTTGGGGCACTTGCGCACGCACTTTCCGCACTCTATGCAGAGCGAGTAGTCGATAACCGGATAGCCTTCGGCATTCTGCGAAATCGCCCCGACGGGGCATGCGGCTATCAGCGGACAAACGTGGTTATGTGGGCATGTATTCCTGTCGACCTGTATCATAAAAACCTTAATTTTTCCACAAATTTAGCTCATTGCCGCGGCATATCAAAAAGCCAATCAATTGCACTGACCTCAATGGCCCGAAAACCCTTCTACCGCCCGCTTCCCCGCAAGGGCTTTCCACTCTTCTGGATTCTGCTTGTATATCTCGTAATCGGCTTTTTCTATCCCGTGGTGGGATTCCTCGCCGTAATCTGCATGATTGCCCCGGTGGCATTCACCGTGCGCCGGGGGCGCTGGTGGTGCGGCAACGCCTGTCCGCGAGGCAATTTCTACGATCGTGTGCTCTCGAAATATTCGCCCCACAAGGAGATTCCGGCATTTGTTCGCACCCGAGGCTTCCGCATCTTCATGGTGATGTTCATCTTCACGATGTTCGGCGTGCAGATGACTCTCGCCTGGGGCGACTGGAACGCCATGGGCCGAGTGTTCTGGATGATTATCCTCATCACCACCATAGTAGGCATCACTCTTGCCTTCATCTTCGCGCCGCGCACATGGTGCTCTTTCTGCCCTATGGGTACGCTCTCATCGTGGGTGACGCCGCGCGCCGGCAAACTCCCCGAGGGGTACCGTCGCGTGGTGGTTGGCGAACGCTGCACCACCAAATGCCGCCTCTGCTCAGCCGTCTGCCCCATGCAACTGCAGCCCTATGGCGTACGCAACGACCCTTACGGGCTCCTTCACCCCGACTGCCTCAAGTGTGGCCGCTGCCTCGATGGTTGCCCGCTTAAAGTTCCGGAGCTTAAAGCCTGATAATCCGGCTTATCGAGCTAATTCCCGATTAATCGCGATAATCCGGATTAATCCCGATAAATCTCGATTTATCTCGAAGAAAAAAGGATGCAACCCGATTGGGGCTGCATCCTTTTTTATTGATTTTGGGAGGTAATCAGCGCTGGGGGTTGATGTCCTGAACCTCGATTTCGAATACGAGGGTCTGGTTCGGGCCGATGTTCTCGCCTGCACCGTCGAGGCCGTAAGCCTGGTCAGCGGGGATAACGACGGTCATCTTACCGCCCTTGCCGAGAAGGGTGAGGGCGCGCTTGAAGCCAGGAACAAAGCCTGCGGCACGCATGGGCTCAACCTTGCCTTCGTTGGTGTCGAAAACCTCGCCTTTCACGTTGGTGCCCTTGTACTGAACGGCCACCCAGTCGGTGGTCTTCACCATTGCGGAGGGATCGCCGGGATTCTCGATTTTGTAGGCGATGCCGCAGCTGTCCTTAACGTAGCCTTCCTTAAGAACTTTGTCCATATATTCCTGACCTTCCTTGAGGTTGGCCTTGGCTTCGTCGCTGTTGGCGATTTCCTCGTCGTGGCGAGCCTTCATGCGTACCTGAATTTCGGTCATGAACGCCTGGTAGCGGCCGTAGTATTCGGCCATCTCGCCTACGGAGTCGGCCATATATACTTTCTTGAAAGCGTCGAGAACCACCTTCTTGTCAACCGGAATCTTGGCCTCGTTGTTGATGCCGATTACGGGATTTACGAGCTGAAGACCCATCTGAAGACCCTGGAAATAGGCCATCTGGGTGGTGTCGGCGTTGAGAACTGCCTCAAGACCTTTAAGGAAGGCCTCCTTGCTGAATTTCTCGGCCTGCTCGGGATTCATTTCCTTCATGCGGTTGAGCTGCATGGCGCTGTTAGCACCGGCGAATTCGCCGAGAGCCTGAGCCACGGAATCGCCGAAAGCCTTGTCGGCCTCGGATGCGCTGTTCGCACCCTTGTTGCAAGAGGAGAAGCCGCCCACGAGAGCGAGGGCAACTCCGAATGTCACAATGATTTTTTTCATTTCAAATTGATTATGGTTTGTTGTTTCTAAGTTTCATTACGATACGCCGGAATTCTTTTTTACGGCCTCACAACATCGAGCAGACGGATTGTGAAGTCAAGCACCGCGCCGGGAGGAATCACGCCTGCCGCTCCCTTGTCGCCGTAGCCCAGGGACGCCGGGATTATGATACGGTATTCGCCGCCGGCCTTCATCATTTTGAGCCCTTCGGTGAAGCCGGGCACGAGGTTGGCCACCGGGAACTGCACAGGGCGCTCCGTGGAATCGAACACGGTGCCGTCGGAAAGGCGCCCCGCGTAAGTCACGCTAACGCGGTCGGCATCGGTGGGAGTAGCCCCCTCACCCTCGGTGATCACCTCGAAGAGGAGTCCCGAAGGAGTCTCGATTACCCCTTCGCGTGCCCGCTGGTCGGCCAGATAGTCGGCCTGCGACTGCGGCGAGAGCGGTTCGGGTTCAGGCACAAGGCGCTGCATATAGCTTTGCAGGAAAGCATCGGCGCTTTTCACGTCGAAGCCCATTGCCGAGCCTGTGAGGGCGGAGCCGAGCTGAGCGCAGAAGGCAGCGTTGGTGATGGGAAAACCCATCTGCTGCATCTGCTCCACGCGGTCGAGCATAGCCATGCCGGAACGCACACCAAGATAATAGGGTGCATCGACATTCTTGATGTCGAATGCGTGAGCCACGCCGCGCATATATTCGGCAATGCTGTCGGGCGTAGCGGTGAAGCTTTTCTGGATTTCCGGTTTCAGATACTGAGCCATTGCCGTGGCGAAGGCCGCGGCTACTGAATCGGCTGTTGCGGCGGAAACTTCGGGCGCAGGTTCGGCGGCTGCCACGCGCACGGGAATGCACGTCGCTGCCGCGGCCAAGAGGGTCGCGGCAGAAACGCCTATACGGTGTAGAGTAGTGGAGAGCATTGGTTTTACGGACTTTACTTGCCGATTACCTTGAGAAGCTCGACGTCGAAAATCAGCGTGGCGTTCGGGCCGATGGGGCTGCCGGGAGCGCCGTTGGGGCCGTAAGCGAGATTCGAGGGGATGAAAAGGCGCCATTTCGAGCCGGCCTTCATGAGCTGAAGAGCCTCAACCCAGCCGGGAATCACCTGCGTCACGCCGAAAGTAGCGGGCATACCGCGGTCAACGCTCGAATCGAACACTGTGCCGTCGATAAGCTTGCCGGTATAGTGCACCTCAACCTGATCGTTGGCCTCGGGGCGCGGTCCGTCGCCCTCGGTAAGAACTTCATACTGCAGGCCGGAGGGAGTGGTCTTCACCTCGACGCGCTTGCCGTTTTCTGCGAGGAAGGCCTCGCCGGCTGCGGCGTTTGCCTTCCCGAGCTCCTCGGCGGCGGCACGCTGCTTCTTCTCCATCTCGGTGAAATATGCCTGAATCTCGGCTTTGGCCTCGTCGTAGCTCATCTTGGGTGTGGAGCCGTAGAACACGGCAGCCACGCCGTCGGCAAAGTCCTGAACGTTGATTTCGGTGATGCCGGAGGCACGGAAATTATTGCCCATGCTGAGACCGAGCGCGTAGCTTATGCGGTCGAGGGATTTGTTTTCGTTGTTGTCCATCGTTTGGTTGTTAGTTGTTTGCAATTTAGGTATGTATAGATGTAAACGCCTAAAAGCGTTGCAAAGTTAGGCAAATACTGCCAACAATATCCAGCACCCTATAATAATATCTGTTAAATTCGGGCGGATGAGGATATAAAGCGGCGACTACCTGAGCCATGCCGTGGGATTTTCCTTGACTCGCTGATTGCGGATTTCGAAGTGAAGAACCGAGCGGTTGGCGTCGGCCGTATCGGTGAATACCGTGCCGATGGCCTGACCGGCCTTCACTTTCTGGCCGTTGCTCACGGAGATCGCGCCCAGATTGGCGTAGACCGTCATATACCGGCCGTGACGTATCACCACGACGGTATTGTAGCCGTCGGGGCGGAACACGGCCGACACTTCGCCGTCGAACACCGAGCGCACCGTGGCGCCGGGCTCCGTCTGCATGTCTATGCCCGAGTTATTGGTCTCCACATGGGGAAGCGTCGGGTGCTTTTGGCGTCCGAATCCCTTCACGATGGTATATCGGCCGCTCACGGGGTAAGGCAGGCGTCCACGAGCCTTCTCGAAGTCGGAACCGAGATCGGCCTCGACGGCAGTAGCGGCGATTCCGCTCGCGCCGGTGGCTACAGGTGCTGCCAGTCGCGTTGCGGCGGCTTCGGTGGTCGACGACGAGGCCGGGAGCGCAGCGCCTCCCATATTGTTCTTCCCCTTGTGTTTCACAGGCTTGCCGGCACGGGCTTTGGCCTGGGCGGCCTGCTTGTCGGCCTCGGCCTGACGTTTTGCCGCTTCGCGCTCGGCCTTTACGCGTTCCTGTTCGGCCTTTTTGGCGGCGGCACGCTCCTGTTTGGCCTTCTTTTCAGCAAGCTTGCGCTGCTCCTTGTCGGCTTCGGCGGCAGCCTTGCGCTCTGCTTCGGCAGCACGCGCCTGAGCTGCTTTCTCCGCCTCCTTGGCTTTCTGAGCCTCGCGTGCGGCGGCCCGGGCCTTTTCAGCTTCCACGGCGGCGAGCCGTTCCGCCTCGGCCTTTTCAGCGGCCTCGCGCTCAGCCTCGGCTTTTGCGGCTGCCTCAGCTTCAGCCTTACGGCGCGCTTCGGCGGCAGCTTTTCGTTCGGCAACCTCCTTCTCGCGGCGGATTCGCTCCTGGCGAGCTGCCTCCTCGGCAATGATGCGGTCGAGCTCGGCGTCGAGGGCACGAGCCTCGCGCTGACGGCGGTCCATTATTGCGTTCAGCTCGGCTCCCTCGGATTTGAGGCGGTCGACGAGCGTAGATGTCTCCCCTTGTTTTTTCACCAGGAGAGCCTTCTGGCCGTTGAGCTGCCCGAGCGTTGCCGAGGCCGACTCGCGCAGACCTGACAGGGCCGTCTTGCGCTTGTCGATGTCGGAACGCAGCGTGGTGATTTCCGACGAACGGCGCTTGCGCCATTTAGAGAACTGCTTGAGCGAACGCATGCGCCGGTAGGCCTGGCTGAACGACTCGGAGGAGAAGATGAAGGCCAACGCACCTTTCTGCTGGCGTGCGCTCTGGGTTTTGCGCACGGCGCGCACGTAACGGTCGGTGATGGCCTTCAGGCGCGTGTCGAGAGCGTGGATGGAGTCTGTGGCCGAGCCGATGGCGCGGTTTATGGAGTCGATGTTGTGGCTGAGCGTGCCGATATTCACGTTGCAGTTGGCGATTTCTCCCTCAAGAAGATTGAGCTGGTTGAGGCGCTGCTCGGTCTCCTTGGTGTTGAGATTGAGCTTACGGCGCGTCTCACGCAGAGCCGCGGTATTCTGCTCGCGCGCCTTCTTGATTTCGGCGGCTGTGCGCGGTTTTGTCTGCTTCCCCTTTCCCGCGCTCTGTTTTCCCTTAGTTTTTCCGGCAGATGTGCTTTTTTTCTTGTTGGCCGATGGGGCGGAAGTGGTCTTTTTCTTCTTTTTCGACGAGGTATTCTTCTTACCTCCCTTCGAGGCTGTCTGTTCGGTGGGAGCCGCAAAGGCGGAATCGCTTCCGGCGACTATGGAGACACCTGAGAGTATGACGATTACTGATAGAAATGCTGCAAGCTTTTTCTTCATTGCGGAGATGTGTGGTCTGTGATGGGGGGTATCGACTGGTATTCAGAGGGGAATAGGGGGTTCAGAACGACTGCAGCAGCTTCAGAAGCTGCTCTGTGGCCATACGCGTATATCCTTTCGGAGTAGTCCACTGCTGGGTTACTCCGCGGTTCCATTTGGCCGACTGGAGATTCCACGTTAGCGAAAGGTCGACCGGCTTCCCCTTCATGGTCTGCATGGCTGCCACGGAACTTACAGCCCCGGCAGGAGTGGAATAATATGTAGCGTAGTTGATTACGACAGCGGTCGATTCGCCAATGGTAACGGACGCCGCTGCCAGACAGTCGGCGGAATTGTCGAGGATGAATCCGTAGTTAAAGTCCTGCGGCTCGGCGGCCGGGAGTATCATCAGCCCTTCGGACGAGGGAATCATGCGGATGGCTCCCGACGATGCCGGCGTGAGCGTTCCGCCCGACTTGCCGGTGAGGAAGGCGCGCCCCAGGAGCATGTCCTGGAAGTTGCCGATAGTCACGTCGTTGCTCCCCAGAAAGCGCTGGAGGCTCTCCGAGAGGTAGCGTTTGTGGTATTTGTCGACGGCATGGACGGAATCGTTGTCAAGCCATACCTTCGCCACCTCGAATCCGAGCATCCGCACGGAGAATAACACCCATTGGTTGTGTTTCATAGTGCACTGGGCCGTGACGCTGAATGCCTTCGGCCGTGTAATAGACAGCCGGACGGGGAGGGCCACGTCGTCCCAGTCGGCATACGATGCCGTCAGCGAGTCGAAGCGCACGGCGGGAGCCACCTGCGAGAGCGCGCCGCCGGAGGCGCCGGTAGAGGTATATGCTGGAGCCTTCTTCACGGTGCTGCAGCCCGATGCAAGGAGGATCAGCACAGCCCCCAGCGGCATAAGCAGCCGGGAGCGGAGGAGGCGGTTTATTGCAAGGTTATTCATAATAATGCGTGCGGTTCTTCACTTTTTTGCGAAGCAGGGCGTTGTCAGGGTCGAGTTTAAGGGCTTCCGTCCATAGACGGATAGCCTCGTCCGGGTCGCCGTTCATATAATATATGTCGCCGGCATGATGGAGCACGTCGGCCTGCGGATTGTCAGCCTCTAAAACGAGTGCCTTGTCTATAATCTCGCGGGCCTTGGTGTAGTTTTTCTGCTTGAAGAGCACCCAGGCATAGGTGTCGAGAGCCGTGTCGTTTTCGGGATTGTTGCGCACGGTTATGGCACTCATGCGCTCTGCCCGGTCGAGGTCTATCCCCTCCTCGGCCATGAAGTAGGCGCAGTTGTTCAGCGCGAGCATATTCTCGGGATTGTAGTCGAGGGCACGGCCGTAGTAGACGAAGGCCGAATCCTTCGCACCTGCCTTGTAGAGCTCGTCGCCTATGGAGCAGAGGATGTTTGAGCGCAGCTCGGTGTCGGCCTCGGGGGCGGCGCGCAGCGCGCTGTGAAGGGAATCGACCGCCTCAGCTCCGCGGCCGAGCATCCCCAGTGAGTTGGCCGCGTAGAATTTCAGCAGCGGGTCGGCGGGAAGGTAGTGGATTCCCCTCCGGGCGATTTCAAGAGCCTTCTCGTAGTTTCCGGCCTGGCCGTAGAGTCCGGAAGTCGACTTCCAGCGGTCGGAATTCGAGGGATCGAGGTCGAGGGCATATTCCTGCTGTTCGGCGGCCGCCTTGGTATTGTCGACGGCTATGAGATAGGAAGAGAAGAGGTCGCGGATGGACGTCTCGTGGGGATGGCTGATAAGCAGCGTGTCGAAAAGCGCCTCGATTCGAGGCCGCTGAATGGTGTCGGCAATTACCTGCCGGATATAGCTGGAAAGCATCTGCAGCTTCACGTCGAGGTCCAGACCGTCCTGACGCACGGCTTCCACCACCTCGCGGTCGTAAGCTATGGAATCGCCGGTGGCTCGGTAGAACTCGGCTCGCTTATAGTACGGCAGACCGTTGGATGGGTCGATTTCGCATGCGGCGTTGTAGTATGCTATGGCCGAATCGGGGCGACCCAGAGCCATGAAGACGTCGCCGGCATAGATGGAATTTGGCACGCTTGCCTTCGACGAGGCAAGCAGATGGTGGACTTCCGCAAGTGTGGCCGCAGTATCGTTCAGGGCCATCAGGGAGGCTACTTTGTGTGAGCTCAGTCCGATGTCGGGTCCTTCGGCACGCTCTATGCGGTCGAGCACCTGAATAGCGCGCCGCAGATTGGCCGAGTCTCGGCTCTCGTGGAGAGCCTCGGCATATTTGAGCGCGACGGTAGGCTTCGACGGATTGAGCGAGTCGAGCGTCTGCCATACGCGGATGCTTTCCCTGTTGTTGCCCAGCTGGTTGTTCACCATGCCGTAGAATATGGCATCGTAGTAGTTGTCGGGATGAGCGTTGAAATTATCGCGCATCATGGCATAGCCTTCGGCGGCCATGGTGGAGTCGGTCTGCCCCAGTGCCATCAGATAGTAGCCAAGGTAGAGCGACCCTTCGGTATCGGAGCGGTCGAGGTCGCGCGCTCGCGTCAGAAGCTCAAAATAGGCATCATCGTTGCCGAGAGCGTTCTGGCGCATGGCCTCCATATACACGTAGTCGGCCTTGCGGCGGTTGGCTTCAGCGCTCCAGTCGGCCTTTTTATGGCTGCGGCTCCCCTTGCCGTCGGCCATAAAGCCGGAGGCAACCACTGCCACGGCCATTGCCACGGCGAAAAGTCGGAAAAGTCGGTGGGCGGATTTAATCATTTTCTGAAGTAATGAATGGAGTGGTCAATTGGTGCCGGTATGGCCGAACGCTCCGTCGCCACGCTCGGTCTGGTCGATGCGGTCGGTCGGCTCCCAGTCCACGCGCGTGTAGCGTGTGATAACCATCTGGCATACGCGCTCGCCGTCGGCGATGGTGAAAGGCTCGTTGCTGAGATTCACCACAATTACGCCGATTTCGCCACGGTAGTCGCTGTCGACCGTTCCGGGGGTGTTCACCAGCGAGATGCCGTGCTTTATGGCCAGGCCGCTGCGCGGACGTATCTGGCATTCATAGCCGTGGGGAAGCTGCATGTAGAGACCCGTCGGAATGAGCGCCCGCTCGAGCGGACCGAGTGTCACGGCGCCGTCAGGCAGGAAGGCGCGCACGTCCATCCCCGCCGAACCCGGAGTGGCATACGCCGGAAGCGGATGATGCGACTTATTGATTATCTTGACCTTGATGGTTTCCATATCTTTAAATTTTAAATTTCGTAAGTGCTTTTCAAATTATAACACACAAACGACCCGAAATAACCTACGAAAGTAGCAAAAATATCGCTAACGTCCGCGCCCGCACATCAAATTACCCGATTTTTTATGCCTTTTTGGCATTTTCCACATCTGAAGAAGAAAATGTGATTGTTCTATGAAGGTTGGCCTTTCATTGATTCTAATTCGTCGGTCGCGACCGACGAATTGTTGACAAGAACGAATATTTGAAATAGCATATGTACCGAATTATACATGGTTAAAAATTCGTATTATCAGTTTCTTATATTTTTCCATAAACCGATTCATCAGCGCGCACGAAAAAATACCGCCATGAAACAAATATCCTGCCACTCGGTACAATTTCGAGCATTTACTAGTGCTACTCCGTCCTGTCGTTTCATCCACACTTTGTCTGTCTGTTCCGCATTTACTATGAATAAATCTCTGAGCCTTCTCTCTGAACCTTTGTAAATTTCGCCGCAAAATTTCGGCACAACTTCACTTATTTAAAACTAATTTTGTAGATTTGCATAGCCGTGCTCCACGCGAGCGTGGCTGCTACATATCTGAAAGCGTTTTTTGCTTATCCTTTCAAGGAAAATCGCCAATTTTCAATACTACGAAGGTAAAGCAGTCGAAAAAGCGCTCATGCTTGTCGTATATCCGCTCCCATGTGTGGACTTTGATATCCGATAAAGCGTGGGAGTGGACTGTCTGTTTCGTAGTACGGCGTTTGGCGATGCCCCCTTGAAGACAGGCAGGAACATCATTCCACGCTTTTTTCGTATCACACTTAAAAGTCGGCTCCGGGAATGGGAACGACAGGATTAAAGCTATGAAAAAACTGCTAAGACATCTGCTGCTCATTTTTGCCGCGGCAGCAACTCTTCCGCTCGCCTCGTGTGGCGGCGATGGCGACGACCCCGACATCCCCCCGGCCCCTACGACAGACTATAAAGTCGAGACCGGCACCACCGACTTCGACCTCTATCTTAGCATCGTGACAAAAGACTATGGCGGCATTCTCCTTTGCGAAATGGGAATGTGGCTCGATTGGATTACACCTCCTGCATCTCCCGACCCTGGAATGGGAGAAGCCAACGAATCATGGATAAGAGGCAGCTACCTCGGATTTTCACGCATAAACACAGGCCACTACGGTGAGAATCTGAAAATCGCCTGCGTGGGAAATGTATCATCATTAAATCAGATTAAGAAACTTCCGGCAGCCGACCAGTGGAGCGATTTCAAGCTGTTATACGAAAAAGGAGGCTATATTGTCGAAGGCACATACCGAGGCACACTCTATTACATAAGAATCTTCATCCCGCGAGCCAACTACGACGCCACCGGCAAACCCGTTGGCATCGACTACGAATGGCAGCAATTCATCCCCGAATAACTCACCAGCCAATCATCTCCGACTTTTCACTCCCTCGGTTGAATTGTCGCCAATATTAACGAAGCCACCGCCCCTTCCCGGCGGTGGCTTCCCTTTTCAGAATAACCGGGAAAATCCCCTCTAATCCTCAGCAGATAGCGCCTGCAAAGCCACCTGATGGTAGTCCTGTGGGAGGGCTTCAGCCCGACGCCTCTTCGGCTGCCATGCTTACCGCCGTATCTGTAGTTCATGGTTGATTCGGTCAATAGCAGTTGCCATTAGCGATTGGAATTAGCGATTGGAATCGGAGGGGGACTCATTCATGTGCGTTTACCGCAATAATCGGGGGATTTTCACGTTATATAGGCGGTAAAATACACGCATGAGAAATCTTTACAACAATATAGCTGACAAAACTTTAAGCACCCTCAGTCTCGGCAGGGCGCGCAAGGCGTTCGCCGCGGCGGCTCTGGCGCTGATAGCCCTGGCCGCGGCGCCGTCGGCATCGGCTCTTCCGGCCGATACCTATGCCGCAAGCTCCCGCCTGGCTTCGGGGAGATGGATCAAGGTGTCGGTAACGGGCTCGGGAATGCACAAGATTTCCGACGAATCGCTACGCGCCTGGGGGCTTAATCCCGCAAAAACAAAAATTTACGGATACGGAGCACGGCGTCTGCCCGAGGAACTTAATTCCGGCTATCTCGACGACCTTCCCCAGACTCCGTCGGAGTATGTGGGTGGCCGCGGACTTTTTTTCTACGCTGAAGGGCCGCGCACATTCACGTTGCGCAACGGCAACTACGCCACGCCGGTCAACAACCCCTTCACCGATCTGGGCTATTATTACCTCTCCGACAGCGGTTCCGACGAACGGCTCGCACCTGGAGAATCCGGCTCTGCCTACGCTCCGACCGAGCAGTCGCCCTCCACGTTCTACGACCGGGCCGTCCATGAAGTCGATCTCTACTCACCCGGCAACGTGGGTTTCTTCCTGACAGGCGAAGACTTCCGCTATAAACCCGCACAGACCTTCACGCTCAACCTCTCCAACCCCGACGAATCGCAGCCGGCTCTCGTAGAGGTAAGTTTCGTGGCCCATACCGTCAACGCCGGCGGCCGTATATCAGTCGGGGTGAACGGCACGACGCTCCCGTCGACCGCATCCGACAACTTCACTCAGGTCACCGACGTGCACACCTTCGGACGTGAGATTCTTACCCGTAAGCAGGCTCAGTTCAAGGGGTCGCGCCTCAACGTGGAGATTCGCTTCAGCGCCTCCGGCAGCGTGACACGCGCAAATCTCAACTATATCTGCGTGAGCTACGCGCGCAAGCTCCAGCTCGGCTCGGGCAAATGCCTGAACTTCACCATCGCCAACGCGCGCCCCACTCTCGGCGGCGCATCCGACGCCACCCGCATCTGGGACGTCACCGACCCGCTCGAAGCCACTGCCGTGCGCCATCAGGTGTCAGGCGGTTTTGCCGGATGGCAGAGCAGCTACGCCGGAGCCACACGCCGATATGCCGCCTGGGAGCCCTCCGGCTCCTTCCCCTCGCCACAGATGGTCGAAGAGGTGGCCAGCCAGAATATCCACGCAAAGGATGTGCCCGACATGGTGATCTTCACCCCCGCGGAATGGCGCACGGAAGCCGAAAGGCTCGCACAGATGCACCGCACCGACGCCACCGACCCGCTTGACGTGCTCGTGCTCACTCCGCGCCAGGTCTACAACGAATTCTCCTCGGGCTCGCCCGACGCCCAGGCATTCCGCAAGGTGCTGAAAATGTTCTACGACCGCGGGCAGTCTGCCCCCTCGGGCAAGCGCCTGCGCTACGCCATGTTTTTCAGCCGTCCGACCTTCGATCCCCGACTGAAGACCGAAGTAGTGCGCTCGCTCGGCTACACCATGCTCCCGGCATGGTTCTCCGACTCGGGCCTCAACGAGAACGACGCCTATACCACCGACGACATTTTCGGATTTCTCGAAGACGGCTCCGGCGTGAACCAGAGCCGCGACAAACTCAGCATAGCAGTGGGCCGCATCCCGGCCGTATCGATTGCCGAGGCCAAGGCCGCCGTCGACAAGATTGCCTACTACTCTTCCCGTCTGCCTAAAGGCAACTGGAAAAACAACCTGCTGATTCTCGCCGACGACCAGGACAACGGCGACCACATGACCCAGGCCAACACCATGGCAGCCGCTCTCGAAGGCTCGGATTCCGGCTCCGATATTTTCCTGCGCAAGGTCTATCTTGATGAATTCGAGCTTGTGGCCAACCGCTATCCGGAGGCAAAGACCCAGCTGTTCCGTCTGCTCGACGAGGGAGTGGCCTTCTGGAGCTTCCAGGGCCATGGCGCACCCACGTCGCTCACCCACGAGCAGGTGGTCACCTATCAGGAACTCAACTCCTTCGACCTACGCCACTGGCCCGTGATGTATGCCGCCACCTGCGATTTCATGAAGTGGGACTCCCCCACCCGCAGCGGCGCCGAAATGCTTTTCAACAATCCCAACGGCGGCGTGATAGGTGCCATCAGCGCAACGCGCCCGGCCTATATCTCGCAAAACGGCGAACTATCCGCCGCCGTGGGACGCAATATGTTCACCCGCGACGACCGCGGCCTCATCGTGCCTCTCGGCGAGGGCTACCGCCTCTCGAAAAATGACTACCGTAACTCGGAAGGTACGCCCGTATCCAATGCCAACAAGCTGCGCTACGTATTGCTCGGCGACCCCGCCATGCGCATGATTTTCCCCTCCAACCGCATCGTGCTCGACGAAATGGGCGGACGCCCCGTCGTATCGCTCGACGCCGAGGAGGAGCCGGCCACGCTTATGGCCCGACAGACCACCACCGCCAAAGGCCGCGTGGTCGACCCCCTCACCGGAGCCACACTTACCGGATTCAACGGCACGCTCAGCGCCGTGCTCTACGACGCCGAGGAGTCGGTGACCACCCGCGGCAACGGCAAGGAAGGAACGCCCGTAACCTTCGACCGCCAGGGATCACGCCTCTTCGTAGGGAGCGCCAAGATCGTGAACGGTGAATTCACCATGCAGATCAACATGCCGGCCGAAGTGGCCGACAACTACCGCCGTGCGGCTTTCAACCTCTACGCCCAGGGCACCATTGCGAACAAGACCGCTGAAGCCGCATCGCTCTGCCGCGACTTCTATGTCTACGGTGAGGATGAAAACGCACGTCCCGACAATCAGCCCCCGGTGGTCGAGCAGATTTACCTCAACCACCCCTCGTTCGAGAACGGCCAGGAAGTGAATCCCAACCCCGTGCTGATTGCCCGCGTTTCCGACAATCTCGGCATAAACCTCAGTCAGGCCGGCGTGGGCCACGCCATGACTATCTCGCTCGACCAGGGTGACAAGACTTTTGCCGACGTGGCCGATTTCTTCACCCCGTTTGCCGACGGACGTCCCGGGGGCACAATCGCCTATCCTCTGACCAATCTAAGCGAAGGATACCATTCGCTCACACTCCGGGTGTGGGACAACCAGCCCAACTCCACCACAGCCACCGTGGAATGCTTCGTGAGCAACGCCGTGGCGCCCAACCTCTACGACGTCTATACGGAGACAAATCCCGTACAGGACGTAGCCAAATTCTACGTCACTCACGACCGCCCCGACCGCTCCGTCACCGTGACCATCGACGTCTACGACCTGATGGGCCGCCGCCTCTGGACAGCCACCGAATCGGGCCGTAGCGACATGTTCACCTCGATGGCGATAAGCTGGGACCTGCTCGACAGCGGAGGCCGACGCGTGCCGCGCGGAATCTACGTGTACCGCGCCACAATCACCGACGCCGACAGCGGCGAGAAATCGTCGACGGCTTCGAAAAAACTCGCCGTAAAAGGCATCTGATTCCCTGCGGCATTCCGACCCGCATCCTCCGGTTTCCTTATTACGGCGGAAGTTTGTAACTTTGCACTCCGTAAACCGACCACTGCCGCACATTTAGCGACAAACTCCTATAATGACAGATTCGAAAAACGACCTCATACCCGAACCTTCGCTGAGGCGCATGCCTTGGTATCTTGCTTATGTGAGCATGCTGCGCGAGCGGCATGTCGACTACGTATCGTCCACACAGATTTCGCGAGAACTCAAAGTCGACTCCTCGCAGATAGCCAAGGACCTTTCGTTTCTCGACATCAAGGGAAAAACGCGCATAGGCTACGAGGTGAAGCTCCTGGAGCACAAGCTCGAGGAGTTTCTCGGCTTCCGGCGCCGCCACCGCGCCGTGATGGTCGGAGCAGGCTCGCTCGGCGGCGCGCTGATGCAGGATTCCGGCCTCACGCGCTACGGACTGGAGATTGTGGCCGGTTTCGACGTCGACACCGCGCTGGTGGGCTCCGTGAAACACGGTCTCCCCGTCTATCACATCGACTCGCTCACCGACGAGTGCCGCCGGCTGCGCGCCGGAATAGGCATCCTGGCCGTTCCTCCCGAGCATGCCCAGACTATGGCCGACCGGCTTATCGAGGCGGGAGTGAAGGCTATCTGGAACTTCACGCCTTTCAGAATCTGCGCCCCCGAGGGTGTGGTGATTTCGAACACTTCGATCTACGCCCATCTTGCCGTGATGTACAACCGCATGGAGGCCGACGCAAACCGTTAGACCGACTTATCCGCACTCCGACCGCCATGAAGATTATAGCTTTCAACCGCCCGGCTGACCGATGGCCGCAATCGCTGGCCGATGCGCTCGCGGATTCCGACGTGCCCGACCCTTCGGCAATTCCGGCCACACTTATCGCCGATTCGGCGGTGGTCAGACCCGCCACACCGCTCTTCGTGCCTGATTTCGCCACCGATGGCTGGACTCTGCGGCTGTTCCCGGCAATCGTAATCGAACGGCTCGGCAAAAGCATCGAGCCGCGTTTTGCCCAGCGCTACACATCTTCCTGGCGTATTGCCGCAAGGCTTATGCCGGCATCCCAGTCGGCCGACACCCCACTGCAAGGGATTTCCGCCGCTTTCGACGGCGCCATCGCCCTCGGGCCGGAAATCAGCGGTCGGCCCTCCTCCACGGCCGACATACGGCTGACACATCCCTCGCTCGACAGCGGAAGCATTGACCTCCACATCGATGCTGCCGACTTTCATATCGACGAAACAATAGCCCTTGCCAGCAGATTCATGACGCTGAAAACGGGCGACCTCATACTCCCCTGCTATCTTCCGCCGGAAGTGGCTCCAACCGTGGGCTCGCGCCTTACGGCCGAATCGGCCGGCGGTACGCTGCTCTCACTTAAAATCAGATAGGCCGACGCCTTACGAATCAACCGTTTACTTCTATCTTTGACCCGATGAACGCATATCGCCACTTTTGCCGCCTTACGCGCATTGCCATGACCTTCGCCGCCGTTGCCGCCGTCGCATTCCAGGCAAACGCCTCGACGGCCGCTACCTCGCGCCTTGCCTCCGGCCGATGGGTTAAAATCAAGCTTACCGAATCTGGCATACATCAGATTACTTTCGACCAGCTACGCCAATGGGGATTCTCCAACCCGGCAAAAGTCGGCGTATTTGGCTTCCCCGCCGTAGAGCTCAGTTCATACCACCTCACAGCCGACCGTCTCAACGACCTTCCGGCCGTGCCCTGCCGCGTGGCCGACGACAAAATCATCTTCTTCGGTCTGGCCGACGTGAATCTCCAGGCCTTCAACGGCAATCTTCCCACCGGCTACGATACCGGCACATACACCTCCGTGTCACGCAACTATTACGCCGACTACGGTACATATTTCCTCACCGACTCCCAACCCGCGCAGGAGATCGCCACCATAGCCTACAGCGGACCCGAGACCTCCGGCGGCATCCCCTCTCAGGCCATCACCGAATCCAAGGCAATGAGCCTCTACGAGAAAGAGCTTCAGAGCGAAAAGCACCTCGGCGCACGCCTCTGGGATGAACTGATTCCCGAAGGATCAACCGCCACCTACCCCCTCGAAATGCCGGGCTTCAACCCCGACGGGGGTCAGGCCGAGATTCTGATGTATGTAGGCCACTGCGCCAGCAGCCAGTCGCAGTATGTACCCATCACCCTTCCCAGCGGATATCTCGCCGCCAACAGCCTTTACCTCTCCAAGCAGAATTCTGCCGAGATGTGGCTCTACGGCCAGTCGCGCCTGCTCCACGACAACACCACCGACCATCCCATAGTGCGCGCCGAGGGCGACGTCTACCCCCTCCAGTTCACCAACACGCTGCCCGGAGGGCGCCTAACCATCGACTATATCTCCACGCTCTATCCCACACGCAACGCCCTCGCCGGCCGTTCCCAGGCCGTCTTCACCCTCTCCGACCTCACCGCCTCGAGCCTTCTGGCATTCGAGGGAAACGAAGGCGAACCCCTCGAGGTATGGGACGTGACCACATCCACCGCTCCGCGTGCTTTCACCACCTCAGGGGTCGAAGGAACCGCATCCGTAGTGGTGAGCTCCCCCGGAAGCTTCAGCACCTCCAACTCCTTCCCGCGCCAGTTTGCCCGTATCGTCGTGTTCAATCCTGAAAGCGAACTCCTCGGGGTGGAATTCGACGGCGAGGTCGACAACCAGAATCTCCACGCCATGCCCGTGCCCGACATGCTGATTATCACGGCATCGGAATTCCTCGACCAGGCCACCCGCCTGGCCGACATCCACCACGCCCACAACGGGCTCGACGTAGCCGTCGTGACTCAGGAGCAGGTCTACAACGAATTTTCATCAGGCACGCCTATGATTATGGCCCTGCGTTCGTTCGCCTCCTCGCTCTACGAGCGCGACCCCGCGAAATTCCGCTCCGTGCTCATAATCGGAGCCGCCCACTGGGACAACCGCTACATCACCGTCGACAACGCCGATGAATGCCGGCGCAACTACGTGCCGATGTTCCTCTGTGAGCGCGGCGACGCCGTAGGCTCATGGCCCCAGAGCTACAAGACCGACGCCTTCGTCGGAATGCTCGACTACAACAGCTCCACTCTCGACATGTTCAATACCGACATGAAGATTTCCGTAGGACGTATTCCCGCCATTTCGGGCAGCTATGTCGCCTCCTACATCGACAAAGTAGAGAAATACCTCGCAAATCTCCCCTCTCCCGAAATATACAATACCGTGCTCGTAAGTTCCGACTGGGGCAACAGCAACGGTCATATGAAGCAGGCCGACGAACTCGCCACCGACATCGAGGCCCTCGCCCCCGGCACGACCGCCATCAAGGCCCACAACTCAATCTATCCCTTTGTCAACAGCACGGCCGCCATGGTGACCGGCAAAATGACCGACGCCCTGACGCGCGGCATCGGCCTATTCACCTTCAACGGCCATTCGCTCAGCACTTTCGCACTCGGAGCAGGCTCGCTCTGGGATGTTTCCAAAGTGGCTTCAACCAGCTATACGGTACCACCATTCGTGATGTTCGCCACCTGCAACGGCATCGAGCCCTCGCAGACCTCACACTCGATTTCCGAAGCCATGCTCTCCGAACGCAACGGTGGCGCCATAGGCGTCATCGCAGCCTGCCGCTCGGTATTCATGAACTACAATCAGTATCTCGCACGCGAGGTCGTGGAAAAAGTCTACCTCAAGCGTCCGAATCCTACAACAGGCACGGTGATGATGGACGCCCACAACGGCCTTATCGACGACCTCAACCAGGGCACCACACGCAACCGCGCCATGGCCAATCGCCTGGCCTACAATCTGTATGGAGATCCTGAAATTCCGATTCCTCAGCGCACCCACGGCGTTCGCCTCACCGCCGTCAACGGCGCCGAAGTCGACCCCGACTCGGAGGTCAGCGTCAACGCCGACACCCCCGTGCGCCTCGAAGGCGTCGTTGTCGACCTCAAGGGCAATGAAATAAAAGATTTCAACGGCACTCTCCACATCTCGCTCTACGATTCTCCGATTTCTTTCGATGTAATCAACGGCGACAAGACCGACCTGAGCCTGGGAGATTCATCCGTGCTCGACGAAGAGCTTCTCGTGGAGACGATGGCTACGGTGGAGGGCGGACGCTTTCACGCTGAATTCTTCGTCCCCTCGCCACGCTTCCAGTCCACCAACCGTCTGCAGTTCTACGCCCGCGCTGGCGAAACCATAGTGAGCGACGGCTGGAAAGGCCTCTCCGTACTTCAGCCCGAGGCTGCCTCACCCGACATCGAGGGGGCTGCAGCTCCCGTAATCAGCGCAATGTATGTCAATTCTCCGGATTTCTGTCAGGGCGACGTGATTCAGGGCCCCTCGGCCACACTCTATGCCAGCGTCGATGCCGATCCGTTCGGCCTCATAGCCCAGAGCAGTTCTGCCGGCCGGTCGGCCGCCGTGATAGTCGACGGAGGAACCCCCGTGCCATATGCACAATACAGCTTCTCGATAGCCCCCGACGGCTCCGGCTCGCTCGTTTTCCCGCTCAGCAACCTTACCGACGGCCATCATTCGGTAACTTTCCGCGTCAGCAACGCATCCGGCCTGACGGCGCGTTCGACAATCGATTTCACCGTCGTATCCCAGCCTCTTGAGGCAACCCTCTCGGTCGAAGAGTATCCCGTACGCGAATCCGCCACGATCAATCTTGACTGCAACGTCACCGACCCCGTGGAAGGCCACCTCGTGGTTAAGGACGCCCAGGGGCGCCCGATTGTCCGCGTCGACAATCCATCCTTCCCCTACGTATGGAACCTCACCGACGCCGGGGGCAACGCCGTAGCCGCCGGCCTCTACACCGTCGAAGCCTACATCCGCACCGGCCGCCTCTACGGCTCGGCAAAGCCTGTACAGCTCGTAGTCCACTATTGAACAAATTCTTAACCCACCATACTAACCAACAGATGTCAATCGACAATATCATAGCGCAGGGCGTGGCCCGCGCCGTCAAAGATCTTTATAGAGTGGAATGCGACCCCGCTTCCATCGTGCCCCAGACCACAAAGAAAGAATTCGAAGGCAACCTCACCATCGTGGTCTTCCCTTGGGTAAAAGCCGCCCGTAAAGCACCCGAAGCCGTTGGCGCCGAAATCGGTCAGTGGCTCGTCGACAACGAGCCGGCCGTAGACCGTTTCAACGTCATCAAAGGCTTCCTGAACCTCGTGATCGAGCCAACGTTCTGGAACTCCGTGCTCGCCCACGTACTCTCCACCCCCCATTTCGGCACCGTCGAGCCCACCCCCGAATCGCCCCTGGTAATGGTGGAATACAGCTCCCCCAACACCAACAAGCCCCTCCACCTGGGCCATGTGCGCAACAACCTACTCGGCTACTCGCTCGCCGAAATCCTCAAGGCCTGCGGCAACCGCGTGGTCAAGACCAACATCGTCAACGACCGCGGCATCCACATCTGCAAGTCGATGCTCGCGTGGCAGAAATGGGGCGACGGCGTAACCCCCGAGAAAGCCGGCAAGAAGGGCGACCACCTCATCGGCGATTTCTATGTGCTCTTCGATAAGCACTACAAGGCTGAAATCAAGCAGATTGCCGCTGAAAAGGGAATAAGCGAGGAAGAGGCCGCCGCGCTCTCGCCGCTCATGACCGAGGCGCGCGAAATGCTCCGCCGCTGGGAAGCCAAAGACCCCGAAGTGCGCTCGCTCTGGGCGATGATGAACCAGTGGGTCTACGACGGCTTCGACCAGACCTACCGCCGCATGGGCGTCGACTTCGACAAAATCTACTACGAGAGCGACACCTACCTCGAAGGCAAGCAGAAAGTGCTCGAAGGCCTTGAGAAAGGTATCATGTTCCGCAAAGACGACGGCTCCGTATGGGCCGACCTCTCCGACGCCGGCCTCGACCAGAAGCTCCTGCTCCGCAGCGACGGCACCTCCGTCTACATGACCCAGGACATCGGTACCGCCAAACTCCGCTTCCAGGACTACCCCATCGACCGCATGATCTACGTGGTCGGCAATGAGCAGAACTACCATTTCCAGGTGCTCTCGCTGCTGCTCGACCGTCTCGGCTTCCGCTGGGGCAAAGACCTCGTGCACTTCAGCTACGGCATGGTCGAACTCCCCGAAGGCAAGATGAAGAGCCGCGAAGGCACCGTAGTTGATGCCGACGACCTCATGGAGGAAATGGTGGAGGGCGCACGCCAGGTGAGCGGCGAGCTCGGCAAGCTCGACGGCCTCACCCCCGCCGAAATCTCCGAAATCTGCGAGACCGTGGGCCTCGGCGCCTTGAAATACTTCCTGCTGAAAGTCGACCCGCGCAAAAACATGCTCTTCAACCCCAAGGAGTCCATCGACTTCAACGGCAACACCGGCCCCTTCATCCAGTATACCTACGCCCGCATCCGCTCCGTGCTCCGCAAAGCCCAGGACAAGCAGCTCACCTCTGTCGACTACTCGGCCGTTGTCCCCAACGAAAAGGAGATTGCCCTCATCCAGACCTTGGCTGACTTCCCTGCCACCGTTCAGGAAGCCGGGCGCAGCTTCTCGCCGGCCCTCATCGCCAACTACGCCTACGAACTCGTCAAGCAGTACAACCAGTTCTACCACGACTACACCATCCTCGGCGAGACCGACCCCGCCGTGCGCTCCCTCCGCCTCGCCCTGTGCGAAGCCACCTCGCGCGTGGTCCGCACCGCCATGTCGCTCCTGGGCATCCGCGTCCCCGAGCGCATGTAATCGTCCAAAGCCTCTCTAAGGTCCTTAAAGTCCCTAAGGTCTTTAAAGTCCTTAAGGTCGCTTGCGGTTATCTTCCCTGCGATTAAACTTTTGAGCGCTTTTCCGCTCTAATTTGTTATATTTGCATCCTGTTAACCGCAAAATAAAATCATTTTAAACAAGAAAATATGAACTACTTCTCCACCGACAACTTCCAGCAGCCGCAGAGCCTCGACATGCGCGTTTCGGCTGTGATGAAGAACGTCTACGTCAAGATGTTTCTCGGCCTGATTGTCACAGCCCTCGTGGCATGGCTCGTGGCTGCTACCGCCTCGTCCGACCATAGTTTCCTGGCCTATCTGGCTGCCAACCGCTGGCTTTACTGGGGGCTCGCTCTCGTTGAACTCGGCCTCGTGCTCGCAATCTCGGCCGGGCTGCGCAAAATGAGCGCCGGAATGGCCACAGGCCTCTTCTTCCTCTTCGCCGTGGTCAACGGTCTGACGCTTTCGCTGATTTTCGTGGCCTATTCCCTCCCGTCGATCTTCAAGACATTCCTGATATGTGCCGGAGTATTCGGCGCCATGAGCATCTACGGATACTTCACCACACGCGACCTTACGCGCATCGGATCGTTCCTCTACATGGCCCTGTTCGGACTAATTATCCTCGTGATAGTCAACATCTTCTGGGCCAATTCCACGCTCGACTGGATTGTTTCCTTCCTCGGCGTCGCAATCTTCATCGGAATCACCGCCTGGGATACCCAGACAATCAAACGCATGGCCATGGCCGACCCCACGATGGCCGACGGACGTCTGGCCACACTCGGCGCCCTCAATCTCTACCTCGATTTCATCAACCTCTTCCTCTACCTCCTCCGCTTCTTCGGCTCCAGCCGCGACTGATTGACTGAATACCACAACCCCCATACCCGCCCCGCCGGATGGCCATCATGCCTCCCGGCGGGGCGCACTCCATTCAGATTTGGAAGATGATATAGAAAGAAGGCCTATCAGAACGGTTCAGATGGTAGGAGTTTGAGGGTGAGGTCGACGGGAGTTGACTAAAGTCAATGACCGAGACCGAATATCCCTCAAACGACGACCCAGATGAGCCGTTATGATAAGCCTTCTATACAATAATCAGGCTTATTTTCAGTTATATATTGTGTGGGAATAAATATATCCCAATGGCCTATGAGCCTCCGTTCCCGCCACCCAATCCACACTCTTTCAGTCTGATTGACCGTAAAATGAAAAGAATAATCCCGTATATTGTCCTGGTTGCCGCGGCCGCCTTCTGCGCGTTCAGCGCCGCAGCCGACGACATCAAGGAAGACTTCAACCCTATCGAGACGGGCGTAACATCGCTCAGTATCGCTCCCGATGCCCGTGGCGCAGCCATGGGCGACCTCGGCGCGGCCACCGACCCCGACGCCAACTCGCAATACTGGAACCCCTCGAAATACGCCTTCGCCTACTCGCAGGCTGCCGTCTCGCTGAGCTATACACCATGGCTCCGCAAACTCGTCAACGACATCTTCCTGGCCAACCTTGCAGGCTACTGGAAAATCGGCAGCAACGACAACCAGGCCATCTCCGCCTCGCTCCGCTACTTCTCGCTCGGCGAGGTGACGACCTCCAGCCCCGCCAATCAGGCCGCTTCCAGCATCAACCCCTACGAAATGGCTATCGACGTAGGCTACTCACGCAAACTCTCCGAGAAATTCTCGATGGGTATCGTGTTCCGCTACATCTATTCCGACCTGGGTTATAACTCAACCTCCGACGTGGGCGACAACCAGACCGGCGCATCAGCCTTCTCCGCCGACATCTCCGGCTACTACACCACCTACCCCATCATCGGCCAGAACGAATGCCAGTTCTCCTGGGGCTTCGATATATCCAACATCGGTACCAAAGTGAGCTACGACCGCGGAGCCAATCCCGCGTTCCTCCCCACCAACCTCCGCCTCGGAACCATGTTCATGTTCCCTCTCGCCGACTACCACAACCTCGCCATCTCGCTCGACCTTAACAAGCTGCTCGTGCCCACCCGCCCGCGCCAGAAGGACTACACGAAAGTCGTCGACGGCGTCGAAGTGCCCGACCAGGAAGAATGGCAGCGCGCCTACCAGGACTGGCAGGACATGTCGCCAATCTCCGGCATCTTCAAATCCTTCACCGACGCCCCCGGCGGCTTCAGCGAAGAGCTCAAGGAAATCAACTACTCTCTTGGCGCCGAATACAGCTACAACCAGCAATTCTTCGTGCGCGCCGGCTACTACCACGAGAGCCAGTGGAAAGGCAACCGCCAGTACTTCGGCTTCGGCGCCGGATTCTCGCTCAACGTAGTGCGCCTCGACGCATCCTACATGCTCGCCACCGCCCAGAGCTCCCCGCTCGACCAGACCCTCCGCTTCACGCTCACATTCGACATGGACGGAATCAAAAACCTCTTCTCGCGCAAATAAACCCGAACCACCACGCAGCATATGCCCCTCCCATTCCGCATCGGCAACGGCTTCGATGTCCATCGCCTCGTAGAGGGGCGCCCCTGCATCATCTGCGGCGTCGACATCCCCTACGAGAAAGGGCTCCTCGGCCATAGCGATGCCGACGTGGCCCTCCATGCCCTCTCCGACGCCATCCTCGGAGCAGCCGCCCTGCGCGACATCGGCTACCACTTCCCCGACACCGACCCGCGCTACAGCGGCGCCGACTCCCGTCTACTTCTGCGCCAGTGCCTGCGCCTCGTCGGTGAAAAAGGCTACGCCGTAGCCAACGTCGACATCACCGTCATCGCCCAGGCTCCCAAAATGCTCCCCTACATCGAGCAGATGCGAGCCAACGTAGCTCAGGACCTCCGCATCCCCCTCGACTGCGTCTCCGTAAAAGCCACCACCACCGAGCACCTCGGCTTCACCGGACGCTCCGAAGGCATCGCCTCCCTCGCCACCGCCCTCCTCACCACAACCTAACCCCTCCCATTCCTCCCAATTCGCCCAATATCCCCCTAAAAAAAATAACATTTCGCCCCGCTACGGCGCATGGATCCTGAACATGCTTCCATAGCGGGGCGAAGTGCACCTGATAGCGAATCCCCGGCACCGCACTGCCCCCGATTGACCGACCGCGGGCTGTTGCCAGGTCCCTATCGGTCAATGGCGCAACCCGTCCGGAACCGCCCTCGGAATCCACCGGAGCGCATGGCGATGCCTCCTCGTTAGCCCCATAATGGCTGTCGCCGGCATAGGAGGTGCGAATTATTTCGCACCTCACGCGTTCGCGCAGCGCTAATGGTATTATTAATACTCAGGAAGCGTTCATGGCCTACGCCGAATGCGTAAGGTGCGAAATAATTCGCACCTCCTAACCCTCGCCTCCCCTCCGGGCCTCCCCTGCTGCCATCCTCAGAGTAGGTAAAATTTTTGTTCCTGCTCCGAGCTTTAGTGAGGCTTCCCCTAAGGGAGTTCTGGGTTTCCCAAACCAACAATTTCCCTACATTTCGGTGGTTCTGTGAGCGAGCTTCAGCTCGCCGTTTTCGTCCGGATGGCTGGGCGCCCTGAGAAAAGCAGGCGAGAGCGTAGCGAGTTCTGCCGCTCCAGCCGCAGCGCGGCCGCCTTCGCCGTGAAGCTTTTCTCCGCGCCCCTCGGTCTTTTGGTTCTTTTCGACCTGCGAAAAGAACGCTATTTGCGCCCTCGGCCTTTTGGTTCTTTTCAGCCTGTGAAAAGAACATACACCCCGCTACGGCGCATGGATCCTGAACATGCTTCCATAGCGGGTCGAAGTGTTTTCAGTCCACCCGTTTGTCGGGTTAATTTCGGGCTAAATCCCGCTTAGTCAGGCTTAATCCTGGAAAATCCGGATTCTCTCCCAACTCATTCCCTCTTGATTACAATTTATTTGTCCTCCGAGTTTCCACTCGCCGTGTGTTCCCTGCACTATTTTTTTTCAAGTTTTTTCACAATTAAGTTTTAACAAATGGAATATGGGCGTTTTGGTTAAATTATTATTAACTTTGCATCTTGGATGCCGCATTTTTCATTATTGCGACAGACAGACATATTATAAGTAAAGCGTTTCGCTATTTCCTACAGAGAATCTGGACAATTCGCTGAAGAAATGGAAAGAGAGTGAGACGCATGCTTAGGCGTGACCGTATGTAATTATTACATCCCGACTGCTTAAGTGTGTGTCTTAAAGACTATTTCCATTTCGGGCAGTCCAGAGCCTTCTGTAGGATAGTCGAAAAAGGCTCACACTTTTTTATATTTATGTCTTAATCGAACCTTCTTATATTTCAACAAGCGAAACACATTGCACAGAGCCTTTGCATTGTAATAAACCTATCAATTTACATTGCTATGCAACGAAAAGCTTTTGTGAAGTGCATTATGACCCTGCTGCTGGGACTGATGGCGAGTTGCAACACGATGGACTTCCTGCTCCCGGAAGGCCCACAGGGCGAACCCGGCAAGGATGGTCTGTCGGCCTACGAACTTTGGGTGGTGGAAGTGATGGCCGGACGCCTCGACTGGCCTGCCAATCAGACCTCCATGCAGGATTTCTTCCTTTTCCTTAAAGGTGCTGAAGGCAAAGCCGGTGTTACGCCCCATGTAGGCAACAACGGCAACTGGTGGATCGGCAACACCGACACCGGCGTTCCTGCCCGAGGTAAGGACGGCCAGGACGGAAAAGATGGCCAAGATGGTAAAGACGGCGAGGACGGTCTTACCCCCTATATCGGAAGCAACGGCCACTGGTGGATTGGGAACTCAGATACCGGCATCGCCGCCAAGGGCCAGGATGGCGCCGATGGGAAAGACGGTCAGGACGGCAAGGATGGTCAAGACGGCCAGACGCCTGTTGTCGGTACTAACGGCAACTGGTGGATTGGAGGCACTGATACCGGAATTCCTGTCCGTGGCGAAAACGGTAAAGACGGTCAGGACGGTCTTACTCCTTACATCGGAAGCAACGGCAACTGGTGGGTCGGCGGTTACGATACCGGAATTGCCGCCCGCGGTGAATCCGGTAAGGACGGCCAGACCCCATATATCGGAAGCAACGGCCATTGGTGGATTGGCAGCACAGATACAGGCATCTCTGCCAAAGGTAAAGACGGAGCCGACGGCAAGGACGGCCAGGATGGCAAAGATGGCCAGGATGGCAAAGATGGCCAGGATGGTAAAAACGGAAATGATGGTTTCTCGCCTTACATCGGAAGCAACGGCAACTGGTGGATTGGCGACAAGGATACCGGTATCGCCGCCAAAGGTAAAGACGGTGCCGACGGCAAGGACGGTCAGAATGGTGCCGATGGCAAGGACGGTAAAGACGGCCAGAATGGTAAGGACGGTAAAGATGGTGCTTCGGCATATGAGCTTTGGCGCAACGCCGTAGCTGCCGGTCTAATTATCGACCCGCTTACCGGCGAGCGCTGGGATACATCGCGTACCTCCGAATCTGATTTCTATGCTTATATGGCCGGTGGCCGTGGCGATAACGGCCTGAGTGCTTATGAAATATGGAAACAAGACCTCGCCGAGCGCGCCGGAACCGACAACCCTCTCCTCGACCCGAAGACCGGCGAGGCATGGCCTGCCGGAAAGAATTCGCTCGACGATTTCTATGAGTTTATCCGCGGTCGCGACGGCAAGGATGGCGAAGATGGTAAGGACGGCGAGGATGGCAAACCCGGTGAAATCGGTCAGCCAGGCGTCGAAGTAGTGATTATCGCCGGTGTGCCTAACGTTGTGGCTCAGTTCTCGCAGTCGGAGTTCGGCGAATACGTTCGCACCACCGATGGAGGCGTCCTCTACCGCGTATACGACGAGGAAGGCGTAGCTGCCCCCGGAGCCGTGGTAACCGGTCTTCCCGGCATCGACGGAAAGACATATACCGCCGATGCAAACGGTGAATTCATCGTTCCCCGCGAGGATCTCCCCTCCGTTCAGGATATCAACGCCCGCTGGGGCACTACCCGATCTGTTTCTATAGCCGGAAAGACTCCTGTTCAGTCGGCCCGCAACACTTACGTCCCCAACCGCGTTGATACCCGCATCCGAGTAACAAGAGCATCCTTTTCATCATCCACATTGAGTAATGTTGTTTGCCAGATTGTGTATTATGAAATAGAACGTAAGCTGAACCCTGAAGATGACTGGCAATCTTTGCCTTCTTATCTGCCTAAAGCAGGAGAATTGAAGGTTGATGCCCCAGAGACATATGGACGTACAAGTACATCAAAAAAATCTACAAAGTTGCAGATTTATTCAAATAGCTCCGAGGTTTCAGCTGCAGGATATAATTTCAGAGTCTGGATATATCTGAAAATGCGGGAAAACGTACTTGGTCAAAAAAATCGCTATTCCACTTTCGCCACAAATGCAGATACTTATTATACCCTGGAACTAACCAACGAATACTATGGAGAGAAAGCAAAATGGAATGGCAATGCCTTGCTTCCAGTAGGACAAATGGGTCCGATAGTCAAATCCATAGCATTAAAGACATTCCGAAGTGGAGCCGACGCTTCGTTTGCAAGCCTTTCGGGTGAGTTCGATTTCTCTCACATCGATTTCACAAAGATTATCAAGGGCCAGAAACTATCGGAACAAACAAACGGAATGCAACTTTTAGAACCTGACTATTACGACGAAGCATCGGCCAAAACAAGGAACGATAGTTATCTCAATTTATCCTATACTTCGAGTGCTGGCTCTCAAAGCACCGACAGTTCCCGCAATAAATCCGGTTACAATTCACCGTCATTCAATATACTTTCTCCTTTCCTAAACTCTGAACTTTCTACACGAACTGGTGATGGTCTTCTCAGATACACCGTCGGCAAGCTGGAGCGTGTAGGCACCACCGGAACGACCTTCAAGGTAACGCCCACAATAGCCGAACATCCGGCAATCACGGTAACTTATTGTCTGTTCCTGAAAATGGTTGACTCTGTTTGGTATGTTTACTGATATTGGTTTA
>URAU01000017.1 GCA_900545955.1 uncultured Porphyromonadaceae bacterium
AAGAGCAATTAACCTACGCTCATTTCCAATAAATTACACTCTTTTCGTAACTTCATATTGCAAATTTAAAGATTTATTGACTGACACCCAAATTTTCTTTGTGGTTTGAGGTCGAATTTTGCACATAAACTTATCAACATACGGTTGGATAAGGCGCCTCTCGATGGCGCGCATGGCTAATTTTTGCTGTTCCAGCCAGGGTAGAAGGAGTTGATAGCCGATGTCGGATGCTCACCGGTTATTTTCATTAACTGTTGTTTGTTTATTTCAACTATTTTGGCTAATTGAATGTTATATTATCAAACGCCGGGAAAAGGGTTACCGCCTTCAATGTCGGCACGTTTCGAAATTCATGTTTCAAAATATTTTACATTATGAAGACCTTATCGTTAAACTTTTGGGGACAGTCCAAGTATTGGTGGATCGTCCTGTTAGTAGGGATTTTGTTGGTGCTCGGTGGCTTTGCCTACTGGTTCTGGCCCGCTGCAGGGTTTGCTGTAGCATCGCAGATTTTCGGCTGGCTGCTGGTTATGGCCGGTATCGTTCAGCTTTGTGTTTCGGCAGGTGAGAACCGCCCCCGCGGGTGGGGATGGTGGCTTGCCGGTGGTGTTATCGACCTTTTCGTAGGCTTCCTGCTCGTGAGAAGTGTGATTCTTTCTGAAATCGTATTTCCGTATTTCCTTGCCATCGTGTTCATTTTCTGGGGCATTGCATCGATTATCGCTTCGGTAAGCACGCGAGCCAACCGCTACTGGTGGCTTTATCTCATCAATGGTATTCTGCTTCTGATTATCGGTTTCTTCTTCCTTGAGGCCGGTTACGTTCAGAACATGATGATGGTAAGCTTCCTTACCGCTCTTGCATTCATCTACTGGGGCTTTACCGTTGCCATGATGAGCTACGACATGAAACCCGTAAAGTAACTCCGTTCTTCAGCGAATTTCTCCTTCAATAATACATAGGAAAGGCGGTGTACCGAACCCGGTACACCGCCTTTCATGTTGGAATTTCAGAATGTTCAGGCTTCCTCGGTCTGGGCGTTGAGGATTTCAAGCATCCGGATTGCTGAGACGGGAATGCGTGTGCCGGGTCCGAAAATGGCCGCTACGCCTGCGCGATAGAGGAAATCGTAGTCCTGTGCAGGAATCACACCGCCGGCTACCACGATGATGTCCTCGCGGCCGAGTTTCTTGAGTTCTTCGATTACCTGTGGCACGAGAGTCTTGTGGCCTGCGGCAAGGGAGGATACTCCGAGGATGTGAACGTCGTTTTCCACGGCTTGGCGGGCAGCTTCGGCGGGAGTCTGGAAGAGCGGTCCCATGTCGACGTCGAAACCGCAGTCGGCATAGCCGGTTGCGACAACTTTGGCGCCGCGGTCGTGACCGTCCTGACCCATTTTAGCCACCATGATACGGGGCTGGCGCCCTTCGCGCTTGGCGAATTCCTCGGTCATCTGCTGTGCGCGGATGAAGTCGGGATCATTTTTGGTTTCTGAAGAATACACTCCTGAGATTGTTCTGATTATTGCTTTGTAACGGCCGACAACCTCCTCGCAGGCGTCGGAAATTTCGCCCAGCGAAGCGCGCAGGCCTGCGGCCTTCACTGCGAGGTCGAGCAGATTACCTTTCTTGGTGCGAACGCATTCGGTGATGTCGGCCAGAGCCTTGCGTACGGCCTCTTCGTCGCGGCCTTCGCGAAGCTGCTCGAGACGCGCACACTGCTCGTTGCGCACTTCGGTATTGTCGATTTCGAGGATGTCGATGGGGTCCTCGTGGTCGAGGCGGTATTTGTTGATGCCTACGATGGTCTGACGGCCGGAGTCGATGCGGGCCTGCGTGCGTGCGGCCGCTTCCTCGATACGCAGTTTGGGCAGACCGGTCTCGATGGCCTTGGCCATTCCGCCGAGTTTCTCGATTTCCTGGATATGGGCCCACGCGCGGTGTGCGATCTCGTTGGTGAGCGATTCAACGTAGTAAGAACCGGCCCAGGGGTCGATTTCCTTGCAGACGTAAGTCTCTTCCTGGATATAGATTTGCGTGTTGCGGGCGATACGGGCCGAGAAATCGGTGGGAAGCGCGATGGCCTCGTCGAGGGCGTTGGTATGGAGGCTCTGGGTATGGCCGAGGGCGGCGCCCATGGCCTCGATGCAGGTGCGGCCAACGTTGTTGAAGGGATCCTGCTCGGTGAGCGACCATCCGGAGGTCTGCGAGTGGGTGCGAAGAGCCAGCGATTTGGGGTTCTTCGGGTTGAACTGGCTTACGATCTTGGCCCAGAGCATGCGGGCGGCGCGCATCTTGGCAATCTCCATGAAGAAGTTCATGCCGATTGCCCAGAAGAAGCTGAGGCGCGGAGCGAAGGAGTCGATGTCCATACCCGCGTTGACGCCGGCACGGAGGTATTCCAGGCCGTCGGCGAGGGTATAGGCGAGCTCGATGTCGCAGGTAGCGCCGGCCTCCTGCATGTGGTAGCCGGAAATGGAGATGGAGTTGAACTTCGGCATATTCTGCGAGGTGTACTCGAATATGTCGGCGATGATGCGCATCGAGAATTCAGGCGGGTAGATGTAGGTGTTACGCACCATGAATTCTTTCAGGATGTCGTTCTGGATGGTACCGGCCATCTCTTCGAGTTTGGCGCCCTGCTCAAGGCCGGCGTTGATGTAGAAGGCGAGTACGGGAAGCACGGCGCCGTTCATTGTCATCGACACGGACATTTTGTTAAGGGGGATACCGTCGAAGAGCACCTTCATATCCTCTACCGAGCAGATGCTCACGCCGGCTTTACCTACATCGCCTACTACGCGCGGATGGTCTGCATCGTAGCCGCGGTGAGTAGCCAGGTCGAAGGCTACCGAGAGGCCCTTCTGGCCCGACGCGAGGTTGCGGCGGTAGAAGGCGTTGGATTCGGCGGCGGTAGAGAATCCGGCATATTGGCGGATGGTCCAGGGACGGATGGCGTACATACCGCTGTACGGGCCACGCAGGAAGGGGGGAAGGCCGGCTACGTAGTCGAGGTGTTCCATCCCTTCGAGATCGGATTTGGTGTAGACGGGTTTCACGGGGATCAGCTCGGGGGTGAGCCAGTCCTCGCCGGCAGCGGCCGGAGCGGTTGCCGTAGCGCTGAATGCGTCGGCTAAAATATCGATGTTTTTAAAATCGGGTTTCATGGCTTATGTTCTGAGCTGATTATTTGAGAAGACGTGAATTGAACTGCTGGAGAGTCTCGAGCACGTTGCTGCGCACGTGGATGAAGTTCTCGATACCGAGCGCCTTGAGGTCGTCGGTGCAGGCGGGAGCGCCGGCGACCACAAATTCTGCCTTGCCGTCGAGCAGCTTGTAGGCTTCGGGGGCATAGGTGGCGTATTCGTCGTCGCTCGAGCAGAGCACTACCACGTCGGCTTTCTTCTCCAGAGCGGCGGCAATACCCTGCTCCACAGTGTCGAAGCCGATGTTGTCGATAATCTCGTAGCCGGCGCAACCGAAGAAGTTGCTGGAGAACTGTGCGCGGGCCAGACGCATGGCCAGATTGCCGATAGTCAGCATGAACACTTTCGGACGGTTTGCGGCAGCCTCGGTGGCCAGACGCAGTGCCTCGAAGTCGCTTGCCATACGGGCTGTAGCGAGGGCCTTGGAAGCGTCGCCGTCCTTGGCACATCCGCAGGAGCCTTCCTTAGAGCATCCTTCGGTGCGCTCGATCTTCTCGGCGGCGAACTCATTGAAATTAGGATACTGGTTGGTGCCGAGAAGAATCTCCTTGCGGCGAGCCATATCCTGATGGCGCTTGGCAGAAGAAGTGTTGACCGCCTGCTGCACTTCGCCGGAATTTACACAGGCAGTGAAACCTCCCTTGGCGTCGATGTCGAGGAAGAGTTTCCAGGCCTCTGCGGCTATTGATACCGTGAGCGTCTCTACGTAGTAGGAGCCGCCGGCAGGATCGACAACCTTGTCGAGATGGCTCTCTTCCTTGAGCAGAAGCTGCTGGTTGCGGGCAATGCGCTCCGAGAATTCGTCGGGAGTTTTATAGGGGGTGTCGAACGGTGTCACGGTGATGGAGTCCACGCCTGCAAGAGCGGCCGACATTGCCTCTGTCTGGCTGCGGAGCAGATTTACATGGGCGTCGTAGATGGTCTGGTTGAATGTCGAAGTGAGTGCGTGAGCCACCATGCGGGCCGATTCCTTCGAACCGTCGTATTTCTCCACAATCTGAGCCCACAGCATACGGGCCGCGCGGAATTTGGCCAGCTCCATGAAGTAGTTGCTGGAGATGCCCATGTTGAACTTTATGCGGTCGGCGACTTCCGTGGCGCTTACGCCGGCATCGGTGAGGAGTGTAAGCCATTCGGCACCCCAGGCCAGGGCGAAGCCCAGTTCCTGGAAGATATACGCTCCGGAGTTGCAGAATATTACGGAGTCGACGGCAAGACAGCGGAGACCCTTTACGGGAGCGCAGATCGAGAGCATCAGTTTGGCGTCGGCTACCACCTGGTCCTTGTCGATTTCGGCACCGTGGCGGAACGCGCGCTTATAGGGATTGAAGTCAATCGAGCCGTGGAACGAGTCCTCGGCATTGTTTGCTTTCAGATAGTCGACGAGCAGGCGGGCGAGAGCCGAAGCCTTCGTGGGGCAGCAGGTGAAGTTCACCTCCACAGCCTTCAGGTCGATGCCGTTGAGCAGAGTGGCGATAGCCTCGGCCGATGGCTCCTTAACCTTGAAGCCGAGCGAGTTTACACCCTTCTGGAGCACGTCGAGAGCCGCTTTGTTGGCCTCGGCGGGGTCGGTGGCCAGGATTTCCTGACGTGTGAGCCAATTGTTGTTGTCGCGGGTGCCGCGAACGTAGGGGAATTCGCCCGGAAGCGAGTCGGTAGTTTTGAGGTCGGCGATGTCGTCGCGACGATACATCGGTTGCACATTGAAACCTTCGTTGGTGCGCCATACGAGTTTCTTCTCGAAGGGCACACCTTTCAGGTCGGCATCCACCTTGGCACGCCACGTGTCGTAGCTTACAGGCGGAAACTGCGTGAACAGTTTTTCTTTATTGTCTGCCATGTTTTTAAAAGGAATATGTGTTTGGGTTTTACGTTTTTTATGGTATTGATATGTAATAATGCCGTGGGCTGCCGGAAAAATGCGGACATACGCCCTCATGCGATGGCGAATTTACGAAAAACTTGTGGAATAGCCTGCAAATCCCCTGGAAAAATAGTGCGGATTTATTCGGCTCCGGCGGTAATGGTGAAATCAACCATGTTGAAATGGATTTTGCCAAACCTCATCAGTGATTTCACGCCGAGATTGCATTCGTAATCGGCGGCAAGTGGATTGGCGCCGGGATTGACTGTAATTTCCGGCACTGAAACGGTGCTCCCTCCCAATGTGATACTGACATCAGAGAGATTATATGCGTCGGATATATGCACTCCGCCGATACCCGCCATCCTGACGGTTTCAGGTGTTGAGTTGGCAAGAACATATTCCTTATTCTTCTCAAAGAACTCGCCATTCAACGAACCGAAAGAGGCATCGCCGGTATCAATACAGATCCACATCGGATTGTCGTGGATGATACCCTTGGTTGTCAGATTCATCTGCGGCGAGAAGTTCATGTTCGGACGCGCATCGCTTTTTTCAGGAGCGATTGCCGGAACGGTAATTTCTCTGGTCGCAAAGTCGATGGTCAGATCTTTCAGCTGAAGCATAAGCTCGCTTCCGACAACTAAGCCCAGGCAGTCCATGTATCGGTTGGCTTCCTCGTTGTCTACAGCAAAATCCACAATTACAAAAGGCACATCCGAAACCGTGATATTCCCGAGCCTGATTTCTTTTGCAATGGCATATTGTGTAGTCTGACGGCCTATGCCCATTACGTTATTGTAGGCTTCAAGAGGAATTAAATTCAACTTGCGTGCCAGAGAATCAGAAATTATGTTGACTCCTGCGCCAGTATCAAAAGCGATTTCGGCTTTAATCCCATTGACCGAGCTGTTGTCAAGCATCATAAGCACTGAGTTTTTCTCCGGGTTGCCTACGGGAGTGATGCTGAACGGAATTGCCCCTTGAATTCCGGCAATGGAAATGGAATAGGGCCTGTAGGCCGAGAGGGCTTTATATCGGTCGATATAAAGTTGCATGCCTTCTACAGCCGCAGAATCAAGATATTGCTTTGTAGCGTCAACCACGGAGGTTAAAACCGAAGCAGCCTTGCTGTTTTCCCCGACTTTGCTGTAATCCATAGAAAGCATTACCGCAGAGTTGAGGAGATTGCTCAGATCCAGGCTGGCGGAGTGGTTGTTGAGCAAATCCTCGAACGCGGGAATCGACACATCCGGCCGGTTAAGTCGGTTGCCTAAAAGCCCGCGCGAGAGAACCTCAAGAAACGGGTTGATGGAGTCTTTTGGCGCTTCGTTATAAATGGAGTCTAATGCAAACCAATCGCTCGTGTTCATCGCGTGGGCGATACGCTCGTCGGTCGATTGGGCTGTACACACCAACCCGAAGAATGTGATTGCGGCGGAGAGTAGGGTCTTTCGCATAGTTGCATGTATTTCTGGTTTCCCCAAAGTTAAACATTATTTGCGGAACTATGGCTGACAAGCCAATAAAAGACTACAAGAACTTTATGCTTTTCCTATGGTTGACAAATGCGGGTAAGTAATTTGACTTGAGGGCTACAGAAAGAAGTGGAAGCCGATGGACAGGTGGACGCCATTCCCGATGGGGTTTAGCGCTTGAGGAGAAGGATTACTTTGACGGCGAGGTCGAAGAGGATGATTTTGGCGTTGCCGTTGGCGGCGACGTCGGTGCGCGCTGAGGCGAACTGGCTCAGCAGCGACTCTACGTTGCGCTCGTTGATGAAAGGGGAGAAGCGGCTGCTGAACTGCGCCTCGGCGGCGTTGAGGTAGACGAGCTGGGGCACGCGCATGTTGTTGATGAAATTCTCGCGCATCATGCGCTCGCAGTAGGCGAGGAAGCGGATTTCGGCCTCACGGCCCAGACCTGCCACATCGACCGACCATTTGCGCAGGTCGGCCACGCGACGCTGATAGGCCGAGCGCATCAGCCGGGTGAACAGTTCGAGGAACTGCGCCGATTCGCCCGAGGCGGAAATCTGAGCCACGGCGCGGGTGATGCTCCCCTCGGCAAGGTGGGCTATGGCCAGTGAGTCGGCGGGGGCGACGTCATGATTACGCACCAGATAATCGGCCACGACATCGTCGGGGAGTCGCTTTATTTCCACACGTTGCATGCGTGAATATACCGTGGGGAGAATTGCGCCCGGATTGTCGGAAGTAAAGATGAGCAGAGAGTCGGGGAAGGGTTCCTCAATGAGTTTCAGAAGCTTGTTGGCACAGTCGGGCTGCATGCGTTCGGGAAGCCACTGCAGGAGAATTTTGAATCGCGTGGAATAGCTCGTGCGCGAGAATTTTCTGATTACCGCCAATCCCTCGGCCGAGTAAATCACCGGCTGCCCGTTGGGATTGTCGAGCAGCTGGAGCCAGCGCTCGAAATTCATGTATGGATTCTCCTGGAGCAGGCTGTGCCACTCTGCGATATAGTCGTCGCTTACCGTATCCGAGCCAGAGCCACCTTTCAGCACCGGGAAGGAGAAATAAGTATCGGCGTGGTTGAATGTGGCATGCTGGCGGCAGGCCGGGCAGACGCCGCACGAATCGCCCCCGCTGCGGTTCTCGCAATGGATATACTGCGCCAACGCCCTGGCCAGAGCGAACTTGCCCACTCCCTGAGGCCCTTCGAGCACGAGGGCGTGGGGTAGGCGGTTGTTGTCGACCATCGAGCGGAGGCGCTCTTTGACCGACTCATGGCCGGGTATGTCGGAGAACTTCATGGCGTGGGACGAAAGAGATTAAATAAACGGGCACGTAGCCGTCAGCTTACCCCAATCTGGAAGCAGACAGGGTCGAAATCCGGCTGCCCGATTACCGGAGACTTTTCGGAGGCGAGCTTGCGGATGAACGAGAGCGTTACCTGAATCCCTTTCCATCGGATGTGGTCGTCGATTGATTCAGGCGTAGGAGGCTGGGCGAGCAGCAGCGAGCAGATGCGTTCGGCCGAGTCATATTCGCGGGTCATGAGATATGAGGCGGCCAGCAGCAGATAAGCCATTGTGGAGAGGTCGAACGATTCCCCGGGAGCGAGTTTGCCTGGAGTGCAGCAGTCGGTGAACACGTCGATATAGCGCTCGAACTGCCGCGAGCGGTAGAGCGTAAGGAGGTAGAACTCCATCCCCTCGCGCAGGCCGTGACGCGCGTTGTACCATCCGAGCAGCTGCGACGCGCCGAGATGATACCCGTCGGAGTCAATCTGTCCGGCCATATCGATCCACGGCCGCTCCGAAGCGCCGTTGGCCTGGTCGAACAGCAGGAAAAACCTGTCCGGATCGGCCGGGTGCAGCCGCATTACGTCCAGAAGCGTGTAAGCGTTCGCCTTGTCGGCCTTCATAAACGCTTCAAGCACTTCGAGGGCCGCCGCGTTATTTCCCTTGCGGGCATACGCGTCGGCCAGGCCCTTTACTGCGATGGAGTTGACCGGGTTGTCGGTGAGCACGTCGCGCAGAATTGCGATTGCGCTGTCGATTGCCTTGATGTCTACGCGCTCCTCTCTGGAGTCGGGCGCAGGGATAAGGCAAATAGCTTTCATGAGCCGGGCTCGCTCCGAAAGCGGGTCGAGTGCCAGAGCGTAGTCCACGGCCGCCAGAGCTTCGTCGCGGTGTCCGAGTGCCATTTCCGATTTAGAGAGAAGTACCCAGTTGTCGGCCATGAACGGTTCGCGTGTGGTGAGGTCCTCGGCGATGTCGCGGGCGAGAGAATGAAACCGTTCGTCGGAATAGAAAGCTTCTGCAGCCTCGTAGAACAGGGCGTTGGGGTCCTCGGCCTTCTCGGCGATAATGTTGAGATTCTGGGCGAGCAGGTCGAGACGGTCGAGGTCGCGCAGCATGTCGACGATGCGGATTACTCCCTCGCAGGGGAGGGTGAAATCCGTGGAGAGAATACGCGAAAGGCCCTCCTCCGGATTGCCGTCGGGGTAAGAGTCGAGCGAGAGCCCCAGCACCTGCCAGAGCGCAGAGTCGCGACGCCCCTTGCGGAGAAACATCTGGCGGGCGGCATCCTCGTTGACGGCGGAGAGAAAGAACGCCTTCCGCTCGTCAAGGAAATCGCTGCCCGGATAAAGACGTGCGCCGGTGAGCAGCACATAGAGCTGCGTCATCTCGTCGCCCTCGTCCTGGGCGTAGTCGTATATGTCGAGGAGTTCGTCCTCGTCGTAAAACTCCGAGGCGTCGTTGGCGAGAACCCCTTTGCGAAAGCGCTCGTAGAGCTCTTTCATGTATTGTTCGTCAGATTGCTGGCCGTCGAGCATAGATGATATTAAAGGTATTCGCGGGCGCAGGGAGGGGTTTACCCCTTTGCCTGGGCCTTTTCCCAGCTGTCTTTCAAGGCGATGGTACGGTTGAAAATCAGATTGTCGGGAGTGGAATCGTAGTCAGGGGTGAAATAGCCTACGCGCTGGAACTGGAACTTGCAGCCCTTTTCGGCATTTTCGGCGATGAAAGGCTCTACCTTCACGCCTTTTACCTCGACGAGCGAACCGGGATTGAGCAGTTCGCGGAAATCCTTGTCGGTCTCGGCCGAGGGATTCTCCACGGAGAAAAGGCGGTCGTAGAGGCGCACCGTGGCGTCCTTGGCGTGAGCCGCCGATACCCAGTGGAGCGTGCCTTTCACCTTGCGCGAGGCTCCGGGCAATCCGCTGCGGGATTCGGGATCGTAGGTGCAGAGAATTTCGGTGATGTTGCCGTCGGCATCTTTCTTCACGTCCTCGCATTTGATGATATATGCACCCTTGAGGCGCACTTCCGAACCGGGAGCCAGACGGAAGAACTTTTTGGGAGGATTCTCCATGAAGTCGTCGCGCTCGATGTATATTTCGCGCGAGAAGGGCATGGAGTGCGTACCGGCCTGCGGATCCTCCGGATTATTCTCCATCTCCACGGTCTCGGTCTGACCCTCGGGATAATTGGTGATAACCACCTTGACCGGATTGATAACCGCCATGGCGCGGGTGGCGATGGCGTTGAGGTCTTCGCGCACGGCATGCTCGAGCAGCGAAACGCTGATCATGGCTTCCTCGATTTTGGTGTAGCCGATGCGGTCGATGAAATTGCGGATGGCGCGGGCCGTAAAGCCGCGGCGGCGCATACCCGAGATAGTCGGCATGCGCGGGTCGTCCCATCCGGCAACCAGGCCTTCCTTGACGAGCTGCAGAAGCTTGCGCTTGCTCATCACCGTATAGGTGAGGTTGAGGCGGTTGAACTCAATCTGGCGCGGGCAGTACGACTCGTCGGCCAGCTCGGCTACGAAATATTCGTAAAGCGGGCGGTGGGGCACGAATTCAAGCGTGCAGATCGAGTGGGTCACCCCCTCGAAATAGTCGCTCTGGCCGTGGGCGAAGTCGTACATGGGGTAGACGTTCCATTTCGTGCCGGTGCGGTGGTGGGGGTGCTTGATGATGCGGTACATTATGGGGTCGCGGAAGTGCATGTTCGACGACGCCATGTCGATTTTGGCGCGGAGCACACGCGCTCCTTCGGGGAATTCGCCGGCATTCATACGCATGAACAGGTCGAGATTTTCCTCTACCGAACGCGAGCGGTAGGGGCTCTCAGTGCCGGGCGTGGTGGGCGTACCCTTCTGGGCGGCAATTTCTTCCGAGGTCTGGTCGTCGACATAGGCTTTCCCCTCCTTGATCATCCGCACGGCAAGGTCGAAAAGCTGGGGGAAATAGTCGGAGGCATAGTATTCGCGGTCGCCCCAGTCGAAGCCGAGCCAGTGGATGTCCTCGCGGATAGCATCCACATATTCGGTATCTTCCTTAATGGGGTTGGTATCGTCGAAACGGAGATTGCAGGTGCCGCCGAACTTTTCGGCCACACCGAAATCCATGCAGATGGCCTTGGCGTGGCCGATATGGAGGTAGCCGTTGGGCTCGGGCGGGAAACGCGTGTTGAGGCGTCCGCCGTTTTTGCCGGCCTTGAGGTCGTCGGCCACAATCTGCTCTACAAAATTCAGACCGCGCGATGCGGTTTCGTTGAGTTCGTTTTCTTTCACTTCGGCCATAATGCAAAGGGAAATATGATAAGATGGATTAAATCAAAACAAATTGAAGGCAGAAGCCTGGTCCGGTTACAGCCGAAGCCTCCGCCCGTTGAAGATGCAAAGATAAGAAAAAATGACTGAAAACATCAAAACATTCCGGCGGAATAGCTAACTTTACACATCGAACCCGAAGTAGAAACCGTAGCCGAAACCATAACGAATGGACAGCATAAATGTAATAGAGAAATACTTTCCCGGCCTGAGCGGGAAGCAGCGCGAGCAGTTTGAGAAGCTTGGCCCGCTGTATGCCGACTGGAACAGCAAAATCAACGTGATTTCCCGCAAGGATATCGACAACCTGTATACCAACCACATACTCCATTCGCTCGCCATAGCGAAGTTCCTTCAGCCCGCTCCCGGCACTACTTTCCTCGACATGGGGACCGGCGGCGGCTTCCCGGGCATTCCGCTGGCCATTATGTACCCCGAGTGCCGGTTCCATCTCATCGACCGCATCGGCAAGAAAATCAAGGTGGCGCAGGCCATTGCCGAGGCTATCGGCCTGACCAACGTAACCTTCCAGCACGGCGACATAGGCGAATGCCGTCAGAAGTATGATTATGTGGTGTCGCGCGCTGTGATGCGTCTCGACGAGCTGCTGCCGCTGATTAAGAAAAACGTCGGGGGCAAGCAGCGCAACGGGGTGCCCAACGGGCTGATATGCCTCAAGGGTGGCGACATCTCCGACGAACTGCGCGCCGCCCGTACCGACGAACTTGTCGACGAGTTGCGCAACTATTTCGACGAAGAATATTTCGCGACGAAAAAACTTGTCTACGTGGCAATGTGTTGATAAGAGAAGAACAAACAGCAAAACACACACCTGTTTATGGAACTACAGCGATTTGAATTCAACCTCTTCGGCGAGAACACATATATATTATGGAACGCCAGCGCCGAGGCTGCCATCGTCGACCCGGGTATGGCCGATGCCGAGGAAACCTCCCTGATTGAGGACTTCATCTCCGGCCACGCCCTGACGCTGAAATACATATTGCTGACCCATGCCCACCTCGACCACACTTTCGGCATCGACCATCTGCGTGAGCGCTATGGGGCGCCTGTACTCGGCCATAAGGACGACGCGCCGTTGGCACAGATGCGCGACGACCAGGCGCGAAGGTTCCACCTCCCGGTCAAACCCGGTCCGATGGAAATCGACCGGTTGGTTGACCGACGCAGTTCGCTTAACCTCGGACACGAGCGTATTGAGGTAATCGAGACGCCCGGACACTCTCCCGGGGGCGTCTGCTACTACATTCCCGAAAGCCGCATGGTGCTCACCGGCGACACCCTGTTTCGCGGAAGCATCGGGCGTACCGACCTTCCCGGCGGGAGCATGTATCAGCTTGTGAGGAGTATACGCGAGCGGCTTTTCCTGCTTCCCGACGATACGAGGGTATATCCCGGCCACGGGCCGGCCACCACAATAGGTGAGGAAAAGCTGCACAATCCCTACGTAGGGTAAGCATCTTTTTTTAGAAAAACACACGATAAGTAACTGGTCGATATTATTTTAATATTTCCGGGAGGAAAATTTTCAGGAGATTTTTCTTGATGAAGAAGGAGTGTAGATGTCTACACGACTGATGAAGAGAGGAAAAGATGCGGAAATTTTACCGCGGAATTGTTGAAATAATCAGATCAGGAAAGTATAAAATAATTTTGAACAGTTACTTATGACAGAAATCAGAATCAAGAGGGCATACGCTTCGGCGGATGCCTCCGACGGCTACCGGGTATATATCGACCGTCTGTGGCCGCGCGGGCTCTCCCACGAAACTTTCCATTACGACTGGTGGGACAAGGATATCGCGCCTTCTACCGAACTGCGCGAGTGGTTTCACGCCGACAGCGCCGACCGTTGGGATGAATTCAAAGCCCGCTACGCGGCAGAGCTGAAATCCGGCTCAGCATTCGGCGAGCTTCTGAAGGCCGTAGCAGGGAAACCGACTGTAACGTTGCTGTATTCCTCCCACGACGAGCTGCACAACAACGCCGTGGTTGTGGCTCGTCTGCTTACGGAAACCCTTTCGTCGCGATAGGAAAAACATGTCTCAATTAGCTGACTTTGTGGGCGCGCCTGTCGGCAAGGATGTCGGTCATGTTGGCTTTCGCCCATGCGATGAGAGCGTCGACGTGGGGAAGAAGTGTGCGTGCCCGGTCGGTAACGCTATATTCCACCCGCGGGGGAACTTCGGCGTAGATGCGGCGTGATACAAGGCCGTCTTCCTCGAGTGTGCGCAGCGAAAGTGTCAGCATTTTCTGGGAAATGTCGGGAATGGAGTGGCGCAGGGCGTTGTAGCGCATCGTGGCGTTGGAACTGAGGGTGTAAAGAATCAGCAGCGACCATTTGTCGCTGAAGCGGGCGAGTATATTCCGGATGGGGCAGTCGGGGTAAAGGTCTTCTTTCATTAGGTGGTATAAATTGGCGTGTTGCTCTACAAAGGTATGTAACAATCTTTATGTTTGCAACCCTAAGAAAGTTGTGAGGTTAAAATAAGTTAATTCGCAATTCGCACCGAGTTGAAAATCTACAATTCTAACCTTTATGAAACTATCTGACAATCAGGTGCCTTCTTGACAGTATCCAGTTGGATAGATTAACTTTGCGTCGCAAAACGAAACAAATTATTTCTACAGCGATGAAAAGTAAAATTCTGGCGATTGCGATACTTGCGGCTACGGCAGCGTGCGGCAACGCCGACAAAACCAATGAAAGCGATATGAAAAACAATGAGACCGACTCCCGCACGACGCTGACGGCCCAGACCCTGGACCTCGGTAAAGCCATTAGCGATGAAAAGGCCATCGGAAAAGTGGAAATCTACAATCTTGATGGTTTCCGCCTGCATGTGTACTATACTCAGGACGTGATGAACGATGCAAGCTACATTGTGGAAGGCACGGATTCCCTCGTTACGATGGAGGAACCACTCTTCAAGGTGAATGTATCAGAATTTAACCGTTATCTTGAGAAGATGGGAAAACCGGTGGCTGCACGTATCACCGATTACCACCTTGGAGGTACTGGCGACCATGAGGTGACGATGGCCGAGGGGATGCCCGCCTTTATGAAGGGGCCGGTATATGGCGGTATGATGGAAGGGTTCAGGCAGGCTTTCGGAGATACAATGACCGACCTCCCTACCGGAAAGGAAGACGAGGTGGCATTCGGCACAACGGCAAATTATGCGGGAGTCCCCTTCGAGTTCCGCCATGGCGCTTCGTCTGATTTCCCCGGTGCGAGCATTCTGATCGGCAAGCAGGTATATTATACTCACTGGACTCCGGCGAAAGCCCATATGAGTCATCTTCAGCTTTCCTCGCGCGCAGCGGTCGATGCTGAGCTTTCTTCTGCCTCCGACGAACTCAATTCCGGCGCCGTACTCTATATCGGAGGGCATGGTGGCGCCACACAGAAAGAAGCTGTGGAATTCAAAATCAAATACCTGACGACTGTGAGGGAAATTCTTGCCAAGGCCGCCACTCCCGACGATTTTGTGGCCGCTATGAAAAAGGCGTATCCCGGTCTGCCGGGAGAAGATGGCCTTGAAGCTCTGGCTCAGGCGTTGTATAAGTGATAGTGCGTTCCACGTCGACAGCGCCCTTCCCATCCGGCTGAATACAGAAGCGGTGTGCCGAAATCCAATATTCGGCACACCGCTGTTTTTTTCAAGGAATCGGCGACTCGATTTATTTCTCGCGGGCGAGGATGAGTGCCGACCGGTGAGGAACGGTGAGTTTGCCGCCCTTCGAGCGCACGGCGTTGCCGTCTGTATCGCGGAGCCCTTCGTGGGCGATTTCGCCGTCGCGGGCCACGACAAGCCAGTCGGCTCCGGGCACCTTGACTTCCATATTGTTGTCGGAGCCATTGAAAATCAGCTTGATTTCTTTCCACGAGTCGCCGTTGGCGTTATTGAGAATCGAGTAGGAGATGAGTCCGGGTGCGGTCGTCTTGTCGAAGCGGATATTGCGGGCTACGTCGGCCGCCGAAGTCATGCGGAATGCCGGATGGGCCTTGCGCAGGGCGATCAGTTCCTTGTAGTAGTTGAACTGGTCGGCGTTGGCATGCTTGAGTGTCCAGTCGATGGCGTTGATGGAGTCGGGCGACTTGTAGGAGTTGTGCACTCCTTTTTTGTCGCGGAACACCTCTTCGCCGGCAAACATGAAGGGAGTGCCCTGCGAGGTGAATACTATGGTCTGGGCGAGGCGCGCGGCGCGCATGCGCTCGGCCGCGGAGGCGTCGGGCATCGATTTAGCGAGTTTGTCGGTGAGCGTGAGGTCGTCGTGGCACGATACGTAGTTCACAATCTGAGTGGGGGAGGAGGCATAGGCGAACTTTGAGTTGTTGCCTTTCGAGTAGTCGACCTGAGGATGGGGCGTAGCGGCGACAATGCCGATTTTCACCGTCTCTTCAAGACCCGGTTTGCCGGTGGCGAAACCGCGGTCGGCCGCGTCGGAGTAATGACCCTTGATGGCGTCGCGGATATCGTCGGAGAATACGGCCACACCGTTCATTTTGGCTACGTTTTCCTTGAGGGCACGTCGCTCGGCGGGGAGGGGAGAGCCGCCGGCCGTCCAACCTTCGCCGTAGACGAAGATGTCGGGATTGATTTCCTTGAGTTCGGCAGCCACGCGGTTCATCGTCTCTATGTCGTGGATTGCCATGAGGTCGAAGCGAAAGCCGTCGATATGGAATTCACGCGCCCAGTATTTCACGGAGTTGACGATGAAATCCTGCATCATCCGGCGGTCGGAGGCTGTCTCGTTGCCGCAGCCGGAGGCGTCGCTGTAAGTGCCGTCGGGGTTGTGGCGGTAGAAATATCCGGGGGCGGTGAGCGAGAAGTTGGAGTCGTTGTTCTGCGCGGTGTGGTTGTATACCACATCCATCACCACGCCGATGCCGGCGTCGTGGAGCGCTTTCACCATCTGCTTCATCTCGGCGATGCGGGCCGACGGGTCGGCCGGCCGCGAGGAGTAGGATCCCTCGGGAGCATTGTAGTTCTGCGGGTCGTAGCCCCAGTTGTACTGGTTGAGCGGCGCCTGGGTTTCGTCTACACTGTTGTAGTCGTAGGAGGGGAGGATGTGTACGTGGGTCACCCCGAGTTCCTTCAGGTGGTCGATGCCGGTCTTGTCGCCGAGAATCGAGCGAGTTGCCTGCTCGGTGAGGGCGAGGAACTTACCTTTGTTGGTGATTCCGGATGAGGGGTGAACGGAGAAGTCGCGGTGATGCATCTCGTAGAGCACGGCGTCGGTGATGGCCTTCGTGGCCGGACCTTTGTCGGCGCTCCACCCCTCGGGGTCGGTGGCGGCGAAGTCGATGATGGCGGCGCGGTGGCCGTTCACGCCTACGGCCTTGGCCCAGATGCCGGGGGTCTCGGCGAGCCATTTGCCGTCCTGCTGGATGCTGAAGGTGTAGAACTTGCCGTAGGGCACCGGCGAGAGCGATGCAGTCCATGTGCCGCCGTCGGCCGGCTGCATTTCTATGGTCTCCGACCGGGTGGACGTGTTGGCGTTGTCGTAGATATATAGGCGTACGGCTGAGGCCTTGGGCGACCATAGCCGGAAGCGTGCCTGGCCGTCGGCAACTGTCAGACCGAGGTCGGTGCCGCTGTAAGTGGGAAACGAGTCGTAGACAGCGTCGGGCGATAGGGCTGCCGATGCATCTTCGGCTACCGCATGGTTGGATGCAAATAGGGAGCAGGCGAGAATTGCCATGGAAAATTGTTTCATCAGGGTTAGATTATAAGTGGACAATGTAAGTAAGAAAATTTGCTTGTGGCGCAATTTGCCACAATTAAGCTATTTCAATTAATCGCATTGGCAAATATAGCCAAAAAACTTGCAATGCCCAAAACATGGAATCAAACGTGAGGTTAAAAGATAAAAATTATAAGTCAGACGACCTGCATGCACAACTAAAGATTAGCGCCAAAAACGAAAATAGTTGAATTTTTTTATGCCTAAAAGCAAAATTATCGCTATCTTTGCACCCTAAAACGGAAAAGAATTGAAGATTCGTTACTTACCGCTGTGGCGGCAACGGCATCTGCGATTCTCCTGCAAGCCGATGGCGCTGACCGGCGTCGGAAGCCGTAGCAGCCAAGCGCTTGATTTGTGACTGAACAGTAACCGACAGTTTAACCCGAAATTCGGAAGTCCTCCGTGGCTCCGCATATCGAATTGCAGTTATGAAACTGGAACCTGTGAATCTCGATCTGGTATTTGAAACCAGCTGGGAAGTGTGCAACAAAGTCGGAGGCATCTATACGGTGCTCTCGACCAAGGCCCTTACCCTTCAGAACCTCTACAAGGACAAGACAATCTTTATCGGTCCTGATGTATGGACCGACGACAATCCATCGCCTTATTTTACTGAAGTCCCCTCGCTGCTGCGTCCGTGGAAGGACAAGGCAGTGCTTCCTCATGGAATAAGCGTGCGTGTGGGCCGCTGGAACATCCCCGGCAAGCCTATTGTGATTCTTGTGAAATTCGACGGCATGTATGCCGACAAGGATTACTACTACGGCGAGATGTGGGAGCGTTTCGGCGTTGACTCGCTCCACGGCTACGGCGACTACGACGAGGCCTGCTGCTTCGCTCTCGCTGCCGGAATGGTGATAGAGAGCATATGCAACCATAAGCGCCTGCGCCATAAGAATGTGCTCGCGCATTTCGACGAATGGACCACGGGAATGGGTCTTCTCTATACCCGCTGGAAAGTGCCTTATGTCGGAACAATCTTCACCACCCACGCCACTTCGATAGGGCGTAGCATCTGCGGCAACGGCAAACCGCTTTACGACTATATGCCTGCCTACAACGGCGACCAGATGGCGCGTGAATTGAATATGGAGTCGAAACACTCTCTCGAAAAGGCCGCCGCCCATACGGCCGACTGCTTCACGACCGTGAGCGACATTACCGCCGCCGAATGCGAGCAACTGCTCGACCGCCGTCCCGACATCGTGACGCCCAACGGTTTTCAGGGCGATTTGGCTCCCGTTAGAGTAAAGGCCCGCCGCGCACGCATCACGGCCCGCGAGGCTCTTCTCAATGTAGCGAAGGCTTTGACTGGCCATACTCCCGCCGACGAAACTTTCATCGTGGCCACTTCCGGCCGATGCGAATACCGAAACAAGGGAATCGACGTTTTCCTCGATTCCATAAAGACGCTGGAGAGCGCTCCGGCTTCCAGGCCGGTTCTCGCCTTCGTGCTTGTGCCCGCATGGATGAAAGCTCCGCGTGCCGACCTGCAGGCGCGCCTTGCCGCAGGCACCGCCGAGTCTTCGGCGCTCGGCGAACCCACCGTTACCCACGAACTGCACAACACCGACTCCGACGCCATTCTCGGTCGTATCCGTCAGCTCGGATTCGCTTCGGCCGACCCCGCCAAGGTGCAGGTGGTCTACGTGCCGAGCTACCTCAACGGCGACGACGGTATATTCAATATGGACTACTACGAAATACTCTGCGGACTCGACGCCACGGCCTTCCCGTCGTACTACGAGCCGTGGGGCTATACTCCTCTCGAAAGCGTAGCTTTCGGAATCCCCACCATCACCACGTCGCTTTCCGGCTTCGGCCAGTGGATTCTTTCCTCCTCGAAGAGCGATTTCGCAGTAAGCGGAGTGGAAGTGGTTCAGCGCAATGATTCCAACTACGGTGAGGTCGTAGCAAATATAGCAGCCGACCTCCGCCGTCTGGCCGACGCCCCCGACGACTACCGCGAGAAGGCCTCGAAGGCCGCCCGCGATACCGCCGAGCGTGCCGAGTGGAATTATTTCATAACCTATTACATCGACGCATTCCGCCGGGCTCTCGGCGCGGCCGACAAGCGCCGCAACTGAGGCCGTTTCCCACGGCTTAGTCATTCCGAAATAGTAAAAACGTATCATATAAGCTAAAAAATGAAACTTCAAGTCAGCAACACCAATGCTCCCGCATGGCGTGATCTTACAATCAAATCCGACCTTCCCTCGAAGCTGAAACACCTCGAGACTCTGGCTAAAAACCTCTGGTGGGTATGGAACAGCGACGCCAAGTCGCTCTTCCGCGACCTGAATCCCGACCTGTGGCGCTCCACGGGCGAAAATCCTGTGATGCTGCTCCAGCAACTCTCGTCGGAGCGTCTCGACGAGATTCTCGCCGACGCCGACCTTATGGCCCGCATCGAGCAGGTGTATGGCAAATTCAAGGAATACATGGCCAAGCCCATGCGCAAGGATATCCCCTCCGTTTCGTATTTCTCGATGGAATACGGCCTCTGCAACGCCCTTAAAATATATTCCGGCGGTCTGGGCGTCCTTGCAGGCGACTACATCAAGGAGGCTTCCGACAGCTGTGTGCCCATGACCGCCGTCGGTTTCCTCTACCGCTTCGGATATTTTACCCAGAGCCTGAGTGTCGACGGTCAGCAGATCGCCAACTACGAGCCCCAGAACTTCAACCAGCTCCCCATCGAGCAGGTGATGGAAGAGAACGGGCGCCCCATGATTCTTGAGGTGCCTTATCCCGGTCGTACAATCTACAGCCACGTATGGCGCGTGAACGTAGGCCGCATGAAACTCTACCTGATGGATACCGACTTCGACATGAACTCGGAGTTCGACCGCGTAATCACCCATCAGCTTTATGGCGGCGACTGGGAAAACCGCATCAAGCAGGAATATCTGCTCGGCATCGGCGGCGTGCTGATGCTTAAGAAGCTCGGCATCAACAGTCAGCTTTACCACTGCAACGAAGGCCATGCCGCTCTGCTCAACCTGCAGCGCCTCGTCGACTACGTTCAGGAGAAGCATCTCGATTTCAATGTGGCTCTCGAACTGGTGCGCGCATCAAGCCTATATACCGTTCATACCCCCGTGCCTGCCGGTCACGACTATTTCGACGAAGGTCTCTTCGGCAAATATATGGGCGAATACCCCCAGAAACTCGGCATCTCCTGGAACGACCTGATGAACATGGGCCGCGAGAACCCCAACACCAACGAGCGCTTCTCGATGAGCGTGTTCGCTCTCAACACCTGCCAGGAGGCCAACGGCGTAAGCTGTCTCCACGGCGAGGTGTCGAAAAAGATGTTCGCCGGTATCTGGAAGGGCTACAACTGGCAGGAAAGCCACGTGGGCTATGTTACCAACGGCGTTCACATGCCCACCTGGGCCGCCTCGGAGTGGAAGGAATTCTATTGGCAGAAACTCGGTCCGGCCGTGTTCGAGCACGCCGACGACCCCGAGAACTGGAAAGGTATCTTCAAGGTGAAGGATGAGGAGATCTGGAACATGCGCTGCACGATGAAGAACAAGTTCATCAACTTCGTGAAGCGCGACTTCAAGCAGAAATGGCTCGCCAACCAGGGTGATCCCTCTGCCGTAATGAAGATTGTCGACAAAATCAATCCCAACGCCCTCATCATCGGCTTCGCCCGTCGCTTCGCCACCTACAAACGTGCCCACCTGCTCTTCACCGACCTTGAGCGCCTCTCGAAGATTGTCAACAACGAGAATTTCCCCGTTCAGTTCGTATTCTCCGGCAAGGCTCACCCCGCCGACGGTGCAGGTCAGGGTCTGATCAAGCGCATCATGGAGATTTCGCGCATGCCCGAGTTCCTCGGTAAGATTATCTTCCTGGAGGACTACAACATGATTGTAGCCAAGCGCCTCGTTACCGGCGTCGACATCTGGCTCAATACCCCAACGCGTCCTCTCGAGGCCTCCGGTACATCGGGCGAGAAAGCCGAGATGAACGGTGTGCTCAACTTCTCCGTGCTCGACGGCTGGTGGTACGAAGGCTACCGCTTCAACGAGAAGGCCGGATGGGCCCTCACCGACAAGCGCACCTACACCGACCAGGCTCAGCAGGATAAACTCGATGCCGCCACAATCTACTCGATGCTTGAGAACGAGATTATTCCGCTCTACTTCGCCAAGAACTCGAAGGGCTACTCGCCCGAGTGGGTGCAGTATATCAAGCGCTCCATCGGCGACATCGCTCCTCACTTCACCATGAAACGCATGATTGAGGACTACATCCACCGTTTCTACGACAAGGAGGCAGCCCGCTCGAAGAAACTTCAGGCCAACGACTGTGCTCTTGCCAAGGAGATCGTGGCATGGAAGGAAAAGGTGGCCGCCGCATGGGATGGCATCAAGGTGTTCGACATCCAGGCTTCCGACATCACCAACTCCACAACCGGCAACGACTTCGCAACCCGCGCCATCATCGACACCAACGGCTTGGGCAAGGATCTCGGCCTTGAGATGGTAGTCTACAAGAAGGAAGACGGCGAGGAGAAATTCTGGTACACCAAACCCTTCGACGTAGTCAAGGAGGAAGGCAACGTGCTCACCTACCAGCTCAACATGAAGCTCAAGGATGCAGGCGTGTTCCGCTACGGCTACCGTCTCTATCCGAAGAACCCCAACCTGCCTCACCGCATGGACTTCGCCTACACCCGCTGGATTTGATCAATCCGCACGTAAAGGCGCCCCCACGTAGATATCGTAAGATATACGCCTCGACGTTGTATTCTACATAATCAAATTCTGAAAAAGCAGATGCGGCCCCCTCAATGGTCTCCCGCATCTGCTTTTTCATTTTTATTCAGTATCTTTGTGGGGCAATTCATCATGCTGATAAATGACTGAAAAAAAATATCCTGTACGTCGGGCCTTAATTCCGGCAGTGGTTCTGCTTATGGTTGTGGTCGGACTGTATCTCATGACGTTTTTCACCATCCCGTATCAGGAAGATAACGAGTATGGCGTCACGGGTTTTCTGCGCCGTCAGGGTCTGAGTTCCGACCTTAATCTTCCGGGAATATGGAATCAGATGGTACATCTGTGGAATTACTGTAACGGCAGGGTGATTGACAAACTCCCGGTTCCGGTGCTCGCCCTGATGCCACGCTGGCTGTTTTCGCTGGTCAACGCCGGAGTTTTTGTGCTTCTCTATGGTGGTGCTTGCAAAACTATGGCTCTGGCTGTTGGCGGCCAGTGGCGTGGAAAGCCTCTGAATACGAGCTTCGTGGGATTTATGGCCACGCGCCCCTGGCTCGCTTCTGCGTTCGCGCTGCTGATGTCGCTGTTCTTCCCCTGGGATTCCACTATGATGTTGGTGTCGTATCAGCTCGGATATGTGTGGACTTCGTGTGCGGTGATCTGGCTGGTCTATTATTTCTGTAACCGCAATCTTATTGTCGACGGTCCGGCGTGGGCTTTTGTCCTTGTGATGTTTCTTACGGTACTTGCTGCCACTCTGCATGAGTTGATTGCATGCGTGCTATGCTGTGCATTTGTCGTGCCGGCTTTGCTGTCGGAATCGCGAAAGGCGGTTGTAAGGCGTCTGCTTATGGTTGTGGCGCTTTTCATAGGATTCGAGATTCTCACTCATATGCCCGGACATATGTATCGTGTGGGGTATACGGTGATTGAATTCGACTGGCGCAATGTATTTCCTACATGTAAGGGGCTTATGCCCGGCCCGTCGGTAATGCCCGGCGTTGTCTATCTGCTCGCATTGGCTGTATTCGCTGTATGGAAACTCCCGGTTGTGTCGTTTCGCACTGTATGGCGCAGAGCAATCGATTGGCTCAGACCTCAACGTGAGCGCAGTAGCCTTTGGATGGTGTCGGCTGTGGTTGCCGGTAGCGTCGTCGCTTCGGTCGGCGTAATGAGCGTGTTTGGCGTGACGCGCATAATGAGCTACGGCGTTATACTCGCGTTTATCGGTGGTCTGGCTCTGCTCGGATGCTGGCCCGGAGGGCTGCCCCGGTGGTTTGGCATCCTTCTCAAGGTAGTGCTGATGCTTGTCGGCTTGTCGGCCGCCGCTGTCTGGAGTATCTCCATAGTGCTTGAACGCGAAATCGGCCGTAAGTTCCTTCTGGTTGAGTCATATGCGATTAAAGCCGGAAAAAGTGCTACAATCTATTGCGATATTCCGCGGGTCTGGTATGGTGAGTACAGAAACGTTAATCCTTATCCCTGGATGATGATTATTCCGGTGGACCATCATATGAATACCACCTATTTCAATCCGGTCAAGGATCCCTATGAGGTTAATATTGTGCCTTACGAGCTGTATGGCATGGAGCGCAATGCTGATTATGAGGATATTATAGCTTCTGACAATCTGCCTGAAGGGTATGAATGGATTAATCGTGAGCTTGGAATACTTCGCTATCGCAGCAATTATCTCTTTACCAATCCGGAAGGGCTGGATTTGCATGTGCGGGTTGTCGACGGAAAGCGGTATGCGTGTGTCAATGGCGCATTGAATTTCGACGCGACGTTTGCCGACGGCGGCTCCCAGCGCGCATATTTCGGGATTCGTGAAATCTCGACACCACGTACTCATAGCCGTGCCTATTGGCTTGAGCCTGCTATCGATTCCGAAAGCATGGCAAAATCAACTATTCTTACGGCCGAAAAGCTTGTGGTGAGAGGTCCGTTCTGTTTTGTAATCGATTTCGGTTCCTACGGCTATTTCGATTTCTTCCCCAACGAACCGCTCTACCACACGAAGGTCCTCCCTTGACAACTATCTTGCGATTTATATTTCAAAACTATATTCCAAATGCTTGTGAATATCTGACTGTACCATGTGGTAATTTGCGTTTAAACGGAAAGACCATATAAAACTGTGTCGATACCTCAAACGGTGCTTCAATCCCAAATGGTAATGCTGAAAGATAACCACTCTTGGAATAATACTCAGGAGATCCGAGTACGACCGAGCAATAATAGTCGCCCTCTTTCGCTTTTAGATGTCCGGCCTCTATCAGTGCCCGACCAATTCCTTGGTTCTGAAAACCGGGAAGCACGGCTAATGGAGCCAGTGCAATAGCTTTGCTAATCCCGATATTTATTTGTGAGAACATTGCATATCCTACAATTTTACCTTTGATTTCGGCTACAAAAGAAAGTTCGGGGATATATTCTTCTGTACAACGCAATCTATCAACCAGATTATGCTCATCTCCATCTGTATGTTCCGCCGCGGCAAACGCTGTCTTCACAACTGTTCGGATTTCATCAAAATCACATAGTTGCTCCGCTCTGATTACCACTGTTTCAATCATAGTTGATGCGTTCTATCTTGAAGATAACCGGGCGAGTGCCATCATTACAACACGTTATCATGGTGTTATCGTCGCGCATCCAGCCCTTCATTATCGAACCACCTTGCAGACCTGTGTAGATATAACGGGATATGGCATCCCAAGCCTCTGAGCAAAATGGTTTTTTCGGTCCTCCGGCTATATCATCAGGGTTGCCGTCTGTCTTGACAAGTGTGTTCAGACCACAATGCCAGTAGTCGTCACGCTCATCGTCGCGGTAGAAAACAAACTCGTCTCCCTTGTTATATACAGGGCATTTGCCGGAACAGGGATTGGCGCAATACTGCTGCTGATATTCCGAATATAGCTTGGTGTCAAGCACCGTTACTTTCACTTTATATTTCATAATGCTCACATTATTTCTAATCTTGACTGTAAAGGTAATAATAATCTTCGCTTGTCAGCCTACTAACGCTAAAATATCCAACCGCGCGTATGTTTATAATGGTGTCGTTATCGTTTAGACCTATTGTTATCATAAAAGATGAAAATGCTTAAGCAACTGGTCGAAATTATTTTAATATTTCCGGGAGGAAAATTTTCAGGAGATTTTTCTTGATGAAGAAGGAGTGTAGATGTCTACACGACTGATGAAGAGAGGAAAAGATTCGAAAATTTTCCCGCGGAAATGTTGAAATAAATAGATTAGGAAAGTATAAAATAATTATGAACAGTTACTTAACTATTAATATTCGGTTGAATCTTTAAAACATACGCTTTTTCTACACCTCTTACTCCCTGAAAGCAACTTCCCAAATTCCTCTTCTTCCTCAAGGATGGGTGTGTCGTCATTTTATTATGCAGTTGATTTTTCAGTGATAAATACCCTTGAAAATCAATTCTACATGAAGTGGCAGATAGAGGTTTACAAATAAACGAAGCGGCGCCGTCGGGCGCCGCTTCGTTTATTTGAATCTGATGCAGGTTCAGGGCTTCACGAGGTTGTGGCCGGTCATTTCGGCGGGTTGGGGCATCCCCAGGATGTGGAGGATGGTGGGTGCCACGTCGGCCAGACGGCCGTTCTCAACGGTGGCGTTGGCGTTGTCGGAAACGTATACGCATGGCACCGGGTTGAGCGAGTGGGCCGTGTTGGGCGTTCCGTCGGGGTTTACGGCGTTGTCCGCATTGCCGTGGTCGGCGATGATGATAGTTTCGTAGCCGGTGGCTTTGGCGGCTTCAATTACGGTCTTCACGCAGTTGTCGACTGCTGCTACGGCTTTCTCGATGGCGTCGTATACGCCGGTATGACCTACCATGTCGCCGTTGGCGAAGTTTACGACCACGAAGTCGTATTTGTCTTCGCGGATGGCGGTGGCCAGTTTGTCGGCAACCTCATAGGCGCTCATTTCGGGCTTGAGGTCGTAGGTGGCAACCTTGGGCGACGGAACCAGGATACGCTCCTCGCCTTCGTAGGGGGCTTCGCGGCCGCCGTTGAAGAAGAAGGTCACGTGGGCGTATTTCTCGGTTTCGGCTATGTGGAGTTGTTTTTTGCCGTTGTTGGCAAGGTATTCGCCGAGGGTGTTCTCCACATTCTCCTTGGGGAAGAGGATGTGCACGCCGGTAAACGAGGCGTCGTAAGGGGTCATGCAGTAGTACTGCAGTCCGGGCAGCGTGTGCATCCCCTCTTCGGGCATGTCGTGCTGGGTGAGTACTACGGTGAGTTCCTTGGCGCGGTCGTTGCGGTAGTTGAAGAAGATTATCACGTCGCCGGGCTTGATGGTGCCGTCGACGGTCGAGTTGTTGATGGGGAGCACGAATTCGTCGGTCACGTCGGCGTCGTAGCTCTCCTGCATGGCCTCAACCATGTCGGTGGCCTGCTTGCCTTTGCCCTCCACAAGAAGGTCGTAGGCCACTTTCACGCGGTCCCAGCGTTTGTCGCGGTCCATGGCATAGTAGCGGCCGATAATCGAGGCGATGGTGCCGGCGCTCTGCTTGCAGTGCTCCGTCAGTTGCTCGATGAAGCCTTTGCCGGAGCGCGGGTCGGTGTCACGGCCGTCCATGAAGCAGTGCAGGAACACTTTCTCAAGCCCGTACTCCTTGGCGATATCGCAGAGGGCGAAAATATGGTCGAACGAGGAGTGCACGCCGCCGGTCGAGGTCAGACCCATGAAGTGGATGCCAACGCCGTGCTCTTTGGCGTAGCCGAAAGCGTTTTTGATTTCGGGGTTGTTGAGAATCGAGCCGTCGGCAATGGCTTTGTTGATTTTCACGAGGTCCTGATATACCACGCGCCCTGCGCCGATGTTGAGGTGGCCTACCTCCGAGTTACCCATCTGGCCGTCGGGGAGGCCGACGTTTTCGCCGGAGGTCTGAAGTTCGGAGTGGGGATATTTTTCGAGAAGCTGATTCCAGTAGGCGGGATGGGCGGTGTAGATGGCGTCGCTCTTCGAGCGGTCGCCGATTCCCCATCCGTCGAGAATCATAAGTAATGCTTTATGTGCCATTTATGTGTGGATGGATATTATTGTGTTGTTACTTGTTGAGCGGGCAGGAGCCGCACTGCTGCGGAAGCTGCTTGAAGAAGTCGTTGCCTTTGTTGTCCACGAGAATGAAGGCGGGGAAGTTCTCCACCTCGATTTTCCAGATGGCTTCCATGCCGAGTTCGGGGTATTCGAGGAGCTCGACTTTCTTGATGGAGTTCTGGGCGAGGATGGCGGCGGGGCCGCCGATGGAGCCGAGATAGAAGCCGCCGTTGGCCTTGCAGGCGTCGGTCACCTGCTGGCTGCGGTTACCCTTGGCGATCATGATCATCGAGCCTCCGGCTTTCTGGAACTGGTCGACGTACGGGTCCATGCGGCCGGCGGTTGTCGGACCGAACGAGCCGGATGCCATCCCCTTCGGGGTCTTGGCCGGACCGGCATAGTAAATCGGGTGGTTCTTGAGATATTCAGGCATAGGCTCGCCGGCGTCGAGGCGCTCCTTGATTTTGGCGTGGGCGATGTCGCGGCCTACGATGATGGTGCCGTTGAGACTCAGACGGGTGGCAACGGGGAATTTGTCGAGTTCGGCGAGCACTTCTGGCATCGGGCGGTTGAGGTCGATTTTCACTACGTCGCCTTCCCCTGCGTTGCGGAGCTCTTCGGGGATGAGTTCGCCTGGATTGGCGTCGAGGCGTTCGATCCAGAGACCATCCTTGTTGATTTTTGCTTTTACGTTGCGGTCGGCCGAGCAGCTTACGCCCATGCCGATGGGGCAGGAGGCGCCGTGGCGCGGCAGACGGATCACGCGGATGTCGTGGGCGAAATATTTTCCGCCGAACTGTGCGCCGAGGCCGATCTGTTCGGAGGCCTTCTTGAGTTCGTTCTCCAGTTCGATGTCGCGGAACGCGTGGCCGTATTCGTTGCCCTTGGTGGGGAGGTTGTCGTAGTATTTGATCGAGGCTTTTTTCACGGTCTCGAGGTTCTTCTCGGCCGAGGTGCCTCCGATTACGAAAGCGATGTGGTAGGGAGGGCAGGCGGCCGTGCCGAGGGTTTTCATCTTCTCTACAAGGAAAGGAACGAGGGTCTTGGGGTTGATGATGGCCTTCGTTTCCTGATAGAGATAAGTCTTGTTGGCCGAACCTCCGCCCTTGGCCACGAATACGAAATGGTATTCATTGCCTTCGGTGGCGTGGATGTCGATCTGAGCGGGAAGGTTGCATCCGGTGTTCACCTCGTCGTACATGGTGAGCGGTGCGTTCTGCGAGTAGCGCAGATTGTCTGTGGTATAGGTGTCGTATACGCCCTTGGAGATGCGTTCCTCGTCATTGCAGCCGGTGAATACGTTCTGGCCCTTCTCTGCGTGAACGATGGCTGTACCGGTATCCTGGCAGAAAGGGAGCTGCCCTTTAGCGGCTACTTCGGCGTTGCGGAGCATGGTGAGAGCCACGAATTTGTCGTTGGAGGATGCCTCAGGGTCGGCAAGAATCTTGGCGAGCATCTTGTTGTGTTCGCGGCGCAGCATGAATGCGTTGTCGTGGGTGGCCTGACGGGTGAGTACGGTCAGAGCTTCCGGGTCTACGACAAGGAATTCATGGCCGCCCCAGTTTTCGGTATGGACGTATTCGGAGGTCAGATGATAGTATTCCGTGGTGTCCGGACCGAGCGGAAACATTTCCTGGTAGTGAAACGGTTTTGTTGCCATATTTTTGAGTATCAGTTGTTTTTATCAGATGTGCAAATTTACGCAAAATTTCGCGAAAAGCCCTATCTCCCGCCGGCAAATAATTGCACACACGGTGTGGATGTTATACGAGCTGCCGGGGCTTGGTCGCCTGGAATTCTTTCAGGTAGGCCGGCACGCTGTAGGCCAGGTCGAGGAAGTCGCCGCGCAGATAGGCCTGCGTGGCCAGCGGCATCATGTCGACCGCCAGGGGAGAGACGTCGGCGATGAATGTGGCGTTGGGGTTGGATTCGAAAAGCGGGCGCGCTTTGTCGCTTCCGTTGCCGAAGAAGAGCACTTTCCGTTCGGCGAGCCATTTTGAATATGAATCGGGTTGGAGGATGAGCGGGGTGGGAGCGGCGAGAGTATTCAGCGCAAGGTCGTAGACGGCGGTGTAGACCTCCATGCGGCGGGCATCGATCATCGGGGCGAAAAGCGTGTCGGGCTCCACGTCGTTGGCGAACATCACGTTGACGGCCATGATTTTCAGAGTGTCGACGCCTATCAGCGGCACGTCGAGGGCATACGCAAGTCCTTTGGCCTCGCTCAGGCCGATGCGCAGGCCTGTGTAGCTGCCGGGGCCGATGGATACGGCTATGGCGTCGAGTTTCATTTCGTGGCGCCGCAGATGGTCGAGGCACCCTTTTATGAATCCGCTGAGCACTGTGGCGTGGTTGCGCCCCTGAAATTCCTCGAAGTGCTCGAGCACGGCGCCTTCGGCCGTCAGTGCTACCGAGCATACCTCGGTCGATGTCTCTATATTCAATATTGTTGGCATGTCGGGAAATTTTTTCTATGCAAAGTTAGCGTGTTTCGGCCGATTTTCGTTAATTTTGCGATAAAGAAAAAGGCAAATTCAGCTCCGGCGCCGTCTCGCCGGGGTTCGCCGCGAGAAAACCAATCAAAACGAAGGATATTCAGCACTATGCTATTATCGATGACAGGATTCGGTAGTGCCGTGGGTACTTACGGGTCCAAAAAGTTTACTTTTGAAATAAAATCGCTCAACAGCAAGCAGATGGATCTTACCGTCCGCATCCCCTCGGGCTATCGTCAGCTTGAGGCCGACGTGCGCAACGTCGCCGCCCGGCGTCTGGAGCGAGGCAAGGTCGAACTGACGATGCATGTGGAGACCACCGACGAATCGGGAGCCGTACAGCTCAATCTGCCGGCCCTGCGCGGGTATAAGAAGCAAATCGAGGCCATGGCGGCCGAACTCGGGCTTCCGCAGCCCGACGACTGGTATGCCACGCTGCTGCGTTTCCCCGATGCCGTGAAGAGCGATACCGTGGAGGAAATCAGCGGCGAGGAGCGCGATGCCGTGATGCAGGCGCTTGATGCGGCGCTCGACTCTATCTGCGCCTATCGCGCTGTGGAGGGGAAAAAGCTGGAGGAGTTCTTCGGCGTGCGCATCGCCCGTATCGCCGACTTGCTCGCCGAGGTGCCGCGCTACGAGACGGAGCGTCTTGTAAAGATCCGTACGCGCATCACCGATGGCCTCGCTTCCATTCCCAAAGTAGACTACGACAAAGGGCGCCTCGAGCAGGAAATGATTTTCTACATTGAGAAACTCGACATCAACGAGGAGAAACAGCGGCTGCGCCAGCACCTCGACTACTTCCTCGAAACGCTCGCCGGCCCGCAGGGCCAGGGCAAGAAACTCGGTTTCATCGCTCAGGAGATGGGCCGCGAAATCAACACCATGGGCTCGAAGAGCAATCATGCCGAAATGCAGATTCTCGTGGTGAAGATGAAGGATGAACTCGAGCAGATTAAGGAGCAGGTGCTCAACGCCATGTAAATCTCAGCCTTTGCAGCTAACATTCCAATTAAGAGAATTTTTAGAAAGTCTCTAAGATACTTCCGACCTATGAAAAAGGGTAAGTTAATAATAATCTCCGCTCCGTCGGGGTGCGGCAAGTCGACGATTATCGGCGACATCATGGACCGCGGAGAGCTAGACCTTCAGTTTTCCGTTTCGGCCACCAACCGCCATCCGCGCGAGGGGGAGGTCGACGGCGTAAACTACCATTTCCTCACCGACCAGCAGTTCCGCGACCTTATTGCAGAGGGCGCTTTCGTAGAATATGAGCAGGTGTATCCCGGCCGCTACTACGGCACGCTCCGCAGCGAAATACAGAATCGTGTCGATGCCGGCCACAACGTGATTCTCGACATCGACGTTAAGGGTGGCGTGAATGTCAAGAAACAGTTCGGCGACGATGCCATGAGCATCTTCATCGCACCGCCGAGTCTTGAGGAGTTGCGCCGACGACTGGAAGGCCGTGGCAGCGAATGTCCGGCCGAAATAGCCGAGCGCGTGGGCCGCGCCGACTTCGAGATGCAGTATCGCGGCGACTACGACCATGTGGTGGTCAACGATACTCTTCCCGAGGCCATAGCCGAGGTTGAGAAACTGATGAAGAATTTCATCGAGGCCTGAACGGCTACTCTGTCCGCAAGAATTATTTACCCGCGATGGAGATAGGCATTTTCGGCGGCTCGTTCAACCCCGTTCACTGCGGCCACATCGGTCTGGCCGATGCCATGGTGAAGCGCGGACTTGTCGACGAGGTTTGGATGGTGCTTTCGCCGCAGAATCCTCTTAAGCATCTCGGCAGCGCGATGGCCTCCGACGCCGACCGCATGACCATGCTGCGCATCGCCTGCGAGGGGAATCCCCGTCTGCACGCTTGCGATGTGGAGCTGTCGATGCCGCGGCCCTCGTATACTGTCGATACGCTCCGTCTGCTCGCATCCCGGTATCCGGAGCATCGTTTCCGCCTTATTATCGGTGCCGACAATCTGGCGATTTTCGACCGCTGGCGGCAGCACGAATATATATGGGAGCATTTCAGCCCAATTGTATATCCGCGTCCAGGCTTCCCGCGCGAGGGGTGCGTGGATATGGCGACGTTCGATGTCTCCAGCACCGAATTGCGCCGTCTTATCGCTGAAGGGCGGCCGGTGAACAATCTCCTCCCTCCGGGCGTAGAGAATTATATCGTTGAGCATGGCCTTTACGGCGCCAGCAAAAAGAATACCAGTAAACAAAAATGAATACGTCTTTAAATTCCAACTCGATAGCCTTTATCGGTCTCTGCAATGAATTCTGCATTGCCGTGGAAAACGCACGCGAGAGTCAGCGCGACGAGTTTCTCGACACGATGCTCCATCTGCTTCCGCGTATATATATCGCAGCCACCGACCTACGCACGGTTTCGCTCTCGTTCGACGATACCTACATCGAGCGCGTGCTCGAAGAGGATTATTACGAGTCGGTGCGCCGCAGCATGGAAGGCCTTTTCGGCGAATACGATGTATATCTCGAGGTTTTCGAGGAGGATATGAAGTATTCCGACACTCCCGTGGCGGCAAGCATCTCCGAGGGGCTGGCCGATATTTTCCAGGTGCTCTACGATTTCATCAATTCCATCCGCGAGGCCACCGACGAGAAGGTCAACGGTGCTCTCGCCATTATGGCCGATGATTTCCGCAACTACTGGAGCGCTCCACTCTGCAATGTGCTCCGCGCTCTCAATTATCTTAAAATGAACATGCAATGACCGCCGACCAGCAACGCATCCTTCAGCTCCGCTCCGAGCTGAACCACCATAACCATGCTTACTATGTGCTCAACGCGCCGGAGATTTCCGACCGAGAGTTCGACATGCTCCTCAAGGAGCTTGAGCGGCTTGAGGCCGAGAATCCAGATATGGCCGACCCGCTTTCGCCCACTCAGCGCGTGGGCAGCGACCTCTCGGGGGCGTTCGAGCAGACCGAGCATATCTTTCCGATGCTTTCGCTGGGCAATACCTACAGCATCTCCGACGTCGACGACTGGTTCGACCGCGTGCGCTCCGGTCTCGGCGGCGAGGAGTTCACCGTGGTGGGCGAGATGAAGTTCGACGGCACGTCGATTTCGCTTATCTACGAGCACGGTCGCCTGGTGCGCGCCGTGACGCGCGGCGACGGCGAGCGCGGTGACATCGTCACTGAAAATGTGAAGACAATCCGAAGCATTCCATTGCAGCTGCAAGGCGAGGGGTGGCCCGACTTTTTCGAAATCCGCGGCGAGATTCTCATGCCCTGGAGCGCTTTTGAGCGGCTTAACCGCGAGCGCGAGTTCAACGAGGAACCGCTCTTCGCCAATCCGCGCAACGCCGCTTCCGGCACATTGAAAACGCAGAACTCGCGCGAGGTGGCCCGACGCGGTCTCGATGCGTATTTCTATTATCTGCTCGGTCCGGAGCTGCCGTTCGACAATCATTTCGACAATATGATGGCTGCCCGGAGCTGGGGCTTCAAGGTGTCGGACATCATGACGCGCCTCCATTCGCTCAAGGAGGTCGACGATTTCATAACCCACTGGGACGAGGCGCGCCGTTCGCTCCCCGTGGCTACCGACGGCCTGGTGTTCAAGGTCGACTCGCTGCGCCAGCAGCTTAACCTGGGCTATACGGCCAAGTCGCCGCGCTGGGCCATGGCCTATAAGTTCGCCGCCGAAAGGGCGTTGACGCGTCTGCGCTTTGTTTCGTTCGAGGTGGGTCGCATGGGCATCGTCACACCGGTGGCCAATCTTGAGCCGGTGCTCCTTTCCGGCACGATTGTAAAACGCGCGTCGCTCCATAATGAAGATATTATCAAGGGTCTTGGCATCCACGAAGGGGATATGCTCTACGTTGAGAAGGGAGGCGAGATAATCCCTAAGATTACGGGTGTTGACGCCTCGCAGCGTCAGCCGGGCGCGAAGCCGATTGAGTTCGTCAGCCACTGCCCGGCGTGCGGTGCGCCGCTTGTGCGTATTGAGGGGGAGGCCGCATGGCAGTGCCCCGACAAGTTCAACTGTCCGCCGCAGATTGCCGGACGTGTAGAGCATTTCGTGGGGCGCAAGATGATGAATATCGAGGGGATAGGCGAGGAGACCGCCCAGCAGCTCTATGACGCCGGACTGGTGCGCAATATCGCCGACCTCTACGACCTTCAGCCCTCGCAGCTGGAACGCCTCGAAGGGTTCGGCCGTCGCTCGGCCGAGCGTGCGGTTGAAAGCATTCGGGCCACTACGTCCGTGCCCTACGACCGCGTGATTTATGCGCTCTCGATTCCATACGTGGGCGATACCGTGGCCAAGAAGGTGGCTCGGGCGTTCCCCGACATCGACACGCTCATGGCGGCTTCGGCCGCCGAACTGGCTGCCACGAAGGATATCGGGCCGCGCATCGCTGAAAGCATCGTCGATTATTTCGGGAATCCCATCAACCGGTCGATTGTGGAGCGTCTGCGTGCCGCCGGGTTGCAGATGCGGCAGTCGGAGGAGGCCAACGAAGGGCGCACCGACCTGCTGCAGGGTAAGTCGTTCGTCATTTCGGGCGTGTTTGCCCTCCACAGCCGCGATGAATATAAGGCAATGATTGAGCTTAACGGCGGCAAGAACGTCGGCTCGATTTCCAAGAAGACCGACTATGTTCTCGCAGGCGAGAATATGGGTCCGGCCAAGCGCGAGAAGGCGGCTTCGCTCGGTATCCCCATCATTGACGAGCAGCAGTTCCTCGCTATGCTTCAGCCGTCTGATTCCGGTTCGGCTGAGTCCGACGGCCGAACCAACGGTTGATTATTATCGAGATGGCGCCGTCGCCGGTCACGTTGCAGGCCGTGCCGAACGAGTCCATGGCTATGTAGAGCGCTATCATCAGCGCGCAGTCGGCCTGCGTAAATCCCAACAGTGAAGTGAATAGTCCGAGGGCGGCCATCACGGCGCCTCCGGGCACGCCCGGCGCGGCCACGATGGTCACGCCGAGCATCGCTATGAATCCGGCGAACATCCCGGTGGAGTAGGGCATGCTGTGGGCTATCATCAGGGCGAGGGCGCAGGCGGTGAGCTTCAGCGCCGACCCCGACATGTGGATTGTGGCGCAGAGCGGCACGGTGAATCCCGCCACGTCGCGGTCCACGCCCATGGCGATTGTGCGTTCGAGTGTCACCGGGATGGTGGCGGCCGACGACTGGGTGCCCAATGCCGTGAAATACGCGGGCATCATCGACCACAGCAGCCGCAGCGGGTTGCGCGTGGTGGTGGAGAAGGGCGCGGCCACGGAGTACTGGAACAGCAGCACAGCCACATGGAGCACGAATATCACTGCGATAATCTTGATGAACGTCGACGCCACGGTGGCAACCTCGCCGGTCACGGCCATGTTGAGGAAGATGCAGAATATATAGTAGGGGAGGAGCGGCACTATCGCCTTGCGTATCAGCATGTCGATTATCGAGCGGAACTCGCCCAGCAGCCGTTTCAGACCGTCGGTAGGGAGAAAGGCGGTGCCCAGTCCGGTGATGAAGGCAAGCAGCAGGGCCGACATTACGGTGAGCGCAGCAGGCATGGCGATGGTGAAGTAGGGCTGAATCCGCACCGCCTGGGCCTCCTGAGCCACGTAGCTCGCCGGTTCAATCATCGAGGGGAAGAGCCAGACGCCCGTGAAGTAGGCGCCGAACCCTGCCATGAGCGTGAAGCCGTAGGCCAGGGCAATTGTGGCTACGAGCATCTTGCCGGCGCGCACGCCGATGTCGGCGATGGCCGGAGCCACGAATCCGAGGATAATCAGCGGGATGCAGAATCCGAGGAACTCGCCGAAAATGGCGTTGAACGTTGCCGCCGTGCGGGCCAGCCATTCGGGTGCGACGAGTCCCACGCCCACGCCTGCCGCGATAGCGATGATAATCCGGGGCAGCAGCCCCCAGCCCTTAAACTTCTTTATTGCATTCTTCATTCGGTATAGATTTGTCTAAATGGTTGGTTATTAAATCGTAGGGACGCGCAGTTGGTGCGTCCGTATAATTGGCTGAAATTTAATTTGTATACTTGGACGCACGAACCGTGCGTCCCTACTTCCAAGGAATTTTGTAACACACTCCCTGTTTTTGGTAGTCTAAATGTCTTATCTCATTTTTAACTTTGCGAAAGTACGAATAAAAACTCACATCCGCCCGCTTCCCGCTCTCCAATTCCTTCCAATAATCCCTAAAAAACAATAATATCCACCTTCGCCCGATGGCGAAGGTGGATATTGGATTAAGATAGCAGGTGTAAATCAGTGCTTGATGAAGCGGGCATCGGCTGTGCTGTTTTCGCCTACGGCCTTGATGATGTAGACGCCGTCGGTGAGCGTGCTGACATTGATTGTGGCTTCACGGCCCGAGAGGGTCGCTTCCTGAGCAATCACGCCGTTTACTCCGAAGATATATAGCTGCGTGCGGCCCTGTTCGCCGCCGGGGAGCCCGGCTACATGGATTTCGGTCTGGGCAACCGGCGGATTCACAGTGAGGCGCTCTGCCGAAGCGGCATCCACGGATTCGATGCCCGAAACCACGCCTTTTACGGTGACGATGAATTCACCCGAAGCGCCTGAGCCGTCGATGGCACATGCGCGGACGGTAACCTGGCCATTGCCACGTCCGGTGGCCGTAACGCGGCCGCGGGCGTCGACGGTAGCTATGTCATCGCCGGAGACTATAATCCAGTTGGGCGACGTCAAGGTAGCATTGTACGGATAGATGCGTGCCTGGAGATCAAGCGTCGGAGTCTGCGAGTAGTCGATGGTGTTCTCGCCGTTGACGGAGAATACCTCGATGCGTTCCACCAGGTTGACCGATGCATCGCCTGTGGCCACCACTACGTTGCTTCGGGAGTAAGTGCCCGTCGCTGCGGCGCGCGAAGCGGCCTTCTGCAGCGCGGCGGCACTTGCCGGATTTATGATTTCCACAGCGTAGAAAAGCGGTCCGGCGGGAGGATTAACGTCGCAGAACGAAGTCATGTTGCCCGAAACCTCATCGATCATAGCGAGCGATTCGGGGGTGTTGCCGCGCAGAATCCGGTAGGAGTCAACCGTCACACCCTCGTAGCGCGTCCAGATTAGATTCCAGGAATCGCCGATACCACGGTTGATCATCACGTGGATAGGCGTGTGGGCGGCGCTGCGGTCGGATTCGCCGTAGGTGAGCTCATACGTCATCATGTAGCGCGAAGCCTTCGCGTCGGGCGTCGAGGTGATGTCTATATAGGATGTCACGTTCGGAGCAAGCTGCTCCAGCAGGATGTATTTCCCTGCCACCGATGTCTCCTTGTAGAGGTTCAGACCGGTGACGTCCGTGTCTGTTGCCGATAGAGCCTGCCAGCGGATACGGTGCTTGCCGGTGGTTTCGTCGATGTCGACAAGCGAGATTGTCGGGGTGTTGTTCCATACTACCTCTACGGTCTCCGTATGCTCTTCCGTGGCGATCCCCTCCGAAAGCGTGTGGCGGATGTCGTAGCGGTTAGTAACCCGGAAGGTCAGCACTGCGTTATCGTCGTCGATGATTTCAAGCGTAGCGAAACGCGAGTCGTCGGTGTCGGAGAGCGGTTCCCAGTCGTAAGGCTTGTTGGCCAGATGGATTTCCCACTTGCCTTTGCCGACTTCGGGAGCCGAGATTTTCACGCGGTCGCCGCGATGGCATACCTCAGGAAGGGTGAATGTGGGGTCCGGAGCGGGGTTAATCTGAATGTAGACAGTCTTGTCGCCGATGGTGACGCACTTTCTGCCAGGTGTATTCCATACGACGTTGTAGCGTCCGGAGCCGGACGATTTAGCCTCGCCGCCGTCCCAGTCGGGATCGGTTGCAATCGAAGCATATATGCTGACTTTCACAGGATAGCCGACAAAACCGCTTGTGGGGATGTCGAAGCTGCACTCTTCCTCGACGGTCATCTCATATACCTCGGAGAAATCAGATGCCTCGTGCATCAGGTCAACACCCTGCACTTTCACCTCATACGTTCCTGCGGGAATGTTGAAGATCGGTATCGTAAGACGGGAGGAACTGAACAGAGGCTTATGGGTCGGCACGGGCACTCCGTTCTTTCCGCCGTTGCAAGGCGAGAAGAGATATGCACCTTCGCCTTCAACGCCCTTATGCTTGATGCTTACGTTATAGCGCATGGCGGCCGCAGGCGTCTCCTTGTCGACGGAAGGATCCCATTCGAGCACTACAGCTCTCGAATTCTGCGAGTGGCGCAGATTCTTCGGTGCCTCCGGACGAGTGTTGGGTGCTTTGATTGTAATCTCACTACCAGTCAGATATTTATGACCGTCGTTTGCGAGAAATAGTTCGGAACTTCCGGCAGATTCAAGATCAAATCCATAATCATTCGCGTCGTGGTCGTACTTCTTTATTTCGAACTTATGACCCGGCAACTGGTAAATCATGTAACCCCAGATTCCGCGCTCGGTTTGTATCTCTTTCGGCGCCAGAGCGTATATATCGAGATAACCGTTATTGTCCAAATCGTGTGAATAGCAAATTCGGCCATTGTCAAGTTGATAGTCCAGGACTACTGTAAACGAATCGATGTCGCCCATCTTTCCGGCAAGGAGCGTCTCGCCTCCTTCACCATTGTCCCAGATTATAGAGAGGGTATATCTGTCGCGGGCAATGGTTCTTGATATAAGCAAATCAAGCGTACCGTTGTTATCGAAGTCGCGGACGGCTCGTATCCGACATTCTGGATCGAGAGTAACGAATGTCTTTTTCTCGAAGGTGTAGTCGCCATGGTTCTCATGCAGGTTAAGCACCGGATTTTTGTTCTCATCGTTCCATGTCGTGGCGAAATCAATCAGTCCGTCGCCATTGAAATCCTGCCATATAGCCGCCCAAATGTATTCGTTGCCTGTATAGGGAGTGAGTTTTGTGAAAGACTTATAGTCGCCGTTGTTGATATAAATTTGTGTAGGTTTCAGACCACCAACATAATCCATTTTCCCGTCGTTGTCCAGATCAAAAAAACACTTATTATTATACGAAGGGAGTTCGAACAGATCTGTTACAATCTCCATGTCTTTGTCTTCCATGTTGATTGCTCCGGAGCCTCCGGGATTGTATATGTCTACATGTCCGTCGCCGTTGATGTCGGCGTGGACAACATTAGAATTAGAGAAAGTCCTGATAGAGGAGTGGTTGTTAAACAGCCGCTGAATCGAGGTGTACTCTCCTGAATTTGAGGATTCCACAAAATTTTCGCGAAACAGTTCGTATTCGCCATCTTCGTCAATGTCAGCGGCCCAATATGGATTTGTACGGTAGCCGTCAATTATTAGTCCATGCTGTTTTACATTGCCGGGATGGACGTCGAGCGTCTGCGAGACGGTAGGGGAGGTGTAGCCGTTGGCGGTCACGGTCAGAGAGATGGTCTTTTCGCCGCCGGTATCGTAGGCGATCTTGTATGTCTGGGTGCTCTCGTCGGAGCTGATGATGCGTGCGCCGTCAAAGTCCCACTGATATGTGTAACCCTCCTTAGGCATTATGGAGAGCGTGGCGGTGCAGACGTCGTTCACGGCAAACGGTTTCTCGTAGGAGAGGAGGAAGCCTGAGGTTGGCTCACGCTTTTCGAGAACGGCGTACTCGCTAAACGGCGAGCCGCCGTTTGCGCCGTCGACAGCCTGGACCGAGATATAGATTTTGCCGTCGGGCCACGAGCGGGTGTCGAACTTGCGTTGCAGACTGTAGCTCATGTTGCCGCCGGTGAGGTTGCGTCGGCGTCCGTCGGGCAGAGCGTCGGCGGTCACGATATCGTCGAGGTCGGGAGCTGTGCCGATGCGGAGCGAATAAGTCAGATCGGCCGCCGGCGTCTCCTTGTCGGTGGTAGGCTGCCAGGACACTTTTATCATCCCCGTGGAAGGCTCGTAGAAGATGTCGGGGCGCGCCGGCGCTTTGGGCACCGTATTGGCCGCCGGCTCGAAAACGATACCACGATAATCGAAGTAAAGCATGTTGCGTGAGGGGTCGGTTACATCCGGGAAAATTGCCGGCCCATTCTCTGAGAATTTAACGCTGATCCCGTTACTGCTTTCGTAAGAAGTCGGGGTGGCCGCAAGCTTGAAGTTACTGATCGGGAATTGCTGAACCGTCGACCTGGATGATTGTGGAGCGAGCCAGAGTTCGTAGACGCCATCGTTGTCGAGATCGCGCATATCGAACACGTTGCATTTTTCGGTCAGTGGACATTCATGACGCTTGAAGGATCCGTTGCCTTTGTTCTCAAGAATAAGTACGAACGTACAGGCTGACTGATAGCCATTGTCGGTTTTTATCGGGATAAGGATATCCACCAGACCGTCGGCATTGAAATCGGCGCTATAGATGTCGCCCGCGATGTAGTAGCCGGAAAGGAGAGTCTTCTCGGTAATACCGCCTTCGGGAATCTGGATGTGAGAGGTAATAGTTTTCGAGGCATCGTCGGCGATGATGAAGTCCTCGATGCCGTCGCCGTTGAGGTCGCGCACTATCATCTGACCACCGAAATCGGTCGTTGCATATCGGTTTTCACCGATATTGTAGTAGATTTTGCCGTGAACGTAGTCCACGATGTCGGGCATACCGTCGTTGTTGATGTCGTGCGACTCGAATTTCACCCCCTTGGATTTTTCGTAGACGGGCGGACTATAGATGCCCATGCCCGACATGGAGGCCAGTGCGCTCTGAATATCGCCCGTGGAGCCCTGAACCGGCATATTGAGATATTCCGAAATCGGCATCACATCGTATTTCACCGTCAGGCTCTTGCCGTCGGGGCTCAGCGATACAAACCGCTTGGGGTCGGCCACCTCGTCACCGCCGCTGAGGCGCATAAGGTCGTAGCGGCCGTCGTTGTTCACGTCGGCGGGATAATATACATGTTTTGTGTCGGCCTCGTCGCCGTCCAGAATGGGAGCCGAGAAATTGGCGGTGTCGATATGGCGCACATAGTTGCTGTACCACAAAATGCCGTTGTCGCCGCCAACGTTCACGAGGTTTCCGTAGATAGTCTTTTCGCCGAACCTGAAACCGTTGTAGCCATTGCCGTTCCAGATGTATACGCCGTTGCCTACGAAATCGAGAATGCCGTCGCCATTGATGTCGTACCAGGCAGCCTTCTTCAGCGGACTTGTCGGCGTTTCCGGCGTTGCTGTGTAGAAGGCTTTGGCGTCGTCATTAATCGAAGGAGACCCAGATTGAAGTTCTTGTGTAGGGTCATTCGCATACGCATATACTGCCTTAGTGCCAACTGGTAGGAAATGGTTGCAGTATTTACTGTCACCATTATAAGATATAATCGCCGGGACGCGTATAAATTCATTCTCCGTTTTTGCTATGATTGGAATAGTATTACCGTAATATCTAATACGTGTTCCTCCATGGCTGAAACATTCGGAAGTCAGGGCGTAGAAGTGTACTTCCTGACTCCCGGCAGGCACATCCCAGGACAACCAATAGGAGGTAACTTTTCCATCAAGATAGTAAGCTTCGATATGCCCCGGACCATCGTTTTCGGAGGAATATTCCGGTGCCTCTTTGCCCGCGTCGATTATAAATAAGGAGTTGAGGCGGCCATTGGTTATCCGGATGTATTTAGTAGCCGGAGGAATTTCAATATAGCCCTTTCTCGAGAGGCATTGCACGAAGTTTTTGCCGTCGGTGGAGATAGTGAAATTCCCGCTGACACCCTCCAGACAAATTACAGGTCTTACGGCGCCCGAAAAATCCAGTGCGGGCGATGTCGCCTGCTCGATATCGAATCCACGGAACTCACCTTTCGTGTTTTTATATACGGTATAGGTGCCGGTCCATCCTTCAAGGAAGTTTTCTTCGTCGCAGGTCTTGCAGTAAAGGAGATTCGGACAATCCGCCGGAACGGCGTCGCGGATGTCGGTGGGTACCGTAATCCCTTGGTCGAGGCCCGGGAGTGATGCGCTTCGGCGGTCGGCCGACGTAGCCTCCACGACGCCGAGCGCCATGCACAAGAACAGCAGGGTGGCTGCCAGAGGGATGCGCAAAGGTTTGACAGGTGGTTTGATTGGTCTCAACATGATAATTATGAGATTGGTTAAGAACCCTTTGCGTGTCCCCCTCGAGTCGGGTCAAGATTAAATTAAGGGAATGATAAATGCTTCGGTCAAAGCACAAAAAAGCGTGAGGACAATGTTTACTGACTACTCAATCGAGGCATCGCCAAACGCCCTACCGGATAGACAGTCCACCCCTCACGCCATGCCGATATGTCGACCCCTCGTGCAGGGGTGGATATAAGCACGCATGAGCGTTTTTGACTGCTGGACTCCCGGTAAAAAATTTGGCGAATTTCGATTGAGAATCAGCTAAAACGCTTTTCTAATATGTAAAATTGAAACAGAACTCTTTCCGTTTCTGCCGCAAAGATAGATACTTTTGCGTAAACCGCCATAATCTCAATAGTTAAAACACTCCGCTCTCATAAAAAATTTGGCATTAAAGCCGCTTATACGGCGATGGTAAAGAATAAGAAAACACGACGCCCCGCTACGGAGCATGGATCCTGAACATGCTTCCATAACGGGGCGTCTATTCTTTTCACGGGTCGAAAAGAACCAAAAGACCAAGGGGCGCGGAGAAAAGCTTCTCGGCGAGGGCGGCCGCGCTGTGGCTGAGCGGCAGAACTCGCTGCGCTCAGACACTGCCGCTCCGTGACGCCGCAGCTATGCAGCCGCCTCGCCTGCTTTTCTCAGGGCGCCCAGCCATCCGGACGGAAGCGGCGAGCTAAAGCTCGCTCACAGAACCACCGAAATGTAGGGACGCACGGCCCGTGCGTCCGAATTTAACGTCTTATTTTCAGTTGTTAACGCGGACGCACGAGCCGTGCGTCCCTACAATTTGGTCGGAAAATTGTTGGTTTGGACCCCCCAGAATTCTCTTAGGAAAAACCTCGCTGAAGCTCGGCGCCAGGACAAAAATTTTACTTCCGCGGCGGATAAGCGAGCTGAAGCCCGGAGCGCAAACAGATTTGATGGGAGTAAGGGAAGATTGAAAGTAGAAATCCGGAGGCAAGCCTCCGGCACCAGGTACGAAAGCGGATGGGATGCTATTTCTCGGGGCGGGGATGAACGTTGTGGAGGTTTGTGTGTTATAAATGTATAATCCTTTTGAAAAAGTATTTACAAACAGGTAAAGCTCCTTTTGAAAGAGTATTTATTGATTTGGGAAGGCTTTTTTGAAGAAGGGATTGAATGAGTTTGATTAATAAATTAAAACGCAACGATATGTTTATGAAAAAAGTTCTCATAGCTTTATGCTGTATGGGTGCGATGCTGACGGTGGTCAGCTCGTGCGACTCCAAGGGTCGTCTGGCCGAGGCCGTGGAGGGTGAGTGGACGGGCAATCCCGAACGTCTGCTCGACACCGGGGCCGCTTCGGCCACGATGGTGCGTATGATGGAGTTCGGTCCCGGCGAGGTTGCCACGGAGGGGACCATCACCATGACGGCCATCATTACGGTGGAGAACACCATGCAGTTCAACGAGTCGGTTGTAACGCCTCTGACAATCACCGCCACGGGAACCGCCACGATAACCGGTACCTATCAGGTGCGCGACCACGACGATATCCTTGTGGGCCTCGATGCGACGTCGCTCTCGGTAAGCGTAGACCCGGATGCCGTTCAGCTCAACTACAATATACTTAGCGAGGATTCGGCTCCGATGGTCGAGAAACTGAAACCGGGAGCTGCCGTGCTGGCAACCCAGCAGATTAACCGCGCCGCCCAGAATGCATTCGCCAACATTACGGAAATCGAAGATATCCATATAAAGAACAACACAATGCGTTGTGAAATCGGCGACCGCGACATTGCATTCTCGCGCGCTGGAGCCAAATAAACATAGAAGATTTTTTCAGAAAGCGGCGTGCCGGGGATTCTCTCCGGTGCGCCGCTTTGCTTTATGTGGCGCTGAATGCATTAAAATGGCTGATAATAAGGGAGGTAATTGCTTTGATATTATGAATAAAGGATGCTTAACCGGAATGATTGCAGATAACACAATAAACCGCACATGGAATCGTTAAAATAATAAAACCGGCGAAAGCCACCCGGGAAAATCCCTCGCGCTGTGCCGGTTTTACAGACCTGTATATGAAGTCATTTAAACTTTGTCTTCAAATGGCTTCACAAGATGTATTCTTCAAGAATTTGGCCTCTTTTCGGCTGATTACACCCTCATTTTCGGTCACGATGCCCGCATCGCTCCCTCAATTTCGGGTTAAATCCGCTCAAAAACTGTCTCAAATTCTTTTCGAAGAAAAAGTTTAAATGACTTCTATGAGGAAAAAGATTGTTTACAAATATATTACGGCGGGAATGCTCTCTTTGGCTGCTGCCGGAGTGTCGGCGTCGCCGCTACGCGTGGTCGTCACCGATGCCGATACCGGAGTCCCTGTTGAGTTTGCCGCGATGGCACTTACGCAGGGCGACAGCAATATCGGAGCACTCACCGACGCCGAAGGGGCGTTTGCGGCCGATCCGGCCCCGGGGAAATGGATGCTCACGGTGAGCGCCGTAGGATATACCGCCGTACATCGCGAAATAAAAATCGGTGCGGACACTTCGGTTATCACGATAGCACTGAAACCGACCTACACCCAGATAGGTGAGGTAGTGGTCACGGCCCGCGAAGGACGCGGCATGACCTCGGCGTCGCTCATCGACCAGACAGCCATGCAGCATCTGCAGCCCTCGAGCTTCACCGACCTGATGGAAATGCTCCCGGGGGCGGTGAGCAAGGATCCGGAAATGGGGAAGGCAAATCTGGCCGACCTGCGTCAGGCAAAAAATATCACACAGACCGACAACTATGCCACCTCGTCGCTCGGTACGGCCTTCGTGGTCGACGGCGTCCAGACCAATACCAACGCCGAGATGCAACAGACCGCCGACGCCACACGCGCCGACCGCCTCACCACCGGCAAAGGAGTAGACATGCGATCCATCTCTACCGACGATATCGAGAGTGTGGAGGTAGTGCGCGGTATCGCCTCGGCCGAATATGGCGAAACCACTTCGGGACTTGTGAACATCCGCCGCAAAAGCGGTGCCTCGGCTCTGCAGGCCCGCTTCAAGGCCGATATGCAGAGCCAGCTCTTCTATGTGGGTAAGGGCGTGCAGATGCCGGTTGACGGCTGGACGATGAACTTCTCGGCCGACTATCTCGACAGCCGTATCGACCCGCGCGACAGCCGGGAGAACTTCAAGCGAGTGACGGCCTCCGTGCGCTCCAACCGCAAATGGACCTCCCCGCAGTTTATCACCACCTGGGCCAGCTCGCTCAATTATACCGGCACCTTCGAGCGCGACAAAAACGACCCCGACCTGACCGTAAACGGCACCATCGACTATTATACCTCCGACCGCAACGCCCTGAGCTGGAACAACACCCTGGTGGTGCGCGCTCCGCTGCAGCGCTTCTTCCAGTCGTTCACGCTGACGGCCGGAATGGAATACACGACCGACCATCTGCATCAGGAAAAAACCGTGGCGTCGAGCCGCCTTTACCCCATGCCGGTGTCGACCACGCCCGGCAGCCATACAGTGGGATACCTACCGATGGTCTACGAAGCCCTGCTCGATGTGTACGGCAAGCCCTTCACGGCTGTGGTGAAGGCGTCGGGCCGGTTCCGCTGGAATCTGCCGCGCATCTCCAACTCGCTCAAGGCAGGCGTGGAATGGGATATGAGCAAGAATTTCGGCCGCGGCCAGGTCTACGACCTTGAGCGGCCCATTACAGCCGGCAACACGGGGCGTCCGCGCGCCTTCAGCGACGTACCGGCCATGCACCAGGCCTCGGTATGGATCGAGAACGTGAGCGAGATGCACTTTGGGCGCCATATGCTTGAGTTTCAGCTCGGCCTGCGCGAGACCCAGCTGCTCCATCTCGACAGCCGCTATTACCTGCACAACCGCCCCTATCTCGATCCGCGCGTGAATCTGAAATGGACGCTCCCGTCGGCCGAGGTAGCAGGATTTCCGCTCGTGTTCGAGCTGGCCGGAGGCATAGGGCAGCATACCAAGATGCCCGTGGCGGCGTTTCTCTATCCCGACCCGGTCTACAACGACTATGTGGAGCTCAACTACTTCCACAACAACCCCGCCTACCGCACCATGAGTGTGCGAACTTTCGTCGACGATCCCACAAACTACGAGCTGCGCGCCGCCCGCAACCTGAAATGGGAGGTGCGCGCCGACGTGACCTATCGCGGGAACCGCCTGTCGGTCGACTATTTCCGCGAGGACATGAAAGACGCCTTCCGAATGGCGCCGCGCGTGTTCTACTACGCCTACAACCGCTACGACGCCTCGGCGTTCGATCCCGACGCCGCCGGGCGCGCTCCCCAGCTGAGCGACCTTCCCTACGAGGAGGACCGGCGCACGGCGCTTGTGGGCAGTCCCGACAATTCGTCGCGCGTGAAGAAAGAGGGCGTGGAGTTCACGTTCTCCTCGGTGCGTATACCGCTGGTGCGCACGCGCATCACCGTGAGCGGCGCGTGGCTGAAAACCGTATTGAGCAACTCGCAGGACCTGTGGTACCGCCCCGGGACCGTTGTCAACGGCCGCGAGCTGCAGCTCGTGGGTCTCTACGACGACCGCGAGGGGAGCACCTACCAGTCGTTCAACACCAACTTCACGTTCGATACCGATGTGCCGAGGCTGGGACTGAATTTTTCGGTGTCGGTTCAGAACATGTGGTTCACCTCGCAGCGTCAGCTCTGGCGCGACGGAACTCCCCACAGCTGGGTGGGTACCGACGGCACGTTGCACCCCTTCACGCCCGAGTGTCTGGACGACCCTTATCTGCGACAGCTGCAGCGCACGTACACAGCCACCTCCTTCGAGGAGCGGCGCGTGCCCGTGGCCACAACCTTCAATATCAAGGCCACCAAGAAACTCTGGAACGACCGTATCGGTATAGCCCTCTATGTGAACCGCTTGCTGAGCATCACCCCCGACTACTACCAGTTCGGCATGCTTCAGCGCCGCTATACCTCCCCCTACTTCGGTATGGAACTCAACCTTAAATTATGAACAATAAATCGCTTATGAATATAAAACTACACCTGCTTGGCCGCGCTCTGGCGGTTTCGCTGCTTTCGGCGCCCTTTGGCGCAGCCATAACCTCATGTGTCGACAATTCCGATACTCAGGAAGAGGACACCATCGCCGTGGCCTTCGACAATATCTGGCCGGAGGGGATGGATCCCTCGGGCATCCTTTCGGCTACTCTGAATCTGCGCGAACTCAATACCGGGGCCACCTACACCGTGAATCCCATGAGCAGTACGCTGGCCACGCTCCCGCTCGGCGTCTACGACTACACCGGCAGCGTGACTGTGGCAGAAAGCCAGGGGGAGGGCGTTACGGTGGAGAAAACGCTGCGCACCGTAGGGTCGGCCATTACAATCAACGTTGCTTCGCGAGTGGCCCTTACGTGGTTCTATTCGAATCCGGGCGGTTCGCTCGTGTTTTCCGAAATCTACGCCGCAGGGTCGCCCAACGCCACGGCTACGGGCGGCTTGCGTGATAGCTACATCCGTATCTACAACAACAGCGACCGCACGGTCTATGCCGACGGCATAGGGATAGCGGAGTCGGCGTTTGTGAACTCGCGCACCAACGCTTTCGAGATCCTTACGCCGGCCAACAACCGCCAGGTGAACTTTACGGCGGCCACGATATGGGTGATTCCCGGAAGCGGCACCGACCATCCCATCGCTCCAGGCGAATCCATCAAGATTGTCGATCAGGCAATCGACTGGAGCGCGCAGGTGGCCGGAGCTCTCGACCATACCGACGCCGATTTCGAATGGCACGACGACAACCGCCAGGATACCGACAATCCGCAGGTGGCCGACCTCGACAAGTGGTTCTGCTATTCCAACACGATATGGATTATGTCGAACCAGTGCAACCGCTCGTATGCTCTGGTGAAATTCCCCGAAGGGATGAGCGCCGAGACGTATCTGGCGCAGTATCATGGTGCCTATGAGTATATACACACCACAGGTGCGCAGATGACCAACGACCGCGCGTATCTTATTCCCAACGAGTGGATCCTCGACGGGGTGAACCTCAGCAACGATGTAGTATGGGTGTACGGCGCACTCGGTAATTCCGTCGATATAAGCTATGCGAGCATATCGACCGTCGACAAGGACCCCAACCGCTTCGGACACGTGTTCCGCCGTAAGGAGGCTGCCGAAGTGGCCGGCGTCAAGGTGCTTCAGGATACCAACGATTCGCGGGCGGATTTTACTCTTGTCCATCTATAAATCTCGTTCAGACATGAGATTACACAATATAATTTTTGCTACTCTGCTTATTTCGGGAGCCTCTGGAGCCTCGGCTACCGCTCCGTCGGATTCCGTCGGTGCGCTTGCGCGTGTCGCGCGCATGGAGGCGCCGGTGCAGATGCGCCCTGTAGGAGTTTTCCTGTCAAATCCCGCCGCGATGGGATTCTGGAACGATTGTTCCTACTCACGTATTGAGGCGGTAGGCTCGCTCGACCGTGCCGACCGTGCCCGCGCGGTGGAGCAGGGGAGAGGCCATACGCTCGGCAATATCCTTGCGTCATCATACATGAGGCTTTCGGAGTCGACAACCGTATGGGGCCGCGCCGGTTTTACCACCGGGCAGATCCGCGATGTGGTCTGGAACAACGCCGCCGACTACGAGCTTGTATCGCCCTACGTGTTCGGCGACTCCGTCGGGGGAAATATCCAGACTCGGCGCTATGCATTTTCCGGAGGTTATGCCGGTAGGTCGGGCCGGTGGAGCTGGGGCGCACAGGCTTCATACCGGGCCGCAATCGATTACCGCAACCGCGACCCGCGCGACAAAATCGTGGTGTCGGACCTCAAGGTTGCCGTAGGAGGCACCCGTGCAATCGGGGAGTATGCTGTCGGACTCGGCGCCGACCTGAGGGTCTACAACCAGGAAAGCAGCGTGGAGTTCTTCAATCCCAACAACGACATCCGTGCGTATGCCATGCTTGGGCTCGGCAACGTCTATACTCGTTTCAGCGGGAGCAGCAACCTCGATGCCTCCTACAAGGGGCTCGGCTTCGGCGGCAGTCTTCAACTGTTTCCGCGCCGTGGTGCCGGACTGATGGCCAACGTGGAGTTCGGTTATCTGCGCATGAAGCAGGTGCTCCGCAACTACAATAATCTCGATCTGACGCGGGCCGATACCTACCGGCTTACGGCTATTGTGGCCTATACGCGCGCCGTCGGCAAATGGAGCATAGCGCCCGAACTGCGTTTCGGCGCCTCGCGCAGGCTCGGCTACGAAAATGTGTTCGGATCTACAGTCGGCAACACCTATCTGGAAATAGGCTCGCGCCGCAATTACTGGGCCGACCGGGCCGGAGCCGCAGTGGCGCTGCCGGCGATGATCGGTCTGTCGGACTGCCTCAAACTCGATTTCCGCCCGTCGGTGGAGTATGCTTATACACACACCGACTACCGGCGCCCGAACCGGGCCACGGAGATGGGTGCGTGGCGGCCTGCTCTCCGGGCAGGAGTGTCGTGGATATTCGGCCGGAATATGCTTCGCTTCGCAATGGAGGGGGCACATACGGCTGCATCCTCCCTACGCTGCAAACTCGACGGCCTCGACCCGGATTCGGCAATCGGCCGGACGGTATTGCAGAATCACGCCATGGCTTCGGCCGACGTCAATTCAGCCGGAGCCTCGCTGGCCTACGATCGGGAGTTCCCCGGCGGGATTGTCGGGGGTGTGGAGCTGCGCGGGCATCATAGCCACTACAATGCTCTCGGCAATATAAACATGGCCGAGGCTGTGGTGAGTGTGCGGTTCTGACTGCCGTTTGCCGGGCTACGGTGGCTGTAATCATCGTGGCGGCCATGTTTTTTCCTGCGAAATGCGCTATCTTTGTAGCGCATTATTGAATCCGCGCCGGATTCCGGTGTGCGGATTAGTGAAATTCAGCATTGATTGCTTAAAATTATGTCATCAGTTATCTCTGTTAAAAACCTGTCGCAACGCTATGGCAAGGGGCGTGTGATTTACGAGAATCTCAGTTTCGAGGTTCCGAAAGGTCGCATTCTCGGTCTGCTTGGCAAGAACGGCACGGGCAAAACCACCACCATCAACATTCTGATGGGATTCCTGAAGCCTCAGAGCGGCGAATGCCGCATCTTCGGCGAAGACATCACACGCATGTCGCCTCAGACGCGCAGCCGGATCGCCCTGCTGCTCGAAGGCCACGTTCAGTACGCGTTCATGACCATCAGCCAGATCGAGCGCTTCTATTCCCGCTTCTATCCCAACTGGAACAGCAAGGCTTACTACGGGCTTATGGAAAAGCTTAAGGTGACGCCCGACCAGAAAATTTCGTCGATGAGCAACGGCCAGCGTTCGCAGGTTGCCCTCGGCCTGATTCTCGCCCAGAACGCCGACCTGCTTGTGCTCGACGATTTCTCGCTGGGTCTCGATCCGGGCTACCGCCGTCTGTTTATAGAGTATCTGCGCGATTTCGTGAAGAGCGAAGGGAAGACCGTATTCATGACCTCCCATATCATCCAGGATCTTGAACGCCTCGTCGACGACTGCATCATAATGGACTACGGACGAATCCTCACTCAGATGCCCGTCGACCAGCTGATGTCGACTCTCCGACGCTACAGCTACAGCGAGGGGAAGCTGCCCGAAGGCGAGGGGATATTCTCGCCCTGGCATACGGGCAACGAGAATGAGTTCTATTCGTTTCTTATGCCCGACGAGTTGCGGCCTATGCTCGCTGCGCAGGGGATTGCGGCAGCCGACCTCAAGGCTGAAGCGCCTGCATCGCTCGAAGATGCCTTCATCGGTCTTACCGGGCGCTATTGATACATGAACGCAAATTTTCGAAAATTATATCGAAACCAGGATATATATGACTAAAGCTATATTTTTAAAGGAATGGCTCAAGACCCGGAGGGTATTCTGGGTATCGCTGCTCGTGGCGGTGCTGTTCGCTGTATATGCGATAATGTGCATCCGGAGGGTGAGCACGTCACACGGCGTGGAGCACGTGTGGCTGATTATGCTGATGAAGGACCAGACTTTCATCGATGCGATAAAATACGTACCCGCACTGATCGGTATCGCCCTGGGTGTGGCCCAGATGGCCCCTGAAATGCAGCAGAAACGCCTGAAACTCACGCTTCATCTTCCCTTTCCCCAAAACCGGCTTATCGCCACGATGATCGGCACGGGTCTCGGTCAGCTGCTTGTAATTTTCCTTCTCCAGGCTCTGATTATCGGCATCTACTATCGCGGCGTGGTCACTTCGGAGATGACGTGGCATGTGATGCTGACCACTATCCCCTGGTATCTGGCCGGCTTCGACGCTTATCTCTTCACGGCTGCCACATGTCTGGAGGGCCGCTGGGGGAGAAGGATTGTTCTCGGTCTGCTCGGTCTGGGTGTTCTCGCCATCTACTTCATGCAGCCCGCTCCGCAGGCCTACAATGGGATGCTCGTCGGCGCTTTGATTTTCACATTATTGCTCATTCTGCTTTCCTCGCTTTCTGTAAATCGCTTTAAGGAGGGGCTTATAGATTGATTATGAAGATATTTTCACGAATAGTCCTGATTCTGGTGTCGGTGGCTGTGCTCAGCTGGTTCCTGCCATGGCTCTACGCTCTGGCCACTCCTTCGCCAGCGGGAAGTCCGTTCTGCGCTTTTTCGCCTGTAAATGGCAAATGGATTGTCTCGCGGTCTGCTCCCGGCGAGAAGCCGGTGATACGGATTCTCGACAGCGTGGCCGCCGACGGTTCTATTCTCGGTGCTGAGATAACGCGCGAGGAGCGCGACTCGCTCGTGCCGCAGATGTTTTACAAGGAACTTCTCGCCCACGACGCTCTTCCTGAGTCGATTGCCGGAAAGGCTGTATCGGCCCACGAACTGCGCACTCACGAGCTGATGCTCAATGCCTCCTCGCGCGACGTGGTGAAGGCTCAGCCGGGTGTATGGATGATGATGGAGTCGATGCCCGTGCGCGTCGACCTCTCGGATGCCGACCAGGTGTTCCGATTCCCCGCCGAGGGTGGCATCGAGTTTGTCGACATGGCCACCAACGAGGTGAATCCCACGCGCTCGGCGCGTTTCACCAAGGCGATGGAGCGCCGAGGATTCAAGTTCCCCGGCCGCGATTTCTCGGCCAACGTTACCTCTCGCAAGGCCTACGACGAGGGTTACCTGATGATTGACGATGCCGCCAGGGTATTCCATGTGAAGCAGCGTGCCGGCCGGCCGTACGTGGCTCCGGTGGCGATGCCCGAGGGCGTGAAGGCCTCGAAGGTGTTCATCCTCGAGGAGATGAACCGCGACATTCTCGGGTTCATAACCGATACGGAAAACAATGCCTATTTCCTTGAGCGTGAGGGCTACAGCGTGATGCCTCTCCCTGTCGGCAAAGTCGACCCGCGCAAGGAAAATATTCTTGTGATGGGCAATTTGTTCAACTTCACGTTCCGAATCACCAAGGGCGACACCACGCGCTGGATTGCCGTGGAGCGTACGCCTGCGGGCTACAGCCTGCTCGGTGAGTACACCTATGTGGCCCCGCGCACCACAGCATCGGTGGTGGCCGACTACATTTTCCCTTACGTGCTGTCGTTCACCTCTACGAGCGATTCGTTGGCCTATCCGCGGCTTGGCCGCTGGAGCGCCAAGGCTCTATGGCTTAACATCGTGCTGGCTCTGGTTCTCGCCTTTGCCGTTCGTCGCCGCCGCGGTGCGCTCGCATGGTCGGGCGTAGTGCTGACGCTTGTGTGCGGTGTCTACGCCTTCATCCCGTTCATCGTGTTGCGCGACTGAACGGATATGATATATGATGTTTCAGATGTAATAAATTGAAAATAAATTATTTATAAATGATGAAAAAATCTATTCTTTTCTCTGCCGTGGCTTGTCTCGGCATGATGCTTGCCGCATCCTGTGGCAGTAAGAACACCAATGAAGTTGAGGTTGCCGAAGCTCTTAGCGTCGACACCATCGTTGCCAATCCCGAGGCCTTCCTCGGCGACACCATTACAATCGAGGGCGTCGTATCCCACCTCTGCAAACATGGCGGCAAGAAGGCTTTCGTGCTCGGCGCCGACGAAAACACCATGATTCGCTGCGAGGCCACGCCCGAAATGGGTGGCGCTTTCCCCCAGGAGAGCATCCACAAACCTATCCGCGTTACCGGCGTCGTTGTTGAATCGCGTATTGACGAGGAGACCGTCAAGCAGATGGAAGCCCAGCATGCTGAGCAGGTCAAGATGGTAGCCGAACAGGCCGGTCAGGAGCAGGCCGATGCAGTTGCTCAGGCTGCCACCGGTTGCGAGACCGAGCGTAAGGCTCAGGGTCAGGGTGAAATCGAGACCTTCGAAGCTCAGATGGCCGACTATCGCGCCCGCATCGCCGCCCGCGCCGAAAAGGAGGGCAAACCCTATCTCTCGAGCTACTATATCGTAGCTTCCGCCTACGAAATCCTCCCCGAATAATCCCCGAGTAATCTCGATTAATCCGGATAAATCTCGATTTAACCCGATTATTCCCGATTAATCCGGCCTAACTACCAGCAGAGGCTGTGCCGATCCGTTCGGCACAGCCTCTGCTGATAGTTAGAATTATAGTGGTTAGCGGGCGGCTTTGAAATAAAGGACAACGGCGATGATGGCGTAGAGGACGTTGGGAATCCACATAGCCACAAAGGGGGAGGTGATGCCCGACACGGCGAAGGAGGACGTGACGGTCATGAACAGAATGTAGCTGAAGCTCAATACGAGGCCGAGGCCGATGTTCATGCCCATGCCTCCTTTCACCTTTTTCGACGACAGGGCCATGCCGATTACGGTAAGGATGAAGGCGGCGGCGCACATGGCGTAGCGTTTCTCATACTCGATCTCGAAGGCCTGGATGTTGGCCACGCCGCGCTGGCGCTGACGCTCCACATACTGCCGCAGTTGTGGCGACGTGAGTGTCTCCCAGTCGTTGCGCGAGATGAGGAAGTCGCGCGGCTCGAAGGGGATGACGGTGTCGAGCTGCATGCCGCGGCGTATAATCTCGCGGTCGGCTCCGAAATCGCGTATCATATAGTCGCTGACGCTCCACTGGTAGAGGGTGTCCCAGCGGATAGATGTGGCCGTAAGACGCGACACGAGTTTCTTATCCTTGAACTCCTCGAGCGAGAAGCGGTAGCCCGTTTTGGTGGTGTTGTCATAGCGGCTCATATAGGCGATGCGGCCGGGAGCCACCTGCATCATGATGTTGTCGCCATAGTCCACGCGGCGGTTGCGCACATAGGTGTTGGTGTAGTCTATTCGCTTGGCATTGGCCGGAGGGATGATATATGCGCCGAGCACAAAAGTGAATGCCGCGATTACGGCGGCTGAAATCATGTAGGGTCGCAGCAGGCGGTGGAAACTCATGCCTGACGAGAGCATGGCTATGATTTCCGATTTGTCGGCGAGTTTCGATGTGAAGAAAATCACCGTGATAAATACGAACAGCGGACTGAACTGATTGGCGAAATAGGGTAGGAAGTTGAGGAAATAGTCGAATACGGTGGCCTTGAGGGGCGCCTGAAGGAAGGCGTCGAGCTTCTCGTTGATGTCGAACATCACCACGATGGCAAGAATCAGGGCAATCGAAAATACATACGTGCCGAGAAACTTGCGGATGATATATCCGTCGAGCAGACTGATGGGCGATTTGTCGCGCATCCATGCCGGCATTCTTATCGGAATTCTTATTTTGGACTTTTTCATCGTGGTGTTGATTGGGTCGGGGAGAAGTGCAATGGCTATGAGCTGAGCTGTTAGAGACGGCGTGTCACCCGTTCTACCATCGCCGGTTTCCATGTGGCGAAGTCTCCGGCCAGGATATGACGGCGCGCCTCGCCCACGAGCCAGAGGTAGAAGGCGAGATTGTGGATGGATGCAATCTGCATGGCCAGAAGTTCTCCGGCTATGAAAAGATGGCGCAGGTAGGCTTTGGAATACACCCGGTCGACGAAACATTCGCTGTCGGGCTGAATGGGCGAGAAGTCCTCGGCCCATTTGCGGTTGCGCATGTTCATTATTCCGTCGGGAGTGAAAAGCATTCCGTTGCGGCCGTTGCGCGTGGGCATCACGCAGTCCATCATGTCGACGCCTCGGTCGATGGCCTCGAGGATATTTGCGGGGGTACCGACGCCCATCAGGTAGCGCGGACGATCGGCGGGAAGCACCTCGTTGACCACCTCTATCATATCGTACATCACTTCGGCAGGTTCGCCCACGGCCAGGCCGCCGATGGCGTTGCCGTCGGCACCGAGTTCGGCCACGCGCATGGCCGACTCTCGCCGGAGGTCGGGATACGTGCACCCCTGCACAATGGGGAAGAAACTCTGGCTATGGCCGTAGAGCGGTTCGGTCTCGTTGAAATGCTTCCAGCCGCGGTCGAGCCAGCGCAGTGTGAGGTCGAGCGACTTACGGGCATAGGCCTTGTCAGACATTCCCGGGGGGCACTCGTCGAGAGCCATCATGATGTCGGAGCCGATGGCACGCTGGATATCGACCGTTTTCTCGGGGGTGAACAGATGCTTCGATCCGTCGATATGGCTGCGGAACCACGCCCCCTCTTCGGTCAGCTTGCGGTTGTCTGAAAGCGAGAACACCTGGAAACCTCCGCTGTCGGTCAGTATCGGACCCTCCCAGCCGCCGAAGCGGTGGAGTCCGCCGGCCTTGCGGAGAATGTCGGTGCCGGGGCGCAGGTAGAGATGGTAGGTATTGCCCAGGATGATGCGCGCCTTTATATCGTCGCGCAGTTCGCGCATGTGGACGCCTTTCATGGCGCCGCAGGTGCCTACGGGCATGAAAATCGGGGTGGGAATAGTGCCGTGGTCGGTGGTGATTACTCCGGCGCGCGCATTGGTGGATGGCGCAGTGGCTTCAATGACGAATTTCATATGGGCAAAGTTACGAATTTCGTTGCAAATCACCTCGCCCGTCGGAGTCTATTCGGGATTGGGCCATACGCGTTCCGGCAATGAAATGCCGTATCGGACTCATATACGGCGCTATCAGTTTGACTGCCGGCCCCGTGAGGGTTGCGGCAATGAGTGTGCCCTCTCGCAGACCGTCGATGCGTTCCGCCATCAGCCACGATGCGGCCGCCGCAAGACTCACCAATGTGAAGTCGAAGAAAATCTTGATACTTCCGAAATTATGATCAAGCCGGTTGGCGAGCACTTTTACAAAATATTCGCCGCTGTTCATCGTCACGTCGGCTTCCACCTGCAGGCAGATGCCGGCGCCCATCACGAGGCAGCCGGTTGTAAGCGTGGCTATGCGCAACCAGTATGCGGCAGGCGACATCCCGGAGGTAAGAAGCATGAAAAAATCTATGAAAACACCGAAAAGCACCGAAACGGGCAACTGCATCAGAAGGTTCATCCTGTTGTCGTGCCATCGCTCGGGGCCGAGCAGTCCGAGAATTCCGATTATCAGAGCCACGTTGAGGAGGGCCGTAAAAGTACCCATGGAGAGAGGTGTGTGCAGACTCATTACGTAAGGCATACTGGAGATGGGGGAGGTGCCGAGCGCTGAGCGCGTGAGGAGCACTACGCCCAGAGCACTCAGCATCAGGCCGAAGGTAAACACAATGTAGCGGCGCAACGTCTCGTTGGCGCTGCGATTGGAAATATGGTCGTTATTCATATAGTTTGATTGGTTGTCCGATTGAGTGGGGCGACTGTGGCGAGGAAACGCGCGGCGTCGTCGGGCGTCGGAAATGCATCGAGCGGAATATAAAGCATCGATGGCGATGCGTCGTTGCCGCAATCGCGATATCTGACACAAAGATATTTGCCGATTTCGTCGATACCGATTACCCATTCGATGGGGATGCTTCTCAGCAACTTGCCATCTTCCGGAATGATACGTATTTCAGTGTCGTCGGTCTCGACCCGGTGGGGGCTCATGGCCTTGATGGCGGCCGGACTCATGGCGGTATGGAACCATGCGAAAGCGTATACGGCAGAGCCGCCCACCAGAACCAGAAGAAAGAGCACCACGAGGAAACGCCAGTCGGAGAACGCCAATACAGCCGATATAGCGGCAGGCACCGCGAGAGTGGCAACCGGCCATCGCAACGAGCGCATCATCCGGCCTCTAACGGCCATGGAGGCCGGTATTGTGAATATGCGTGTTGAAATAGCGGTATGGCGTTCGGGCATATATGGATAGGGGAGGAAAAATAAAGCGGTGTTTCAGCCAATAAGCCGATACACCGCCGGAAGCAAGTGATTCGCACAGGATTCAAACCTGTAACCTTCTGATCCGTAGTCAGATGCTCTATTCAGTTGAGCTAGCGAACCATCGTTGTT
>URAU01000018.1 GCA_900545955.1 uncultured Porphyromonadaceae bacterium
GTCGGAAGGCTGGAGGGGGATGGTGGCGGGGTGGTCGAAGAATTCGCCGTAGCGCTCGAGGGCTACGACGTGGGTGCTGTAGTTGCGGCGCACGTCGGCCGAGGCCAGGGTCTGGCCAATCAGTGGGGAGGTGGATGTGAGTTCCACGCTGGTGAGGCGGAAGTCGTCGAGCCCGGGTGCATCGGGTTGCGGCGGCGCGTCGACATCCATTACGCTAACCACGGCCTCGATCTGCTCGTCGGTGCCGATTACGCCGACAACGTCGCCGGGAAATATGCGTGTGTCGCCGCCGGGCACCACGATGAGCGTGCTTCCGCGCTGTATCATCACTACGCTGACGCCGTACTGCTGGCGTATGCGGCTGTTGACCAGGCGCTCGCCTACAAACGGGCAGCCGTAGCCCACGCGGATGTAGGCCAGATGGAGGTCGTTGACGAGGTTGTTGTTTTTGCCCGTACGGCGCAGTTCGCGCTCGTTGAGGTTGTCGAGGAATCGCGCTTCGAGCTGCCGGAGCTGCCGGTTTAGTTTCTGCGAGAAGAGCATGATAAGCAGGAGCATGAGTGCGACACCTACCACGATGCCCACGCGCAGGGAGTAGAACGACGTGAGTTCATGGACGATGAACCCCAGTGCCAGCATAAGGCGGAACAGCATCATCACGATGCGCGGTCCGCGCAACTGGTTGGCCGACAGTCGGGCGCGCTCGTTGCCGCTGTTCATGGCCGGCGGCAGGCACAGGGCGAGCAGGAAGGGTGCCATCAGGGCGAGTGTTAGCGCGGCTCCGACAAGGCGGTACCACGACGGCATCCACTCCTGCAGTTTCGGCACCATATAATTATGGCATACCAGCGAAATGGCCACGAGGACAATCGAATACATTATGATACGCCAGAGGTAGCGCCGCAACAGAACCACCCAGGCGCGCCCGGTGGCGCCTTCCTTGCGGGTGTGGCCGGGGTAGCGGTTTACGAGTATGCGCAGGCGCCGCGGCAGGTGTCGCTCAAGGGCTGTATAGGCCGGATCGGCCATGCGGATGAAATATGGCGTTGTGAAAGTGGTGATTACCGATACGGCCACTACTATCGGGTATATTTCATGATTCAGGACGCCCAGACTCATGCCGAGCGTGGCGATGATGAAGGCGAACTCGCCTATCTGGGTGAGCGAGAATCCTGATTCCATGGCGATTCGCAGGGGTTGCCCAGTGATGAGCATGCCGAAAGTTCCGAATACGATCATTCCCACGACTACCACCACCGAAAGCAGCAGAATCGGCCACCAGTATTCCACAATCACCGCGGGCTGCACCATCATGCCCACCGAGATGAAGAACACGGAGCCGAACAGGTCTTTCACGGGGGTGACTACGTGCTCGATGCGCTCGGCGTAGCTCGTTCCGGCCAGAATCGAGCCCATTACGAAGGCGCCGAGGGCAAGCGAGAAGCCGCAGAACACCGAGAATACGGCCATGCCCAGACAGAGTCCCATCGAAACCACCAGGAGGGTCTCCTCGTTGAGAAACCGGCGGAACCGGTTGAGGGCCGACGGAAGCACGAACACTCCCACCAGAAACCATATGATTAGGAAGAATGCCAGTTTGCTGACGCTCATAAGCATCTGCCCTCCCTCCACGCTCTTGTTGACGGCAATCGACGACAGCACCACCATCATCACCACGGCAAAGAGGTCCTCGACGATAAGAACGGCGAAAACCAGCGAGGCGAACTTCTTCTGCCTGAGCCCCAGATCGGTGAACGCCTTGATTATTATCGTGGTCGACGACATGCTCAGCATGCCACCCAGAAAGAGCGAGTTGATGTGGGTGAAACCCAGCAGATGGCCGATAATGAACCCTGTGGCCATCATTCCGGCCACAATCACCACGGCGGTGACAACGGCCGACCCGCCCGTGTTCAGCAACTTCTTGAAACTGAACTCCAGCCCGAGCGAAAAGAGCAGCACGATAATGCCTATCTGGGCCCAGAACTCAATGTTGGCTTCGGTGGTGACCGAGGGGAGCGGCGTGAAGTTCGGGCTGGCCAGAAACCCGGCCACGATGTAGCCGAGCACCACCGGCTGCTTTATCCATTTGAAAAGCAGCGTTACGATGGCGCCGAGCAGCAGAATGAAAGCGAGGTCGGAAATCAGGCTGTCGATGCTGTTCATATGTGGAATCAGCTATAGAGATAGCGTTTTATAGATTTTTTTGGAGTCTTTTCAAATTCGTGTGGAATAAGCTGTATGCGGTCCACCCGCTCGTAGGGGGCGACAAGGCTGTTGAGCTCGTTGCGGTTGGCCTCCATCAGCTCGGGGAGAGCCTGCATGTCGACCTTGTCGGCATCCATGCGCTCGTAGTCGGGATAGACTATGGCGGTCAGACCCTTTCCGCGCTCCACCACGAGGCTTTCAGCCACGTAGGGCATGTTGTTGAGCTTGGCTTCAATTTCCTCGGGATAGATGTTCTGGCCGGATGCGCTGAGAATCATCGTCTTGTAGCGGCCTTTGATGAATAGAGTGCCATCGGCCGCGCGGGTGCCCATGTCGCCCGTGTGCAGCCAGCCTTCTTCGTCGATGGTGGCGGCGGTAATGTCGGGAGCCTTGTAATATCCTTTCATGCGGTCCTGACCGCGCACACAGATCTCGCCCGGCTCCGTCTCGGGATTTTTGCTCCCCATGATTTTCGACTCCATGCAGGGGAGAGTGCGTCCGCAGGACGACGGCACGAACGAGCGCCAGGGAGTGTGGCTTATAAGCGGGCCGCATTCGGTCATCCCGTAGCCAACGGTGAAGGGGAATTTGATGCGGTACAGGAATTGCTCCACTTCGCTGTTGAGCGGCGCTCCGCCGATAATCACCTCCTCGAACTGGCCTCCGAATGCCTCTACAAGCTTGTTGCGGATTTTGGCATAGATGGCGTTGTCGATAAACGGTACAGCGAGCGCCCAGCGGATGGCGCGTTTGGTAATCATCGGCACTATCTGCTTGCGGTAGATTTTTTCGAGAATCAGGGGCACGCATATCACCAGATTCGGTTTCACTTCGCTGAATGCCTTCAGAAGCAGCTTCGGCGTGGGGGCTTTCCCGAAGATGGTGATGAAAGTGCCGACGGCCAGGGGCACGAGCATATCGAAGGCGCATCCGTAGGCATGTGCCAGCGGCAGGAATGAAAGCGCGCGCGACCCCTCGTAGTGCAGTCGGCTGACTATGCCGTAGTTCACGTTGCCCGCGATGTTGTCGTAAGTCAGCATCACTCCTTTGGAGAATCCAGTAGTGCCGGAAGTGTAGTTGAGTATGGCGGTATTTTCGGCATCGATTTCGGGGTAGACCACATCCTCCCGTCGGAACCCCTTCGGATATGTCGCCTTGAATTTGCGCGTGAGGTTGCGGATTATGCGCGAAGGCATCTGATGGCCCTCGGTTTCGCGCTCGGCGAGTACCTGGCGCGTCTCGAGCGAGACGGCGGCCTTAAGCTCAGGCATCTCCTCGAAATCCAGAGTCTCCCATATGGAGCTGTTTACAAAAAGCACCCGGGCGTCGGAGTGGTTGACTATATGCTGGGCATCGTGAGGATTGAAGTCGGCAAGAATCGGAACGATTGTGGCGCCGTAGGTTATTGTCCCGATAAACATAACTACCCAGGAGGCGGAGTTTTTACCCAGGAGAGCCACATGGTCGCCGGGCTTCAGGCCTATCTGTCGGTAGAAGAGGTGCAGACGGGCTATACGGCGGGCGAAGTCGGCGTAGGTCATCACTTCCGGGCTGCCGTAGTCGGTAAGGGCGGGGAGATCCCAGTTGTTGCGGAAACTATTCTGGTATATTTTCAGGATATGGTCGTCGTATCGCATTTTAAGTCGGGTTTGGATAATGCGGGTTAATATGTACGTAGGTTAATATATCTTTACGTAGCAACGGTGTCTTTTATTGTTCCGGATGCGTCAGAGAATGGGAGAGAAGAGCCTCATGAAGGATTCGAGCATCCGTCGGGGCAGCGGGCGGGCGCGCCATTCGGCCGAGGTGACGCGTCGGCTGTCGCGCATGTCGCGGAAGAACATAGCCTTGAGCCGGGCGTTGAATTCGGGAGAGTATATCAGCATATTGGCCTCGAAATTATGTTCGAAGCTGCGGAAATCGAAATTGGTGGAGCCGACGGTGCAGAAATCGTCGTCGACGATTATGGCCTTGCTGTGGAGCATCCCTTTCTGATAGAAATAGACTTTCACCCCGGCACGCAGGCAGTCCATGATATAGGAATTTGACGCCCATCGGAGCATGTCGCTGTCGCTGCGCTGCGGCACAATCAGCCTTACGTCGACCTTCGAGAGGGCGGCGAGCTGCAGCGCCTGCACCAGACCTTCGGTGGGGATGAAATAGGGTGTGAGGATGTAGACGCACTTGCGGGCTTCGGAGATTACCTGCTGGAACACGAGCGTCATGTTCATCCACTGTGTGGTGGGGCCGCCGGTGACGAGCTGCAGGCCCACCGGGCTGTCGGCCGACGGGCCGGCGAAGTCGGTCTCCTGCAGCAGGGGCTGCCCCATGAAATTCCAGTCGACGGCAAACGACTGCTGGAGCGCGGCAACGGCCGGCCCCTGAATGCGCAGGTGGAGGTCGCGCCACATGGCGAACATCTTGCCGCCGTCGATATAGCGGTCGGCTATGTTCATTCCGCCGATGTAGCCCACACGCCCGTCGATTATCACAATCTTGCGGTGGTTGCGCCAGTTGATACGGGTCCCGAACGGCGGAAATACCACCTTGAAAAACGGATAGGCCTCCACTCCGGCGCGCCGCATCTCCTTGAGGGCCTTGCGCGAGAGGCGGAAGGAGCCTACATGGTCGTAGATTACGCGCACCTTTACACCGGCGCGGGCGCGCTCTTCAAGAGCTTCAATCACGCGGCGCCCGACTTTGTCGTCGATAAGTATGTAGTACTGGAGGTTGATATAACGGCGCGCGTTGCGGATATCGGCCAGCAGAGCCTCGATTTTGTCGGCGCCGTTGTCGAAGATATCAACTTTGTTGCCGTCGTAGTAGTTGGAGCCGCAGAGCGACGATGCCAGGTTGATGCGGTTGCGGATATGCTCCGGTGGCTTCCCCTGACGGGCGCTGGCGCTGCTGCGGTTGGTAAGACGTCGCAGGATGCGGCGGTTGCGCCGCGATATTATGCGCTTGTTCTGAATGTTGCGGCCGAAGAATATGTAGAGGATAAGTCCGACCATCGGCACGACGAGGAGCACCGTGACCCACGCGAGCGATTTCACGGGGTTGCGGTTTTCGCTGACCACCACGGCGATTATGCCAAGTATGGTCAGCGCGTAGACTGTGGCGACACACCACCACAGCCATCCGAATCCTATGTATTGTCCAAGCCAGTGCAAGGAGGGTTATGGAGTTTTAAGGAGTTTAAGGAGTTTAGGGAGTTTAGGGGGTAGGGGTTGTATGGTTGGTTTTAATTATTCTTCGAGCAGGTCGTGGCGCAGGATGAGGTCTGAGACCGTGAGGGCGTCTTCCACATGGCGCGCTACGTTGCTGCCGAAGCCTGAGGTGTCGCCGACGATGCGGCCGCGGTGGCTTACGGCAAATGCCGGAGAGCGTTCGGCCACGGCCGAGAAGCCCATGCCGCGCCAGCCGTAGTCGAGCCCCATCTGGTCGAGCAGGGTGGGATAGATGTCGATCTGCCCCATTACGGCCGCGCGTCGGCCGGCAATCGGGGCGTTGAGAACGATCAGCGGAACATATTCCTCGGGGTTTATCATCCTGGCTCCCGAGGCGTCGCTTCGAAGGGCCGAGCGCCAGTGGGAAAGAGCTTCGTGGTCGCCGGTGACCACAACCATAGTGCGGTTCCAGTCGGGGCGCTGGCGCAGATAGTCGAGCAGCCGCCCGACGGCCTGGTCGGTATAGTGTACGGCCGTCATGTAGTCGCGCAGTCTGGCCGGATATCCTCCGTCGAGCGATATTGTCTGCAGTTCGGCCGGAATTTTGAAGGGGGCGTGGCCCGAGAGGGTGTTGATCTGTACGTAGGCTTTCTCGCCGTCGGGCCAGACTTCGCCACGCTGCATTTTTGCTATGGCCTGCGAGATTACGGCGTTGTCGCTCGGCGTGTCGCCGTTGATGCGCTCAGAGGTGTTCCAGCTGTCGCGCAGGTGAATGTGGTCGATGCCGAACGATCTGGCCATCATCTCGGCGTTCCATCGCCAGGGGCGGTCGCCGCTGAGGAGGTATGTTTTGGCTCCCTGCTGCTTCATGGCGTCGGGTAGGGTGTGGAAGCGGTTGCCGCTGCGGGTCATCGCGAAAGCTCCCGAACGGGTGGGGTGCATTCCTGCGAGTGCGAGGAGCTGCCCGTCGCTGGTACGCCCGGCTGCCGCCTGCGAGAGCACTCTCGGAGCGTAGAAACTGCGCATGGCGCTGTCGCGGAGCATACGGTTGAGGTTGGGCGTAAGTTCTTTCCCCTCCACTTTCATGCCGATTGGCCATGACTCCAGCGACTCCCAGAATATGATTACCAGATTGTCGCGTCGGGCCATCGTATCGGCCGGTTCGCCCATGGCCGAACGCATTGCCACGTGGTTGCGGCCCCATGAAGCCACATATTTCTGCTGCTCGGGACTGATCGAGTCCGGCACTTCAAGACTTTCGGCAATAAGCACGCCGGGGATGGTGTATACCACCGGCGCCACAATTCCGTTGTAGCTCGAGCGCAGTCGGGCCACGTGCCGGGCCATTCCTCCGCAGGCCATGGCTACAAATCCGGCCAAAAGGGCGAGCGCTCCGAGGGTAAGGGTGTAGAAGATTATGTTGGGCCGGGGCTCGTCGGCCTCGTCGGCCGGCTGCATGAGCAGGAAGGTAGCCACGGCTATGGCCGGAAGCACCAGATACCACCATGAGAAGCGCGTGCCTACGGCACCGGTGAAGTCGAGAACCGACGCTACGCTGGGGTAGGCACCCAGCGGTATAGAGCTGTAGAATGCCGCGCCATACATCAGGTTGGCGGCAAGCACACAGTCGGCCAGCAGGAGTACTACCAACTGCGGCCACTGACGGCGGCTCGCCACGGCCGGCAGGGCAAGCACCGTAGCCAGGAGGATGCCGTTGATGTATGTGCCTGCGTAGGCCAGCGCGCGGGTTTGTCGGAAGGCACCACATCAGGTCGAATGCTACGACCGTCAGCAGGCAACCGATCCACGCCACCAGAAAGCGGCGCGTCCAGAGGGCTTCGGGAAACATCAGCCGCCCTATGGCTCCGATGAAAATGTTTTTCTTTTTGTAAAGTCCCATAATGTGTGAACTCGGTTGGACGATGGAGGTGGGAATCTCGATGCCAGTGGTCGGTTTTACCACAAATGTACTAACTTATATTCACAAAAACAAAAATCCACCCCGACTTGGTTTAACCCCGGCAGTATTTTCTCAAAAATGATTACGGGATGGAATTAAGGGCGCGTTTTGCTCGTTTGGCGGAAAAAAGGTAAATTTGCGCTCCGGGGGATGATAAACCAACATGACTATGAAAGAAACATTGGGCGAGATGCCCGAATCCAATGGGGGACGGCAGCAGGGCTGCCGTCTGGTAAAAAAAGAGTTTGTGGTGCCTTTCGTGCTGGTCACGTCGCTATTTTTCGTGTGGGGCTTCGCCCGCGCTATCCTCGACGTGCTCAACAAGCATTTCCAGATGTCGATGGACATCACCATGACCCGCTCGGCCATGATTCAGGCCACGACGTATATCGGGTATTTTCTTATGGCCATTCCGGCCGGTGTGTTCATCACGCGCCGCGGCTATCGTCCGGGCGTGGTTCTCGGGCTGTTGCTTTTCGGCATTGGAAGTCTGATGTTTATTCCGGGCGAATGGCTGGGGTCGTTTGATTTCTTCCTTGTGTCGCTCTTCGTGATAGGGTGCGGCCTGGTAGTGCTTGAGACGGCTGCCAACCCCTATATCACAGAACTTGGCGATCCCTCGACGGCTCCGAGCCGGTTGAATCTGGCGCAGTCGTTCAACGGCCTGGGCTGCATCCTCGCGCCGGTGATTGTGGGCGGAATCCTTTTCAGCAACCCGGAGGCTTCGGTGGCCCTGCCGTACACGGTGATGGGCGTGGCTGTTCTTGGTGTGGCGGTGGTATTCTGCTTCGTCAAGCTTCCGGAAATCAACAGTCGCGAGCAAATCGTGGCCTCGGCGGCAACCGACGCTCCGCGCGGAGGCGCCGGCGCGGCGTTGCGCCGCCTGGTGACCAACAAGGGATTTATGGCAGGGGTCGGCGCGCTTTTCTGCTACGAGATTGCCGAAATATCTATTAACACTTTTTTCATCAACTATGCCACCGACGGCGGGTGGCTCACTCCGACGCAGGCGGCCACGGTGCTCTCAGTGTGCGGTCTCGGCCTGTTCATGGTGGCTCGTGTGGCCGGAAGTTTCATTATGAGCCGGATTCCGGCGCGCAAGGTGCTTGCCGTCTGCTCGGTGCTCACAGTCGCAGGGTCGCTCGCCGTGGCGCTCGACTTCGGTATGGTGTCGCGTTGCGGAGTGTTTGTATGCTATGCCTTTGAGGCTATTATGTTTCCCACAGTGTTCGCTCTGACAATTCCCAAAGCGGGTAGCGACACAAAAATGGCGTCGTCGCTCATGATGATGACGCCGCTGGGTGGCGCAGTCGGGACCACTCTCATGGGGTGGGCTGCCGACAGCTGGGGTATAGCCACGGCATTCGTGGTGCCCTGCGCCGGCTACGTGCCCGTAATGCTCTACGCTATGGCGCAGCTGCGCAAAAAATGAATTGAGAGGAAAGGCTGAAATCCGGAATGCGGGGAGGGTCGACCGCTCTGATCAGCCTACAATGGCGTTCACTGCGGCCTCGTCGGCCGAGAAGGGGCCGGAAGCGCCGAGCTTGAGGGTGCACATCGCTGCTGCGAATTTTCCGGCCTCGAGATAGTCCGCACCCTGGTTGCGCTTGTAGAGGTATCCGGTCATATAAGTGTCGCCGCATCCTGTGGCGTCGACCACTTCGGCCGGCGGATAGGCCGGAATCTCGTAAAAATTGCCTCCGGCATATATCAGGGAACCATAGCTTCCGAGAGTCAGCAATACTTCTTTCACTCCCCATCCGGCCAGAATGCGTGCGGCTTCGCGCGGGTCGGAGCTTCCCGTAAGGGTCTCCATCTCTTTTTCGTTGGCTTTGAGGATGTCGATGTATTTCATAGCCTCGACCTTCTCGGGCCAGTCGACGGCGAATACATCCTCGCCGCGCACCTCGCGCAGATATCCCTGGGCGTCGACCGACACAATGCCGCGGCCGGCCAGGGAGCGTATGGCGTCGAGCGAGAAATCGTCGGCTAAAAGCGTGCCGAGGTGGAAATAACGGGCTTTTATGGCGCGCAGGCCGTCGACGGTGAATGGCGCGGCTTTGGCGAGTACGCGCTGCGTGCGGTCGTTCTGATCCTCACCGTATTTATTCTCGAAATAGACTGAGGTGGGGGAGGGGAGCACCTCCACGTCGACGCCTTCGGCACGGATGTCGTCTACGGCTTTCATCTCGCTTGGAGCGAGCGACGTGACAAGCAGAAATCCCGTGGGATTCAGGTGTGCCATACCGTGGGCGAAATAGAAGGCGGTGCCTCCGGGCATGTGGACGGTGTGGCGCGGTGTCACGATTTTGTCGAGGGTTATGTGGCCGATGCAGCAGATGTCGTATGTATGGTTCATTCCTGAAGTTGAAGAATGTGTCTTGTGAAGCCATTTAAGAAAAAAGTTTCAAACGACTTCGTTGACTGACTCATGATGTGAGCGGCAAAGGTAGCGATTTTTTCACCCTTTGCCAAAACAAATGTTCCAACTGCCTTACGGTGTGTCTCTCCGACCGTCGGACCCCTGCCGGAAATCGTTGCGCACACTGTCGAACAATCGTGCGTCCCGATTGTTGTAACAATGGTATTTCCTTATTGGCGGCTTTCTTGCCGGAGCGGTCGCGCTCCGGCGGTTTTCAAAAAAAATCTAAAAATTAATTATTACGGAAATTTTTCCGCAATCAAAGTTGGCAAAACAAAAAAAGCTGACTAACTTTGCACCCGGATAACAGCAACCCTCCCGCCCGAGGAGTTGCGCTTTGATTAAGAAACAACCAAACAACTTCATTTTAAGATATCTAAAACAAAATGAGCAAGATTGATTTAACCCAGTATGGTATTTCGGGCACCCCGAAAATCTACCACAACCCCTCGTGGGATGAACTCTTCATCGACGAAACCAAACCCGGCCTCACCGGCTACGAAAAGGGTCAGGTTACAGAGCTCGGAGCTGTGAACGTTATGACGGGTATCTATACCGGCCGTTCGCCCAAGGATAAATTCTTCGTCGACGACGACATCTCCAGAAATACCATCTGGTGGACATCCGACGAATATAAGAACGACAACAAACCCATCACTCCCAAAACCTGGGACGCTCTCAAGGCTATCGCCGACAAGGAACTCAGCGACAAGCCCCTCTACGTTGTCGACGCTTTCTGCGGTACCAACAAGGACACCCGCCTCGCCGTTCGCTTCATCATGGAAGTGGCATGGCAGGCTCACTTCGTGACCAACATGTTCGTTCGCCCCACCAAAGAGGAACTCGAAGACTTCACCCCCGACTTCGTAGTGCTCAACGCCTCCAAGGCCAAGGTTGAGAACTGGAAGGAACTCGGCATCAACTCCGAGACCTGTGTTGCCTTCAACCTCACCCAGCGCATGCAGGTAATCATCAACACCTGGTATGGCGGTGAGATGAAGAAGGGTATGTTCTCCATCATGAACTACTACCTCCCCCTCAAGGGCATGGCTTCGATGCATTGCTCGGCCAACACCGATATGAACGGTGAGAACACCGCCATCTTCTTCGGCCTCAGCGGCACTGGCAAAACCACCCTTTCCACCGACCCCAAACGTCTGCTCATCGGCGACGACGAGCACGGCTGGGACGACAACGGCGTGTTCAACTACGAGGGCGGCTGCTACGCCAAGGTTATCAACCTCGACAAGGAGAGCGAGCCCGATATCTACAACGCTATCCGTCGCAACGCTCTGCTTGAGAACGTTACTGTAGACGCCGAAGGCAAAATCGACTTCGCCGACAAGAGCGTTACCGAGAATACCCGCGTAAGCTATCCCATCAACTTCATCGAGAAGATCGCTCCGGGCAGCCACGGTCCCGCCGCCAAGAACGTTATCTTCCTTTCGGCCGACGCATTCGGCGTTCTGCCCCCCGTTTCGATTCTGACTCCCGAGCAGACCAAGTACTACTTCCTGAGCGGCTTCACCTCGAAACTCGCCGGCACAGAGCGTGGCATCACCGAGCCCACTCCCACTTTCTCGGCTTGCTTCGGCGCAGCCTTCCTGAGCCTGCATCCCACCAAGTATGCCGAAGAGCTCGTGAAGAAGATGGAAAAGAGCGGTGCCAAGGCATACCTCGTGAACACCGGCTGGAACGGCACAGGCAAGCGTATCTCCATCCGCGACACCCGCGGCATCATCGACGCCATCCTCGACGGCGCTATCCTTTCCGCTCCCACCAAGCAGATTCCCATCTTCGACTTCACCGTGCCCACCGAGCTTCCCGGTGTTGATCCCAAGATTCTCGACCCCCGCGACACCTATGCCGATCCCGCTGAATGGACTGCAAAGGCTACCAAGCTCGCCGAGATGTTCATCAACAACTTCAAGAAGTTCGAGCACAACGAAGCCGGCAAGGCTCTCGTTGCCGCAGGTCCCCAGCTCTAAGCCGTGGATTTGTAATCCCGAATTGAACGGTGCGGCCTTTCGCGCCGCATCTGCTCCAAATACCACATCAACGCTCCAGGCGCCGACATCCCCGAATGCGAGGGTATCGGCGCCTGCCGCATTTCAAGGCCACGTATTCGATCGGGCGTATTCAATCGGAGTCCCGGTTGGAATCTCAGTTGGCGGAATCTCGGTTGAAGTCCCGGTTGGCGCCTCGGGTGATAAATTTTACGGCGAAAATGAGTGTAATTTCGGGAAAATGGCTAAATTTGCAGAATCCAACCGGAATTTTTAAGACTCAATTATCAATATAAATTTGTAAACAACAATGGCTTACGTAATTACCGACAAATGCGTCGCTTGCGGCACCTGCCTGCCCAACTGCCCCGTTGAAGCAATCTCGGAAGGCGACATCTATGTAATCGACCCCGACACCTGCATCGAGTGCGGCACTTGCGCTGAAGTTTGCCCCAGCGAAGCTATCATCCCCGGCGAATAATCCGCTTCGGATTCCATCCTTCGGGATAATTAAAGTTACCGCTAAAGGCGGCGCATCGGCTCGGCCGGGGCGCCGCCTTTACCATGTGGGGCCAATTTAGTTTTAATTAGCTTTAAGGGCGCGGTTTTCGCCAAATATTTGCTATCTTTGCATTGTAGCTGACGTATGGCCCGAAGCTGCTGCCGCTGCCGCGTAATGCCTGCCGTATAGTCTGCTTAATTGCCAATAAACCAACAACTTTATAAACTCTGATTTATTTACTATGTCGAAAGTAACAGTCGTAGGCGCCGGCAACGTAGGCGCCACTACAGCTAATGTGCTCGTAACGTCGCAGATTGCCGACGAAGTGGTTCTCATTGACATCAAAGAGGGCGTTTCCGAAGGTAAGGCAATGGACATCATGCAGACCGCCAATATCCTGCATCTCCAGAGCCGTCTTACCGGTGTGACCAACGACTACGCCAAGACCAACAATTCCGACGTCGTAGTAATCACCTCGGGCGTTCCCCGTAAGCCCGGCATGACCCGCGAGGAGCTCATCGGTGTAAACGCCAAAATCGTGAAATCGGTTACCGACAGCGTGCTTGCCCATTCGCCCAACGCCATCATCATCTGCGTGGCTAACCCGATGGACACCATGACCTACCTGATCCACAAGATTTCCGGTCTTCCCAAAAACCGCATTATCGGCATGGGCGGTGCCCTCGACAGCGCCCGCTTCAAATATTTCCTGAGCATCGCTCTGGGTGCCAACGCCACCGAGGTGGAAGGTATCGTAATCGGCGGCCACGGCGACACCACCATGATTCCCCTTACCCGCTATGCTGCATACCGCGGCATACCCGCTTCCACGCTCATTCCGGCCGAGCAGCTCGAAAAGGTTGCCGCCGACACCATGGTGGGCGGCGCAACGCTCACCAAACTCCTCGGCACTTCCGCATGGTATGCTCCCGGTGCAGCCGCAGCCCAGATGGTAGCCGCTGTGCTCGGCGACCAGAAGAAGCTCATCTCTTGCTCCTGCCTGCTCGAGGGCGAATACGGCCAGAGCGACCTCTGCATCGGCGTTCCCGCCATCATCGGCCGCAACGGTGTGGAGAAAATCGTGGAATTCGACCTCAACGACCAGGAAAAAGCCCTCTTCGCCAAGAGCGCCGAAGCAGTTCACAAAACCAACGAAGCCCTCAAGGCCGCTCTCTGATTCCCCTACCGTAAGCCGGAAATCAGAACCCAGCATCCAACAAACAGGCAAGGCAGTTGTTTTATCATGTGAAGATAAGCGGCTGCCTTGCCGCGTTTATCCGCAATAGCTGTGCGCGTAAACATTATCCTTAATCACTCTTACAACCAATAAATAACGTATGAAAATCCGCAACATCCTGGCTGCCGCCGCTCTTACACTTCTGGCAGCCGAAGTGACCACCTCGTGCAGCAAGCGTGCCGAGCAGAACCAGGCCGAGGAAACCGAAAGCGCAACCGGCGAAGTAGATCCCGAGCAGATTGGCGAGGCGGTGCATATAGTTAAGGCCGGCGAGGAAATTTACCCCGTAGAGGGGAAACTAGTGGTCGTAGACTTCAACGCCACCTGGTGCGGCCCCTGCCGCCAGTTCGGCCCCGTATTCGAGGCTGTGGCCGCAGGCAACGCCGACAAGGCACTGTTCTATAGCGTCGACGTAGATCAGAATCCCGAGCTCGCGGGCAAATTCGGCGTGGAATCTATCCCCATGGTAGTCTACATGACTCCCGACGGCGAATTCACCTCTACCGTAGGCTACATGGACGAAGCCACCTTCGCCTCCACCCTCGCCTCCAAGCTCCCTAAATAATCACCAAGTATATAACGAATAAGGCGATGGGCCGCAGTCGTGGCCCATCGCCTTATTCGTTATAACCATGCCTTTAGAGCGCAGCGATACGGCGGATTGCTGCGAGACGATTCATGAAGGTGGGATTGGACTTCGTGCGGGCTTTGTTGAAGGAGTTCTGAAGGTTAATCCAGAAATCTGCCTCTATGCCGAGCGAAGCCTCCAGCAGCAGGGCATATTCAATCGTAAAATCACGTTTGCCGTTTATCAGTTCGTTGAGCAGCGATACTTTTATGCCAATTTCCTGCGCAAGACGGGATTGTGAGATTCCCCGCGATTCAATTTCCTCCCTGAGGATTTCTCCGGGATGAGTCGGCTCGAATGGCGTCAAGTTGTTGGCAATCATATCGGGATTTACCCCTGGCAGTGTAAACATATCAGTCGTAATGGTTAGAGAGTTCTACAATTTTACAAATTTTTATTATAGCGTTGTCAGATACTGAGTCAAGTGCAAATTCTATTCGGTACTGGTTGTTTACACGAATGGAAAACAACCCAGCCTTGTCGCCCTTAAGAGCCTCGAAATGCAATGCGTTAAATCTGTATAGGCTTTCGGGCGATGGTGCAGCCTGCAATTGCTCTATTCGACGCTTGTAAAGCTTGATTACAGGCGGTTGGAAGCGGTGCTGCTTGTCGCTACAGCTCCCTTTTTCATATAGTTCCTTAAGATAATCTTTTTCAAACGCGACAACCATACTGTATTATATAGTTATTACACGGCAAAGATAAATAAAGTTTATCTTTTTCACAAATTTGTGAAAAAGACTTTTTATTTATGTTTCTGAGAAGTAGAATGTTATGTGAATTTAATCTTAATTAACAAATCGGGGGGGTAATTGGTGAAATTATATATAATTTTGCATATAAATCCTAATATAGAGTATCTTATCTTTAACCGATGAAACCAAGATTATTGAGCCTTTTACTTTTTGTATCGGCCGTCGGTTTCTATGCCGACGCGCAGAAGGCGGTAAAATTCGAGTTCAGTGCTTCCGAGGCTCGGGCGCTCGACATGTCGCCTGCAACTTATGTCAAACCTCTTGTGGCTGAGGTAAAAGTAGATGAGTCGCAGGGGCGTATCCGCGATTCCTGGATTCTGACAAACGCGGGCTTCAACAGCCGGGTAATCCAGGGCGATGACGCTGCTACAATCCGGAATCTTCAGATTTACGGCATGTTCAAATCCTCGGAAAAACACAACTGCGACATTATAGTGGCTCCGACCTTCGATATCCACGTGGATAACTCCGGGGCGACAATCACTGTGGTGGGATATCCGGCTAACTTCACCAAATGGGCCACCTCGACCAATGCCGACTATGAATGGATTAAAATGACTCCCGGCGGCTCCACTCAGCCCGTTGAACCTCTTCCGAACATAACGATAACCAAGGAATAAGATATGAAAGCGATAAATAGAATTCTTACGGGATGCATGCTTCTGGCAACATGCACGCCCGCGGTGCAGGCTCAGAAAATGACCACCGTCTCCGGCAATATATCGCGTACGGAGCAATTGAAAAGCAGCGGTGGCTTCCACCCGTTCTGGTGGATAGTCCGTGCGGGATATGTTCAGACGTTCTGCGATTTGGATGAGTTCAGTTATTATGATAAAGATGCAAACGATGGCATTTCCAAATCCGGCTACAATTTTTCCATCGGATTCCAGAAGCAGTTCAACGACTTCGGGCTATATTACGGTCTGGATTTAGGCGTAGACAAAACTATTGTGGCCTATGATCATGAAACAAGAGTTCCAATTCTATATGAAGATTGGAATACGGGGGAAATAGTCGAGTCTTCCACTATTCGCTCCTTATATGCCTTCGCTGAAACTCCGGTAATATATCTGCGTCCGCGGTTTGGTTTCTGCCATACCATAACCCACAACTGGCAAATCGATGTGGCGGTGGGAGCCGGCTATGGAATTATTGCTAAAAATGTTCCGCGAAGTAAAAGTACGCTTAATGGTGAAATAGACCTCGGTTTCTGGTATAAAAATGTCCTTTTGCAGGCGGCATACACACCATGTGCTACTACAATTGGAGAAGCTATCTTTCGCCAGCGCATTGCCATAAACGTGGGTTACAGGTTCTAAAATACCTCCACGCTATCATCCCGGTAATGGAGAAATGAAAAGGCGATGGGCCGCGGGTGCGGCACATCGCCTTTTCGGATGTGATGAATGGAAATGGGGGAGAGCTGATCAGAGACGTACTTTGGTTACTACGTTGCCGCAGCGGCGGATGTAGATGCCGTTGGCGGGATTGTCGACGCGGATGCCCTGGAGGTTGTAGTATTCCACGGGAGCCTGGCTCTGGGTGGCTTCAACTCCTTCGATACCGCTCAGGCGGACTACGTTGCGGCCGCCGGTGGCCTGGTAGGTGGCGTTATGGACGATGTCGGCACCCTTGATGTCGTTGGTCTGATTGCTGTTGCTGCCGCCGTTGAACACGATGACGGTGGTTTCCTCAGGTACGACATATTTGTAGAGGTATTCGCCTACTTTCTCCATTTCCTGGCCCGGCCAGCCGTTTTTCTCGGGATAGAAGTAGATATAAACGGGGTTCCATTTCACGATGGAGTTGTCGAAATAGATGGTCTTTCCGGCAGGACGCTCCACTTTGGTGAATGTTGCGGAACCGGTCTTGGTGATGTCGGAGGCATCGGTTGCGCTCCAGCTGATTACTACGCTTTCGCCGATGGCCTTGTCGGCTCCGATGGTTACGGTGGCGTCGTGGCTGAGGCTGATGTGGTCACCGCCGTCGATGCTGTACCAGGCCGATACGCAGTTCACGGGGCGGATTGTCACCTCGATGGCATCGTCGGAGAATTCGCCGCCGTTGGGGGAGAGCGATACGCGGGGTTCGGTGGTGACAACCTCGTTGACCTTCTCGGCGTTTGTAGCGCCGTCGTATTTATAGAATACGTCGGAGGTGATTCCCTTTATGTCGGGGGTCTTTTTGTCGCCATGGTTGAAGATGCAGTTGACCTCGCTGAGGGTATTGACGGTGAAGTAGTAGTAGGTTGTGCCGTTCACTTCCTTGGTTTCGGTGAGGCGTTTGCCGGGCCATGCGCCTGCAGGCTCGACGGCTTTGCCCTGTGCGTCGGTGCCCCATACGTAAAGGTTGGGAGCTTCGGCAGCCGAAACGTGGATGGTGATAGATGCGTTGGGGTCGACTTTGGTGTATGTGGCGGTACCGGAGTATTCCTGGCCGTCGTCGCCGGTGGCGCCCCAGCTTACGGTGATGCGGTCGCCATAGTTCATATCGGCGCCGATGGTGAATTCCTTGGAAAGCGTACCGTTGAGGTCAACGGTCTGTGAGTCGCCGACCTTATACCAGCCCGAAACGGCTACGTCGTTGAGCGCAGCGGTGACGGTAAGGGTTTCTGTAGTAAAGCTGCATCCTGCGGGCGACAGCTTTACGGCTGCCGTACCGATGGCGTCGTCGGCGGTGTAGTAGGTGGTTGTGCCGGGGTCGGTGAAGGATACGCTGCCTCCGTGGGCTACGGGAGAGGTGGAGTAGATGAACTTGCCGTCGTCGCCCACTTTACCTTTGGTCCAGTCTTTTACGATGACGCGGAGCTGACCTTTGCCCTGAGGAGCCTCGACGGTGATGGAGCCGTCGGCGGGAACGTTGTCCCAGGTCTGGCCGGTAACGAGGTCGGTGTAGTTGCCGGCGGGGAGATTGCGGAAGGAGGCGCCGCCGTTGATGGCTACAAGAGCGAAGCTCTCGTCCTTATAGGCGCGCTTGAAGGCCCAGCCGCCGTTGGCCGAACAGCCGTCGAAAGTGTACTGGCCTTTGCGGAGGGCGGGTACGGCAGCGCGTATCTGGTTGAGGCGGATGATATGCTGCGAGAGGTCGCCGTTGAGTGTCTCAGCCACATTGCCCGTGGCGGAGTATTTGCCGAAGTCGGCAGCCTCAACGTTGCCTTCGAGATAGTGGCCGAAATATGCGCGGCCGGAATTTTTCACGGGCATATCAGTACCTCCGGCGTCGACTTTCTGGCCTTTCTGGAATTCGACTTCGGAGCCATAGTAGATGCAGGGGATGCCGCGGAAAGTGAACATCAGCGAGAGGTTCTCGGCCCACTGCTCAGTGCCTCCGTTGAAGCGGGTGCCGTCGTTGGGGCCGGGGCAGTAGTCGTGGGAGTCGACGTAGACTACGTTGTAGGAGGCGTCGTTATAGTAGCGGTCGCCATTATTTGCCACATTGACGGCTGCTGCCGCGTTGTTGAAGTTGTAGTGCATCGGGAAGTCGATGATGCTGAAACCGGAGTAGTCGGAGTAGTCGGGCTCGTGCCATGCACCGTTTTTCATGAACACGTTGTCGGATTCACGCTTTACGGAAGGCTCGGCGTCGCAGAGGGCCATATTGCCGTAGCGGCCGGAGTCGTCGCCCTCACGGATGAAGATGTTGTCCCAGAAGGTCTCGTCCCAGTTCCATTGGCTGACCAGATCCTGAGGAGATTTCCAGGTGTAGAAATAGCTCGAGAGGTTGGGCTGGTCGCGGTAGGTCACATCGCTGAATCTGGCGCAGCATTCGCCAAACATGAAGAAGGGAGCGCCGTTGAGGCGTTTCGACTTATACTGCTCGCCCAGAGCGAGAAACTGCGGAATAAAGGCCGTGTTGAAGGTAAGGCGCGAGATGTGGCCCGTGGTATCGATGCGGAAGCCGTCGACGCCCATGGCGATGAATTTGCCGTACTGCTCCACCAGATATTTGCTGACGGCGGGGTTTTCGGTGTTGAGGTCCACGCAGTCGCCTGCAATCTGACCCCACCAGCGGTTGGGGTAATCCCAGTTCCATCCGGTGCCCACGTGGTGCCAGTAGTTGTGCGAGTCCTTGTTGGTTCCGTCTGTATTTTTCAGATAGGGGAATCGGGCGTTGTACTGCTCTTTGCCGGGGAGATCGTTGTAGTTGGAGGGAAGCAGGTCGTAGTTAGGAATAATCGAGGCGGATACACTGGCCTGATTGCGGATGTCCTGCGAGCGGGAGAACAGCGGGGCGAAATGTTTTTCGCCGAAGTTGCCTGTATGGTTCAGTACGATGTCGAGCACCACCTTCATGCCTTTGGCGTGAGCGGCGTCGATAAGGTCCTGGAATTTAACGTCCTGAGATGCGCCCCACTTGGTGCGGCTCTCGTAGCGGAGATCTACGGTCGAGAAATCCATGGCGTGGTAGCCGTGGAAGTCGGTGCCGGAGCAGTTCTGCACGATGGGGGTGATCCAGATGGCGGTGAAGCCGAGGGCCTTGATGTAGTCGAGTTTGTCGATCAGGCCTTTGAAGTCGCCGCGCCAGTCGGGGTCGTTGTTTTCAATCTGTACGTCCTGGTGGTCCCAGCCGCATACGTTGTTGGTCGGGTCACCGTCGTAGAAACGGGTGGTCATGGCAAAGTAGATGGTCTCGTCGCGGAAGTCCGTGCGCTCGCCCACAAATGTCTGGGCCATCGACGAGGCTGCCACACAAGCCATCAAGCCACCCATGAACAGCTTTTGTACCTTGTTCATTGTAAAGGAAGTGGTAATAGATGAATAAAGTAAGTTAAAGATAATCTCAGTTGATGGAGATGGCTGAAAAACAGCCTTCCATTTGAACTCACAAATAGTTGGGACGACCTACTAAGGCCAATCCGGCGGCAAAATTACGATTTTTTTAGTGAAAATGGCAAATTCTGCTCATATGTTATAAAACATATAAGCGGTGGAAATTCCGGATTAATCGGGATTAATCGAGATGAAGGCAGCATCAGCTCGATATATCTCGAATAATCCCGATAAATCTTGATTAGGCCCGATTGGGCCCGATAAAGCTTGATAAGGCCCGATTGAGCCGGGTCAGCGGTCTTTGGTGAGGTCGAGGACTACGTTGTCGCGGCCGCGCTCGTGGTAGAGTTTAGGCAGGGGAGAGGCTGTCATCTCCTCGTGAGTGCGCCTGGAGCGGAAAATGTCGATGGCGGCATAGAGGGCAGCCCGCATCGAGGCTTCGCTGGCTACGCCTTTGCCTGCGATGTCGTAGCCGGTGCCGTGGTCGGGAGAGGTACGCACGTAGGGGAGTCCGGCCGTGAAGTTCACGCCTGATTCCATGGCGAGAGTCTTGAAGGGGGCGAGGCCCTGGTCGTGATACATGGCCAGGACGCCGTCGAATTTCGTATACAGGCCGTTGCCGAAGAATCCATCGGCAGGATAGGGGCCAAAGGCATGGATTTTCAGCTGGTTGCGTGCACGCTCGATTGCCGGGGCGATAATTTCCTTCTCCTCGGCGCCGAGCAGGCCGCCGTCGCCTGCGTGGGGGTTGAGCGAAAGCACAGCTATGCGTGGCTTCACTATGGCGAAATCGGCGGTGAGCGACTGGTTGAATAGCTGCAGTTTAGCTACGATGGCATCTTCGGTGATAGCCTCTGCAATTTTTGCAAGCGGCAGGTGCGTGGTTACCAGGGCCACGCGGATGCGGTCGTTGAAAAGAATCATAAGCGGCTCGGCCCCGTCGCCGCATGCCGATGCGAGATATTCCGTATGGCCGGCAAAGCGGAAGGTGTCGCTCTGAATGTTGGCCTTGTTGATTGGTGCGGTGAGCAGTACGTCGATTGTGCCCTCCTTGAGGTCGGCGACGGCACGCTCAAGAGCGATAAATGCGGCTTCTCCGGCCTCAGGGGTCGACTCGCCGGGAGCGATGTGGGCCTCCTGTCCGATTACGTTGACGATGTTGACGGCATCCGTCCTGGCCTGCGAGGCCTGCTGAATCTGGTTAAAGGGGATATTGAAGGCGAGTTCGAGACCTTTCCGGTAATAGGCGGCGATTTTCGCACTGCCGTAGACAACCGGGGTGCAGAGCTCGAGGATACGCGGGTCGTCGAGCATCTTGAGGATTACTTCGTAGCCTACACCATTGAAGTCTCCATGGGTGATTCCCACGCGGAGGCGTGGCGATGAGGGAGTTTCGGAGGTCTGGGAGCGGTCCTGGTCGGGCTCCTGGCGGTTATTTTCTTTCATTTTTCAGTAGCATTGGTTTGTTTAGCCAAAGTTAAGAAAAAAATGAGAATAACCGGCAATCCGGGCGCCGCGACGCATCGGGAGGGTTCATTGCTGCGGTGAGGTGGCTACGGCTTTGGGTGCCGTGGAGTCGGGCGCAGGAACGGGCTGACGCAGGGAGAAGGTGTTGCGGTCGGGATTGTTGAAGGTCAGCAGTCCGAATTCGCTGGCTACGGCGGTGAGATGTTCGATTATCTCGGCCTTCAGAGCTTCGAACTGGCCCCAGTTGGTCATCGTGGAGTAGCAGTTTACGTTCAGGGCAATTCCGTAGCTTTCGGGAGGATCCATGGATATGAGCATATCCTGCGTCTGGGAGTTGACTTTCGGATGATGAATCAGATAGCTGCAGGCATAGGCGCGGAAAAGTCCGAGATTCGTGTCGATGGTTCCGTTGATTCCATGAGTGTTGCTGTACTCCTGAGTGTAGACTTCCTGACCCGGTGCGGCCGCCTTGCGGGCTGCCTCCTGGTGGGCGATAAACTTGTCGAGCAGAGGAAATTTCGCGCGCAGGGAAGCAATCTGCTCCTGAGTGGTGAGGACCACGCTCGAGCGGTCGATGAAAATATTGTGGTCTATCATCCGGAATCCGACCTCAAACATATTGCGCCAGTTCTGAAACGAGGTGCTGACCAGCGTATAGGGTGGAAGCATCACCATGGTATTGTCGAAGTTCTGTACTTTCACTACCGTGAGCGTGACATCCATCACGATGCCGTTGGCATTGGTGGAGGGAACCGTAATCCAGTCGCCTACGCGGAGCATATCGTTCTGCGATAGCTGTATGCCGGCTACAAAGCCGAGGATGGAATCCTTGAAAATCAGCATGAGGGCGGCTGCAAACGCGCCGAGGCCGGCCAGCAGCGACAGCGGGCTCTTGTCGATGAGCACTGAAACCGACAGAATCACGATGATGATCCACACAAGACCCCGACATACGTTGAGAATCCCCTTGAGCGGATGGTTTTCGGTGTTCTCGCGTTCGTCGAATCGAATCCATGCGTATTCGAGCACGGCGCATATGGCGATGGCGAACGTGACGAGGGTATACACCCCCACAATCCTGAGAATCCAGCCGAGCGTCTTGCCGTCGGACGAGAAGGCGAACGGGATAAGTGCGAGAAACACCAGTGGAGGGATGATGTGGGAACATTTTTTCAGCACACGCTGGGAGAGCAGCAGTTTCGAGGCCTGGGAATGCCGTAGTTTCACCATTTTGCGGGCGGCGAATACAATGACCGTCCGGACAATCATACCGATTAGGAGCGCCACCCCGAGCACGATTGCCGTATAGATGATTTCTTCTATGGTGTCGTTGTGGGTAAGGCCGAAAAAGTCGAGCATCCGGCGGATCATCCGCATTATCCATAGGGCGAGGCTGTGGCTCGGCACGAGCGACGTGTGCACGGCTTCGGCCACAGCGCGTGCGCCGGCGCCCTCGGGGGGCGTCGCGGCGAGCAGTAAGCATGAAATAATCCCTGCCATGGTTGAAACGTTTTTTCTATAGTTTCAACGATGGCAGGGTGAAAAAGTTCGGACGGATTATCAGTCGGGGTGGCCGCACTCCGGCGATGGAATGCTATTTCTTGAGTGTGAAGCGGCGTGAGGCCAGGCGATAGTTGTCGCAGAAGAGCTCGACGGTATAGTCGCCGGGGGTAAGGGTGGTGTTTACGTCCCAGTAGACGGTGATTCCGCCGATTTCCTCGCCGGCGTATTCGATGCTCTTGCGTGCGGTGGCCGCGATGTTCGACCCTTCGAACTGGAAGGTTCCTCCGCCGGGGAGCACGTCGCCCTCGGGATTTACGATGCGTACCCAGATGGTCTTCTCTCCGACGGGGGTGGAGTTGTTCTGCGGGATGGTGAACGTAACCATGAGCTGACGGGCTTTGGTGACGTTCTTCTCCGTACGCCCTTTTTTATTGAGGGCGGTAAGGTTAACCCCGGTCACGTTGAGCTTCTCGGCCAGAGTCATGCGCTCGTTGAGAACCTTATTGCTGGCAGTCACGGTCTGGATGTTCTGCGAGAGCTGCTGGTTCTGGGCCTTGACCTCCTGATTCTCGGTGCGGAGTTCCTGGTTTTCCTGATTGAGCTGGTTGATCTGCTCCACATACTGGCGAAGAATGCCTTTGAGGGTGCCGATTTCGTCCTGCAGTTTCTTTATCTGCGCGGCCGATTTGTTTTTCTCGTTCTTGAGTTCCTGAAGGAGTTTCTCCACCTGGGCGCGGGCGGCTGAATACTTCTGCACAATCGAGTCGTTGGCAAGCAGAGAGGTCTGATTCTCATACTGGGCGAACTCGTTGTTGAGGGCGTCGTATTCGTTGGCCAACTGCATCTGCTCGTTGGCGAGCTGAAGCTGTTCGATCTGTTGCTGCTGTTCGGCGGCCTGCTGAGTGTGTTTCACCGAAAGAAGCACTATGCCGACCACGGCGAGCGCCAGCAGGGCGCCTAGAGCCGAAATCCAGGTAATCAGTTTCTTGGATTTACCGGGGAGTGTGGTTGCTTCCACATATTCTTCGTCGGGGCGGCGGTGGGCATGGCGGGGCTGCGGCTGTTCGCCGCGCGGAGCGGCTTCCTCGCGGAGTATGTCGCGTTCGGTGCGCTGCATATCGCGCTCCTCGCGTTCGAGGTCGCGCTCGATGCGGGCGCGCAGGTCGGCGGCGTTATGGCCCTGGGGACCAGAAGCTTCACTGCGGGCCGGGGCTTCAGGAGCCTCTTCGGGAGCGGCCCCGGGGTCGACGCCGGGAACGGCTGTGCGCTGGCGTGCCATGGCGGCGGCGCGGCGCAGGCGGTCGTTGAGGGTCTCTCCTCCGGGTAGCGGGGTGTTGTTTTCGTTATCCATATTTCTATGTTTCAAACGTTTTTAAAAATATAGACTGTAGGTTGCAGTTCAGAGGCCGCGGCCGTGGCAGTTCTTGAACTTTTTGCCCGAACCGCAGGGGCAGGGGTCGTTGCGGCCTACTTTCGGAGCGGCTTTGGCGGGCATCACCTTGCGCGGACCGCCGCCGGCGTTGGCCATGGCCTGACGGTTGGCGTTCTCGCCGGGCAGGCCCTCCTTCGAGGCGGTGTACTGCGAGTAGTCGTTGGGGCGCTCGGGCAGGGCCTCGCGCACCTGCGGCTGGGGCTTTGGCGCGACAGGAGCAGCGGGCTGCTGTCCGCTCACGCTTATGTTCGAGGGGGTCTCTACGGGGCGGGGCTGAGGTTCGGGTATGTAGATCTGGCCGCGCATCAGCGCTGCGAGAGCCTTCTGGTTGAGGTTGTCGAGCATGGCCTCGAAGATGTGGAAGGATTCCACTTTATAGATTACCAGCGGGTCCTTCTGCTCGTAGGAGGCGTTCTGCACGCTCTGACGCAGGTCGTCGAGTTCGCGCAGGTGTTCTTTCCAGAGTTCGTCGATGGTTACGAGGAGGATGGCCTTGTGCCATTCCTTAACAATCGAGCGGCACCCCGAATTGTAGGCTTCGTTGATGTCGGCGCGGAGATGGAAGATACGCTTGCCGTCGGTCATGGGCACTATAATCTTGCCTGTTGCGCCGCGGTTCTCCACCCATTCCTTCACCACCGGTGTGGCGATTTCGATTATGCGCTGCGAGCGCCGCTCCAGGTTGCTGTTGGCAGCGGCATAGAGGCGTTCGATTTTCTCTTCGCGGCCGAGCTGGGCGAATTCCTTCTCGGTGAAAGGTGGCTCGATGGTGAGCACGCGCATCAGTTCGAGCGAGAGCTCCTCGTAGTCGGTGGGCTGGTCGTAGTTCACCACGAGGTTCTCGATCAGGTCGTAGGTCATGTTGGCGATGTCGATGCCGATGCGTTCGCCGAGCAGTGCGTGGTGGCGGCGGTTGTAGATGTAGGTGCGCTGCTTGTTCATCACGTCGTCGTATTCAAGCAGGCGCTTGCGGATGCCGAAGTTGTTCTCCTCCACGCGCTTCTGTGCGTTTTCGATTGCGCGGGTCACCATCTTGCTCTCGATCATCTCGCCCTCCTTGAGGCCGAGGGTGTCGAGCATCTTCATCACGCGGTCGGTGGCGAAGAGGCGCATCAGCTGGTCCTCGAACGATACGTAGAATACCGACGAGCCCGGGTCGCCCTGACGGCCCGAACGTCCGCGCAGCTGGCGGTCGACTCGGCGGCTCTCATGGCGCTCGGTGCCGATGATAGCGAGGCCACCGGCCTCCTTCACCTCGGGGGTGAGCTTGATGTCGGTACCGCGGCCGGCCATGTTGGTGGCGATGGTTACGGTGCCGGCGCGGCCAGCGAGGGCCACTACCTGCGCCTCCTGCTGGTGGAGCTTGGCGTTGAGCACCTGGCACTGTATGTGGCGCATATCGAGCATACGCTTCAGCAGTTCGGAAATCTCGACCGAGGTGGTGCCCACGAGCACGGGGCGTCCGGCCTCGCGCAGACGCACGATTTCGTCGATTACGGCGGCGTATTTCTCTTTCTTGGTCTTGTAGACGCGGTCGTCCATGTCGATGCGCGCCACGGGGCGGTTGGTCGGGATGGTCACCACGTCGAGTTTGTAGATGTCCCAGAGCTCGCCGGCCTCGGTCTCTGCCGTACCGGTCATACCCGCAAGCTTGTGGTACATTCGGAAGTAGTTCTGGAGGGTGATGGTGGCGAAGGTCTGCGTGGCAGCCTCTACCTTCACGCCTTCCTTGGCCTCGATGGCCTGATGAAGTCCGTCGCTGTAACGGCGTCCCTCCATGATACGGCCGGTCTGCTCGTCGACGATTTTGATTTTGTTGTCGTCGATTACGTATTCATTGTCCTTCTCGAAAAGGGTGTAGGCCTTGAGAAGCTGGGTGACGGTGTGCACGCGCTCGGCTTTCACGGCGTAGTCGGCCATTGCCTCGTCTTTTTTCTGCTGACGCTCGGCCAGGTCGGCCACGTGCTCAAGTTCCGACAGTTTGGCTGCGATGTCGGGGAGTACGAAGAACTGCGGGTCCTGATTGCGATTGGTGAGCACTTCGTAGCCCTTGTCGGTAAGTTCCACCGAGCGGTTTTTCTCGTCGATTACGAAATATAGCGGGTCGGTCACCACGGGCATCTCTCGCGAGTTGTCCTGCAGGTAGTATGCCTCGGTTTTCAGGAGGGCATTTTTCATACCTTCCTCGCTGAGGAATTTAATCAGCGGGCCGTATTTCGGCAGACCCTTGAAGGCGCGGAAAAGCAGCAGTTCGCCTTCCTTGCGCACTTCCTTGTCCTCGCTTACGATTTTCTGCTTGGCCTCGGCGAGAATCTGGGTGACAAGGCGGCGCTGGGCCTGGACCACATTCTCCACGTTGGGCTTGTATTCGTTGAACATCTGGTCGTCGCCCTTGGGGACGGGACCGGAGATGATGAGCGGCGTACGGGCGTCGTCGATAAGAACGGAGTCGACCTCGTCGACAATTGCGTAGTAGTGCTTGCGCTGCACCATGTCCTGGGGCGACATGGCCATATTGTCGCGGAGGTAGTCGAAGCCGAACTCGTTGTTGGTACCGAAAGTGATGTCGCATTCATAGGCGCGGCGGCGCTGGGGTGTGTTGGGCTGGTGCTTGTCGATGCAGTCTACGGTCGAGCCGTGGAACATGTAGAGCGGGCCCATCCACTCGGAGTCACGCTTGGAGAGGTAGTCGTTGACGGTCACCACGTGCACTCCCTTTTTCGAGAGCGAGCGCAGGAACACCGGAAGGGTTGCCACGAGTGTTTTGCCCTCACCGGTAGCCATCTCGGCGATTTTGCCCTGATGGAGCACGATGCCGCCGATAAGCTGAACGTCGTAGTGCACCATGTCCCAGGTGATTTCGTTGCCTCCGGCGAGCCAGCGGTTCTTCCAGATGGCTTTGTCGCCTTCGATGCTGACGAAGTCGCGGCCCTGGGCGGCGAGCTCGCGGTCGAGGTCGGTGGCTGTAACCTCCACGGTCTCGTTTTCGGCGAAGCGGCGGGCTGTCTCGCGCATTGTGGCGAATACTATGGGAAGGTGCTCGTTGAGCTGGTCCTCAAGGATATCGAGCACATTTTTTTCATGTTTGTCGATTTCCTCCCAGAGCGGCTGCCGCTCGTCGAAGGGGAGATCTTCCACGCGCGAGCGGATTTCGGCGGCTGCGTCCTGGTCGGCTTTTATGGCCTCGGCTATTTCGGCGCGCACGGTGTCGATCTTACCGCGGAGCTCGTCGTTGGTAAGGTCGTGGAGCGTGGGGCCTATGGCGTTGATTTTGTCTACAATGGGTTTGATCTCTTTGAGGTCGCGGGTCGACTTGTTGCCAAAGAGTTTCGTAAGTATCGATTGAAGTGACATTTCTATATATATGTGGGTGGTGTGTTGTATCTGTTTTGAAGGGTTGATATGGATAAAGAGAGATGAGGCCGCCTACCAGCGCAGGCGCGGCAACGAGGCGCCGTTGGGCGAGCGTATGCGGAGCATCCCCGCTACGGTGGGGGCGAGCACGCGGGCGTCGACGGCTCCGCCGATGGTGCGCGGCGCCTCGCCCGGAGCCAGAATGAAGGCCGGAGCGACCGTGGTGGCGGCGCGCAGAGTGGTCTGCGGGCGTTCCATGTCGCTGTCGTCGTCGGTCTCCTGCCATCCTGGGGCGATGCTTACTATGACGTCGCCGGCCGTCTGCACCGGGGTATTGCGCCGCATGGCGTCGGGGCGCTCGGTGGCGCGTCGGTCGATTACGTCGTCGATGGTCCAGGCGCTGGTGACGCCGCTCATGCGCGTAAGGAAGCGCGCCGACTCTCCGCGGATTTCCGAGAGGTTCTTGTCGCGCTCCTTTATGAGTTTGTGGTTGAGGTATATCTGTCCGTTATGGTAGCCGCTGACCCATTCGCCGTTGCCGTAGAGGGCCATCAGGTACATGTTGAGCAGCGAGACGGCCTTGCGCGAGGAGAACTCGCCGAAGGGTGTGCCCCACTTCTCGTCGTCGCGGCGGGTGCGGTTGGTCAGCGGTGTGCCGGCGATGAATACGAGCGTATGGTCCATCCCCGGGCCCTTGGCGTCGATGGCGGCGAAAAGACTGGCCAGATTGCGGTCGAGGCGCAGATAGGCGTCCATCGTTTCGGGGCGGTTGTCGGCGTCGCGGCCATGGATGAAAGGCTGCACCGAGTAGCCCAGGTTGAGCATGTCGATGTTGTCGCGCTTGCCCAGGTTGAGGATGCCGATATAGTCGGATGCCAGTCGGGTGATGTCGGCGTTTACGGCCGGCGAATTTTTATAGGCCACATATCTGTTGGCGTTCTGACGCGGGAACGTGTGGCGGAAAGGGTACAGTTTCTTGTAGCCCGGGAGATCGGGAAGCCGGTCGACGGAAATAATCGGTGTCCACTGCAGCGTGTCGAGCCGCGAGTCGGTGGGCTCGCGGTGGTTGATTGTCTGCGGGGGCGTAGGGAGGTCCTTGTAGTAGGTTGTCGTGGCCCATTTGCCTGTCACGTCGTTGATCCAGAACGCGCTGTTGCCGGCATGGCCGCCCATTATGATTGCTTCGGGAGCGTTTGGCGCTATGGCGTAAACGTAGCCGAGGCCGCCGGCGTCGATGCGCAGTTCGTCGGCCAGCGTCGAGGCGGTCAGTGCCTTGGGCGAGAGCGTCTCGTCGGTGAAATTGCCGATGGTGGCCGGGTCGTTGACCGCGGATACCACTCTGCGCGTCTCAGGATCGTAGACTGTGCGGGAGGGGATGCCGTTGACCGACGGAGAAGTGCCTGTGAACACCACGGCTGTGGCGGCAGCTCCGTCGAGCCCCGTGCCGTAGTCGAGGTCGCTGATGGTGATTCCGGCATCCATCAGACGGCGCAGGCCGCCATCGGTGAATTCGGGCTTCAGCAGCTCCAGATAGTCCATCGAAAGTCCTTCCACCACAATCCCTACCACGAGCGACGGGCGCTGTGGACGCGTGCCGTCGGGCTGACGGCGAGCCTGCGCCACGGCCGAGAGTGTCGCGGTGGCCACTAAAAGTGCCACGACAGATGTGGTAAGCGGACGGTGTAGGGGCTTCATTATTTTCTGTTCAGATATATGAATGTGGCCGAGCGAAGAAGGTCGGCGGCCATAAGCGGGAGGAAAGCGGCGTTGAGGCTCTGAACTCCCATGCAGCCGACCGCGCACAGAGCGGCCACGGCCGCAAAGTTACAAATTTGATAGCAATAAACCGCACGTCGCCACGATTTAATCCACACTCCTGCCGCCGCGAAGAGGCAGAGCGGATTCAGCCAGAGATATAGCCAGTTGGGCGACGTGGCGAAGTGGCTGGATGCGAAGATGAGAAATGTGAGCAGCAGCCCGAGCACTCCGTATACGCCGAACAGCAGACTGTCGAACCATCGGCTGAGCCTGTGCCGCCGTATGTCGAAGATACTGAGGATAATGGCCGCGAGCAGAATGTAGAGTGCGACGGCCATGGGGGTGAGAAGTGCCGGAGTTTTTCCTTCGGCAGTTCCCTCTTCCGGGCCGTCCACGAGTATATCGGTGGATTCTACCAAGGGGCTTCCGTCGGCCTTTTGTGCTTTGGCGAGCGACTTTTGCAGTTCTACAGGAGCGAAATTGCGTTCCCGATCAGAAATCTTGCGGTCCAGACCGCTCCCCAGGGCCAGGTCGATACCGAACTGATACCATGGATAGTTGGTGTGGTACCGCCGCATCTCGGTTCGGAAGGTCTGTTCCCCTGCCTCTGTAGAGCCGAAAGGCGCCGTATCGGCCACACCCGCATGGCGAGTCAGTAGCTCCATGGGGCGTGTGGCGCAGTTGTCGAGCACGTAGTTGTAGCGGTAGGTGCGGTTTTCGGGGAGCAGATTCAGCGATATGGCCTCCAGAAGGCTGTCGGTCTGTGCGGGCGTCAGACTGATGGTCTGTTCGACAACGCGCCGCCCTTCGCGGCGATACTCCTCAAGGAAAAGCTGAGTGGGATAGGCGAGCGCCATGTAGTCGGTTTCCCCCTTGACGAAGCGATATACGAAATTAGGTGCGGCGAAGTCGAATACGCCCCAGTTTACAACCACGTCGCGAGCTGTCAAGCCGTCGGCGGCGGGAATCTGCAGGCGAAGTGCAGTATGCCCCTCGAGTTGGTAGATTTGCGCCCCCGGCGCACACGTCAGTACGCTTACCTTAGCCTGCGGAGCGACCTGCTCGGAAAGAGGTGCGGGCGCCGGCGTCCCGTTTTGTCCGTACGCCGGGACGACAATCATGAGGCAAAACGCCCATAAAAGCGACACATTAAGGAGTGCCCGGAAATAATTATATCTTGATATTATATCTCTCACGTCTGTGTGTCTATAACAAAATCCATGCCCATTTCCCCGCTTCTGCAAAGATACGAAAATCCTTTCATATAAATTTGAGTAAGCTTTTTATATGTTTATTTGGTAAATACTACAAGAAATGTATACATTTGCATATTCCTGATGATTTTCACTGAAAACACATAAACCAACTATTTTTTTTACATTTCTAATTTTTTTCGCTATGTTACCAACCAACCGCGGCTTCTGGTTAGCCTTTCTTCTGACTATCGTAACTCTGGGCTTCTACCAGTGGTATCTGATCTACGCATTTGCAAAAGAGACAAACACGGCTTGCAAAGGCGACGGGAGGAGCACAACCGGACTTTTCCTCTTCATCGTGTTCTCCATCCTCACCCTCGGCATCTACAGCATCGTATGGTACTGCATGTGGATCAGTCGCTGCAACACCTATCTGGCAGTGAACGGCCGTCAGCAGGGCCTTCAGGTATCGACCTATCTGATTGCCGTGTTCCTGGGCTGGATTACGCTCGGCATCCTTAATCTCGTAGTGTTCTGCAAGATGCTCTACCTGCAGAACGCCGTAAACCGCACCTACAACGAAAATCAGGCTGCCGCAATAGAAATGTGCGCCTAACCCCATTCTCGCTCAAACTTACAGGCGGTGATTCAAATTGTTTTGAATCACCGCCTGATTGATTATTTATAGTCATCTTTCAGGAGAGCAATCAACATGCAGGTTATTTTGTGGACATAGGAAAAAGACATGGAGGAATTCTTACAATATTCCATTAACAATGTTTAACCAAATCGGGGGGGTAATTGCTAAAAAGTATATAATTTTGCGCTATGCATCCATTCTTCCATCGTGATAATCCAGTATAAAAACCCGGATTCAAAGATGTATGCTAATGCCGTATGAAAATGTATGCAGACTCAAGCTTAAACTACATCATCGTATACGCCCGTTAGTCCCATAACCATATTAAAGCATTTCATAGACAACATGAAAAAAGCAGTAATTGCATTGATTGCCCTGGCAATGTTGCCGGTTCATTCTGTCCAGGCCGATATTTTCGGTGAACTCGGTAAACTCGGTAAAAAGGTTGAAAAAGTTGGAAGTAAGATTGGCAAGGCCACCGGTCTTGACAATTGCGACCATAAAAAGGACAAAGACAGTAGTGCGGCCGAAGATATGACGGTACCCGGTGTTGATATCCGAATCAACTATGCCGAGCGCTACGGCAATGGCATCTTGATTTCCTATACAATTCAGAATAACAACGATATAGACTATTCACAGTTCTGGATATATGTCAATGGGTCTTCGCGTACCGGCACCGATTCAGAGGCCGATTTCGACTGTGGTCAGACCATGAAAGTGACGAACGAATACAACCGTTCCGACAAAATGGTTCGCGCAGACTCGCGCCGGCAGGGTTATCTTTATATCGACCGGTTGCCGAGAAATGCAAATTCCATCTCCGAACTGCGGATAGGCGGAAGAAGCAACATAAGGCGGGATAAGAATCTTTACGGGGAATACATGTATAAGTTTAGGAACATTCCACTTAAAGGCTTTCTTGAATCGAACCGCGCAGGGGTATATTGCACACATCCTGAAATTAAGGTGAATTATCTTGGAGCCTCTTACGATAGAGATAAAAAGCTTGTCACTCTGGAGTATACGCTTACTCAGACAGGCGATGACGATATTTCAGCGGGTTTCTTCAATCGCGACTCGAGCTATGCGTACGACGAGGCTGGAAACCAGTACATCGTCGGATCAGAAACAGCGTCGTTTAACGGATCATTCAAGCTCACACCGAATCAGCCTGTGCGTATGCGCACTTACATAGGAGATGTTCCTGCAAATACGAAGGATTTTTCCAAGGTGGTGGCAACTTTCGGCGCATATGGCACACCTGACCTCCATGTGCGGTTCGACAATCTGAATATAAATAACTGATACTAATATAATTCCTGACACAATGAAAAAGACAATCGCAACCATGCTGGCAGTTGCTGTACTGGCAATTGGCGGCACAACTGACGCTTCGGGCGCATCTCAGCGTAAAACCGCAGCCCGCGCAAAAACTACGGCAACAACGGTCCAAAAGGCTGCGGCCGACGCCGCTCCAGTACTTACCAAAGCCGGACTCGGCAACGTGAAAATCGGCATGAAGCGCTCGGCGATTCCCGCCACGCAGTCCGGTCTCTACAGCTCAATGAAATATGTAAAGAAGGACCCCAACGAAATGGATATTCCCGCCGACCGCGCCGGATGGGTGGAATTCAAAAACAACGGCAAAACCATCTTTGCTGCGATTATCATGACAAACGGCACCGTGGGCGGCATAGAGGTTTACGATTCCGCTGTGAAGACTGCCAAAGGAATTCATGTCGGGTCGAAAGCTTCCGAAGTAAAACGTCTTCCCGGAGCTACCTACGATCAGGATATTAACACCTACTATGCAGGCGGAATGAGCCTTACAGTCGATCCGGATGTGACAAAAATCACTGTAGGCGAATCGCTCTACGGCTATTGATTTTCTGCCGGACATCGCAATACAACCTATCTACACTGCCGATAAGGCCATTTATGATGGGAAGTCTTTTAAAATTATTTTTAAAAGACTTCCTAATCTTATCTGCTTTTATTCGGAATAGTAGATGCGGCGCACCCGCGGACTCACGGAGGTGAGAATTTCGTAGGGGATGGTGTCGAGGGCGTCGGAGAGCGTCTGGGCCGGATTCCCTTCGCCGAAAATCTCCACGCTGTCGCCGACTTTGGCGTTGGCCTCGGTAACGTCGAGCATGAGGATGTCCATACAGATGTTGCCTACGGTGGGGCATTTCACGCCGTTGACCAAAAAGCTTACGGCACCCCGGCCCATATGGCGGTCTATGCCGTCGGCATAGCCGATGGGTACGGTGGCTATCACACTGCGGCGTGTAAGCAGTCCGCGGCGCCCGTAGCCTATGGTCGTGCCGGCATCCCAGGTCTTTATGGAGATTATGGGAGAGCGGAGGGTGGAGACGGGGCGCAGGCCATCTTCCGAACCGTCGTTCAGCACCGGGATACCATACAGGCCGATTCCCAGACGCACCATATCATACTGGTACTCTGGATAGCGGATTATCCCGGCGGTATTGAGGATGTGGCGTTTCACATAATGGTCGGCGAACGCGTCGATTATCTTCTGCGAGCAGCGGGCAAACGTGTGCAGCTGCATTTCGGTGTAGTCGTTCATGTCGGGACAGTCGGCCGTGGCGAGGTGGGAGAATACCGAGCTGACTTCCACGCAGTTCTGCCTTTTGATACGCTCGATAAGGCGGGGCAGGTCGGCTTCAAGGAATCCGAGGCGGTGCATGCCGGTGTCGAGTTTGATATGGATGGGGTAGCGCTCTATGCCCAGACGCGATGCCTCGGAGATGATTTCCTCAAGGATGTCGAAATCATAGATTTCCGGCTCCAGGCGGTAGCGGAACAGCAGAGGGTAGTTGAGCACCTTGGGATTAAGTACCATTATGGGCATCGTGATTCCGGCTTCGCGGAGTTCGATGCCCTCGTCGAGTACGGCCACGGCCAGATATGCCGCGCCTCGGCTCTGGAGCGTCTTGGCGAGTTCGTAGCTTCCGGCGCCATAGCCGGAGGCCTTCACCATGGCCACGACGCCCGTGGAGGGCTTGAGGTGCGAGCGGTAGAAGTTGAAATTCTGGACCATGGCGTCGAGATTCACTTCAAGTACCGTCTCGTGGGTGCGTGCCTCGAGAGTATGGGCGACGTCGGCAAGGCGCGAGCCGTAGCATCCCTCCACCAATATTATCTCATTGGAGAAGCTTGATGGCGTGAGCGACGCAATTGCCTCGTCGACCGTGGAATACCACCGGCTCCCCTCCGGCATCCGGTCGGCTACTTTGCCGTATGCGGCACCGATGCCGATTATGCGGTCTACACCCTTGCGGCAGGCTATATCGATGAGGGTGGTATAGGAATCGGCATCGGGGCGCGGCAGTTCTGGCGAAATGAGGGTGAACTTCTGGCCGTTGGTGCGCCGGGCATTAACGAAATCGAGCGCCGGATCGAGCGAAATGAGGTCGAATGGATAGTCGTCGACCACAATCTGGCAGTGGTTTACGCCGTCGGCCACGTTGAGGCGTGTATTTATTGGGTTGAGCAATCCTATGGCTTCTGCAATCCCGGCGTCGTCGATGCCGAGCAGCCGCAGGGCGGCGCGGCAGGTGGCCACGTTGGCTTCCTCCCATCCGCGCTGCAGGCGCTCGTTGGCAGCGGATCCCGACATTTCGGCGGAGGAGTCAATCAGTCTGATTCCTGCGGGAAGGAGACCGTCGGCGAGAGCCTTCTTAATGGCTTGGGTCACACCCGGAACTGCCGAGGGGTATATGATAGTGTGCGCCCGACGGGCAAGCCGGAGTTTTTCTGCGATTTTGGTCTCGCGCGATGGAAAACCGTCGTCGTGGGCGTCGGAGATGTCGGTGAGGACCACCACGTCGGGCCGTATCATCGCTTCGAGCGGCTCCATATCGCCGGTCTGAGAGATTCCGGCCTCGATGAGCACAATTTCGGAATCGCCGGCGGCCATGCAGAGCGAGAGAGGCACGCCGAGCGAGGAATTGAAGCTGCGCGGGCTACGGGCCACGCGGCGTTTCCCGGCAAGCATCTCGGCAAGCCACTCTTTTACGAGTGTTTTTCCACGCGAGCCTGTGATGGCCACAACGGTGCCTTTCATCGCATCGCGTGCCGCGCAGCCGAGGCTCTGAAGTATGGTTTCGGGACTTTCAGTAACGATAAACGCCGTATCGGCGTAGGGAGCGGTATCAAACCCCGGTTCAACCACGAAGGCGCGCACGCCGCGGTTGTAGAGCGGTTCTACAAACCGGTGGCCGTCGTTGCGGCCGGTGCGGATGGCGAAAAACATGGTCGAGGGAGCGTCGCCCAGGGCGCGGCTGTCGATGAGCAGGTGCCGTATCGCAGGGTCTGCCCCTGCGGGACAAACGACGGTGAATTCCGGGCAGGTAGATATAGTGGAGAGCGAGCGGCAAATGTCTTTAAAAGTTTCCTTCATCGTTGTGTGGGAAGGTTAGTTGATCATTTTCGGGAGTATTTCTGCAATGGCCTCTGCCAATTCGGGATGTTCAGTAATCATCCGGTTGGCGAGGGCTGCTGTAGATTGTAGAAAATCGTTTGTTTGCATTCCGGCAATCGGGCGGTGTTTCAGTCTGGAGGTGAGGCGTAGCCCCTCGGCGAAGAGTCGGCGCGTCTGTTCCGAACAGAAAACCTGAGCCCACCGCTCGAAGATATAATCGGCCGCTACATCTGATGGATGCACCATGTCGGCGGCGTAGAAACGATAGTCGCGCAGCTCGTCGTCAAGCAGCTCGTAGGCAGGGAAGTAGGTGGCGTCGCAACGGCGGCAGAGCTCGTCGACGGCTATCAGAAGGCGGCTTTTGCTCAGCCGGTCGGCGTGGAGCCCATAGGCTTTGTGGCGCACGGGGCTGACCGTTAAGAGGATATTCAGCCCGGGGCGCAGGGAGCGCAGACGGGCTATCAGTGCGGTCCATTCCTCCACGATTTCGTCGATGCTCAGGTCGCGCTCGGCAAAGCGGTTTGCCGGTAGCTTGTGGCAGTTTCCGGCAATGCAGCCAGTGGAGAGGTCGGTGAATACGTGGGTGGAACCGAACGTAACCATCAGCACCTCGAGGCGGGGCAGTTCGGCGTGAAGGGATGTAACGAGGGCGTTTACAGCTTCGGCAGTTTCCTCGGCCGTAAGGCGCGAGAGCGTGGTGGCATAGTCCATACAGTGCCACATCCCCTGACTCTCGACCATTTCCTCCGGGGTGTAGACGCGACCGTCGATGGCGGCGCGGAGCGCAGTGGCTATCGAGGCGGGATTGTAGAGCGCCCCGAAAGGATTGACGCGCACGCGGAGCAGACGGTCGGCCATCCTCGAACTGAGATTGTCGGCGAAACAGGAGCCGATGGTCCATACAGTCTCGCCATGGGCAATTTTCCAGGTCGACGGCTCAATCTCGACTTCGGTGGTGAATTTCATGCCGTTAGAGTTTCTATTCCTGCGTGTGGGTCAATACATCTGGTAGTTGATGGAGAGCACCTGGAACTCGGTGCGGCGGTTGATCTGGTCGGCTACCTCCTGGTCGGCCTCGGGGAGAGCCAGGATATACTCCTCGGTGAGCACGTCGCCCTCCTTGAACTGCGGATAGAGCCGTGCGAGCTTCTTGGTGATGGTCTTCGGGCGGCTTTCGCCGTAGCCCTGGCTCTGCAGGCGGTCGGGCTTGATTCCAACGGATATAAGGTAATCGATAACCGACTTCGCGCGGCGCCCGGAGAGATCGATATTATATTCGTCGGTGCCCATGCGGTCGGTGTGCGATGCCATTTCGATGGTAACGTTGGGATTGTCGCGGAGCACCTGGGCAAGCTCGTCGAGTGCGGTCTTCGACTCGGGGCGCAGCGTGGCCTTGTCGAAATCGTAGAATATGTTGTCGACCACGACGGGCTTATGGATGGAGGCCAGGATGAAGTCCACGCCGTATTCGGCATCCTCCTCGGCTGTGTCGGAGGTGAATTCCTGCTTGGCGTTGAGGTAGCCTTTGGCTCCGGCGAGCATCACATAGCTGATGCCGCGCTGAAGCGGGAAGCGGAACGAGCCGTCGGGTTTGGCCACGGCCTTCTGGTTGGAGCCGTCGTTGCCCACGATGCGGATTACGGCGTTGGGCACGGGTTCCTCGTCCTTGTCGAGCACCCATCCCGAGATCCATATCTCGAGGTCGGGGAGAACGAACGAGTAAATGTGGTCGTAGCCGCGTCCGTCGGTGCGGTTGGAGCTGAAGAATCCGCTTTCGCCCTTGCCGAACGTTATGCCGAAATCGTCGGCGGCCGAATTCATCGGCGCTCCCATATTCTCAACCTTCCATCCCCCAGAAGGTGTAAGAGTGGCCTTGAAGATATCGAGACCGCCGAAGCCGGGATGGCCGTCGGAGGCGAAGTAGAGCAGCGAGTCGGTGCGGACGTAGGGGAACATCTCGTCGCCGGGGGTGTTGATGAATTCCCCGAGGTTTTCGAGCGAGCCGACACGCTCCTGGATGTTGACGCGCCAGATATCCTTGCCGCCCGAGCCCCCGGGCATGTCGCTGGTGAAATAGAGCCATTTGCCGTCGGGCGACACGGCGGGATGTCCGTAGCTCGAGATGGTGTCGGCGGTGATTTCATATTTCACGGGGGCGCTCCATTTGGCGTCGGAACGCTGGGAGGTGTATATTTCCACGCCCGTATGGGCGTTAGGCTCGCGGCGCGCGCGGCTCAGATACATGGTCTGGCCGTCGGGGGTGAAGCTGATTACGCCCTCGTCGTTTTCGGTGTTGAGTTCCCCCTCCACCGTCTCGGGGCGCTGCCATTCGCCCTTTTCGTTCTTGCGGGTCATCCAGATGTCGCCCTTCTTCATGCCGGTGATTTCGCTCTTTTTGGTACCGGTCACCTTCTCGTTGGTGGTGGTGAAATAGAGTACGTCCTCGCTCTGTGGGTCTATGAACATCGGCGCGAAGTCGGCGCGGCGTGAGTTGAATAGTTTTGCGTTCTTCACCATGTAGCGGGTGGGATGCCCTTTCTGCGCGAGCGCGAAGCGGCATCCTGCCAATCCGTTGTCGGCCTGGGCGAGAAGCTGACGGCGTTTTGTGGCGTTCTCCTGAGTCTCGGGCTCGGATTTCACCTTGGCGATGAACTCTTCGTAGGCCTTCTGAGCCGGAGCGTATTTCCCTTCGGCCTGCAGGGCCTGACCCATATAGAGAAGGGCAGTGGAGTCGGGGCAGCCGTAGCGCAGCGAGTTGCCGTAGGCAGAGGCCGCGCGGGCCGACATGCCAAGCTTGGAATAGCAGAGTCCCATCTGATAGGCCACGGCGCCGCGCTGGGGGCGCTGTTCGCGCTTGGTCAGCTTGTTGTAGACCTTGCGGTAGGTTTTCTGGGCCTCGAAGTATTCGCCACGTTCGAACTGCTCGTTGGCAACCGAGAGCTTGGCGCCGCGGCATCCGCCGAGCATGGCCGCAGCCATCAGCAGGAGAATCCCTGCCGCCAGCCTGGATTTAATATCGTGAAGGTATCGCATCTCTGGATATTTGCTTGTTTCGCGCAATTTCAGTTCGCTTGCCTGTTTCGCGCAATTTAGATTTATATCACGCAAAATGATTTTGTTTCGCGCTTCTATATATAACGCCGCAATCCCTCCCTAAATTGTGCTTCCCGCAAAATCAGATTCAATGATATGAGGCAACTTTTAGCGGAGGAAGGTGGCGGCGGTGAAATAGAGGCCGAATGAGAGGCCGACGTTCCAGCGGGCGCTGCTCCCCGAGAGGTAGTTGACATAGCCGCATAGTGAGGCGAAGGGGAGGTTGTAGACCAGGTCGAGCTCGCCGAGAAACTGCGGGTCGGAGAACCAGTCGCCGTGGCGGGCTCCACCCTCCTCGTCGGGCTCGATGGCCCGGAACGGCATGAACATGTGCGCCCCCAGACGCACCTGAGCACGTTGGAGCGGCGTCCAGACCGGTGTCAGTCCTACGGCGGCAAACGAGTTGGCATGAAACGTCTTGTTGAACAGATCCTCCATTGAACTGAATGGTGTGTAGCCCGGGGCATTTACCACCGAAGCATAATACGTGTTAAGCAGCCGCCGGTTGGAGACGAGCACATCGACCGAGGTGCCTAAGGCGAAGCGGCTGCCAAGTCCGAAGTATTTCTCGGCCTGAAGCTCGGCCTGACCCCAGTGCTGGCCGGTTGAGTAGTAGAATTCCTCCTGGCCCATACGTTCGCGGAAGCGTCGCAGGGTGTGGTGGTATTTTCCGACGGTCTGCATGGCCGTCAGGCGAATATTGGCGCCGGAACGGGGATAGCTCTGATTGTCGAGGGTGTTGTAGTCGAAGCGCAGCAGCGCCTGGGCAAGGTTCATGCGTGTCTCTTCCCTCCCCGATAGCGGAAGATCCGCAGGATCGGGAGCATAGAATCGGTTGAGGGCGCGTCCGCCTCCCACACCGATACTCAGCCGTCCGCGGCGTCCGGCGGCATAGGCGTAGCTCAGCCGTCCGAACATGTCGAGATGGCTCACGAATGCGGGGGAATTGTCCTCGTAGAAAAGGCGGTCGTTCTCGTAGTATTTCTGTCGGCTCACTACAGCCTGCAGCTCGAGTGCCGAAGGCCGGGTGTGGCTGAAGAGCATCTGCACGTCGGCCTGAGCCGCCATATAGCTCTGACCGATCCATCCCATGAGGCTTGTGGCCCACGAATTGGCGGCCATGCTGCGATAGTTGGCCGAGACGAATATCATCGAGTTGACGCTTGAGGTGAGGAAGCCGCCGGCACCGAGCGAGAAATTGTTTTTTACGTCGGCCGTAAGGTCGAGGGCGAATAGCCCCGTCGACGGATTGTAGTGGGCCTGCGGAAAGAGGTTGCGCAGGCGTCCGGGCGTCAGGGCACGGTAGTAGGCCAGACGGGCTGCTTCTATGCCGAATGTATCGGCTTTATGGCGAGAGCTCTCGAAGATGCGTTTGATGTACTCGTTCTGCTGCCGTGTGCCGCCTTCCACATGCACCGAGTCGAATCTTACGTAGGGTGAGGCTGATTTGAATACGTCGCGTCGCAGCTGTCGGGTGGGCTGCGGAATCCGCGACGACACGCGCGAGCGTATCGAATCCATCATCTCAAGGCCGCGTGCATAGCCTATGGCATAGATTTCACGCGCTTTCCCGAAATCGAGCAGCGAGAATCGGCTCACGTCGATATGGATTCTTATCCCTTCGTCGGGCGGGAGGGAATAGTCGTTGTTCTGGATTATCATGTTTTCCAGCTGGCTGACTATGCTGCTGGACGGTTCGGCGTCTTCGGAATGCACGTCGACTCCTATCATTATCGACGGGGCGAAATCCTCACGCATCACGTCGACGGGAAAATTATCGTAGATGCCTCCGTCGTAAAGTTCCACCCCATCGATGCTGATCGGAAGAAATACTGCCGGAAACGACATCGATGCCCTTATTGCGTCGCTGAGCATTCCGCTGCGGCAAACCACTTTGTGCTTGTGGGTCACATCCGATGCCACGCAGCGGAACGGCACGAACAGCCGGTTGAAGTCGCCCCCGCATTGCGCCGTGTAGGCGGCGAAAAGATCCATGAATGCGAAATTCATCGGAAGCGGCGAAATCAGGCTCGACGGCATGATGCCGGCGGAGGCAGTGGAGTCGCGGCGGCCGATATTCACGTTAAGATGGGCGAACGCCGGAGTCTGCCTCTGCTGAAGGAAATAATATGTGAGGTTCGGATCGATAGTGCCTGTCGACCACATCCCGAATCCCTTCGACTGCAGAAGCTCCATCATCTCTGCCGGCGTATATCCGCAGGCGTATAGACCGCCTACTATAGCGCCCATCGACGTGCCGGCCACGAAGTCGATGGGTATGTCGTTGTCTTCCAGCGCCTGGATTACACCGATGTGGGCGATACCCTTGGCTCCCCCTCCGCTCAATACGAGTCCCACCGACTGGTCGGAACGCACTGTGGCGGTGGTATCGGAGGCAACCGGTGAGGCTGCGGCCATCCCGGCGATAAGTAAGGCTACAAACGATGCGATGAATCTCATTTGGCGGAGGCGTTAGGCTGGGTAGTATTTCTTTTTGTTGTGGAAACCGAATAAATGGCTTACCTTTGTCGTCGTGGTTGAAGAAAAAGTTTAAATAACTTCAATATCTTCCGTAGCCGAGGCGAGGGAAGCATTCATCCGTTTTCAATGTGCAAACATACTCAAAATTTTTGTAATCATGCAACAAAACTTCCAACAGCAGGGGGCTCCGATGCAGAACCCCATGCCTCAGCGTCCGTATATCGGATTCGGCGAGGCCATTCAGATCTGTCTTAACAAGTATGCCGATTTCAAGGGCCGCGCAAGCCGTGCGGAGTACTGGTGGTTTATCCTCTTTATGTTTATTGTAGGATGTTTCCAGGGAGTTCTCAACCGTTTCGGTATGGTCGGTCAGATTATCTCCGGCCTGGTTGGTCTGGCATTCATTGTTCCTCAGCTGGCCGTTTGCTGGCGCCGCATGCACGACATAGGCAAGGGTGGCGGCTGGTGGTTCATCTGCTTCATCCCCGTTGTAGGCTGGATTCTGTGGATTGTATGGTGCTGTCAGCCCTCCGAGCAGTATCCCAACCGTTTCGGTGATGTTCCCGCCTGATAATCTGATAACTACATAATACTTTTTCAGCCCTGTGGCTCCGGCGTCGATGTCCGGTTACACAGGGCTGAATTATTCTCTGTTTTACAATGTGAAGGCCACTTCCTTGAAGAAATAGGCTTCGGGCTGTTCGGCGCCTACGCGCCTGAGCAGCAGGCGTCCGTCGGGCTCAATATTCTCGATGGTGGCCTCGAAGGGGGTGCCGTCGGGAAGAGTGAAGGGGTGGGGCATGCCGTCGTTGCGCCAGAGCTTGTGCTTGAATTCGGCGTGAATTGTCGCGGGGTCGGGAGCCGCAAGCCGTGTGGTCACTTCGTTGCAGATCTCCATAAGCAGTCCGGCGAGCGGATATTCATGGCGGGCGAGCTGGGCGAGCGACACCGGATTGGGAGCGTCGCTTATGAATTCCGTCTGATTTACATTTAGCCCCACACCGGCTATTGTCTGGCTGATTGTATTCCCCTGGAGGGTGTGCTCGATAAGGATGCCTGCTATTTTCCGGTCGTCCACATAGATGTCGTTAGGCCATTTTACCGCCACGCGGTCGGAGTCTACGGCCTCGGCAAGCGCACGCTCCACGGTTCCGGCCACTGCCAGAGCCACTATCTCGGAAATCATGAACTGATGGTCGGGAGCAACCTCCGTAGGCTGGAGATATAGCGAGAAAGTGAGGTTCTTGCCCGGCTCGGCCTCCCAATGGCAGCCGCGCTGGCCGCGCCCGGAGGTCTGGTTGTGGGTCACCACTACGTCGCCGTGGAGCAGTTGGGCGGCGTTTTCCTTGGCCCACGTGTTGGTAGATGCTACGCTTTCGAGTTCCTGTATCATCTTTCAGCTTCTTTTTGTGGTTTCGCTCTGCGCCGGAAACTTATTCGGGCTTCTCGATGGCGAGCGTGCGCGATTCGTCGGGATTTACGGTGATGTGCACCTTCACGGTATCGTCGGGCAGCAGGGCTTCGATGCGTTCGGGCCATTCGAGCAGGCAAAGGGCTCCGGAGTCGAAATAATCCTCCACGCCGATTTCGAGGGCGTCGTCAATATTCTCCAGCCGGTAGAGGTCGAAGTGGTAGATGAGTTCGGCGGTGGTGTCCGAACGGTATTCGTTGATTATCGAGAACGAGGGGGAATTGGCGAGGTCGTCCTCCACGCCCAGGGCGCGGCATAGCTCGCCTATGAAAGTTGTTTTCCCGGCGCCCATTTCGCCGTAGAAGGCGTAGACGGTCTCGTCGCCCATCTGTGCGGCGAATTCTTTGGCTGCCTGAGGCAGGGCCTCGCGGTTGGGTATTTCTATCTTCATGTTCGGTTAGGTTTTTGTTGTCCTGTAGGGGTTATTCTTTCGGCGTGAGCACTACCAGCGGCACTATCATCTCTTCGAGCGAGATGCCGCCGTGCTGGAAGGTATCAGTGTAATACTGCACGTAGTAGTTGTAGTTGTTGGGATAGGCGAAGAAATCGTTGTTGCCCGCGAAGATGTAGGTCGAGCTCACGTTGGGCGAGGGGAGGCCGAATTCCTGGGGTTTCTTGATTTCATACACCTGCCGGTTGTTGTAAGCCAGGTTCTTCCCCACTTTGTAGCGAAGGTTGGTGTTGGTGTTTTTGTCGCCCACCACTTTCAGCGGGTTGTCAACGCGGATGGTGCCGTGGTCGGTGGTCACAATCACTTTCGCACCGCTTTCGGCTATGCGCCTGAAAATCTCGAGCGCGGGCGAGTGGCGGAACCACGATTCGGCCAGCGAGCGATAGGCGGCATCGGTGCCTGCCAGCTCGCGTATCATGCGGCTCTCGGTGCGGGCATGGCTGAGCATGTCGATGAAGTTCAGCACGATTACGTTCAGCTGGTTGCCGCTGAGGTTGCGGAAGTCGCGCAGCAGTTTCTCTCCTCCGGCCGAATCGTTGATTTTGTGGTAGCTGAATCTGCATTGGCGGCGGAACCGTTCGAAGTGGGTCTGCACCAGCTCGCTCTCGTTGAGGTTTTTCCCCTCGTCCTCGTCTTCGTCGACCCAGAGGTGGGGGAAGAGGCGGGCGATATCGATAGGCATCAGGCCGGAGAAGATGGCGTTGCGGGCATATTGCGTGGCCGTCGGAAGGATTGAACTGTAGAGGCTTTCCGAGAAGGTGAAATACTCGGCCAGCAGAGGCTTTATCGTAAGCCAGAGGTCGAGGCGGAAGTTATCGATCAGGATGAAAAATACCTTTTCGCCCTGTTCTACAAGCGGAAACACCGTGTTGCGGAATATTTCCGGACTGAGCATCGGCCGCTCCTCGCCTTCGGGATATGGTTTGCCCGACGAGAGAGTGGAGGGGAGGGCTGCTATCCAGTCGGCGTAGTTGCGTTTCACGAATTTATAAAAGGCGTTGTCGGCTTCGGCCTTCTGCATGCGCAGCATGTCGGCCATAGCGCTGTCGGCCGATGCCAGACGCATCTCCCAGCCGACCAGACGCTCATATAGTGCGTAGTAGTCGCCTATGGTGCGTGCGTCGTTGATCTGCATGCCGATTGATGCGAATTCCTGCTGATAGTTTGTGGTAGCCGTCTGGCTCACGAGCTTGTCGCTGTGCAGGTTCTTCTTGATCGACATAAGTATCTGGTTGGGATTCACGGGCTTGATCAGGTAGTCGGCAATGTTGTTGCCTACAGCCTGGTCCATGATGTTCTCCTCCTCGCTCTTGGTGATCATGATTACGGGTGTCTGCGGCGCTATCTGCTTGATACGCTGCAAAGTTTCAAGTCCGGTGAGACCGGGCATGTTCTCGTCGAGAATCACCATGTCGAAATGGCGCGACTCCACGAGCTCGAGGGCGTCGTGGCCGTTGTTCACCGTTACTGGTTCGTAGCCTTTCGAGCGGAGAAACATTATGTGGGGTTTGAGCAGGTCGATCTCGTCGTCGGCCCAGAGTATCGTGGTTGCCATTGCGGTTTTGATGTGTTAGCGGGTTGATGATGCGTTCAGTCGAGCAGGGGGTCGTCGCCTTCCGAGCCGGGCTCGTAGTCGGGCAGCTTGGGCTTTGGAGCAGGCTTGGGGACGGGTTTCGGCGCCGGTTTGGCCGCGGGCTTCTGCTCCGGCTTGGCTTCGGGTTTAGCCGCAGGCTTCGTTGCAGGCTTGCTTTCCGGTTGTGTTTCAGGCATCGCCTCGGGTAGCTCCTCGGTGTCGGGCTGAGGCTCAGGGATGACTTCCTCCGGCTTTTCTTTCGGCTCTTCTTCCGTGGCTCCTGTCGTGGTCTCCTCCGTCTCGTAGAGCGGACCGGTCTCTTCTGCGGTTTCCTCCGGGTCGAGACCTTCCGACGGGCCGAACACTTCGGGAGGCAGCACGGCTTCCTCGGTGTCGCGGTAGGTCTTGTCGCGCATGTAGCGGAAATAGTCGTCGAAGGAACGGCCGTTCTGCAGCAGCGTGTCGAAGTTGGCGGCGGAAATTACTACGGGTCTTACCTGCGGGGGCAGTTTCAGCGTCGGGCTGGCGGCCATAACCTTGCGGTAATGGTTTATCTCCTCCACGTTGTCGAATCCTTTTATTATAAGGAGGCCGAGGCGCCCGAAGTTCATCTGCTCCAGGTCGAAATCCTTCACGACAAATGAGCCGAAGTTGTGACGCGCCACCTCATACAGAAGTCCGTTGGCCGAAATTTCGTCGGTGGGATAGAGCAATATGAGGTACTGCTGCGTCTGCGGGTCGAGGTCGAATTCGAGTTCGCCCTCGGCATCGCCGGCAATGGAATCGTTGCTCAGGCGGATGTCCCACACCATGCCGCGCATGTTGCCCCCCTGAGTCTGCAGTTCGCGCCCCTGGGCCAGCCCTTTGAGGTAGGCGGATGCGTATGGGGTGATGTCGGTGTCGGGGTAGCGCTCGAGCAGCTCCATAAGGGTAGCCTTGAATCCCTCCGTGTTGCGGTCGGTCACCTGGGCGAGGGCTTCGAGAAACATGAATTTCGGCATGAGCGCCGTAAGTGGGAAATCGGTGCGCACACGCTGGTAAATCCGGTGCAGCCGGCTGTTGTCGTTGGCCGCGTATGCCTCGAAAGCCTCGTCGTAGAGTCGGTTCTCCTCGTCCATCATGCGGCGCAGGTTGCCGATGTAGTCGGGGTCGCGCATGGCCATGCCGTAGCTCGATTCGGGAAAGTCGGTCAGAATCAGGTTGCGGAAATGCTCGGCGCGCGCCGTGTCGCCCTGACGCACATACATCAGGTAGAGGTTGTAGTAGGTGTCGAGTCGGTAAATGTTGTCGGGATAGCGGCTGAGCAGGCGGTTGAATTCCGACTCGGCGGCCGGGAAGTCCTCCATCTTGTCCTTGAGGATTACCCCCATGTTGTAGAGCCCTTCCTGGATTATGTCGTTGGCCGTCTGGCGTTCGGCGTCGGTCTTGGGAATCTGCTTGAGGTAATATTCAGGGAAATGGGGGTCGTTTTCCTTTTCGGCGTCGGCCTTTTCCTGCTCGTCGGTTTCGGCCTCTTCAGTCTGTTCGGTGTCTTCTCCTTCGGCGTCGGCGTTGTCGCCGCCGAAGTCGTTGAAGTCAAACGATGCCTTGTTGCGACGGCGCCAGTTGTCTTCCAGCTTGCGGTTGCCCCATTTGCGCTGGAACTGGGTGCGTCCGGCGTTTTTTGTGGCGGTGTTGTAGAAGTACCACGAATCGTCGCCGTTGTTCATCGTGAAGGTCTGGGGCGCGGTATTGCTCTGCAGCCCCTGGCCCATGGCGTCGCGGTTGGCGAGGAATTCCTCGCGGGCGGCCGCGTCGGCCTCCTCTTTCTCTTTTTTCTTGAGTTCCTCGATTATCTTGTCGACCACGGCGCGCTGCTGTTCGGGCGTCATGGCCGATAGGCGCAGCAGCGAGTCGTTCAGCTCCACATTCTGCGAATAGAGTGCGAGCTCGTCGAGCACATCGCTGCGGCGCCGCAGCGTGGCCAGGTCGGGCCACGACTCCGGCAGTAGCGGCACAGCCTCCGAATAGCAGGGCTGGGCCTTGGCGTAGAGATGGCGGTCGTAATACAGGGCGCCGAGGGTTATCTGGGCTATGGCCTTGTCGATAGCACCGCGGGTGGACTTCTCCACCGCCAGCTCGTAGTTTGCAATGGCGTTGGTGGTGTCGCCGCGCGAGAGGTAGAGATTGCCGATGGCATAGTATACCTGGTCGAGATATTCTTTGTTGCGGTCGTAGCGGGCCATGCGTTTGAGAGCCTTCACTTCGGGCATTATGTCTGTGCCGGTAAATACCTCGCTTTGCTTGATGCGGGCGTTGAACTGGGCGCGGTAGCTCGTGCTCGAACTTCCGGCGGCTTTCTTGAATGCCTTGTAGGCCTGCTCCTTGTCGCCCGCAAGGGTGTATACCTGCCCAAGAAGAAAGTTCAGGCGCGGTTTCTGGGTTTTCGTGGCAAGCTTTACAGCCTCCGTGAGCATCGGGATGGCTTTCTCATACTCCTTCTGTTTCACCAGCAGGTCGGCGTAGGTGGAGTAGTAGAGCGAGCGTATCTTTTTCGATGTCAGCTGGTCGGGCTTTACGCGCGTCAGGATGTTTTCGGCCTCGAAAATCCAGTCGAGGGCGCAGTAGCAGCGTGCCTGCCATAGCTTGGCTTCCACCACCGTGGCCGGAAGCCACGAGAAATGCTTGGAGATATAGAAGAAAGTCGACGCTGACCCCAGGAAATCGCCGTTCATATACTGGCTGCGGCCCATCATCATCCAGGAATTGTGGAGAAAGGGATTATACTCCTCGCGGCGCATCCACGCCTTGTATTTGGCGTCGCCGCTCTTGCCTGCCTGTTTTTTCGGTTTTTTCTTGATGGAGCGCAGCTGTATGGCCTTCTGGGCCTTCTCGATCGAGCGGTCGAAATTGCCCGAGGGTTGCGGGGCCTTCTCGTTGGCTCGTGCGGCCGCCGGATGTATCACAAGCGGCAGCGAGTAGTCGTCCTCATAGGTCGACTCCATCTCTGCAAGGGTCTCCTTGTAGTGCGTGTCGCCGTTGTAGTGAATGTTGTAGCGTGTTATAAACTCCTGATACTTACGCGTAGCCGCGGTATTCTTCTTCGGAGAACACGACGAAAGCGCCGTCGCGGCCGCTAAGGCCACGAAAAGCACAGCCCATATCCCGGCAGGAAGCAGGCGCCTTAATCTTGTTGCGCTGTTTTTTCGCATAGTCGTGTTCCGTACGTGTGAAAGGCGATGCTGCTCCATGGCTGCATCGCGCCCCCGCACGCCTATATATTCTAACGCTTCTCTCTCTTAAATATTGCCATCCGGAGTATACTCCCTTTGGCATGAACTAATTCCTGTTGCGAAATGTTAACAAATCAGAAACCCGAAGAAATTCCGCTCCCATTCCTCCGGTGTCCGATTCTCTGTTTTTCTTCGTGATTTCAGTAAAAAAGACATGTTTTTCAAGAAAATAAGTTAAAATCAATTTGGAAGATTGTTAAAATAGAGTTAACTTTGCTCCCAAACATAACAATTGATTCATTATGAAAAAGGTTATTCTTCTTACAGCCATCGCATTAAGCACTGTTGCCGCTTCGGCACAGACCACCGTGGCCGGCAGCAAGTTCACCGACAACTGGTCGTTCACCCTCAAGGGTGGAGCAGTTCTCTCGTCGAAAACCGTTGAGGACAATGGTTTCTGGAACGATGCCCGCGGCATCATCGGTGCTGAACTCCGCAAACAGATTACCCCCGTATTCGGCCTCGGCGTAGAGGGTGAATGGACCATCAACACCTCCAGCTGGGCCGGCGTCCGCTCCGGCAACTGGTTTGACCATCAGTATGTAGGCGTTTTCGGCGCCGTTAACCTCATGAACGCCTTCGCAGGCTACACCGGCGCTCCCCGCCTCTTCGAGCTTGAGCTCGTGGCCGGTTCAGGCTGGCTCCACGCTTACTACCCCCACACCTCCGGCATCAACGACGGTAACTCCTGGGCCACCAAGGTAGGCATGAACTTCAACTTCAACCTCGGCGAGGCCAAGGCATGGACCCTCTCCATCAAGCCCGCATACCTCTGGAACATGAACGCCAACCCCGAGCAGAACATCCTCGGCTATGCCGCCGGTTACGACAGCAACTACGGTTATCTCGAACTCGAGGCCGGTATCACCTACCACTTCGGCAACTCCAACGGCACCCACCACTTCACCATCGTTCGTCCCTACGACCAGGCTGAAGTCGACGCCCTCAACGCCCAGATCAACGACCTCCGCAGCCAGCTCGACGCATGTGGCGCAAATAATGCCGCCCTGCTCGCTCAACTCGCCGACCTCCAGGCTCAACTCGACGCCTGCAACCGTCGTCCCGCCGTTGTGGAGAAAGTCGTGAAAGACCTCAACAACATCCGCTACGTATTCTTCAACTGCGGTTCCGCTTACATCGCCCCCAACCAGCAGCCCAACATCGCTATGGTGGCTGATCAGCTTAAGGAAAACAGCAAGGCTACCGTTACCGTCAAGGGTTACGCTTCGAAGGATGGCTCCGCAGCCTTCAATAAGAAGCTCGCCGAGCGTCGCGCCGAGGCTGTCAAGAAAGAGCTCGTTAAGCGCTATGGCATTGCCTCCGACCGCGTCAAGGCAGAAGGCATGGGCATCGGCGACCTCTTCCAGGAGAACAACTGGAACCGTGTGAGCGTCTGCACCATCAGCGAATAAATCACTACATTCTCTCGATAGAGATATCTCCCCAAAAGGCGGCGGGTCGGTATTCCGATCCGCCGCCTTCCTTGTTGCCTTCCGGCAGTCTCGGCTTCTGGCCTCGCCTCCCTATTAAGCCCTTACTTGCGTCTGTCAGCGCCCATAGGAGGTGCGAATCATTTCGCACCTCACGCGTTCGCGCAGCGCTAATGACAATTATCTTCAGGAAGCATTTGCGGCCTACGCCGAATGCGTAAGGTGCGAAATAATTCGCACCTCCTAAGCCTCGCCTCCCCTCGAAGCCCTCCACAGATTCCCGAAGGTCGTTCTGTGAGCGAGCTTCAGCTCGCCGTTTCCGTCCGGATGGCGGCGCCCTGAGAAAAGCAGGCGAGGCAGCTGCAAAGTTGCGGCGTCTCGGAGCGGCAGTGTCTGAGCGCAGCGAGTTCTGCCGCTCAGCCGC
>URAU01000019.1 GCA_900545955.1 uncultured Porphyromonadaceae bacterium
TCCCTTCGCCTTCGCCCCGCCGCTCCTAAAATCTGCACCACTCTAAAAAGCCGCCTGCCATCCGGATGGAGGCCTTGGCTTTTAATGGAGAATTATAGGATTTTCAAAGGGCCGGGAAATGATTGCGATGCAAAGTTATAACCGATTTGGGCGGTTGCGAGTCCAAAAAATCCGCTTAACACTCGTTAACACTGGAATATACTGAGGATTAGGAGAATAAATGATGAAAAAAATCAATTTTTTTCCTTGGTTGATGATGGCTTCGCTAAAGCTCGGCGCAAGGAAAAAATCTTTACTTCTTCGGCGCGAGACCCGAGCTGAAGCTTGGAGCGCAAACAAAATTGGGGGAAAAGGCGCAAACATATTTGTGGGGATATCCGGAAGAAGGGGGATTGGTGAATTTTGAGGATGAATAGGGGCGGAAAGCGGGGAAATGCGTAATTTTGCGGGCGGAAAGGAAGGATATTTTCTTTTTATACGGAGGGGGAATTTAAATGTGATTTTTGCGTATGGTTCTGCATAAGGTGCTTAAGTTGTTGAAGTGGGTGGCGATTCTATTTTTCGGGTCGTCGGTACTGGCTGTGGTGGCGCTGCGGTGGATTCCCGTATGGATGACGCCGCTGATGGTGATCCGCAGTGTGGAGAACCCTGAGTGCCGCGGGTGGCACCACGAATGGGTGCCGCTCTCCGAGATGTCGCCGTGGATGCCCAAGGCGGTAGTTGCTTCGGAGGACGGCCGTTTCTACGACCATCATGGCTTTGACTTCAAGGAAATCAACAATGCGCTGGAGGAGCGCGCGAAGGGAAAACGCGAGCGTGGCGCTTCGACCATCACGCAGCAGACGGCTAAGAACGTGTTTCTCTGGCCCGGGCATTCATGGGTACGTAAGGGACTGGAGGCTTATTTCACAGTGCTTATAGAGATTTTCTGGAGCAAGGAGCGGATTCTGGAGGTGTATCTCAACTCCATCGAGATGGGGCCCGGTATCTACGGGGCGCAGGCGGCCGCCGAGCAACTGTTCGGCACGTCGGCGGCACGACTCACCAAACGGCAGTGTGCGCTGATCGCCGTTTCTCTGCCGAATCCGCTTAAACGCGATGCGAGCCACCCGACGGGGTATATGAGGCGGCGCGCGGCGACAATCATGAAGTGGATGTGAAGAAGCTGTGAGAGCTCCTTCGGCCATCCGGTTATAATAAATTGCCGTTAATTTAACAATGTTAATTGGGGCGGCCGGGAGGTCTGATGGGCGGTTTTCGGGCGGAAAATATGTTAAAGAACATCTTTTTACAACATATTCTTGCAACTTTTCTGTAATTTTGTGCGTTGATTATACAGACGAACGGATAAGAAAGCAACCGCCGTTCGGAAGATGTCAAACTAAATTTATGAGATTATGATTACCATCGTAAAAAAGTTCAAATCGGAAATGGCCAAGACCTTCCGCGCTATGAGCGAAAACGATGCGTTTCGCACAACAGGCGACTGCACACCGCGCCGGAGGGACTATTCAAATCTTTGAGCCACAGCGGGATTTCAGGCGAAGTATCCTCAATTCTTTCATTCATTAATTAATCCCACATTTACTTTTTGCTCGACGCTTCGCCATAAGTAACATAATTCCCGCCAATTAGAGAATCGTTAATCATTATGTTTAACTTCGGAGAAGCTTTCGGGCGACTCCCACTAAAACTATTTGATTATGAAAGCTACAGAAATGGTAAAAAAGGCTGCCAAATGGTATTTCGAAACCGCCGCAATGCTCTACCCCTATCCCGACATCGTAGAGCGTGAGCGCAAAATCCTCCACAACAGCCATCACTGACCGTCGGCACGGCGCCGAATTACGCAACATCCTGCAGCGGTGTGAACATTGAGGCATGAAATCGCGTAGTAATTTATATAGGTGTAAGGCCGACCGGGCCATACGACATACTTTACCGGCAAAACTACACGATATGAAAAGCCACACACAACTGCACGCCTCCATCGGACGGCTGAGCGTAATCCTGCTGCTTCTCGCTGCTATTATAGCCACTCCGGCCTGCGATACGATCCATACGTATGGCGGAATCGAGACCGACGGCTATTACTATCCTGACGGCGACGGCCGTTTTTACACAGGCCACAAAAGACATAAACACAAAAAGCCCAAACACAAACCGGGCAAGAAGCATCACGACCGCCGCCACCTCGGCCATCATCATGACCACGACGACTGATGCTCCTGCATAGTATTATAACAAAGGCGATATGCCTCAGCGGTTATCCGCGGGCACATCGCCTTAATTTCGTCAATAAGGTGGATCAGAGGTATTTCTCGCCGAAGGCGAGATGAGCGTCGTTGACCATCTGCTTGATGCGCTGCTCCTCGGCCTTGGGGCAGATGAGAAGCACGTCGCCGGCATCGGCCACGATATAGTCCTTCAGGCCGTCGGCCACGATAAGTTTCTCGCCGTTGACGGCAAAAATATTGCCCGACGAATTGTAGGCGAGCACGTTGCAGTTCTGCGTCACGTTGCCGTCGCGGTTTTTGGGCGAGTTGTCGTAGAGGGCGCTCCACGTGCCGAGGTCGTTCCAACCGAAGTCAACGCATTCCACATATACGCACTGCGACTTCTCCATCACGGCGAAATCAATCGAGATGCTGAGACAGCCGGGGAAATTCTGCTCGATGAAACTTCGCTCGGCGGGAGTGCCGAACGCATCGATTCCTTTCTCGAATGTTGCGGCCACGTTGGGGGCGTGCAGCCCGAGTTCGCGGATGATGTTTTTTGCCGACCATAGGAAAATACCGGAGTTCCAGAAGAATTCGCCCGACTCGACAAATACCTGCGCGAGCTCGAGTTTTGGCTTCTCGGTGAAAGTCTTCACCTTGCAGATGCCGTCGACACCGTCGACGGGCTGCCCCACCTGGATATAGCCGTAGCCGGTTTCCGGGCGCGAGGGGCGGATGCCGAGCGTAAGCAGGGCGTCGTGGGTCTCGACGAAGCGGAAACCGCGCTCCACGGAGTCGACAAAGATGTTCTCCCGTGTAATCAGATGGTCGCTCGGGGCCACGATGATACTTGCCTCGGGGTCGATTGCCGCGATATGGTATGCTGCCCAGGCGATGCAGGGAGCGGTATTGCGGCGGGCAGGTTCGAGCAGAATCTGGCTTTCGGCAAGTTCGGGGAGCTGTTCCCGAACGAGCGGAGCATACTGCTCGTTGGTTACGATGAGCACATTCTCTTTAGGCACGAGCGGAAGGATGCGGTCGAAACTCATCTGGAGAAGAGTGCGGCCGGTTCCGAGAAAATCTATGAACTGCTTAGGACGCGACGAGCGGCTGTAGGGCCAGAAACGGCTGCCGATGCCGCCACACATGATCACGCAATAGCGATGTTGATTTACCATCATATTAGTGTCTTGGTTCGTTTCAACGTAGTGATTGCTTCTCGCTAAGTTAGTTCGAAAAAGTAGAAATTGCAACTTTCAGCCGAATTTTGTGGGATATTTCAGCAATTATCGCCAATTTTGCCAGGTATAAAAAATCTTTTATCATGCGAAAGATGAGGAGATTTCTCGCCATACTGGCAGTAGCGGTCACACTTTCAGCACTAAAAGTGTACGGCACCGACTACAGTAACCTCGACGGGCGCGCCTCGCGCGCGTATACTCACGGAGAGTGGGCGTCGGCCGCGGCGCTGCTCGACCTGATGCTTGAGCAGCGGCCGGAGGTGGCCTCGACCTACGGACGCGCCATAACCGCCAACGCAATGCGCTCCGACAGCCTCGAACAGGTGCGGCTGCTGGAGAAGGCGCTCGCCAACCATGTGCCCTTCGATTCGGTATTCTCCCAGGTGGAGCAGTGGAGTTTTCATCTGGGAAACTTCCACATCTACGAGAATTTCCTCTCGCTGGCACGCGATGCCTATCCGTGGATGAAGCGGACAGTCGATGCCAAACTGCTCGCCTTCTACCGCTTCCGCAGCAACGGCGACAAGATGATTGAATTCGCCGACGCCATGCTCGACGGCGCTCCCGACAACGTCGGCTTCCTCCATTCGCTGGCCGAAGGGTATATGCTCACGGGCCGCTTCGACCGCGGACTCGACACCTTCCGGCGCATACTTCAACACGACCCATACGACTACGAGGCGCTTCTGGCACTGGGCAACTGGCTGCACCTCCATCCAGCCGACGCCCGAGCCGACGAGTCGGGCCGCACCTATCTTGAACGCGCCCAGAAGATTAAAGCCACACCTTTTGTAGAAAGAATACTAAGTAGCACAAGAATGCAGAAAGATGTCGCAAAGCATGCGAATTAATTTGGAGGGGCGGCCGATAGTGGTTATCTTTGAGGCATGATATACCTGTCACTACCCCCCGACGCCAAGAGGGAGCCGCGTAAGCTTCCGTTCTTCCTTGCCATGGAGGAGTTTGCGGCGCGGCATCTGGAAGGCAACTATTTCTTCATGTGGCAGGTAGACCCTACGGTGATCTACGGGCGCAATCAGGTGCCCGAGGCCGAGCTCGACATGGCCTACTGCGATGCTCACCACATCAATTACTACCGGCGCAAGAGCGGGGGCGGTTGTGTGTATGCCGACCGCAACAACATAATGTTCGCCCATATAGCCGACTGCCGCGACGTGACGTCGACATTCGCCGACTATACGGGAGCGGTGGCCTCGATGCTCCGCGACCTTGGGATAGCCGACGCCTCGCGCACCGGACGCAACGACATCCTCATCGGCGACCGCAAGGTGAGCGGTTATGCTTTCTACCACGTGAAAAGCGCGCATACCGGGCGAAGCCGCGCCATAGTGCACGGCACGATGCTATACGACGCCGACACCGACACCATGTGCGCCGCTCTGACTCCTTCCGGAACCAAACTCGCGGCAAAGGGAGTGGCGTCGGTGCGTCAGCGCGTCACCACCATACGGGAGCATTGCGACATAAGCCTCGCCGACTTCATGGCCTTCGCCCGCCGCAGCATGTGCAGCGGCGAGCACATCCTTACCCCTGCGGATGTGGCCGAGATAGAGCGCATGGAGCAGACATACTACAATCCCGCATGGTTGCGCGCCCGCTACACCGACAACAGCGATTCCGCAACAACCACACGAATACCCGGCGTGGGCGAAATTTCGGTGGACATCCGTATGGACGACCGACGGATTGACTCCATAGCGCTCACAGGCGACTTCTTCTCCGACGCCGACGCCACCAGAGCCATGCTCGGTGCGGCTGTCGGCATCGAAGCCTCCGATACAGAAGCCATCGTGCACGCCATCTCACCCTACATCGACCGGGCAATTCCCGGACTGCCCGCTCCGGAACTGGCCGCGCTCATATGCCGGGCAGCCCGCGGAGCCACATAAACAAAAAATCCATCACCTTCAGTCAATAAAAATTCATCAGAATATGGACGAAAACATTCTTACCACCTGCCTCCATTCGCGCCACACCGCGCTGGGCGCACAGATGAGCCCGTTCGCCGGCTACGACATGCCCATCCAGTACCGCGGAATAGTGGAAGAGCACAACGCCGTGCGCACGGCCTGCGGCGTGTTCGACGTATCCCACATGGGGGAAGTGATTGTTAGCGGCCCCGACGCCACAGACTTCGTAAACTATATCTTCACCAACGACGTAAGTCAGGCGGCCGACGGGCAGTGCCTCTACGGGATGATGCTCAGCGAGCGCGGCGGAGTGGTCGACGACCTGCTGGTGTACCGCTTTTCGGCAGAGCGCTACCTGCTGGTAATCAACGCCTCGAACATCGCCAAAGACGAGGCATGGATCGAGGAGCGGTCGGCCGACATCAACCCCGCGTCGGCCGAGGGGATGTTTTTCCGCGTAGACCTCGAAATGGTAAGCGAGGTTGTTGCCGAACTCGCCATCCAGGGTCCGAAAGCAGAAGATACCATAGAAAACGTACTCGGAATAAAATGCTCCGACCTGGGTTTCTACACCTTCAAGGAGATTGAAATCGACGGCCACAAGGCGCTGATAAGCCGCACCGGCTACACCGGCGAAGACGGCTTCGAACTCTATGCCGAAGAGGAGATAATCCAGCAGGCGTGGGATAAGCTCGTGGGCTCCGGCAGCTGCGAGCCCTGCGGCCTGGGATGCCGCGACACCCTGCGCTTCGAGGTCGGACTGCCGCTTTACGGCGACGAACTCGCCGACGACATCACCCCGCTCGAAGCCGGCCTCGGCATGTTCGTGAAGCTCGACAAGCCCCATATGATGGGCCGCGATGCACTCTTGGCGCAGAAAGCTACCGGAGCACCGCGTAAGCTTGTAGGGCTCGAACTGGCCGACCGCGCCATTCCGCGCCACGGCTACGAGGTACTCAACGATGCCGACGAAGTGGTAGGTCACGTCACCACCGGCTACCACGCCATCTCGGTAGACAAGAGCGTGGCGATGGCTCTCGTCGACGCCCGCTACGCCGCGCAGGGAACGCCACTGAAGGTGCGCATCCGCCGCAAAACCTTCCCCTGCACCGTAGTGGCCAAACGCTTCTACAAAAAATCTTACAAAAAATAATCAGACAAACATAACCAACTAAAACAAGCGAAATCATGATACGATACAGCAAAACCCACGAATACATCCGCACCACCGACAACGACGAATACGGCTATATCGGCGTCTCTGCCTATGCCGCCAAGCAACTCGGCAACGTGGTATACGTCGACATGCCCGAAGAGGGCGACGAACTGACAGCCGGCGAGGATTTCGGCGCAATCGAAAGTGTGAAGGCGGCCTCCGACCTCTATGCCCCCGTGAGCGGCGAGGTAGTCGAGGTGAACGAAGCCCTCGAAGGCGACCCGCAGCTGATTAATAAGGACGCCATGGCCAACTGGATCGTGAAAATCCGTCTGGCCGACCCCGCCGAAATGGGCGAACTGATGGACGAAGCTGCCTACGAGGCCTTCTGCCAGTCACACTAAAAAATCCTACGACACGATGCACAAATATTTTCCACATACACCCGAGGAGATTGCCGAAATGCTCGGCGTCTGCGGAGTGTACGAACTGCGCGACCTCTACGCCGACGTACCACCGGAGCTGACCATAAAAGAGCCCTACCGGCTCGACAGCCAGAAAAGCGAGGAGGAGGTGAGACGCTTCTTCAACTCCCTGGCACGGCGCAACGCGCAGATCGACGTATGTTTCGCCGGAGGCGGCTTTTACGACCATCAGGTGCCCGAAGCCGCGCGCTCAATAGCCGGGCGGTCGGAATTCCTGACGGCCTACACACCCTATCAGCCCGAAATCTCGCAGGGCACGCTGCAATACATCTTTGAATATCAGACGATGATGGCGCGCCTGACGGGACTGGAAGTATCGAACGCATCGATGTACGACGGCTCCACCGCCGTGGCCGAGGCTGTGATGATGGCCGTGGCCGCCACGCGCAAACGCCGGCGTGCCCTTGTATCGGCCACACTTCTGCCGGCTGTGCGCGCCGTGGTCGACACCTACGCCCACTACCACGGAATCGAAATCACCGAAATCCGCCAGGACGACGGCGCCACCTCCATAGACCACCTTCGAGACCTGCTCGCCGAGCATACGGACGTGGCTGCCGTGGTACTCCCCCAGCCCAACCGCTACGGCATAGTCGAGGACTATACCGGGGTGGCGGAGGCCATCCATGCCGCCAAGGCGCTGATGGTAATGAACTGCGTGGCGGCCGATCTGGCCGTGCTTCGCACTCCCGGAGAATGGGGAGCCGACATAGCCGCCGGCGACGCCCAGAGCCTCGGTATACCCCTGAGCTACGGAGGTCCGTATCTGGGTTATCTCTGCTCCACGCGCGCCCTGATGCGCAAGATGCCCGGCCGAATCGTGGGTGCCACCACCGACTCCGAAGGGCGGCGCTGCTTCGTGCTCACCCTCCAGGCTCGCGAACAGCACATACGCCGCGAGAAAGCCACCTCCAACATCTGCTCGAACCAGGGTCTGATGACGCTTTATGTAGCGGCCTATATGAGTCTTACGGGAGCTGCGGGACTGCGTGAGATAGCCTTCGAGGGCCATCGTACCGCCCGCTATCTGCTACGCCGAATGCTTGAGACCGGACGTTGCAGCCTGGCCTATCCTACGCGTCCGTTCCTCAATGAATTCCTGCTTCGCCTCGACAACGGCATCGACCCGAAGGCATTCATAGACTATTGCGTCGGGACCGAAGGGATACTCCCCGGCATAGCCTGCGGACCCGACGGCCTGCTCATGGCCGCAACAGAGATGCAGACCAAGGACGACGCAGACCGCCTCGTGGCCGCATTCGCCCGTTTTACCGCCAACCTTTAAAGTGCCCCTTCCGATGAACAGAAAAATATACAATACCCTGATATTCGAACTCTCTCGCAAAGGGCGCCGGGGCTACTCGCTACCCAAGAGCGGCATCGCGACCGGCGAGGCTACGGCTACGACGCCGGAAATCCCCGCCGACTGCCTGCGCAAGGCTCCGCTCGACCTCCCCGAAGCCGACGAACTGACCGTGGTGCGCCACTACAACAATATGTCGACCAACAACTTTGGCGTCGACACGGGTTTCTACCCTCTCGGGTCGTGCACCATGAAATATAACCCGAAAATCAACGAGCAGATGGCCTCCCACCCAGGGTTTGCCAACATGCACCCCGCTGCGGGCGACCACGCGCAGGGGAACCTCGCACTTTACTGGCATCTGCAGCGCGCGCTCAGCGAAATCGGCGGAATGGCTGAATTCACCCTTAACCCATTCGCCGGCGCACACGGCGAACTTACCGGACTGATGACCATCCGTGCCTATCATGAGAGCCGCGGCGACAAAAAGCGCACCAAGGTAATCGTGCCCGACTCCGCCCACGGCACCAATCCAGCCTCGGCGGCGGTAGCGGGACTTGAAGTGGTGGAGGTGAAGAGCCGCCCCGACGGCACAATCGACACCGATGCCCTGCGCCCATTGCTCGACGATACCGTGGCCGCCATGATGATGACCAATCCAAACACCCTCGGCCTCTTTGAGCCCGCCATCCCCGAAATCGCGCGGATGGTACACGAAGCCGGCGCACTGATGTATTACGACGGCGCCAATCTCAATCCGATGCTCGGCGTGGCCCGTCCCGGCGACATGGGTTTCGACGTGATGCATATCAACCTCCACAAGACTTTCTCCACCCCCCACGGGGGCGGAGGCCCGGGGTCCGGACCGGTGGGCGTTAGAGCCGGGCTGGAGCAGTTCCTGCCCAATCCGCGAGTAGTCCGCACCGTCGACGCCGACGGACGGGAGATTTTCCACCTTGAAACCATTCCCACCGCTCTCGGCAGCGTCTCGGCCACCCTCGGAAATTTCGCCGTGCAGGCCCGCGCCCTGAGCTATATCCTCTCGCTCGGAAGCGAGGGACTGATGGAGGCCGGACCGCTGGCCACACTCAACGCCAACTATGTGAAAGAACGGCTGAAAGACGACTACCTGCTCCCCATCGACAGCGTATGCAAACATGAATTCGTGTTCGACGGCCTCGCCGACAAATCGACGGGCGTGACCACACTACATGTTGCCAAGCGGCTGCTCGACCATGGGTTCCATGCACCGACCATCTATTTCCCGCTGCTGTTCCACGAATCGCTGATGATCGAGCCGACCGAGACCGAGAGCAAAGAGACGCTCGACCGTTTCATCGAAGTAATGCGCTCTATCGCGCGCGAAGCCCGCGAGGAGCCGGAAACCGTGAAGAGCGCGCCCCACGACACACCCGTGACACATCCGGATGATACCAACGCCGCGCTCCATCCGGTTCTTACCTACGACGACCTCACCGCCACAACCTGATAACACTCTTTCCATCAAACCATCCACACACCTTCTCCATGACCGAGACATTCGACTATCTGATTATCGGGGGCGGACCGGCCGGCTACGAGGCCGCCGCCCTGGCCGCACGGCGCGGACTGGCCACCGCACTGGTGGAACGCGACCTGGTGGGAGGCACCTGCCTGAACCGCGGCTGCATCCCCACGAAATGTTTCTGCAGCTCGGCCGACACTGCCGGCGCCATCGACTCCGCCGCCGCGATGGGAATCGAGCTTTCGGAAGGATTCGCGGCAACCCCCTCGATGCAAGCCATCGTGGAGCGTAAGAACAGGATTGTCGACCAGCTGCGCCAGGGAGTGGAGGTTATTCTCGCCGATGTGGAGGTAATCCGTGGCGAGGCACGCTTCACAGGGCCTAAGGAAGTGGAAGTCGGCGACCGCCGGATATCCGCCGAACGGATAATCATAGCCACCGGCTCGGAGCCAGCCATACTCCCCGTCGAAGGGGCCGGGCTGGCGCTGACCAGCAATGAAATCCTTGATTTGAAAGTCCTCCCAGCGTCGCTCGCCATAATAGGGGGCGGCGTGATCGGGATGGAATTTGCGTCGATATTCAGCAGACTGGGGGTAAAAGTCAGTGTGATGGAATACTGCCGCGAAATTCTCCCCAACTTCGACCGCGACATAGCCAAACGCCTGCGCACGGCCCTGAAGCAGAGCGGCATCGAGATATACACCCAGGCGGAGGTGACGCGCATAGCAGCCGGTCCGGGCGAGATGCGGCGCGTGGAATTCACAGCGAAAGGAAAACCATCGGCTATAGAGGCCGAAATGGTGCTGATGGCCACAGGCCGCAAGGCGGTGATACCAGCCGGAGCCGCCGAGGCCGGATTCGCCATCGGGCGCCGCGGCTTCGAGGTCGACGGCACGATGCTCACCAACATACCCGAAGTGTGGGCCATCGGCGACTGCAACGGCATCTGCCAGCTGGCACACGCCGCCACAGCGCAGGCCCGTATGGTGATGGGTGAGAACGTCGACCTGTCGGTAATCCCCTCGGCGGTATTCACCCACCCGGAATGCGCCATGGCCGGACTGACTTCGGAACAGTGCGACGAACTGCGCCGACGCGCCGAAGAGAGCGGAACGTCGGTGCCGACCTATATCGAAAAGAAAGCGTTTTTCCGTGCCAACGGCAAAGCATGCGCCATGGGCGAGACAGAAGGGATGCTGAAACTGATTGTGAACGCCGACACCGACCTGATAGTGGGGTGCCATATCTGCGGCCCACACGCCTCCGACCTCATCGCCGAGGCGGCACTGGCCATGTCGGCACGGCTGACGCTCGACGAACTGCACTCCACGGTGCACGCCCATCCGTCGCTGGCCGAAATCCTCGGAAATATATAATTTATAACTTGAAAGTCAGCATCTTCCAGAGCGTAAGCGTGAAGATGCGGAGGTCCATCCATAGCGAGAAGCGGTCGATGTAGTAATTGTCGGCATCGACACGGCGCTGCATATCCTCAAGTGTAGGAGTGGCACCCCGATAGCCCTTCACCTGCGCATAGCCCGTAAGACCCGGACGCATGCGGTGACGCTTCATATAATCGGGGATGCGCTGTGAATAATACTCCGTGTGGGCCAGCATATGCGGACGCGGACCTATGATGCTCATATCGCCTTTAAGCACATTGAGCAGCTGGGGGAGCTCGTCGAGCGAGGTGCGCCGCAGAAAACGCCCGGCCCTGGTGATACGCTTGTCGCCCGCCACCGACTGGAGTGTGTCGGCCTCGTCATTGACATACATCGAGCGGAATTTATACATATAGAACGTACGACCGTCGAGCCCCGTACGCGCCTGACGGAAAAATACGCCTCCCGGCGAGGTAAGAGCAATCCAGAGAGCCAGAAGAATCCATACGGGAGCAAGCGCTACGATAATAACCGCAGCAAACAATATGTCGAACAAACGTTTGATAAACTTTCCCATAGATTCATTCAATCCGGCAAGCGCATAGGGCGAATGCAACGCCAAAAGAGGGAGAGTGTGCGTTTCCTTACATATTAACGTTAATGGAATTTAAAAATTGTATGAAGAGTCGCCATCTTCAAACAAAATATGCTGCGCAGGCGCAATAATAGCCATAAATTTCCGTATATCAATAGCTATCCTAAATAAAAAAATTTATGTGGCGGCGCGGAACATCCGGAAGTTCGCCCAAAGCATTTCCAAAAATCAGACAACCCAACCCCAGAAATCAAAAAAATACATGAAGAAAACATTTTCCCTCTCTCAGATTCTGCGCCACGCCGCACTGACCGTTGTAGCTCTTGCCGCCTGTGCCGGACTGGGCGCCTGCACCGACGACGATGACGACGACGGCGAAGAATTCCCCACCGAAATGCTCGGATCGTGGGAAGCTACCCGCCAGAGCATTACCATGAACGTGGAAGGCCTCGAACCCGAAACCACTTACAACGAAAATCCGCGCCACCGACTCAATATCCGCGCCGATTTCACCATAGAGAGCCAATCAATTGACCCGCAGAACGGCACGTGGGTACGCGACTACCTCGGCCAGTGGGCCTACAACTCCTACTATGGAATCCTCGTTGTAGCCCCGTCGGAAGACGAAAGACTTGTATACAACGTGGCTTCGTTAGACAACTCACGCATGGTTCTCGTCTACACCGAAAACGGCGAGACCCCTGAAGGAACCCCCTGCGTGTATTCCTACGCCACCTCCTACCGCAGAATGCAAACCAACTGAAGCGGAACCGACCCCAACTAAACCTTATGTAAAGCGATGCACGGCGCGGCCGTAGCATCGCTTTTTCATTGCATATATTCATCTTAGTGCTTTCTCAATATCACAACTTCCTGCCTGTCATTGAAAAGCCTAAGAAGCCTACTCAAATGCAGGTGAATCGGTCCCTGACCATTTTGCGGACGTCCGCAAAATGATACCGCTCGGCAAAGATACTGAACGTCAAATAGATGATGTAATAACAACTTCTATTGTACAGAGATATTGCCACCTGCCGAGGACGTAAAGAAAGTGGAGCGGCGCCTTAAATCAGACGAGAAACACATTCTCCCCAAGAAAAAGAAATGATGCACATATATTGTGGGATATGCTGTAGAACATGCGAAGGGAGGGCGAAAAATTAGCAAAATGTCAGAAATTCGACAAAATATTGCTATATTTGCAAGCGCAAACGGTAAAAAGTGCGTCATACGCCTTTCCCGATACCACACAGCCTTATCAACAACACCACACATAAGCAAACCAACGAAACATAGCTTAGAAGCTACCCCACGTCATGGACCGTTTAGACTGCATTGACAACGAGTGTGTCGGCCTCGTCATTGACATACATCGAGCGGAATTTATACATATAGAACGTACGACCGTCGAGCCCCGTACGCGCCTGACGGAAAAATACGCCTCCCGGCGAGGTAAGAGCAATCCAGAGAGCCAGAAGAATCCATACGGGAGCAAGCGCTACGATAATAACCGCAGCAAACAATATGTCGAACAAACGTTTGATAAACTTTCCCATAGATTCATTCAATCCGGCAAGCGCATAGGGCGAATGCAACGCCAAAAGAGGGAGAGTGTGCGTTTCCTTACATATTAACGTTAATGGAATTTAAAAATTGTATGAAGAGTCGCCATCTTCAAACAAAATATGCTGCGCAGGCGCAATAATAGCCATAAATTTCCGTATATCAATAGCTATCCTAAATAAAAAAATTTATGTGGCGGCGCGGAACATCCGGAAGTTCGCCCAAAGCATTTCCAAAAATCAGACAACCCAACCCCAGAAATCAAAAAAATACATGAAGAAAACATTTTCCCTCTCTCAGATTCTGCGCCACGCCGCACTGACCGTTGTAGCTCTTGCCGCCTGTGCCGGACTGGGCGCCTGCACCGACGACGATGACGACGACGGCGAAGAATTCCCCACCGAAATGCTCGGATCGTGGGAAGCTACCCGCCAGAGCATTACCATGAACGTGGAAGGCCTCGAACCCGAAACCACTTACAACGAAAATCCGCGCCACCGACTCAATATCCGCGCCGATTTCACCATAGAGAGCCAATCAATTGACCCGCAGAACGGCACGTGGGTACGCGACTACCTCGGCCAGTGGGCCTACAACTCCTACTATGGAATCCTCGTTGTAGCCCCGTCGGAAGACGAAAGACTTGTATACAACGTGGCTTCGTTAGACAACTCACGCATGGTTCTCGTCTACACCGAAAACGGCGAGACCCCTGAAGGAACCCCCTGCGTGTATTCCTACGCCACCTCCTACCGCAGAATGCAAACCAACTGAAGCGGAACCGACCCCAACTAAACCTTATGTAAAGCGATGCACGGCGCGGCCGTAGCATCGCTTTTTCATTGCATATATTCATCTTAGTGCTTTCTCAATATCACAACTTCCTGCCTGTCATTGAAAAGCCTAAGAAGCCTACTCAAATGCAGGTGAATCGGTCCCTGACCATTTTGCGGACGTCCGCAAAATGATACCGCTCGGCAAAGATACTGAACGTCAAATAGATGATGTAATAACAACTTCTATTGTACAGAGATATTGCCACCTGCCGAGGACGTAAAGAAAGTGGAGCGGCGCCTTAAATCAGACGAGAAACACATTCTCCCCAAGAAAAAGAAATGATGCACATATATTGTGGGATATGCTGTAGAACATGCGAAGGGAGGGCGAAAAATTAGCAAAATGTCAGAAATTCGACAAAATATTGCTATATTTGCAAGCGCAAACGGTAAAAAGTGCGTCATACGCCTTTCCCGATACCACACAGCCTTATCAACAACACCACACATAAGCAAACCAACGAAACATAGCTTAGAAGCTACCCCACGTCATGGACCGTTTAGACTGCATTGACAACCTTGACCGAAAAATCCTCTCAATAGTAATGCACAACGCCCGCATCCCGTCGAAAGACGTGGCCGAAGTATGCGGAGTATCAAGAGCCGCCATCCACCAGCGCATACAGCGCATGACCGAGCTGGGCATAATAACCGGGAGCGGCTACAGCGTGAATCCCCAGCTGCTCGGCTACAGCACCTGCACATACATAGGCGTGAACCTCGAGCGCGGCGCGATGTACAACACCGTTGTCCCCGAACTGGAAAAGATTCCGGAGGTAACGGAATGCCACTTCACCACAGGTCCGTACACCATGCTGCTCAAACTGTACGTGCGCGACAACCAGCACCTGATGGAGCTGCTCAACAGCAAGATACAGATGATTCCGGGCGTAACGGGCACCGAGACACTCATATCGCTCGACAACTCGATACACCGGCAGATTCCGATGCGCGAACTCTAAAACGTTTCCATCCGACCCGACTCATGATCATAGGCTTCGACGGCAAACGCGCCGTGCAGAACATCACCGGCCTGGGCAACTACTCTCGGCTACTCGTGGAAAAGATGGCAACCATCTTTCCCGACAACCGATACAGGGTCTACGCACCGCGACGCCGTGAGAATCCGCGCCTGGCATCCATCGAAAAGCTCGACAACGTAGCATTCGCCTATCCTGAAAGCGGATTCTGGCGCCGGATGCCGTCGCTGTGGCGCTCGTGGGGCATAACAGACCGACTTAAAGCCGACAGTCTGACGCTGTATCACGGTCTCTCGGGCGAACTGCCGCTCAACATCGGTCGAGCCGGAATCCCCTCGGTTGTAACAATCCACGACCTGATTTTCCGCCATTTCCCGGAAAACTACCGCGCCATAGACCGGCGCATATACGACTACAAATTCCGCCGCGCTTGCCTTGACGCCACACGCGTAATCGCCATATCGGAGAAGACCAAAGCCGACATCACGGCCGACTACGGCATTGACCCGGCGAAAATCGACGTGGTGTATCAGGGATGTGACACGATTTTCCGGCATCGCCCCGACGACGCTACCATAGCGGAGATTAAACGCCTGTACGGACTCGACCGCCCATATATAATAAGTGTGGGAACACTCGAACCGCGCAAAAACCAATTGCAGGCGGTAGAGGGCCTTGCGGCGCTGCCACAAGACCTCGGCCTTCTGCTCGTAGGGCGCCGAAGCGACTACGCCCGCCGCGTACTCGATCCCGCCATAGCACGGCTGCGGCTTACCGAACGCGTGAAATTCCTGGAGGGGATACCATTCGCCCATCTGCCGGCGCTCTACGCCGGAGCGTTGCTGTCGAGCTACACCTCGCGCTACGAAGGGTTCGGACTCCCCGTAATCGAAAGCCTGAGCGTAGGCACTCCAGTAATAGCCGCGACCGGCTCCTGCCTCGAAGAGGCGGGAGGCCCCGACACCCCCGCCATCGACCCCGACAGCGTGGAGCAGTGGGCTACAACCGCCATGCGGTTCATAACCGACAGAGACTATGCCATATCTGTGGGAGCCAAAGGCCGCGAATATGTAGGCCGGTTCAGCCACGAAGCCATGGCACGCGGCACGATGGCCACTTATCTCGCGGCCATAGAATCGTACAGTAATAAGTAACATCATAATCCCAATGAACACAGACCACAGGAATACAGATCTACGGGGAAAATCGCTTCTCGTGGTGGGTGCCGGCGGCTTCATCGGCGGCTTCATCGCCCGCAAGGGGCTCGACCGCGGCATGGATGTGACCGTGGCCGTACGTGCCACCACATCGCGCCGATACCTCACCGACAGCCGCCTGAAATTCATAGTGCTTGACTACGACGACCCCACGGCTCTGACCTGCGAAATAGAACGCAGCCCGCGCTGGGATTATATAATCTACAACCTCGGGGCTACCAAGGCCGTGAACTACGGCGACTTCCGCCGTGTGAACTTCGAGTATCTGCGCCTTTTCTGCGACATACTGAAAGAGACCAACCACGTGCCCGACCGACTGCTCTTCATGAGCTCGCTCTCGGCCCTCGGCGCAGGCGACGAGAAGGGGTACACACCGCTATCGGAAACTACCGTGCCCCATCCGGACACCCGCTACGGGCAGTCGAAAATCCTCGCCGAACAGTTTCTGGAGCATATGGCGGGCATTCCATACATTATCTTTCGGCCCACAGGCGTCTACGGACCTCACGAGAAGGACTATCTGATGATGGTGAAGTGCATCGACTCCCATTTCGATTTCGGCGTGGGGATGAAGCGCCAGGAGCTCACTTTCATCTATGTCGACGATTTGGTCGACGCCATGTTCGACGCGCTCGCCTCGGGCGTGGAAAACCGCAAATACATCATCGCCGAACCGCGCAGCTACACCCAGAAAGAGTTCCGCAAGATTGTGGCCGAAGAGCTTGGCAAGAAGTGGGTTATACCAGTCAGACTCCCCTTGTGGGCTGCATGGGTCGTCTCGGCCATAGCCGGGAAAGTAGCGAACTGGCAGATGAAAGCATCCACGCTCAATCTCGACAAATTCCGGATAATGCGTCAGCGCAACTGGCGCGCCGACATCACTCCCGCGCAACGCGAGTTCGGATTCGCGCCCAAAATCGACCTCCGCGAGGGGATTCGCCGCACCGTAGAGGCCTATCGCAAAACAAAAGACTCGAAGGAGTCGAACTAAAACGCACATCAAATGGCCGATACCGACAATACGCCCATGCCTCCGCACAATACCCCCTGGTGGATGTGGCTCATAATTATCCTATGCGTGGCTCCCGGACTTTCTTTTCCGCTCTTTTCCTCACTGATTCAGAGCGGCGTGCCGATGGTGCGCGCGCTCACATGGCTCTATCCGGCCTACGTGGCGCTCAGCGGATTCCTCGCGTGGCAATGCTACGGCCGGCGCACCGTGATAACGTGGATTATTCTCATACTGCTTCTGCTCAGTCACGCGTGCTTCTACTACCTGGCTTTCAGCCATGTACGCCTATATTGAAGGTGTGTCATAACGGCCCGTCTGCGGCGTCGCCGCAGGGTTCGGACCATTCTGACAACATCTTCAAGCCATCCGGACATTAACATATCGCCCGTCTGCGGCGAACATATAATAATCCTGCGGCGTTTAAATTTCACGATTATAAAAACTGACTGCTTATGGCAAAGAAAAAACTCGTAATCTCCACCGGAGCAGGGATGAGCAGCGAAAGCGGCATAGCCACCTTCCGCGACTCAGGCGGCCTGTGGGAAAACTACGACGTGATGGAGGTTGCCTCGCTCGACGGCTATCTCCGCAACCCCAGACTGATTCACGACTTCTACAACATGAGGCGCAAGGAACTCGTTGGCGCCAAGCCTAATGCAGGTCATCTCGGTCTCGTAGACCTCGAGCGCGACTACGACGTGTACGTCATCACCCAGAACGTCGACAACCTGCACGAACGCGCCGGCAGTTCGAAAGTGCTCCACCTCCACGGCGAACTGATGAAAGTGCGTGCCGTCGACGATGAGTCGAAAGTCTGGGAACTCCACCCCGATGCCCTCGAAACAACACCCGATACCGTAATTGACGGTCACCACGTGCGCCCCCATATCGTATTCTTCCAGGAGGCCGTGCCAAACATCGAACCCGCCATACAGCTTGCCGAAGAAGCCGACATCTTCGTGGTAATCGGCACCAGTCTGCAGGTGTATCCCGCTGCAGCACTGCTGCATTACGTGCGTCCGGGCGTACCGGTTTACTACATCGACCCCCACCCCGCCGCCGTACCGGCCGGCGTGCATGTAATCAAAGCACCCGCCACCCAAGGCGTTGAAATCCTCGCCAAAGAACTCCGCCAGAATTCATAAAAATTTACATTTGAAAATAGAACAAAGTTGTCAGCATGCGTTCACAGGACGGATGTTGATAACTTTTTTTATTTCAACCCCAAAACAAGGAAAATAATGTATTTGTTTTTGTAAATTCATTTTGACTTTTTTACTAACTTTACACCCAAAAACCAAACACAAGCGAATGGAGACGCAGCCCTATCATATCCCTGCATTGCTGAGAGCGTCGGTGGATGCCCTAAACATCCGTCCGTCAGGCGCATACGTCGACTGCACCCTCGGCGGGGGCGGTCATACCCGCGCCATCCTGCAGGCAATCGCCGATGCAGACGCCACCGCCGACGGCGCGTCAGGCCGGCTGCTCTCGTTCGATCAGGACAGCGACGCCATCAACCGCGCCATCGCCGACCCCGCACTCGGAGGCAATCAGCGGCTTCAGCTCGTGCACGGCAACTTCCGCTATCTCGCCAACTTCCTGCGCTACTATGGTGCCGCGCAGGTCGACGGTATCCTCGCAGACCTCGGCGTATCGTTTCATCATTTCGACGACGCCGAACGCGGCTTCTCATTCCGCTTCGAAGGGCCGCTCGACATGCGGATGAACCGCGACGCACACCGCAGCGCCGCCACCCTCTTAGCCGAGATGAGCCAGCAGGAGCTCACCGATATTTTCCGTCTCTACGGCGAACTCAAGCAGGCTCCGCGCATCGCCGCCGCCATCGTAAAAGCCCGCACAGAGGCTCCGGTCGACACCATCGAGCGGTTACTTGGCGTCAGCGAGCCGTATATCAGTCCGCGGCAGCAGAAAAAAGAGCTCGCGCAGCTGTTTCAGGCCCTGCGCATCGCCGTGAACGACGAAATCGGCGCACTCCGCTCGCTCCTCGTACAGGCCAGGCGCGTGCTCCGTCCCGGCGGTCGCCTCGCCATTATCACCTACCACTCGCTGGAAGACCGCCTGGTAAAAAACTTCCTCCGCAGCGGCAACCTCGAGGGACGCGAGGAGAAAGACTTCTTCGGCCGCTCGCTCTCGCCCTTCCGGCTGCTTACATCGAAACCCATAGTACCCGACGAGGCCGAAATCGAGGCAAACCCGCGCTCGCGCAGCGCCAAACTCCGGGTAGCAGAAAAACTTCCCGACAAAGAATAAAGCTCGCCCCAATCCACAGCAAAAACGACAACAATCCACATTTCCACACAAAAATGGCAGAAACAACCGGAAAGAAAACGAAGAAGTCCGCGCCCGGGCAGCCGCCACGCGACAGCCTGATGCTGCGCGCACTCCACGGCCGTGTGCTCTCCACCGACTTTTTCCGACGCTACTGGTGGATTGTGCTCGGCTCGGCTGCCATGCTGATGATATACATCACCAACCGCTACACCTGCCAGACGCAGATGGAGACCATCCGCAGCCTGCAGAAAGAGCTTGAAGTGGCGAAAACAGAACGCGTGCGCGCCAAATCCATCTACATGAGCCGCATACGCGAATCCTCGATGCAACATATGGTCGACTCGCTCGGTCTTGGCCTCACCATTCAGGAGCAGCCGCCATACCGCCTCGAGCCCTGACCGCCCCCTCTCCAAAACCGATCCTCACTTTCCTTCGCAAACGAAATGAACATAAGCAACCGACATCATATCCAGTTCCGCTACGGGCTTATCACACTGCTGATACTACTGTTTTCAGCAGCGATAAGCTACAAGCTTTTCTCCACCACGGTAATCGACGCACCGAAGTGGAACGAGAAGGCACGCCGGCAGCTGGAGAAGGTCGACACCATAATGCCCGAACGCGGCGACATCCTCTCCGACAAGGGGCAGATTCTCGCCACTAACCTGCGATACTACACCGTGCGCATCGACTTCCGCTGCGACAATTTCAAGCAGAACGCGTATCTGGAGAATATCGACGCCCTGGCCGACTCGATGGCCGCGGCATTCCCCATCCGCACCCGCCAGGAATGGCGCGAACGGCTTGGAAAGCCTGTGGCGCTGCCGCGCAAGGAGCGTCCGCGCGCATGGCCGCTGATAACGCGCATCAGCTTTCTCGACCTGCAGCGGCTCAAAAGCTTTCCGTTCTTCAATATCGGCAACGCCAACAAAACGGGCATGACCGTGGAATCGGTGATGCGCCGTTCGAATCCCTACGGAGCCATGGCGCGCCGCTCGGTAGGCGGTGTGGGCCAGACGGCCGAGTGCCGCGAAATCCACGGCATCTACGGGCTTGAGAAAGCCCTCGACTCGCTGCTTTACGGAGTGCCCGGTCTGGCGAAAAAAATTCCCCTGACAAAGGACATAGTAAACTGGACGGACGTAGAGCCGATTCCCGGCTACAACGTGCGCACAACCATCGACATACAGTTGCAGGACATAGTGGAAAACGAGCTCAACCGCGTGCTCGACTCCTGCTCGGCCGACTGGGGATGCGCCGTGCTCATGGACGTGAAGACCGGCGACATCAAGGCCATCTCCAACCTCGAGCGGTCGAAAAGCGGAAACGGCTACATCGAAGCCCTCAACTACGCCGTGGTAGGCTTCGAGCCAGGCTCTGTGGTGAAACCCATATCCATGATGATCGCCCTTGAGGACGGTATAGTCAACGACCTCGAAGAGGTGATACCCATCGGCAAATCGTGGGCCTACGGCGGCGGCCGCCCAATAACGGATTCCCACTTCAACGCGTCGCTTCGCGTGCGCGAGGTAATCGAGCAGTCGAGCAACATCGGCATGGCCCGCATTATAACGCGCAAATACGACAAGAACCCCAAAGGATTCGTAGACCGCCTGCGGGAAATAGGATTTCTCGAACCCATGCACACCGGCATCGCGGGCGAGGTCGTGCCCTATTTCAATCCCGACCCGGCGCGCGTGGACCTCTCGCGCATGTGCTACGGCTATACATCGCAGATACCACCCATCTACACCCTCTCGATCTACAATGCCATAGCCAACGGCGGCCGCTACGTGCGTCCGCGCCTGGTGAAGGGGCTGCGCACGGAAACACTCGACTCCATTCTCCCCGTGAGCTACATCCGCGACCGCATCTGCTCGGAGGAGAACGCCCGCAAGATGCAGTACATGCTCAAGCAGGTGGTATGGGGGGCGCACGGCACAGGGCGCTCCCTGAAAAACGACAAAGTGGCACTCGCCGGCAAGACCGGCACCTGCTACAGCATCGACCCGGCCACACGCCAGTACAACAAATCGCGTAAACGTCTGGCTTTCTGCGGATTTTTCCCTGCCGACGACCCGCAGTACTCCTGCATGGTGCTCACCTACTACCCGAAGCGCAACATGTTTGGCGCAGCATCCACCTCCGGCCAGGTGATGAAGAACATAGCCGTGAAGATGTTTTCGCGCGGACTGCTCGGCAATTCGCCCGACTACTCCGAAGGGGCAAGCGGCCTGCAGCGCGCGCAACTCTACGGCTCGACAAAGCCTGGGCGACATAAATCCGTGCGTCAGGCTGCCGGCATAAAGGCGGAGAGCCATCACGCCGCTCCGCGCAGCGTGGCCAAGGGGATGGTGCCGTCGGTGCTCGGGCTTGGGCTGCGGGAAGCTGTGGTGGCGCTCGAAGAGAAAGGCTTCAACGTGGGTTTCAGCGGAACGGGCTATGTAAAAGGGCAGGTACCGCCCGAAGGTACGCCGCTGGCCCGTGGCGGCAAAGTGACGCTTACACTTGCCCCGTAGCGTCGGCCGGGCTGCACAAACAATAACAGAATTTCAATTCATACGACGATGAATCTGCATAACCTTCTGGACGCCATCGAAGTAAAAGCGCTTCATGGCGATACAAATAAAGAAATAACGCTCCTTACAGCCGACTCGCGCAAAGCCGGCGAGGGAGCGATGTTCGTGGCCGTGCGCGGCGTGACCGTCGACGGACACACTTTCATTCCGACGCTCGCCGGAAAAGGAGTCGCCGCCATGGTGGTGGAACAACTGCCCGACAATACCGCCGACTTCCCGGAAACCACCTTCGTAGTGGTGGAGAATTCGGCAATAGCGCTCGGCCACCTCGCCTCACGCTGGTATGGCGACCCCTCGCGCAAACTGAAACTGGTGGGCGTCACCGGCACCAACGGCAAAACCACAACCGCAACCCTGATTTACGAGATGGCGCGCCTTATGGGCTACAAGGCCGGATTGCTGTCGACTGTGGTGAACTACGTCGACACCGAGGCCATCCATGCCACCCAAACGACACCCGACCCCCTCACCATCAACGCCCTGCTGGCGCGCATGGTAGAGGCGGGATGCTCATACGCCGCCATGGAAGTGAGCTCGCACGCCGCCGACCAGCATCGCATAGCCGGCCTGACTTTCGCCGGAGGGGTATTCACCAACCTCACCCGCGACCATCTGGACTACCACAAGACCGTCCAGGCATATCTTCAGGCCAAGAAATCATTCTTCGACGGACTCGACTCCGAAGCCTTCGCACTGACCAACATCGACGACCGCAACGGCATGGTGATGCTGCAGAACACTGCCGCACGGCGCTACACCTACTCGCTGCGCAATATGGCAGACTTCCGCGGCCGCGTGGTCGAGAGCCGGCTTGACGGCACTCTCCTCGCCTTCAACGGCAATGAAGTCAATGTGCTCTTCACCGGGCTGTTCAACGCCTACAACCTCACGGCCGTCTACGGCGCCTCCATCCTGCTGGGGTGGGACATGCAGACCGTGCTGGTGAACATGAGCCGCCTGGTGCCCGTGGCCGGACGGTTCCAGACCTTCCATTCCCCCGACGGAAAAGTGACGGCCATCGTAGACTACGCCCACACTCCCGACGCCGTGGTCAACGTGATTACCGCCATCCGTCAAGTGGTGGGCACGTCGGGACGTATCATCACCGTGGTAGGCGCCGGAGGCAACCGCGACAAGGGGAAACGCCCCATAATGGCCGCGGAGGCCGCCCGCCTCAGCGACGCGGTGATTCTCACCTCCGACAACCCGCGCTTCGAGGTGCCTGCCGACATCCTCGCCGACATGCTCGCCGGAGTGGCCGACAACCCCGAGGCCATGGCCAAAACCAGCGCCATCGAGGACCGCGCAGAAGCTATCGCCCACGCCATAGCAGAAGCCTCGGAGGGCGACGTGGTGCTCGTGGCCGGCAAGGGGCATGAAGATTATCAGGAAGTTAAGGGTGTGAAGCACCATTTCGACGACCGCGAGCAGGTGAAGGCCGCACTCGACGCCCGCTGCTGAACAACAACAGTAAACTGACAACGCAAAAAACGACAAAAGAAATACCACCGTGCTCGTATATCTTTTCAAATATCTAAGTGAAGCGGGAGTGCCCGGAGCGCGCCTGATGGATTACATCACCTTCCGCTCGGGGGCGGCCCTGCTGCTCTCGCTGTTCATCGCCATGGTGTTCGGCCGTCGCATAATCGACCGCCTGCAGAAGATGCAGGTAGGCGAAATCGTGCGCAACCTCGGGCTGGAGGGGCAGATGAAGAAGACAGGCACCCCCACTATGGGCGGCATAATCATCATAGTGTCGACGCTCGTGCCCTGCCTGCTGGTGGGCAACCTGAGCAACATCTACATGATTCTGATGCTTGTGGCCACCGTGTGGCTCGGGTGTCTCGGTTTCGCCGACGACTACCTTAAAATCGCCCGCCACAACAAGGACGGTATGAGCGGCAAATTCAAGATTATCGGTCAGGTGGGTCTCGGACTGATTGTCGGACTCACGATGATGCTCTCGCCCGATGTGGTGATCCGGCAGAACCATGAGGTTCTGAACATCCACTCCAACGAAGTCGAAGAAGTAATTTACGAAAGCCAGAACATCAAGTCGACCCAGACCACCATTCCCTTCGTAAAGGAGAACAACTTCGACTATGCCGACCTCACCTCGTGGATGGGCGACCACGCCCAGACGGGCGGCTGGATTGTATTCATACTCGTGACTATATTTGTAATTGCCGCCACATCCAACGGCGCCAACCTCACCGACGGTCTCGACGGCCTCTGCACAGGCTGCTCGGCCATAATAGCCGTAGCGCTTGCCATTATGGCTTATCTCGGCGGTTCGATAGTGTATTCGAGCTATCTCAATATAATGTATATACCCGGCTCGGAAGAGCTGGTGGTATTCTCGGCAGCATTTATAGGAGCCCTGATAGGCTTTCTGTGGTACAACGCCTTCCCGGCGCAGGTATTCATGGGCGACACCGGCTCGCTCACCATCGGCGGCATCATCGCCGTGCTCTCCATTCTGATTCACAAAGAACTTCTCATACCCCTGCTGTGCGCCATATTCTTTGTGGAAGACCTCAGCGTGATGATTCAGGTGGCATATTTCAAGATTACCAAACGGCGCTACGGCACCGGGCGGCGTATCTTCAAGATGACCCCTCTACACCACCACTTCCAGAAACAGGGAAACGCCGGCATCGTGGCCCTGATACAGAAGCCCATCCAGGCTATACCGGAATCGAAAATCGTGGTGCGGTTCTGGATTGTATGTATCTTCCTGGCTGTAATCACCTTCGTGACACTGAAAATCCGCTGAAGCGGCCGCCGCTCTCCCCGCGGCCATCGGCACACCAATATAAAAAGTATTTACGACGAAATATCATTTTTTTGCGTATGCAACAGCAGACCCAACCCAAGCGCCTCGTAATCCTCGGAGGCGGTGAGAGCGGCATCGGAGCCGCCGTGTTAGGCAAAGTAAAGGGGATGGACGTGTTTCTGAGCGACTGCGGCAAAATCGCCCCACGCTATCTCGAAGCCCTTGAGCGCTATAAAATACCCTACGAGCAGGGCCACCACACCCCCGAACTGATACTCAACGCCGACGAGGTGGTGAAATCGCCGGGCGTGCCCCCCACGGCGCCGCTGGTAAAGCAGATCGTGGAGAAAGGGATACCCGTAATCTCCGAAATCGAGTTCGCCGGCCGCTATACCGACGCCAAGATGGTGTGCATCACCGGTTCAAACGGCAAGACGACCACCACGATGCTCATCTATCATATCCTGCGCGAGGCCGGCGTGAACGCCGGACTGGCCGGCAACGTGGGCCGCTCGCTGGCATGGCAGGTGGCCGAGGACCATCACGACGTATATGTGGTGGAGCTCAGTTCGTTCCAGCTCGAGAACATGTACGACTTCCGGGCCAACATAGCCGTGCTTATGAACATCACGCCCGACCATCTCGACCGCTACGAATACAAGATGCAGAACTACATCAATGCCAAATTCCGCATCCTGCAGAATCTCACCCCGCGCGACGCTTTCATTTACTGGGACGACGACCCCGTAATCACACGTCAGCTGGAGCAGGTGCAGACCGAGGCCGCCATGTATCCCTTCGGCGAGAAGCATCTTGAAAACGCCGCAGCATGGGTCGACGGCAACGACGAGATGGTGCTCGAAACCCCCGAGACATCTCTCGAGATGCCACGCGCGCAGCTCGCCCTGCGCGGCATCCACAACCTTTTCAACTCCATGGCCGCCGGCCTGAGCGCCGCCCTGCTCGACGTGCGCAAAGAAGACATTCGCCGCGCCCTGAGCGACTTCGAGGGCGTGGAACACCGCCTGGAGCGCGTGGAAACCATCGACGGCGCCCGCTGGATCAACGACTCGAAGGCAACCAACGTGAACTCCTGCTGGTATGCCCTCGAATCCATGCGGCCGGAGAAATCCACAATCCTGATTCTCGGCGGCAAGGACAAGGGTAACGACTACAACGAAATACTCCCGCTGGTCAATGAGCGCGTGAAGGCCATCGTGGCCATGGGTGTCGACAACAAGAAAATCGTCGATTTCTTCACCGGGAAGGTTCCGGTGGTTGCGGATACGCATTCGCTCCACGAGTGCGTGGCTAAATGCCGCGAACTGGCCCAGCCCGGCGATACGGTGCTCCTCTCGCCCTGCTGCGCAAGCTTCGACCTCTTCAACGGCTACGAGGACCGCGGCCGCCGCTTCAAGGCTCTCGTGCGCGAAATGAAGAAACAGGAACTCAACAAATAACTACATATAAAGAAGTCATTTAAACTCCAGACCGACATTGGCTCAGAACTCTCCAACCGCCGATACGCCCAAACTGCCGCTGCCTAAAGCCGACAAATATATATGGGCAATATATATAGCCATCCTGGTAATCTCAGTGATTGAGCTATACAGCGCCTCGTCGCGCGAGGTGACGGCCACCAACGTGTTCGCTCCGCTGCTGCGCCACGGCCAGATGCTCGTGCTCGGTGCGATATTCACCATTCTGATTTCGCGCATGCACTACAGATGGCTGTATCCGCTTACGCCCATTTTCGTGACACTCACCATATTGCTGGGCGTCTACGTGCTCTTCAAAGGCGACATCATCAACGGTGCGCGACGCAGCACTACCCTGCTTGGGATTGCCATACAGCCGGCTGAGCTGCTGAAACTGGCGGTAGTGCTTGTAATTGCCCGCGTCATGAGCCGCCAGCAGGCCGACCGCGGCGTCCGCACGGCCGGAGTGGCATGGTCGGCGGCAATCGTGCTGCTCTGTGGCGGCCTTCTTTTCTCGCAGGGACTGACCAACACACTTCTGCTCATGGGTATATCCTTCGCCATGATGCTGATAGCCGGGGTGGAGTGGAAGAAATTCTTCTGCGTGCTTCTTGCCTATGGGGTAGTGGGCGCCGGAGCCATGATTATGAAACATGAATCGAAGCCCGACTATTCGCCCGAAGAGTGGACCTATATCACCGAAAACGGCAAAGACTACTCCGGCAAGACCGTCACAATCACGCGAAGCGGCACGCAACAGAACCGAATCGCGCGCTGGCTCGGCAACGATTCCGTGGCCAAATACGACGAGCCCATTACCTCGGAGAACCGCCAGGAACAGTATTCCTACATGGCTCAGGCCAACGGAGGCCTGATTGGCAATCTTCCCGGCAACTCGCGCGAGACAGCCCGACTTCCGCTGGCCTTCTCCGACTATATCTTCGCAATCGTAATCGAGGACTGGGGATTCGTAGGCGGCCTGATACTGCTTGCGCTTTACCTCTGGCTGCTTACGCGCGCCGGCGCCATAGCGAGCCGTTGCTCGCGTGTTTTCCCGGCGCTGCTCGTTATGGGAATGGCGGTGCTGATCGTTCTGCAGGCTCTTTTTCATATGGCAATCGTCACCGGAGTGTTTCCCGTATCCGGCCAGCCGCTTCCGCTAATCTCGAAAGGCGGCTCCTCGATACTTGCCACATCGATAGCCTTCGGCATAATGCTAAGTGTGAGCCGTTTCGCCGTCCAATCGAACAAAAAACGCGAAATCGACGCGGAAATACTCACGCTGCCGGCCGACATGAGCGCCGAGAATCCCTCCAAACTCCGGTCGGCCGACTGAAACGCGGCGTGATAATCCCGCGAGCACATATCATTGACTTCGACAAGATAAAACAGAATTGACATAAAATGAAAATATTGATTTCCGGCGGTGGTACCGGCGGACATATATTCCCGGCCGTATCGATAGCCAATGCCGTAAAGCGCCGGCATCCCGATGCCGAGATTCTCTTTGTAGGCGCAGAGGGACGCATGGAGATGGAACGCGTGCCCGCAGCAGGCTACGACATCGTCGGGCTCCCGGTTGCCGGGTTCGACCGTAAACGTCTCTGGCGCAATTTCGGCGTGCTGCTGAAGCTCTGGCGCTCGCTGCGCAAGGCGCGCCGGGTGCTCCGCGACTTCACGCCCGACATCTGCGTTGGCGTGGGCGGCTACGCTTCGGGGCCCGTACTGAAAGAGGCTCAGAAACGCGGCATCCCCACCCTCATCCAGGAGCAGAACTCCTATGCGGGAGTGACCAACAAACTCCTTGCCGCCAAGGCCGACCGCATCTGCGTGGCCTACGACGGGATGGAGCGCTTCTTCCCCGCCGAACGCATCGTGAAGACCGGCAACCCAGTGCGCAAGAACATCGTATCGCTCCAGCTGAGCCGCGAGGATGCCAAGCGCCGCCTCGGCTTCAACCCCAACCGTCCGCTGGTAGTGGTGGTGGGAGGCAGTCTGGGCGCCCGCACCATCAACGACGCCATGAAGAAGGCCGTGGAACCCCTGCTCGAAAAAGGAGCTTCGATACTCTGGCAGACCGGGCGCCTGTATGCCGACGAATGCAGCGCCGCCACGTCCCACATCGCCGACGAGAACCTCAAGGTTATGCCCTTCGTGGCCGACATGGATCTGGCCTACTGCGCCGCCGACCTGATGGTGTCGCGCGCCGGAGCCAGCACCATCTCGGAGATACAGCTCACGGGAATGCCGGCCGTGCTCGTGCCGTCGCCCAACGTGGCCGAGGACCATCAGCGCAAGAATGCCGAAGCGCTCTCCTCGCGCGGCGCCGCCGTGATGATACCCGACGCCGAGTGCGCCGACCGTCTGGCTGCTGAGGTCGCCTCGCTGCTCCACAATCCCGAGGCGCTCAAATCTCTTGGCGACAACGCGCGCAAAATGGCGCTGCGCGACGCCGACGAAAAAATTGTCGACAATATCGAAGCTATTCTCAACCGATGAAAAATCTATATTTCGTAGGCGCCGGGGGCATTGGAATGGCTGCTCTCGAACGCTACTTCATGGCAAAGGGGTATGCAGTGGCAGGCTACGACCGCACCCCCTCTGAACTCACCGACAAGCTCGCCGCCGAAGGGGCGCGCATCAGCTTTGTCGACGACGTGGAGCAGGCCATACCGGCTGAATTCCGCGACCCTAAAGAAACGCTGGTGGTATATACCCCCGCTATCCCTGCCGACAACCACGTGCTGAGCTATTTCCGCGACAACGGATTCGAGGTGGTGAAGCGTGCAGCCGTGCTCGGCCGCGTAACCCACGAAAGCCGCGGCATCTGCTTTGCAGGTACGCACGGCAAAACGACCACCTCGTCGCTCGCGGCCCACATACTCCACAACTGCAAGGTCGACTGCAACGCCTTTCTCGGCGGCGTTCTACGCAACTACGACAGCAATTTCCTGCTCGCTCCCGAATCGCCATGGAGCGTAATCGAGGCCGATGAATTCGACCGCTCGTTCCACCATCTGCGCCCGTGGATTGCCGTGGTGACCTCGACCGATCCCGACCATCTCGACATCTACGGCACGGAAGAGGCTTATCTGGAAAGTTTCGCCCACTTCACATCGCTCGTGCAGCCCGGCGGCGCACTTGTAGTGCATGAAGGCCTGAAACTCAAGCCGCGTCCACAGGAAGGAGTGAAAGTCTACAGCTATTCGCGCGACTCGGGCGACTTCCACGCCGAGCGCATACGCCGCGGCAACGGCGAGATACGTTTCGATTTCGTATATCCCGGCGGACGCATCGACGACATCAGCCTCGGCGTACCCGTTGAGGTCAACATCGAAAACGCCGTGGCCTCGCTGGCGGCCTGCTGGCTCACGGGCGATATGGAGCCTGAGGCCGCCCGTACAGCCGTCGGGACCTTCCTCGGCGCCAAACGCCGCTTCGAATTCTGGCTAAAGGCACCCGGCGAGCATGGCCGGGCGATAATCGACGACTACGCCCACCATCCCGACGAGCTCAAGGCATCGATTCGGTCGGTGAAAGCGCTCTACCCGGGCCGAAAGCTGACGGTTGTGTTCCAGCCGCATCTCTATACACGCACACGCGACTTCTACCGGGGCTTTGCCGAAGCCCTCTCGCTTGCCGACGAGGTGATACTCATCCCGATCTACCCGGCCCGCGAGCTCCCCATCCCCGGAGTGGAGTCGGAAATGATACTTCCGCTCATCTCAGGCGCAAAAAAAGAGGTCGTAGCGCGCGAAAACTTGATAGATACGATTAAAAATCGTAATTTTGAGATACTTTTGACGGCAGGCGCCGGCGATATCGCCGACCTCGTGCCCGGTATAGCCCGTGCCTGCGGCGCGCCGGTCTGACGGCCAATCTGAAAGAGAGGCCGCCTTTTACCTGTCAATCCGCAAAAAACACTGATTTTATTAACCCCACAGAAGCACCGGATACGGAACAATGAGCAAATCAGGCGTGATACGCTGCCTGCTGGCCGTAATGCTGATGATATATCTGGCATTCGCCCTGATAGTGGCCAACGATATGGCCGCGCGCGAAATGTGTCGTGGCTTCGATGTGGTTGTCGAGCAGACAGCCGCGTCGCGCAATTTCGTGACTCCGGGCGAGGTGCGCCGTCTGCTGGCCGAATGGAAACTCGACTCCACGGCGATGCCAGCATCGCGCATTCCGGTGCACACCATAGAGCAGCGCCTCAACTCCGTGCAGAACATCGAGGAGGCTCAGGTAGAACGCCTCGCCACAGGAAAAGTGCGCATCTCCGTCACGCCGATGATTCCGGTGGCACGTGTGTTCGACTCCTACGGCCGCTCCTACTACATCAACCGCGAGGGGAAACGCCTCACGGCGAATGCCCGCTACCGTCTGGATGTGCCGGTAGTCACCGGTCATTTCGACGCCGCCCACCAGCCGGCCATGCTGCTGCCGCTCCTGGAATACATCGCCCGCGACTCGGCCTGGAACGCCCTTGTGGCGCAGGTTGAGGTGGAACCCCGACATCACGACGTGCTGATTCTCCCCATGATACGAGGCCACGTTATCAACCTTGGCGATACTTCCGCCATCCAGAGTAAGCTCGACCGTGTGATGAAGATGTATCATAAGGTCCTTCCGGTAAAAGGATGGGACTACTACGACACCATCTCCGTGAAATGGGGCGGCCAGGTAGTGGCTACCCGACGGCTCAAGAGCATCCCGGAGCCATTTATCCGCTTCGACCAGGAGGGCGACGAGACCGACGACGAGAATCTCGACAACATGCTCGCCGACACTCCGCAGCCCGGGCAGCCGCAACCGGACGCTACGCCCGCAGAATCCAAGAAAAATTAACAACATCCTATCGATAAACTCCATACCCCTACCCCACACATATCCTCATTATGGCTGAAAGAGACAACGAACGCTACATCGTGGCATTGGAAATAGGCAGCTCGAAAGTGCGCGCCGCAATCGGCATAGTCGACAATCTCGGCATGGTCGATGTCGTGGCCGTGGAAGAAGACAAGATAATCGACAAGGTGCGCTACGGGTGCATCCAGAACGTGGAGGTGGCCGCAGCCGCTTCCAACGTGCTCGAACGCCTGCAGGCCAATCCCGCCATCGCGCCCCGGGAAATAACGGGTGTGTATGTGTCGCTCGGCGGCCGCTCGCTGGTCAGCTCGGTGGCCGAGGTGTCGGTAACGATGCCCGGCGAGACGGAAATCACCGACTCGGTGGTCAAGGAGCTGTGTGTGAAGGCGGCGGCCACCGTGAACGCCGACCGCGACGTGGTCGACGTGGTTCCCGTGAGCTTCGCTGTGGACAACAAGAGCGTCACCAACCCTGTGGGGACGTTCGGCCACGTGGTGAGCGCCCGTCTTACTGTGGTAAGCTGTAATTCTCAGCTCAAGAGGATGCTCCGACGGGTCGTGACCGAACGCCTGGGGCTCAATATCTGCGATTATATCACCCTGCCGCTGGCCCAGGCCGCGATGGTGCTTTCCGACGACGAGCGCCGGCTGGGATGCATGTTCGTGGATTTCGGCGCCGAGACCACTACGGTGGCCATCTACCGCGGCGGAGCGCCCGTATATCTGGCCACGCTCCCCATGGGTTCGCGAAACATCACCCTCGACCTCATCGCCCTCAACTATCTCGAGGAGCGCGCCGAAGAAATCAAGAAAGTTAACGGCAATGCCCTCTCGCCCGATCCATCGCGCCGCGCCAAGGGCTTTGCCGAAGGTATTGACTATACAGAAGTCAACAACTATATCCATGCCCGCGCCGACGAGATTGCGGCCAACATTGTGGCACAGATTGACTACGCCGGTCTTACGACAGCTAATCTGCCGGGTGGAATAGTGATTGTGGGGGGCGGCGCCCGCCTGCGCGGATTCAACGAACTGCTTCAGCAGCAGAGCAAGATGCAGGTGCGTCAGGGTCTCCCCTCGGGATGCGTGCGCATCACCGACGGCTCGATCCACGGCCACGAGGCAGTCGACGTAATCGCCATGCTGGCCCAGGCCGTACAGCTCCCGGAATCCACGTGCCTCACTCCGCTGCCCGAAGAGCCCGACGACACCACCCCCGAAAGCTATGAGAGCTTCGAGGATGAAAACGACCCCTCGGCCTCGCGAATCGGGCGCCTCGACGACGATCCCGACGAAGAGACAGACCGGAAGAAAAAGGCAAAAAAACAGGAACCGACCGGAAAAACCGCCAACGATGAAGACCGTAAGCCCGGAGGACTCCCCTCGCTTATCGGCAAACTATACGACGGCATCCGCCGCATGACCGAGGACAACTCAGACCAATTTCAGGACTGACGCGGCCGCACTTCGGTCCACGCTCCAATAATCATTATGTGTAATCATCTCCAATCCAGAATATAATGACTGACATAACCGGCAATATCGGCAATACATCGACCTTTATCGACGACGCTCCCAACGACGTAATCATCAAAGTGATAGGCGTGGGCGGCGGCGGCGACAACGCCGTAAACCATATGTACGAGCAGAACATCAACAAGGTTTCGTTTGTGGTCTGCAACACCGACCGCCAGGCCTTGCGCAACTCGCCCGTGCCCACAAAACTCCTTATCGGCCCCACCACCACCGAGGGTCTCGGCGCGGGCAACGACCCCGAGATAGCCCGCCTCGCCGCCGAAGAGAGCGCCGACGACATCGCCGCGCTCTTCGACGACCAGACCAAGATGGTGTTCATCACCGCCGGCATGGGCGGAGGCACCGGCACGGGGGCCGCTCCCGTGGTGGCACGCATCGCCCAGGAAAAGGGGATGCTCACCATCGGCATCGTAACCATCCCCTTCTTCTTCGAGGGGGAGAAAAAAATCCTCAAGGCTCTCGACGGCGCCGAGGAGATGAGCAAATACGTCGACGCCCTGCTGCTGGTCAACAACGAGCAGCTGACCGAAATCTACGCCGACCTCAACTGGCTCAACGCTTTCGGCAAGGCCGACGACACCCTGAGCAACGCCGCCCGCTCAATCTCCGAACTCATTACCTGCGACGGCTACATGAACCTCGACTTCAAGGACGTGAAAAAGACCCTCGAGCATGGCGGAGCCGCCATTATCTCCACCGGCTACGGCGAGGGCGACCATCGCGTGACCCGTGCCATCGAGGATGCCCTGAACTCTCCGCTGCTCAAAAACAAAGACATCTACGGGTCGAAACGCCTGCTTTTCAACCTCTATTTCTCGCGCCAGGCCGAAAACGAGTTCAAGATGGGCGAGGCCACGGAACTTTCCAACTTCATCTCCAACATCGACAAGGGGGTGGACGTAATCTACGGCATCGCCTTCGACGACACCCTCGGCGACAAAATCAAAATCACCATTCTGGCCGCCGGATTCGATCTTTCTATCAAGGAGGAGGTCAGCAAGCCTGCTGCCGAAAATCCCTTCGGGCCGAAAAAGAAGGCCGACGATTCCGAAAAGAAAACAATCGAAAAGCTTTACGGCAAGGACAAGGTCGACCAGGCCCAGCGCGCCCGCGAATCGAAGCACTACGTGATTCTGACGCCCGCGCAGTTCGACGACGATACCGTAATCGAGAATTTCGAACATATGCCGGCCTACAACCGCGATCCCCGCGCCGTATCCGAGATGCGCAAGACAGCCGCCACGGCCGAGCAGCCCAAGCCGGCCGCTGAAACAGCTGCGCCAAATGCTCCTGCACCCTCTGACGCCGGCGACGCAGAACCGCACGCGCCCGAAAGCGACACTAAGGAAATAATCTGGTAAACGGTCGCGCAAACCCCGAACCACCCCCTTCGCTGCCTATGACATCCATATTCGAGCAGACATACTTTCTGACGCCTGCGGAGTGCAACCCCGAAGGCCGAATGCCCATCACGCTGCTGATCAACCGCCTGATCGAGGTTGCCACGCTCCACGCCAACGAGCTGGGCATAGGCTACGCCACGCTGGTGAAAACCCATGAGACGTGGGTGCTCTCGCGTGTGGCCGTCGAAATGAGCCTCTATCCGGGCGTAAACTCCACCTATACCATCCGCACATGGGTATGCTCGCTCAACCGGCTCTTCTCCGAGCGCGATTTCGAGATTCTGCTCGATGGTGAAGTAATAGGCCACGCGCGCACGGTGTGGGCCGTACTCAACACCGAGACACGCACGGCGGCCGACATCTCGCGCTTCGAATGGATACGCGAGGCGGTACCGGCCGACAAGGAGTGCCCCGTCGACAAGCCGTCGCGCCCCGTGGCCGTGGTGGCGCCGACGCGCACAGAAAGCTACCGCTTCAACTACTGCGACCTCGACGTGAACCGCCACGTGAACTCCTCGCGCTACATCGAGCTGCTTCTCAACCAGTGGGACCTTGATTTCCACGACCGCAACCGACTGACGCGCTTTGAAATAGCATATATGCACGAGGCTCTCTTCGACGAGCTTTGCGAGGTGCGCCTGGCCGAGACCCGGAACGGCCAGCAACTCAGCGTGCGCGCCGAACTGACCACCGGCGAGGGGTCGCCTATCTGCCGCTCGCTGCTGATATTCTCTCCGCGATGAGCGCGGAATAATCTTGAAAATCTACCCTCCCCGGCAACATTCCGGGCGACGGAAACATCTTGCCTGAACCTACCATGAGAATCTGCCTACGGCTCAAGACTTTATCCGCCACCGCAGTGGCAACCGTCATAGCGACCACATGTATTTCCGCCTCCGAACCGCTGGAGATGGTGGAGACGCGCATCGGTACGGCTCCGAGCGAGACCGTGACCGCCGGCATGTTCGGCCGCAAGACCGAGGAGTTCGGCCAGTGCCTCCCGGCGGTGTGCGAACCCCACGGAATGAATTTCTGGACACCGCAGACGCGCGACACCGAGCGCAAATGCGTAGCACCATATTATTACAATGACACCCGCCTCCAGGGCTTCCGCAACAGCCACTGGATTGTAGGCGGCTGCACACAGGACTACGGCTCGATGACGCTCATGCCACTCGCGGGAACGCTCCGCACGGCTCCCGAAGCACGCGCGAGCCGCGTGGACCACGCCAACGAGCGCACCACCCCGGCCTACTACCGCAACATCCTGCTCGACGAAGGGATAGAGGCCGAGATGACCGGACGCTCGCGCGCCGCCATCTTCCGCTTCACCTACGACGCCGACGGCTTCGGCTATCTGGTGGTGAACCCCAACAGCGACGAGGCGCAGGGCACCGTAGCCATCGACCCGACGGGGCGCCGTATCACAGGGAACAACCCCGTGCACCGTATATATCAGGGGAAGGGGGAACCCGCCGGATTCGCCGGATATTTCGTGATCGAACTCGACCGCGACCCGGTGGAATGGGGCGTGGCCCGCGCCGACAGCATTCTCGCCGGAGCTACCCAGGGGAGCAACGCTGCCGGACTCGCCGCCTACGTGAAATTCCCCGTAAAGAAAGGAGAACCGGTGATGGTGCGCGCAGGCAGTTCGTTTACCGACCTGGCCGGCGCCGAAGCCAACCTACGCGCCGAGATTCCCCACTGGGACTTCGAACGCACGCGCAGCGAGCTCACCGACATATGGCGCAATCAGTTCGACCGCATACGCGTCGACCCACAGGGGGCCTCGCAGGCCGACCTGACGAAATTCTACTCGGCGATGTACCGCGCGTCGATGCTTCCGCGCACATTCAACGACGTCGACGGCCGCTACCCCGCCTTCGCCAAGGGGTCGCCAATACTCACTATGGAGGAGGGACGCGACTATTATGAAGATTACAGCATGTGGGACACCTACCGCGCCCTCCATCCGCTGCTCAACATAATCGACCGCAAGCGTTCGGCCGACATGATGAACAGCCTCGTGCTCAAGGCCGAGCAGGGTGGCTGGCTACCGATTTTCCCCTGCTGGAACAGCTACACAGCCGCCATGATCGGCGACCACTGCATAGCCGCCCTGGCCGACGCTCACATAAAGGGCGTGGGTGGCTTTGACATCCGCCGCGCCTACCGCGCCATGCGCCGCAACGCCTTCGAAAGCCCTGCCGACGAGGCCGACTACCGCAACGGCATGGGGCGCCGCGCCCTCCGCAGCTATCTGCAATACGGCTACATTCCGCTGGAAGACAGCGTAAAGGACGCCTACCACCAGCGCGAACAGGTGAGCCGCACGCTTGAATACGCCTTCGACGATTTCTGCCTGGCGCAGGTGGCGCGCTCGCTCGGTATCCACAGCGACGCCGACACCCTCATGCGCCGCGCCCAGAATTACCGCAACGTAATCCACCCCGCCACGGGCTATGCCCGCGGGCGCCACGCCGACGGCCGCTGGGCCGAGAAATCCGACCCCGTGGGCTTCGACAAGACCATCACCGAGGGTGCTCCCTGCCACTACACCTGGTATGTGCCTCACGACCAGCAGGGACTGATGAAGGCCATGGGCGGCGGGGAGGCCTACGAGGCCCGGCTCGATTCTATGTTCACCCACGGCCGCTACTGGCACGGCAACGAACCCTGCCACCAGGTGGCGTGGCTCTTCAACCATACCTCCCAGCCCTGGAAGACGCAGGAATACGTGCGCCATATCCTTGATACCGAGTATCTCCCCACCCCCGGCGGCCTCAGCGGCAATGACGACGCCGGCCAGATGTCGGCCTGGTATATATTCGGCGCAATGGGATTCTACCCCGTATGCCCCGCCACCACGAAATATGCCATCGGCTCGCCGATTTTCAAGCGCGTCGACATCGCCGTGGGCGACGGCCGTACATTCACAATCGAGGCCGAGGGAACCTCGCCCGAAAACAAATACATACAGAGCATTACCCTCAACGGTAAGCCTTACCGCTCGCTCTGGCTCGACCATGCCGACCTGATGAAGGGGGGAACGCTCCACCTCACCATGGGCCCGCGGCCCAACTACAGCCTCACCGACGAGGCGGGCGCCAAAAAACGTAAATAAACAAATTATCCACATAACTTTCCCACACACGCCTACACGATGAGATTAACAAGCATAACGGCAGGCATCCTGATGGTTCTGGCCATGGCAGGATGCAAGGAGACGAACTACAACGTTACCAACTTCGGCGCGCGCGGCGACGGCAAGACCGACGACGCCGCCGCAATCCAGAAAGCCATCGACCGCTGTTCGGAAAACGGCGGAGGCACCGTGATTTTCCCCTCCTCGAAGACCTTCATGGCCGGACCTATACATCTGCGCAGCAACGTCTGCCTGCATTTCGAGCCCAACTCGCGCCTGCTGGCCAACCCCGACGAAAGCGTCTACACCGAGAGCGCCTTCGGCGAAAACCGCGGCGAGGGGATGATGTGGCTCTCGGCCAAAGACGTGGAGAACATCTCCATAACCGGCACAGGCACCATCGACGGCAACGGAGTGGCCTTCATGGGCGCCGAGCTCGACGACAGCTACGAGCTGAAGCCCGTGACCGACTTCGACCCGCGACCCCACGTACTCACGCTCGTCAACGCCCGCAAGGTGAACATCTCCGACGTGACCGTATGCAACAGCGCCTACTGGACAATCCACCTCGTGGGCTGCTACGACGTGGCCATCAGCCACATATCGCTTCTCAACAACCTCAAGATACGCAACGGCGACGGCATCGACGTAGACCATTCGCGTAAGGTGCGCATCACCGGCTGCTTCATCGAGAGCGGCGACGACTGCATCTGCCTGAAAAACCGCCGCGAATTCGAGGAATATGGTCCCTGCCGCGACATCGTGGTGACCAACTGCGTGATGACCTCACGCTCCTGCGCCGTGAAAATCGGCTCGGAAAACATGGACAGCATTAACCGCGTGCTCTTCGACAACTGCATCATCACCGACAGCAACCGCGGCATCGGCATCCAGAACCGCGACGAGGGGACGGTGACCGACGTAACGTTCGCCAACATGACCGTAGACTGCCACCTCTACAGCGACGTATGGTGGGGCAAGAGCGAGCCTATCTACATCACTTCCTATCCGCGCGCCGTAGGCAATCATAAGGATGCCGGATGGCGCTTCCCCAAAGGGGCCACCGAGGGTGCTTGCGGCGAGGTGAGCGATATACGCTTCTACAACATCACCTGCCGCACCGAAAACGGTATTTTCCTGGGCTGTGACACCCCCGGCAAGGTGCGCGACCTGACATTCGACAACGTGACGCTGCGTCTCGACCGCCGCACGGCCTATGAGGGCGGTGTGTACGACCGCCGTCCCTGCGTGGGCGAGGGATTCGTCGAGGCTCCCGTCTACGGCATCTACGCCGACAATGTGGCCGACGTGCGCGTGCGCGATTTCCGCGTGGTTTCCGACGGTTTCCCCGCCGAGCGCTATGCCGGACTATACCACTGGGAAAACTGCTCCGACATCAACCTCGGCAAATAAACCTCAGGCGCGGAATCCGGTCTGAAACATATACATACATCAAGCAATGAAATCCAGATTTTCAGCAATCATAGCGCTCGCCGCGGCCGCCACGCTGCAGCTGTGGGGAGCAAATCCCTCGGACTGGAACGTCGGCGCTCCCGTGGGCGACCTCCGGGCCGAAATAGAACGCACTCCCGAGAAGTCGGGAGGCATCTACTACGCCTACCCTGTGACGGCCGACGACGACCTGACGGTGCCCGAAGGGTTCGAGCCGGTATTCCTCACACACTACGGGCGCCACGGCTCGCGCTGGTGTCTGAAAGACTACCAGTATCCGATGCTCGACTCACTTTTCGCCCTCAACGCGCGCACGGGCAACCTGACACCGCTCGGACTCGACGTGCAGCAGCGCCTTCTGCGCATCGGCGCTCATGCCGCTGGCCACGAAGGGGAGCTTTCGCCACTGGGCGAGCGCCAGCACAAGGCCATAGCAGGGCGCATGGCCGCGCGGTTCCCGAATCTTTTCACCGATTCCACACGCATCGAGGCGCGCAGCTCGCAGATTCAGCGCTGCATCATCAGCATGGCCGCCTTCTGCGAACGGCTTAAGGAGCTCAACCCGAAGCTGCGCGTTCAGCGCCACGCCACCCCCTCCGATATGGCATTCATAGCCAACGGTTCGCCTGAGGCCGACGCCCTCGGCCGCCACGACGCCCCATGGCGCGCCACGGAAAAGGCCATGCGCGACTCGCTCATAGAGCCATCGCGCCTCATGGCGTCGCTTTTCGTGAATCCCGAGGCGGCTATAGACTCCATGCGCTCCGGCATCGCGAAAATGTACGCCCCGAAGCCCAAAAAGGGAGCCAAGCCGCGCGAGATGCCGGAATTCACGCAGCGTCAGGCAGCGCAGTTGCTCATGAAGGTGCTCCACGACGTATCGGTCGACCTCCAGGATGTCGACGGCCTTGAGGACGTCACGCTGCTCGACATCTTCACGCCCGACGAACTCTACAACCTCTGGCAGATGCTCAACCTCGACATGTATGTGCGCCACGCCAACGCTCCCGAAGGTGGGTTGCACGGAATGATGTGCGGACGTCCGATGCTCGGGCGCTTCGTGGAGCTTGCCGACTCGGCGCTCGCAGCCGAGGGTGGACCTCAGATACCAGTACAGCTCCATTTCGGCCACGACACCAACATAATCCGACTGCTGGCGCTGATGGGAGTGGAAGGATGCGACCGCAGCGAGAGTTCGGCGCCCGGCTATGCCCGCGCATGGCAGGATTTCCGCGTGTCGCCCATGGGCGCCAACGTGCAGCTCATTTTCTTCCGCAATCCGCAGGGGCGCACGCTGCTGCTTGTGCGCCACAACGAGCAGAACGCCCGTCTGCCACTCCCCTACGCCGCTGAAGGCGCACCATTCTACGATTGGCAGACCGTGCGCGCCTACTGGAAGGGAAAACTCTGATGTGGCTGATGTTGCTGATGTAACTGATGTTGCTGACAGTCTTTGATACCTTTGATAAAATGATTTTGATATGAATCTACGATATATTGCCATCGCCGCCATTGCGGCCTGCGCCTCGGGCACATCGTTTGCTCTGGCCGCACACCCTGTTGAAGAGCTGCTCGAACGCATCGATTCGGGCGCCTCACGCAAAATCGCCGTTCAGGAGATTCCCGGCGCCACCGAATTTTTCGAAATCTCGGCCACGCCCGACGGGCGTCCGCTCATATCGGGCAACAATGCCGTCAACATCGCAGCGGGCCTCAACTGGTATCTTAAATACTACCCCGGAATCCACCTTTCGTGGAACTCGATGACGGCCGCAATCCCCGACTCGCTCCCGGTGCCTTCGGCTCCCGAGCGCCACGAGACCTACGCCTCGCGCCGCTACTACCTAAACTACTGCACCCACTCCTACTCCATGGCATTCTGGGACTGGGACCGCTGGCAGAAAGAAATCGACTGGATGGCCCTCCACGGCATCAATATGCCCCTGGCCATGACGGGCACCGACGTGGTGTGGCGCAACACGCTGCGCCGCCTGGGCTATTCCGACGAGGAGGCCGGACGCTTCATCGCCGGTCCGGCTTTCCAGGCCTGGTGGCTGATGAACAATCTTGAAGGGTGGGGAGGCCCCAACCCCGAGCAGTGGTACGCTGACCGCGAGGCGCTGCAGCACCAAATCCTGAAGCGCATGCGCTCCTATGGGATGGAGCCGGTGCTCCCGGGATATTCAGGGATGGTACCCCACGACGCCGACGAGCGTCTGGGCGTCGAAGTCTCCGGCAAAGGAATATGGAATGGCTTCGAGCGTCCGGCGTTCCTGCTGCCCACTTCACCGCGATTCAACGAGATAGCCGACATCTACTACGACGAGCTCACGCGCCTCAACGGCAAGTCGCGCTACTACAGCATGGACCCCTTCCACGAAGGGGGAAGCACCGAGGGCGTTGACCTCGCCGAAGCCGGCGGAATCATCGCCAAGGCGATGAAGCGCGTCAACCCCGAGGCCGTGTGGGCAATCCAGGGATGGAACGAGAATCCCAATCCGCACCTGCTCGAAGGCGTTCAGAAGGGCGACATCGTAGTGCTCGACCTTGCGTCGGAAATCAAGCCCAACTGGGGCGACCCGGCAAGCCCGTCGCCCTTCAAGCGCGAGAACGGCTACGGCGGCCACGACTGGATGTGGAACATGGTGCTGAACTTCGGCGGCAACACGGGGCTGCACGGACGCATCGACAACGTGATCGACGGCTACTACAGGGCCCGCGAGTCGGAGCGCTTCTCCCCCACCCTGACCGGCTATGGCCTTACCCCCGAGGGAATCGAGAACAATCCGATTATGTTTGAGCTGGCCTCCGAGCTGATCTGGCGCCCCGATCGTTTCAGCCGCGAGGAGTGGCTCGACGGCTACGTGCGCGCCCGCTACGGCCGCGACGACGCCGACCTGCGCCGCGCCTGGCAGCAACTCGGTTCCACAATCTACAACTGCCCCTGGGGCAACCTTCAGCAGGGAACGACGGAGTCGGTGTTCTGCGCACGCCCGTCGACGCGTGTATGGCAGGCATCGAGCTGGAGCAAAATGCACCCCTACTACGACGGAGCCGACGTGATAGCCGCCGCTGAGGCTTTCCTCGCGGCTGCCGACCGCTTCCGCGGGGTGGAAAACTATGAATACGATCTTGTCGACATCCTACGCCAGGCCCTCGCCGAAAAGGGGCGCATCGTATACCACGAAATGGTCGACTCGCTGCGCGCAGGCTCCCTCGCGGGCTTTGAAAATGCCGCCGGGCGCTTCCTCGCGCTCCTCGACGGCCAGGAGCGGCTGCTGCAGACGCGCCCTGAATTCAAGGTAGGCAAATGGATTGCCGATGCACGCGCGCTGGCCGCCGACTCCCTCCATGCCGACGCGATGGAGGAGAACGCCCGTCTGCTCGTCACAACCTGGGGCCCGCGCACAGCCAGCGAAAAGGGCGGTCTGCGCGACTACGGCCACCGCGAGTGGGCCGGAATGATGGCCGACTTCTATCGCCCGCGCTGGGAGGCATGGATCGCCATGCAGGCCGACCGCTTGCGCCGCGGTGAGGCTCCGGTCGACACCTATGCCGACCGCTTCGCCAAACGCGCCGCCATGGCCATCGAGGCCGACTACTCCACCGGCATCAGCTGGAGCGACGTGGGCGACTCGGAAATCGGGTGCCCCATCGACTTCTACGAGATGGACGCCAAGTGGGTGGACTCCCGCAATCCCTACAGCGCCGCTCCCGAGGGCGACGTTGTAGCCACCGCCCTCTCGCTCCGCCCCCTGCTGAAATAAAAAAGCCGCCCCTTCGCCCACTAAGGAGCGGAGGGGGGATGAAAAGGCGGTAGTTTCTTTGTCAGGCTTTTTAATAACGCCAGAAAAATACCTTTTCTTTGGGGTTTTGATACTCTAACGCCCGGACGCGAGCATTGGTTCACGTCCGGGCGTTGAAGTTTTATCAGTCACGATGGTTGTCTCAGCGGGCCACCTTAATGGTCTGCTGCGGAGCGGCGAGGATATAGATGCCGCGGGGCAGGTCGGTCAGCGCGTCGGCCTTGGCGACCTGACTGCGCACGAGTACACCGCCGATGGAGTAGACGTCGACGGGCGTCTCATCGGTGATGCCCTGCTCTTCGGCAGCGACATCTTCAACTCCGGTAAGCACATGCTGCTCGTCGAAGAAGATTGCGTAGCGGTCGGCGTTCGAGCGGCTGGAGTGCCCGTAAACGAAAGCACGGTTGCTGTCAACGCGGAAGGGGTCTTCACTCTGGAAGAAAGCCTGCTTATAGTCGTTCTGACCGAGGTCGTAATGCGACTCGCTGACAGGACTACCTTCTATTGTGCCGGTAAGATAGCCGTCAAAATAAGTGTTATGGTAGTTGGTGGGTACACCGCTGAAAGTCTTGACGCATGAATATGCCGTAGTCCCAGACTCGTCCTCGGCTACGCGTGCCGGAGCGCCCTTGGGCTTGAGCCATTCAATGGACTCGGCCTGAAGGGGAGGTTCGGGAGCGGAGGGGTTCTTCACGATATAGGGAGTATTGGCCTTGATCTGGGTTACAACCTCGCCCGAAAGGGAAATCAGATGATACTGATATCCTTCCTTCTCTCTGTTCTCATGGCCCGTAGCCTTGTAGACCTCCAGACCCTCGGGAGCCTCAGCGTCGAAGGGGAGGATAAGAGTGTTGTAGACATTGGGGAAGTCAACTGTCACGGTCTGCGTGGTGGTGTTGTCCTGACCGTCGCCAAGGTCGTAAAGGCGCAGGTTGGCAAGGTAGAAAGAGGTGGCAGAGGTTTTGGACTCATCGCTACTTGGGCGTGCAAAATACAATGTAATGTCAGATGGAGAACCAGTCACCTCGAATTCAACTTCATAGCGGCCATTAGACTCGTTCGCAGCAAACCAAGAGGCAACTGCATTAGCATCTTGCTCTCCGGCAGCAAAGCCATTGTTGTTGTTAGCTATAGTGATGTTTTTGGATTGTCCGCTGGCAGTAAGCGTAAGTTGCGATACCTGATTAGTAGAAAGCGACTGGAACACGAGCCGGTATTTCCCAGCGGGGAGAGAAGGAATCGTACCGGTTATGTAGAATCGGGATGTTGTTCCTCTATCCGCAATGGAGTTCCAATTACAATTCCAAGTCAATGTACTGCTTCCCTTGTCAACATTATACGCGCGAATCAGGAAACCATTGTCGCCACCCATTCTGTCGATATGGGCATTTTTTTCACATGTAAGCGTCCAGCTATCAGTATACTGGTTGAAGTTGTCGCCGTCGTAGTCGTCTGTCGTGTTTCCGAAGTTAGCATTGGGAATCAGGTAAGTAACATCCATGGGGTGATTACGCTTAGCGGCAGATGTATTCTCTGCCACGCGGTCGTCATAGGGAACGAGCACCCACATCTGATAGGGATTGTTGTCGTCGGCATTTGCCTCGGGATCGACATAATACTGTGGAGCGTCGACATAAGCTCCAGGATTGTAATGCTTATAGGCGCAGAGACGCGTTCCGGTCTGGTCGGTAAGATAAACCACCTCCTGGCCGTCGTAACGTCCCGTTGTAATGCTGAATGTAGCAGTCACGTAATTATTACCGCCATTCTTGGCTCCGTCGCAATAATACTGGTTGGAGTTTTCCTTCTTGAAATATCCGCGGTTGGTTTTCAAGAAATAGCGACCGGTAGCCTTGTCGAGGGTAATATCCACTGCAAGACCGCCATCGTTGACTACGCCATGACCGCCCCAGTTGGCACCTCCGCCAAAATACTGCTTCATATTGGCAGTTTCGGTGGCACCTACATTCAAGAGGAAGAATTTCTTGCCGTCGTAGGGATTCTCGGGGAGTTTGTCCCAATCCTGATTCTCGTCGATGGCGTATTATACTACCGGAGGATTCTCGCCGGCAAAGTTATTCTCGATGATTGCATATACGAGTTCGTCGCCGTGTACGTCGTAGATTTTATCGTCGCTGTGCTTCTTGGTGCGGTCGCGGAGCACGTAGTCGGAGAAGAAGATGCCGAGCGGACCGGCTCCCTTATGCTCGTTGATCCAGGTGACGGTATTGGGATTGAGCACGCTTGCGCCACCCTTGTATCCGTTGGTGTTGTCGAGGGGATTGCTCGAGCCGGAATTATCGATTGAAGTGAAGTTCATCACCCACTCGGCGCGGTATACACCATTGGCATTCATCATTTCCATGGGCGTGGGCTGCGACTGGGTGAATGCCATGAGGTTCTTGCAATGCTCAATCTTGCGGTTGCGCACATCGTCGTTGCCCTCCGAAATATCCTGAACATGGAGTTTCGTGGTCAGGTCGGCGTTGAGTTCGTTGGTAATGTATGCAGGGTTATACTGGTTGGGGAATTCCGTGTCCCAGTTGGTGATACGGGCCTGCTTGTCGAGGTGAACGAACGAAATGCGGTCGCGGGTGAAGAGCACCATCTTGCCGCGGGCCTCCTTCACCGTGAGATTCGGCTCGAAATTCACTACATACTGCCCGTATTTCTCCTCGAAAATGCGTTTGAGCTCCGAGTTGTAGCGGGCACGGTCGGCGTCGCTTACCTTACGGCCGGCGCCGCTCTCGCTCGATGAATTGTAGACGTTGCCGCGGAAGAAGTGGACTACGAAAAACTCCTTGGGATGCTTCTGAAGGAATGCAACCATATCGTCGACGGCCTCCTCGAGTTTCTTGGTAGTGCGTGCGATACCGTGATAGCAGTAAAGCAGATCGTCGCTGTGGAGACCCGGACGCAGGTCGATACCACGGATACCGCGGTCCAGCTGCTCGCGCATCGTAACAGCCTGGGTGGTCGACGAGGCGTTGCCCGAGGAGCTGTAGATGTCGCCGGCCCAGTTTTCTTCGCCGGTAGCAAAGTCGTGAGCGCCGGGAATGGAAACGTGGGCAACAAACATGTTGTCGGGAAGGTCGGCCATCCAGTGTTCGGCCTGACGCTCGTCGGTGGAGGCCACGAGCTGTCCGTTCTGCCATGTCTTGTTCCAGGTTTTGCCCATATACTGGTCGGTCCAGCGCTGGCCGTCCCAGGAACTCGGCACAGATTGTGCAGCTACGGTCATGGAGCAGGCCATGACGGTGAGCGCCAAAGAAAGTTTTCTCATGTTAGGCAATTGCTTAGATTATAAAGTTAAAAAAGTAGATTTCGGTTAAAAAAGTAGATAAAGAAGCCGCAGATGGTTGATTTGCAATTGAGTGAGTCTACGGCGGAAAGCCGCACGGGGCAAACCGCCGGCTCGATTATGCTTTATTTAAGCGTGTTTTAAGATAGATTTTATGCAAATTTATGTAGTTTTTTAGATGCTGATACGTTTATTTTGTTAAAAAGATTTAAATACGTGTGTTTTTAACACTTTTTCCCTTCGGTATGCGTCCACAAACCATCCGGCTCAAAAGAATATCCGGGGAATCAAGGGAATCAAGGAGGTTAAGGACCTTAGAGACCTTAACGACTTTAAGGGCCTTAAAGACTTTAGAGACTTTAGAGACTTTAAAGACCTTAAATACCTTAGAGACCTTAAAGACTTTAGAGACCTTAGAGACCTTAGAGACTTTAAGGACCTTAGGGAGCAAGTAGCAGAACTGACAATCCTCGCCATTATTGTAGGGAGTTTGGAAATGAAAATGGCAGGCCCTCGCCCGGGAGGGCGAAGGCCTGCGGTGATGATATAGGCAAATTAGATTGATGTCCTATATGGGGCAGATAAGTGGCGAACCCGGAGGGAACGGCTTATCTGCGGGTGTAGGGGTAAGTCGGGAAGCGGCTTATTTGCGGATGAGCTGCTTGGAGACTTTGTTGCCCTGCTT
>URAU01000020.1 GCA_900545955.1 uncultured Porphyromonadaceae bacterium
GTCTGCCTTACAAGCAGAGGGTCGGGGGTTCGAATCCCTCAGCGCCCACCACTCAGATTACAATACCGAACGCGGAGAAATCTATTTTTCTCCGCGTTTGTTGATTTATAAGTCGTTATGCCAATCGCTCAAGCCGACCTCCACACCCACACCATCGTCAGCGGCCACGCCTACAGCACCATTCAGGAAATGGCCGCCGAAGCCGCGCGCCGCGGTCTGAAGATTCTTGGAATCACAGAGCACGCACCATCCATTCCCGACACATGCGGAAAGATTTATTTCACCAACATGCACGTAGTGCCGCGCGAAATGTATGGTATCCGCCTTATGCTCGGATGCGAAATCAATATCCTCGACACCGACGGCCGCATCGACCTTGACGATGCCACAATCGATCGCCTCGACATTACAATTGCCGGCATTCACGACATATGCTGGCACGGAGGCACCGTCGACGAAAACACCGCAGGCATGATTCGCGTGATGGAAAATCCCAAAATCCAGATGATAAGCCATCCGGCCGACGGCACCGCCACACTACATCTCGAAGAGCTTGTGAAAGCCTCGCGACGCACAGGTACCATACTGGAAATCAACAACCATTCGCTCTCGCCCAACCGCACGAAGCGCGTGCTCGCCGAACCCAATAGCCTGGAGCTCCTGCGTCTCTGCAAACGCTACGAAGTTCCCGTAGTTCTCGGCAGCGACGCCCATATCTCCTTTCAGATTGCCGACTACGACCGCATCCGCCCGCTTCTTCAGGCCACAGAATTCCCCGACGCCCTCATTCTGAACTACGACGCCGACCGGCTGCTCGCCACTCTAAAACCGCTGAAAGGCAACTGAACAAGCCAAAACACCTTGCCACCAACTTATAGGGTGTTGCAAAATTCCTCGCACGTAGGGACGCATGCCAACGGCTGTATCAGTCATCAGTTGAGATATATCCGGTCGAGGGTAAATGTACCGAATGTATTGAGGGTCAGTGTCATCTTGTCGCCCTGGATGTATCCGGCAACCACGTCGCCGTCGAAGCGCAGGCGGAACTCACCGCTGTTCTGGTCGAAGGTATAACTGCACACCTCATGTTGATACAGCGTGACGAAATCAGGCTCGTAGACGTTCACCTCGCAGCGCGATGAAGAAGTCACCTCTACTTCAGTAAGATACCCCGTGTGTGGATTCACTCCGCGCCAGAACGAACCGGTAAGATCCACCTGCGGCTCGTCCTCATCGTCGCCGCAGGCACTCAGCCCGGCAGCCATCGTCACAGCCACAAGAGCAAAAATCCAGAAACGCATCCACCTTCCGTACTTACTTACTTTTTCCATACAATTCATAATATTAATAGTTTAGCCAAAACAGATGCACCCTGGTGCATCCCTCCTTTTGGTATACAATAATATCTTCACCTTAAAAAATGCTGCCAAACAGCTTTGGCGCTGATTGGCAGCAGTTGATTTTACGGAGAGCGGTAGACGAGGCTCGAACTCGCGACCCTCAGCTTGGGAAGCTGATGCTCTACCAACTGAGCTACTACCGCATCGGTTTTCCGTCTGCAAAGGTAAAGCCTTTCGCCGAATTTTGCAAAAAAATCGCAATTTAGTAACCAGACAAATCTGAAAGGAACCAAATCAAAACTTCGGTTTCTCAGCAGATGAAAAGGTGTAGGCGCGTGGGGGCTGTGTCGGTGGGGATACGCCCTGACGGGATAGAAAACTGCAGAGGGAGATAATCTGTAGAAAAGGTCGCCATGGTGCCGCCCACGCCCACGGCAAGCAGAGCGTCAGGCGCCCCATATAGTGCATACTGCAACTGGCAGCTTCCCATAGGCGCGATGCGGCGGAGGGTGGCGGTCATTACGATACCCGTAACGTCGAGGTCTACCACCAGCGGTGTTTCAGCAGTCGCACCGAATACGGCCGCCTTAGCCACGTCGAGAGTGATTACCGAATTCAGATGAGCGATTTTTTCGGCTACAGTCAGTGTATGCCATGCGGGCGCCGGCTCCTTTTCTCCATATTCCTCCAGAGGTTCGGCGACTGCGTCACAGCGGTCGCCCGCGTCAATCCTGCCGCAAACCACGGGCAGATACCGCTCATCCCATCCTATCGCCCTCGCATACGCCGTGAAAACCTCCTCCACAAGTTCCGGCACAAAGCCCGTGTGGGCCTGAAAATGACTCACGAACGCAGCCACCTGCTCCGTACCCTCTCCGAAAGTGGAAAACCGCTCGAAAGCCCGGCTGCGGATGGCCGTCCGCAGGGCGAAGCGAAGGGCAGGACGCCGGTCGAAGCACTCCAGCTGGTCAAGACGGTCGAGAGCAGCCGCCGGGAGCGTCTGCCCGTCAGCCGACAAGTCCGTTATAGCCTGGCGTATAGCTTCGTCGAGTTTCATACAGGCAAAGTTAACAATTATTTCCGAATACGTACACCTGTAACATATCCGTACACCACCGCAAACGCCAAATGCCAAATTATCAACAATTTAAGTTTTTGGCACGCTTTCTGCATCCTTATCTGGCACGAACATAAACATATTTACGCCAATCAAAAATTCCAACCTATATGGACCGTGAGATATCAGCAGATATAAAAAAATCCCGCCGACGCCGCTTGGTGCTCCGCATCGCTGCCGGAATAGCCGCTGCCGGAGTAATCGTGGGGCTTATCGCCGCGTTCTCGACTCCGACAGTCAAATTTACCGAATTTCAGACCGGTACCGTGAGCCGCGGTGCGCTTGAAACGACCGTACGCGCCAGCGGCACCGTTGCGCCGGCATTCGAGATGATAATCAACTCTCCGGTGGAAAGCCGCATCGACGAAGTCTACTGCCATGCCGGCGACACGCTCGCCGAAGGCACTCCCCTGCTGCGCCTCGACCTCACGGCCGCCGAGACCGAACTGAAAACCCTCGACGACGAGCGCCGTCGCCTCCATCTCGAAAACGAGCAGACCCGCCTTACCAACCGCACCTACATCGCCGACCTCGAGATGCAGATGCGCGTAAAGGAAATGGAGCTTAACCGCCTGCGACAGGAAATGTGCAGCGAACGCCGGCTTGACAGCATCGGCTCCGGCACCGGCGACCGCGTGCGCCAGGCCGAATTCGCCTACGAGACGGCGCGCCTCCAGCTCGACCAGTTGCGCAGGCAGCTTGCCAACGAGCGCGGCGTGCGCGCCAACTCCGAGAAAATGAAGCATCTGGAAATCGACATCTTCAACAAGAACTACGCCGAGAAGGAGCGCACGCTCGACGACGCCAAACTCCGCTCTCCGCGCGCAGCCACTCTCACCTTCATCAACGACCGCGTGGGCGCCCGCGTGGGCCAGGGCGAGAGAGTTGCCATAATCGCCGACCTCAGTCATTTCAAGATATCTTCTGAGATCTCCGACGCGCTGGCCACCCGCGTGGTGCCCGGCGGAGGCGTCACGGTGAAAATAGGCTCGACCGCCATCGAGGGGCACATCACTGCAGTGGAACCCACCTCGAAAGGTGGCGTGGTCACCTTCGACGTCGCCCTCGACGACGATACCAATCCCCGCCTGCGCTCCGGCCTGCGGGTTGATGTACACGTGAAATGCGACATCCGCGACGATGCCGTCCGCATCCCCGCAGGCTCCTACTACCGCGGTCCCGGCGACTATACCATCTTCACCGTCGACGGCAACACCCTGCGCGCACACAAGGTGAAGCTCGGCGACTCAAACTACGAATATGTCGAGGTAATCTCCGGCCTCAACCCGGGCGAGACCGTGGTGACCTCCGACATGACCCCATATGCCAACAAATCAAAACTTAACTTAAAATGAGCATCATCAGCCTCAACGGTGTGGAGAAAGTATACCGCACCAAAGAAATCGAGACCATAGCCCTCGACAACGTTAACCTCGACGTAGACCGCGGCGAATTCCTCAGCGTAATGGGTCCGTCGGGTTGCGGAAAATCCACACTCCTTAATATAATAGGACTGCTCGACTCCCCTACCAAGGGCACGGTATCCATCAACGACACCGACACCCACGGCATGGGCGACGACTCCCTCGCACGCTTCCGCAACTCAAGCATCGGTTTCGTATTCCAGAGTTTCCACCTCATCCCCACACTTAGCGTGGCCGACAACGTGGAGCTCCCTCTGCTCTACCGCAAGGGGGTATCGACCTCCGAACGCCGGCGCCTGGTGGAGCAGGTAATCGAGCGTGTGGGGCTCACCCACCGCATGCGCCACATGCCTGCCCAGCTTTCCGGCGGACAGTGCCAGCGAGTGGCCGTGGCACGCGCCATAGTCGGCAACCCCGAGATTATCCTCGCCGACGAGCCCACCGGCAACCTCGACTCGAAGATGGGCGCAGAAATCATGCAGCTGCTCCACGACCTCAACCGCAACGACGGCCGCACCGTCGTAATGGTGACCCACAACGAGGAGCAGGCGCGCCAGACCGACCGTATCGTGCGTTTCTTCGACGGCCGCATGATCTGATTCCTTCACGAACTATTGATTATCAAAGCTATGAAAATGATAAAAGAAGCCTGGACCGACATGCGCAACCAGCCGGTGATAGGCATCGTAACGGTTATCGGTACCGCCCTGGCAATCTTCCTCATTATGATTGTCACCATCAGCGCGCAGGTAAAGACAATGCCTATTGCCCCGGAGAACAACCGCGACCGCTCGCTCCACGCAAAGTTCATCTGTCTTATGAAGAATGACAGTCAGGGCAACTCCTCGAGCATGATTTCCGAGGAAGGCGCCCACGACCTCTATTTCGATCTCGACGGCGCGGAAGCCGCCACAGTCTATACCGATTCATATGCTTCGGCCCTTAATGCCGACGGCGAGCCTCCGATGCGGGTTGCCCTACGCGAAACCGACCCGAACTACTGGAAGGTGTTCGACTTCACCTTCATCGACGGCACGCCATTCTCGGCTTCGTCGCAACGCAACTCAATGGCACTCAGCCGATCGGCGGCACTCCATCTTCTCGGCACCGACAAGGCCGTGGGCCGACGTCTCATGCTCAACCGCTACGAACCCTATATCGTGGTCGGCGTGGTTGATGACGTCTCCCAGCTGGCCGACCGCGCCTATGCCGAAGCCTGGATTCCGATTACAGCCAAACACGACAGCTCAGATATGCCCGGCCTGGGAGACTTCTGCGTGACGGTCCTCGCCCGTTCCGCCTCCGATTTCCACAAAATCCGTGCCGACGTGGCGCGCCGCGAGGCGCAGTTCAACCTCAAGCTCGAACCCTTCGGATATAAGCTCGCCCTTTTCGGCGCACCCTATACTCAGGACGATGCCCAGTATCTGCAGTACAGCAACGCCGCTCCCGATACCGAGACTCCACGCCGCGAACGCCTGATTGTATACGTCATTCTTCTGCTCGTGCCGGCCGTAAACCTCTCCACGATGACCCAAAGCCGCCTGCGCCATAAGGTCAGCGAGTTCGGCGTGCGCCGCGCCTTCGGATGCACGCGCCGGCGCCTCGTGGCCGACATCCTCACCCAGAATTTCTTCATAACCCTTGCCGGAGGCATTCTCGGCCTGATTTTCAGCCTTTTATTCGCCTGGCTGTTCGCCGGATCACTGCTGATCGGCGCCAAATACGTCGTCGGATCCGCCACCAACATCTCCATCATCTCGCTGCTCGACTGGAGAATCCTTCTCGCAGCCCTCGGGTTCTGCTTCGTGCTCAACCTGCTATCGAGCGGCATCCCCGCCTGGCGCGCCTCGCGCATCCACGTGGTCGAAGCCATCGGCGGCATACGCAAATAGCTGCAAACCTCCCAAATATTCACTTATAACCTATTACTTCTGACTTATAACTTATCTCCATGTCACGCAGACTTCTGAAACAGATGGCCACCGAATGGAGCTCCAACATCTGGCTCGTGGTAGAGCTGATTGTGGTAAGCGTGGTGCTCTGGTATATCTCCGACTTCCTCTATATTAAGGCCGACGTCGCCCTCCAGCCGATGGGACTGCAGACCGAGCGCGTCTTCACGGTCTCGCTCACCGCAATCGATCCCTCGGCGCCCGACTGGAATCCCGCCGACTCGACCGAGAATACCCATGCCGACAACTCGCGCATCCTCTACGAGCGCATAAAGGCCGATCCAGCCGTAGAGATTGCCGCACGCACATATTTCGGTGTGCCCAACGAATTCAATCTCAGCGGCACCAATCTCTTCAACGCCGACGACACCGACTCGCTCGCGGTTATCGGCACCATCTCCCAGCGTTTCATCACGCCCGAATATATCGAGATGTTCTCCATCCGCGGCACCAACGGCGAATCGCCGGCCGAGATGCGACGGATTTTCGAGAGCGGCAAGATCCTCGCCACATCCGACATGATTTTCTGCAAATTCCCCCACAAGCAGTATGATTCCTGGAAAGAAATTTACGACGAGATGGACGGCTACGATGTTCGCGAAATGCTCTCACGCCGGTTCTATATCGGCAGCGACTCTACGGAAATCTCCATCGGTGGCATCATCGAACCTATAAAACGCTCAATCCACGAAAGGCCCATCCCCCAGATTCTTCTTCCTATGGCGGAGGGCAACGAGCTCAACACGGCCCGCATCCTTGTAAAAGTACGTCCGGAGGCCGTCGACGGCTTCAAGAAGCATATCCTCGGAAGCTCATGGACGCGCTCGGGCAACATCTATATCAGCGATATTGCCGAAGTCGACTCGCTCGGCTACTACCACCGCGTCCAGAAGAGCACCGAAATCCGCAACCACATCGCGCTGATGGTGTTCGTGCTCGTAAGCATCTTCCTCGGGCTGCTCGGCACCTTCTGGTTCCGCACCCAGCAGCGCGTCGGCGAAATCGCCATCCGAAAGGTAAACGGAGCCACCTCGCGCTCCATCTTCCGGCGCCTCATTTCCGAAGGGCTTATTCTGCTTACGGTTGCCACCATACCCGCCCTCGGACTCGACTGGCTGCTGACCCATCTGGAACTCAACTCCCCGCGCCTCTGGGTCTACTATTTCGAACCCCTGCGCTTCATAGCCTGCGCCTCCTTTGCCTACCTGATGCTCGCCCTGATGATTGTGGGCGGCATATGGTTCCCCGCCTCGCGCGCCATGCGTGTCGATCCCGCCGTAGCCATCAAGGACGAATAAAACCGCACCTCCCTCTCTCCTGCTCCACACTTATGTCTATGTTTTCAGATTTCAGAATCCTTTTCCCACTCCGCGCCGCTTTCGCAGCCATGGCTCTCTCAGCTACCATTTCCATGGCTGCAGCGGCCGCGCCGGCCGACACGCTCACGCTATCGCTCGACGACGCCATCGCCCGTGCGCGCGCCAACAGCGTCGACGCAGCCGTGGCGCTCGACGAGCTCCGCCAGGCCTACTGGGAATACCGAACCTACCGCGCCGACCTGCTGCCGGAAGTAACGTTCAACGCCACCCTCCCGGCCTACTACAAGCAGTACACCTCGTATATGGACGCCGACGGCGCCTACTCGTTCGTGCGCAACAACTACCTGCAGATGAACGGCTCAATCGCCGTAAGCCAGTCGATATGGCCCACCGGAGGCACGCTCTCGCTCACCACGAGCCTCGATTTCTACCGCGACCTCGACCAGGTGGCTTCCGGAAACCGCTTCATGAGCATCCCGGTGGCGCTCACCCTCAACCAGCCGATTTTCGGCGTGAACCATACCAAATGGCATCGCCGAATCGAGCCGGAGCGCTATGCCGAGGCCAAGGCGGCCTTCCTCAGCGCGTCGGAAGACGTCGCTCTCCAGGCCATCGACCTCTATTTCTCGCTCCTATTAGCCGTGGAGAATCACCGCATCGCCCTGCAGAACCTCGACAACGCCTCGCGCCTCTACGAGGTGGCCAGAGAAAAACGCGAGATGGGTCAGATAAGCCGCAACGACCTGCTGCAGATGGAACTCAACCGTCTGGACGCCACTTCGGAACTTACCGACTGCGAGAGCGCCCTCAAGCAGGCCATGTTCACCCTGCGCGCCTTTCTCGACCTTCCCGAAAGCGTAGACATCTCGCCTGTGATGCCCGCGCGCACGCCACGTGCCGAAATCACCTATGCCGACGCCCTCGACCGCGCCCTGGCCAACAACAAGTTTGCCCGCAACGTGCGTCGGCGCCAGCTCGAGGCCGACTACGCCGTGGCCTCGGCCAAAGGCGACCTCCGCGAGATCAGCCTTTTCGCGCGCGTAGGCTTCACCGGTACCGACTCCGGCATCGGGCAGGCCTACCGCCGTCTCCACGACAACCAGGGCGTGGAGCTCGGCCTCTCGATTCCCCTGCTCGACTGGGGGAAGCGCCGCGGCAAGGTAAAGGTGGCCGAAAGCAACCGCCGAGTGGTCGAAAGCACCATCCGCCGCGAGACGATGGACTTCAACCAGGATATCTTCATACTCGTGGAGCGCTTCAACAACCAGCGCCGTCAGCTCGACATCGCACGTCGCGCCGACGAAATCGCCGCACAGCGCTACGCCACCAATGTGGAGACCTTCATGATCGGCCGTATCTCCACGCTCGACCTCAACGACTCTCAGACCAAAAAAGACAGCGCCCGCCAGAATTTTGTAAATCAGCTATTCCGCTACTGGAGCTACTACTACCGTCTGCGCTCGCTCACGCTCTGGGACTACGAGCTCCACACCGGCATCGACGCCGATTTCAGCAAAATTCTCCGCCAGTGATACGCCGACCGATTCCTATAATTTCCGTACCTTTGCAATATGATTCTCATTGTTGACGACAACGAAACCGTGCGGCTCTCGCTATCGCTGCTTCTGAAGCGGGCCGGCCACGACGTTGCGGCCGTCGCTACGCCCGACGAGGCAATCACGGCTGCACGCTCCGAGGCCTCGCTGCGCCTGGCCGTTATCGACATGAATTTCTCAACCGCCACCGACGGGCGCGAAGGGCTCGAACTTCTGCGGCGCCTCAAGGTGCTCAGGCCCGATCTGCCCGTTATCCTCATTACTGCCTGGGGAAGCATCCCCCTGGCCGTAGAGGGGATGCGCCTCGGCGCCTGCGACTTCATCACCAAGCCGTGGGTGAACCGCGTAATGCTTCAGCGGGTGGAGACAGCCCTCGCCCTGGCCGCTCCCAAGGCCGACGTTTCCTGCGGCGATTTCGATTCTTCAGGCATAATCGGCAGCGACACGGCGCTCTCATCCGTGCTCCGTACGGCCGCCCGCATAGCCTCCACCAACGCCTCGGTGCTGATTCTCGGCGAGAACGGCACCGGCAAGGAACTTATCGCTCAGGCTATACACCGCAATTCGCCACGGCGCGACGGGCCGTTCGTCATGGTGAACCTCGGCGGTATCTCGCGCTCGCTCTTCGAGAGCGAGATGTTCGGACACGCCAAAGGCGCTTTCACCGGCGCCGTAGCCGACCGCAAGGGCCGCTTCGAGCTGGCGGACAAGGGCACGATTTTCCTCGACGAGATAGGCGACCTCGACGCAGGCAGTCAGGTGAAGCTGCTGCGTGTGCTCCAGGAGCACACCTTCGAGCGGCTCGGCGACTCAACCCCGCGTCAGAGCGATTTCCGCCTTATTGCCGCCACCAATGCCGACCTTCAGGCCATGGTGGCCGACGGCCGTTTCCGCGAGGATCTTTTCTACCGCATCAACCTCATAGTGCTGCGGCTCCCCCCTCTGCGCGAGCGTCTCGACGACATCGGACCTCTCGCCTCACACTTCGCCGCAAAAGCTGCCTCGGCCATGGGCCTCAAGGCGCCGGAGATTGCACCAGATGCCATCGCATGGCTGCGTTCGCTTCCCTGGCCCGGCAATATACGCCAGCTCCGCAATCTGGTTGAGCGCACTGTGCTTCTTACCCCGTCGCCACGCCTCCACGCCGACGATTTCCGTACTACCGCGGCAATGGCCGGCGAAACGCAGCAATCCGACAGCAAGGATACCCCGGCATCGCCCGCAAGTCTTGACGATTCCGAGCGCCGCGCCGTAGAGGCCGCCATGCGCACGGCCAAGGGAAATGTGACGCATGCAGCCTCAATCCTTGGTGTCACACGCCAGACGCTTTACCGCAAACTCAAGAAACACGGCCTCGCCGACTGACATAAGTAGCCGGTCGAAATTCTTTTACCGCAGCTCCGCTCCCCATGAAAGTTTTACGCTATAAATGGCTATGGCTTGCGGCTCTTCTCGCCGCCGCTTCATGCACCCTCCTGTGCGCCATCGGCTCGCCCACCATCTGGTGTACGGGCGCCGGCGCGCTCGCCACGCTCATCCTGATTATGCTCTATTTCGCCATGGTGCGACCCATGCAGGCAGCCGCCCGCGGTATGGAGCTGCTGCGCGGCCACGACTACAGTAGCCGTCTGGCCCGGGTGGGCCTCCCCGACGCCGACCGCATCGTCGACCTCTTCAACAGCCTGATGCACTCCCTCAAGGAGGAACGCCTGCTGCAAAACGAACGAAACTCTTTCCTCACGCGCCTCATCGACGCCTCGCCAATGGGAATTCTTATTCTCGGCTTCGACGGCGAAATCGAGACGGCCAACCCTTGGGCTCGCACCCGTCTGGGCTTCGGGCGCGACGACAACCTGCCACCGCTCGATGCTCTTTCGGGGCCGATTGCCGACTCCATCCGCTCGCTTGAACCCGGAGGAGTCCGGACCGTAAACCTACGCTGGTGTGGCGAAGGCATTTACCGTATCTCGCGCCTATGGTTTATGGACCGCGGATTCCGGCGCCAGTTCATCATGATCGAGAGTCTTACCGACGAAGTGCGCCTCGCCGAGAAATCCGCCTATGCCAAGGTGATACGCCTTATGGCCCACGAGGTCAACAATACCCTTGCAGGCATGCAGTCTACCCTCGAGACTCTCGCAATAATCCATGAGGACGACGACCCCGATGTAGCGCGCCTTATAGCGGGATGCACCGCCCGATGCCGCTCGCTCGGGTCGTTTATATCAAGCTACGCCGACGTAGTGAAGATTCCCGCCCCGCGGCTCGAACGCCTCGATATCGCCCGATGGCTCGACTCCCGCAAGGCCTTTCTGGAATCGGTGGCCCACGGCGTAGCAGGCCAGCACTGCTCGCTGACAATGGAACTTCCGGAGACCGAAGCGATTGCATCGTTCGACGAAGTACTCCTCGAGCAAGCCCTTGTCAACATCGTGAAAAACGCCGCAGAGAGCATCCGCGACGCCGCCCGGACCAACGGCAACATCCGCCTGACCCTCATAGAGAATGCCGGTTCGCCGTGTAGCGGTCCCACACTTACTATTGCCGACAACGGCTCGGGAATATCTCCGGAGGCACACGGACGCCTCTTTTCATCCTTCTACACCTCAAAAACCGGCGGCCAGGGCCTCGGACTTATGTTCGTTGCCGAAATTCTGAGCAGCCACGGCTGCCGATTCTCGCTCGAACCGCTTCCCGATGCTTCCGGCGCCACCTTCCGCATCTCCTTCCCCCGCCAATAACCTCAATCAAAAGCTCTTACTGCTTTTATAAATCTGAGGGCGTGTCATAATAGCCCATCTGGGTCGTCGCCTGAGGGGTTCGGGTTCGGTCATTGACCTTAGTCAACTCCCTTCTCCCTCACCCTCAAGCTCCTACCATCTGGACAATTCTGACAGCGCCCTCACCATCCGGATAAAAAATAGGGCGGTGTGTCAATTTTTTTGAATTTTGACACACCACCATGCTGCCGCAAAAATCGGCAAAAAAAATCGGTTCCCATGGCCGTAGCCCGGAAACCGGTTTTATTGTGCTGTTAAAATCTTTGTGCTGTTGGAGGCAGTATTATTCAGCGGTAGCTTCAACTGCAACTACAGTGTCGGTAGCAACGGTGTCGCCGACAGCTACAGTGTCAACTGCAACTTCTTCAACAACTTCTACAGAGTCAACTGCTTCAGCAGCTTCTGCGTTTTCTGCCTTGTTAACGCAGGAGATCATCGAAAGACCTGCGAGAACAGCGAAAGACAAGAATAACTTTTTCATTTCGTTAAAAATTAAAATAATAAAACAATAGTTTGTGCTTCAAAAACATTGCAAAGTTACCACTTATTTTCATTCCTCCAAAAGTTTTCACAAAAAAATCAAACAAAAAACTGCTGTAAAACACATTTTTTGCCCTTTTCGTTGTCGACACATTAGCTTCAAGCCTAATTTTCAATCGATTATGCATCAGCATTCTTCCGCGTATCTTTTAAAGATTTTTCGCCAAATCAAAAATCGTGTTAACACCGGAAAATTTCGTAACTTTGCACCCTGAAAATCAACCCGAACCAACGGTTTACGTATCGTTAATCTCTAACTACACATTATAAATAATGAAAGCATTCGTTTTCCCCGGCCAGGGCGCTCAGTTTGTAGGTATGGGCAAAGACCTCTACGACAACAACGCCGAAGCCCGCGAACTTTTTGAGAAAGCCAACGAAATTCTCGGTTTCCGAATCACCGACCTTATGTTTGAAGGCTCTGAGGACGACCTCAAGCAGACCAAGGTAACCCAGCCTGCCGTATTCCTCCACTCAGTGATTCTCGCCAAGACCCTCGGCAACGAATTCGCACCCGACATGGTTGCCGGCCACTCGCTCGGAGAGCTCTCCGCTCTCACTGCCGCCGGCGCCCTCTCCTTCGAGGACGGCCTCAAGCTCGTCGCCGCACGTGCACGCGCCATGCAGAAGGCCTGCGAAATCAAGCCCTCCACCATGGCCGCAATCATCGCCCTCCCCGACGAGAAAGTTGAGGAAATCTGCGCCTCCATCCCGGGCGTGGTCGTAGCCGCCAACTACAACTGCCCCGGTCAGGTAGTAATATCCGGCGAAATCGACGCTATCAACGCTGCCTGCGAAGCCGCCAAGGCCGCCGGTGCCAAACGCGCCCTTCCGCTCAAAGTGGGCGGAGCATTCCACTCGCCGCTTATGGAACCCGCACGTGCCGAACTCGCCGAAGCCATCGAGGCAACAGAGTTCCACACCCCCGTCTGCCCCGTCTACCAGAACGTCGACGCCAAGCCCCACACCGACCCCGCCGAAATCAAGGCCAACCTCGTGGCACAGCTCACCGCTCCCGTCCGCTGGACTCAGGGCGTCCAGAACATGATTGCCGACGGCGCCACCGAATTCACCGAACTCGGCCCGGGCAAGGTTCTCCAGGGCCTCGTGCTGAAAATCAACCGCGACGTTGCCGTCGCCGGCCGCCAGTAATATCCTATCTAACTTCCAACCATACGGCGATGCGCCCCACCCCGGGCGCATCGCCTTTTCTTTTGCCCTGTGCTGTCTATCCTCCCGCAAAAGCCCTCCGGTTGCCATTCTTTGCTTCAAACCTGCTATTTTTACTGACCCCGAGTTGCTATTTTTGCATACATCAATAAACCAACCATGAAACCACCGAAATATTTCCTCAACCTCACCTTCGCCGCCCTTGCCATGACAGCCAGCGCGACCACAAAAAATGTGGCTCCACTGGCCCGTATCACAGCCTCGTCGGAACAGCCGGGCCACCCGGCATCGGCCGTTGCCGACGGCATAATCGGCATCGACGGGCTCGGTGAATGGCGCTCGACCTCCGGCATGACATTCTGGGGCGAACTCCACTACCCCGACTTAACCCTCAGCTGGGACGAGCCGCGCACCATCGACCGTGTAGTAATCTACGACACCCCTTCCGAAGCCCACCACATCGCCGCCGTGGAGCTGCACATGAGCGACGGATCGGTGGAATACGTCAATTCCATCGCCAACGACGGCTCGCCGCGCGAGGTGCGTTTCTCCCCGCGCACGGTCGAATGGATGAAAGTCGTGGCCTCCGACGCCCAGCATACCGGCGTCGGCCTCTCCGAAATCGAGGTGTTCACCTCCACCGGAGGCACCGACGACTACGTCGAGAAGGTAAATCCCTACATCGAGACCGCCCGCGGCCGCTATTTCTTCTTCGCCACCGGTTCCATGCCATTCGGTATGATCAGCGCCGCCCCGCTCACACGCAACAAGAATCAGGGTGGCGGCGGCTACAACTACAATTCCACCGAAATCCTCGGATTCCCGCAGCTTCACGACTGGATGATCGGCGCCGTGGTGCTCATGCCGGCCTACGGCGATGTCGACCCCACTCTGGGCGAGCAGGGGTGGAAATCGCAGTTCCGCCACGAGAGCGAAATCGTTCGTCCGGGCTACCACCGCGTATTCCTCGACGACTACCGCATGTGGGTGGAAAACACCTGCACCGACCGCGTCTCGATGTACCGCATCACACCCGCCGACTCCTCGCGCACCACATCGATGCTCCTGAGCCTCGGCGGCTTCGTGGGCACCACCACAATGATCAATCCGCGCGTGCACCGCACCGGCCCTTCGTCGATTGCCGGCGAAGTAACCACCGTAGGACGCCTCTGGGGCGGTCCCGACAGCGTGCGCGTATATTTCGCCATGGATTTCGACCGCCCCATCGAGAGCCTCGACGGCTGGAATGCCAAGGGCGTTACCCCTGATGTCGACACATTTGCCGACAACGCCACCGCCACCAAATTCTTCCCCTCCGAATATTTCTCCTACTGGACTGCCCCCACGGCGGGCGTTCGCGCCAATTTCGGCCACATAAAGCCCGGCGACCGCCTGCACGCCAAGGTGGCCATAAGCTACGTCAGCGAGGCCAACGCACAGGAAAACATCGCCCGCGAACTCCCCCAATGGGATTTCGACGCCACACACGCCGCCGCCACGGCCACATGGCACGAACAGCTCGGGCGCATCCATGTGGAGGGTGGCACCGACGCCCAGCAGGAGAAATTCTATACCGACCTCTGGCACGTACTTCTCGGACGCCATAAGATCAACGACGCCAACGGCGACTATCCCGACTACACCGACGGCCGACGCGACGGCGCTTTCACACGCGACGTGCGCTTCCACGCCCGCCGTCTGCCTATGAAAGCCGACGGAACCGCTCGCTTCAATATGTACAATTCCGACTCCTTCTGGCTCTCGCAATGGAATCTCAACACCCTCTGGGGTCTTGCATGGCCCGAAGTACTCGACGACTTTGCTGCCTGCCTGGTGCAGTACGCCGAAAACGGCGGCCTTATTCCGCGTGGCCCCAACCTCGGCGGCTACTCATATATAATGACCGCCTGCCCCGCCACGAGCCTCATAGCCTGCGCCTTCCAGAAGGGGATGCTCACTAAATGCGACCCTGCCAAGGCCTACCGCCACATTGTGCGCAACCATACCGGCCACGGCATGCTCGGCAGCAAGGAGGAGATTGATTTCTACGAGCGCAACGGCTATTTCGCCGGCAACGCCGGCGTAACGCTCGAAGCCGCCTTCCAGGACTGGACCGTGGGCCAGATGGCCCTCAAGATGGGCAAGAAAGCCGACTACCGCCGCTTCAACCGCCGCGCGTCGGGCTGGACAACCCTCTACGACCCTGAAATCGGCCTGATAATGCCGCGGCGCGCCGACGGCTCGTGGCTCCACCGCAATCCGCTCGACGGCTGGGGATGGGTCGAGGCCAACGCATGGCAGGCCACATGGTCGGTTTCGCACGACCTCGACCGCCTTGCCTCCCTGATGGGTGACGCCGACTCGCTCGCCGCACGCCTCAACCACGCATTTGAAGAGGGAGCGAAAACCGACTTCACTTCCGACTACAACACCGGATACATAAGCTACGCCAACCAGCCGGGACTCTCCAACGCACATGTATTCAACCGCATCGGCCGGGGCGACCTGACCCAGAAATGGGTACGCCGCGTGCAGGCGCAGACCTACGGCTACAACATCCCCGACCGCGGTTACGGATGCCACGACGAGGACCAGGGCCAGATGGGAGCCACCAGCGCTCTGATGTCGATAGGTCTTTTCAGCGTAACCGGGACCGCCGGCGTCAACCCCGACTACGACGTTACGTCGCCCATTTTCGACCGTGTGGTAATCCAGCTTCCCAAGCCCTACTATCCGGGCAAACCGCTGGAAATCATTACCGATAACTGCTCGGCCGACAACTATCTGATTGACTCGGCCACCTTCAACGGTCAGCCCCTCGACCCCATGCACGCCATCATCACGCATGATGCCCTCCGCCAGGGCGGCCTCCTCCACATCGCTCTCAAATCCCCCATAACTAAGCCCCGGCCCTAAATCTATAGTGTCTTTAAGCCCCTTAAAGTCTTTAGGGTCGTGAGGGTCCTAAAGGTCCTTAAAGTCCTTAGGGTCCTTAAAGTCTTTAAAGTCTTTAAAGTCTTTAGGTTCTCTAAAATCTTTAAAGTCTCTAAAGTCTTTAAAGTCCTTAAGGTCTCTAAAGTATTTAAGTGTAAAAGGTCCTTAAGGCCTCCAAAAGCCTGGAGCTGGATAAAAAGCTGCCGCCCCTGCGATACGGAATCGCAGGGGCGGCGTTTATGTATCCCTGTTATTGTGGAATTCAGGATTTCTTCTTCGAGCCGTAGCCGTAGCCATAGCCGTAACCATAGCCATAGCCGTAGCGCGAGTAGAGACCTGCGCGGTTGCCCGACTCGGTGCCGTTGAGGATAACGGCCATGTTGTGGTAGATGCCCTGATCGTACATCTGCTCGATTTCAGGAAGCATGGCGCGCTCCAGCAGACCTGCACGGATAATGAAAATCGTCATATCAGCGTAGCGGGCGATAATCTTCGCGTCGGCCACGACTTCCACAGGCGGGCAGTCGAGAATCACGTAATCATACTCGCTTTTGAGCTTCTCGAGCATGGTCTTGAGGCGCGTCGAATAAAGCATCTCCGAGGGGTTGGGAGGGAGTGCACCTACAGGTACGAGGTCGAGCCCTTCGGTGCCGTTCACGTTGTGCACCATAATCTCTTCGAGCGTGGCGTGGCCCGAAAGCAGGGCGCTCAGACCCTTGGCAGGGCTCCCGGCATAGCCACTCAGCGAGGCCTTGCGGAGGTCGAGGTCGACCACGCACACCCGCTTGTCCTTGATGGCAAGCACAGTAGCAAGGTTCATGGTGATGAAAGTCTTGCCGGAACCCGGGTTGGCCGAAGTGACCATAATGGTGCGTGCGCCTACGGCTTCCGCATCGGTCATCAGCTCGAGGTTGGTGCGGATTACGCGGAAAGCCTCGTTGATTATGTTGCCCACACCCTTCTTGACCATCACCACGCGGCGGTCGGTCTGGTCGGCCTTCGCCTTACGCAGACGGTCGAGCCCGCGGCGCTTCTTGTAGCCCAGAGGTATCTCGCCCATGAAAGGTACGGAAAGAATATCGAGATCCTTGCGGCCGCGCACCCGGGTGTTGAAGTTTTCAGTTATGTAGATAAGGCCCACGGGGATAAGCAGCCCCATCAGGATTGCCACGAGCATCACGTTACGGCGGTTGGGGGCCACAGGAGCACCCGACCCCATAGGAGGCGTGATAACGCGGGTATTGTAGGCGGTAAATGCCTGCGACAGCTCATTTTCCTCACGCTTCTGGAGCAGATAGAGATAAAGACTTTCCTTTACCTTCTGCTGGCGCTCCACACTCAGAAGATAGCGGGCCTGCGTCGGGTTGGCCTGCAGATGTACCGAAGCTGTGGCACGCGAACTCTCGGCGGTGCGAACCTGCGATTTAAGTGTCACCACATAGTTGTCGATCGACTGAAGGATAGCCTGACGCATGCCGGCAAGCTGATTGTCGAGGTCGACCACGAGCGGGTTTGAGGTCGAGGAGTTCTCCACAAGGTTGTTGCGCTCCAGCAGGTGCTTGTTGTAGTCCTGAATCTGGCTCTCGATATTGAAGTTCTCAAGGCCGGCGTTAGCGGGAAGAACGTTGAAGGAGTTGGCCGAGTTGGTAAGGTAGGAGCGGATATAGTTGGCCATCGAGAGGCGGTTGTTGAGGCCGGCCACCTCATCGGATGCCTGAGCGGCGCGGTTGAAATAGAGCTGCGAGGCCTGTTCGATGTCGGGCACCATGTGGGCCGACTTATACGAGGAAATGTCGGAATCCACGTTGCCGAGCTCGCTCTCGATTACGGCCAGACGGTCCTTGATGAATTCGGAGGTGGAAACGGCAATCTGGTTCTTGTCGCGGATCCAGTTTTCATTGTATACGTCGATAAGCGTCTGGAGGAGATCCTCGGCGCGCTCAGTGCTTACGTCGTTGTGCGATAGCGAGATTACCGAGCTGTAGTCGGTTTCTGTCTCAGCCTTTATCGAGCCCGCATAGGCCAGGGCGGCCGAATGCAGCGGTGTGCGTTTAACCTTTATCTCCAGGGGGCTCTCCACACGGCCGCTGGTATAGCGCGGATTGGGGAGCACGGCTATCTTGCCGATGGGCGACGAGATAGTATCCACCTGCGCATAGGTTGTCTTCACCTGTTTGCCGGGGAATTCAGAAGTACCCATGGTGAAGTCGGTGAGCTGCAACGAGCCGTCGGGACTGAGAGTGGCGGTGAAAGCCACGCTCTCGCGCTCGCCGAGTTCGGGGAATGCGAATGAAACCGGAAGATTGGAGCCATAGAGAGTGCGGTCGTGGAACATTCCGGGAGTGGAGTAGTTCACGTCGAGACCGAGGCGCTTGACTACCTCGTACATCACCGTGGGCGATGTGATGGCAACAATCTCATTGAGCACGTTGGTGTTGCTCTGGAGGAATCCCATGCCGGTGAACGACGAGCCGACGTCGCCGCCGGAGGTGCCGCTTATGCGGTCGTTCTTGATAAGGATTTTAGCGGTACGCTCGTAGACCGGAGGTGTCTTCAGCAGATGGTAAACGGCGAATCCGCAGCAGAGCGCGAGCGAGATTACGAACCAGTACCACCGCGACACACACATATAGAGCAGATCCTTTGCAGTGAGGGTCTGCACGGCCTGCGCGTTTTGCGAAGATGCGTTAGCGTTGTCTTGCACGGTTGTTTGGTAGTTGTATGTTTGTATTTACGTTTTATTTCCAGATGAGCACGGCCACGGTGGTGAGCAGCGATGCGATGGAAATCCAGAAGCCGGGAGTGAGCGGTGTAGATCCGTTGGCGGTGGTCTGACGCTTACGCACGTCGTTGGGCGAAACCACTATGACGTCGTCCTGCTGGAGGTAGAATACGGGCGACTCCATCACCGAGCGCGAGTCGGTGAGGTCCACGCGGTGGGCCATCTGCTTGCCGTTTTCCTGACGGAGCACGAGCACGTCGGTGCGCTTGCCCTGGATTGTAAGGTCGCCGGCGCCGGCCAGAGCGTCGAGCAACGTGAAGCGGTCGCGGTCGAAGTTTACGCGGCCGGGCTTGTTGACCTCGCCGAGCACTGATACTCCGTGGTTAAGGAAGTCCACAACCACTACGGGGTCCTTGACGAGATTGCGGCTGATAAGCTCTTTCTGGATATATTCGGCCACTTCAGCGCGGCGCATTCCCCCGATATGGAGAGTGCCGAGCACGGGGAACTGGATGTCGCCATAGGCATCGACCACATACGAGGCTACCTCGTTGCTCGACGAGCCGGAGGAGGAAGTCACACCTGGCTGTCCGACACGCTGAGCCACCATGGGAAGATTGAAGAGAGATGCCAGAGCCGGGTCCTTCGATACGACCACAATCGAGACGCGGTCGTCGGGACGTACGGTAATATCATTGGTTACGGGAATGTCGCGCGACTCGCCGGTCTGGATGTCGTTGAAATATGTCACGTCTTTGGGCGTGTGGCATGAGAAAGCTACAAGGGCCAGCGAGGCGATGAGGCCCGCGCGAAGCGTTTTGGCTATCATGTTACGAAGCATAACGTTGAGTGTGTGTGGTATATGTGTTATATAATTTTTATTGAATCAATTTTTCGTGGACGAGTCAGAAGGGCCGACGGCACCTCGATCAGTCGTAGCCTCCCGAGATGCCCAGACGCGTCTGGCGACGCCGGATGGCTCTGGTAAGCGCCCAGTTGAACGTCACCCAGAGCACGAGGTCGCAAACGAGCACCATAAAGACGCCCATTATATGCGAAAGCATTATGTTGACCAGAATGAGCAGCGATGCCAGCAGCAGAATCGTAATCATGGCCGGCCGCTGGGGAATGCCAAGGGCAAGGAGCTTATGGTGGATATGGACACGGTCGGGAAGGAACGGGCTGTGGCCGCGCAGAATGCGGTGGGCGAACACTCGGAGTACGTCGAGACATGGAATGGCAATCGGCGAGAAAGCAAGTACCATTATATTGGTGGAGTAGACCGAATCGAACGGTACACGGGTCATAGCCATCGACATGAAAGCGAGCAGCAGTCCGATGGTAAGCGCCCCGGTATCGCCCATGAAGATTTTTTTCTGCTTAAGGGGATTGCCGAACACATTGTAGTAGAAAAACGGCACGAGCGTACCCAGCCCGGCAAGCGCCAGCAGACTGAGCTGCGGGCACCCCAGCATATAGAAAGCAATCGCATAGAATACCATGGCTATTCCGCCCAGGCCCGAGGCAAGTCCGTCGATGCCGTCGATAAGGTTCAAGGCATTGATGATGTAGACCACCAGGACTATCGACATCAGATAGGATACAACCACATTGATTTCTTCAAATCCGAGCATCCCGTGGAGCGACACCAGCCTGATGCCGGCAGCCGCGAGAAAAACGGCGGCGATAATCTGGCCGATAAATTTGGCGCGGTACTTCACTCCGATGAGGTCGTCGGCCATTCCGATCAGATACATCATCATAAGCGCGCAGAGTCCGAAACAGAGCACGAGAAAATCAGCCTGGGTTGAAAAAACGCTGCTGAACAGCGACTCCACCCCGGGGTTGAAAAGCCGCTTCATGCCCCCTACAAAACAAAGCGAGAAAATTATAGCAGGCATAAACGCTATGCCGCCCAGACGCGGAACGGCTCCTTTGTGAATCTTCCGTTCGTCGGGCACATCGAAGAGCTTTTTTCTGAATGCAATGAGCAAAATCTGAGGAATAATGATGCCCGTGAGGAGCAGACTCACCACAAAGACCGATATTCCATCTATAATCCAATCCATGCAAAGAAAACTAAGTGTGCGACGGCATTCGAATCTGAGGGTATGCCGCAAATCCTTGCAAAGTTAGACATTTTTTCCCAATTAATGTGCATAACAGTACAGAAAGTTGCACATTGAGGACCGATACGCTGTGTATCGGAAAAATCAGGAATTCAGACGGCGGAACATTTGAGGGCGAGGCCCGTGCGCTCCGATAGTCCGAAAAGGAGATTCATGCAGTGCACGGCCGTGCCGGCGGCTCCCTTGAGAAGATTGTCGGCCACAGCCGTGACCCGCAGACGCGGAGATGCGCTCATGGCCGAAGTCGGATCGTCGGTCGAGGGATATTCGAGATAAATCAGACATTTGTTGGTATTGGCCACATCGGCTATTACCGGACGGACATCAACGGGATAGGTGAAATTATGGTCGTCGTAGGCCTCAGAGAACAGACGCTTCAGCTCTGGAAGGCCAAGGGAACATGGCACGTCGACAACCGCACGCATTCCACGCGACATAGAGGCATCGCGGCTCAGCGATATGCTTACAGGCGCGTCGAACCCCTGCTGAATCTGCCGCAGGCACGCGGCTGTCTCGACCGAGGCAGCCTCAGTATCGGGACGGAACTCCTGCGGCGCTACCGGATCGAGGCGGGTGGAGGCCACATAGCCTGCATTGGCACCGAGCTCACTCCCGTAGGGCGACGCCACTCGCACCGGGGTTTCAACGGCGGCCATTGTAAGGGCCACGTCGACCGGCATCTGCCCCAGCAGGGAATTTTTCGCAAGCGGAAACAACGCGAGTTCCACCGCCGTCGCAGCGGCCGACGGGATAGAAGCCCTCGTGGCACCGCGCACCATCGCCTTGCGGTTGAATTCCGGGAATCCGTAGACCATGGCCATGCCGCCCGAACGGAACGCTCCCGTGAGGTCGACAACCCGCACCCCGGCTGCCGCACATGCCGCGTCGTTGTCGGCCATCCATTTGCGCGCCATCCACGGCTCTCCGCAGAGAAACACCATATTGTGGCCGTCGAGGTCCAGACGCGATGAAATCTCAAGGTCGGTATCGCCCACAAGGCCGCGATGAACCGCATCCACGCGGTTCCCGGCCTCGGATTCAGAGGCCACCGTAAGGATTTCCACGTCGGGATGGTTAATCAATATTCTTATAAGCTCGCCGGCTGTGGAGCTTTCACCGCCGAGTATTCCAACTTTTATCATATCGCTAAAGTAATTGTGGTAAAGCCAAAGGCCATTGCAGAATAGCAATCCTCAACAATGTAGGGATAGCGCTTTGCAATGTATCAGTTGTCAGCCAACTCCACATACGTGCCATAGGCACGTCCCTACATTATCTGCGGATGTATTTGCGACACCTCCGGAGACTTCATCAGATTGCAAAAATAAGCATTATTCCGCTAATTGCAAACCAAGCGCCATGGAAACACATAAAAACAAGCAAGGCTGTCATCACGACAGCCTTGCTTGTTTTTATCTTTAACCTTAAATCTAATACCATGAAAAAACACAGTGCAAATATAGTAATTATACCTTCTAAACACGGGGCACGCCGGTTTGTTCGGACAACACCTGACTTTAACGTTGTTTAACACTCGTAACAACCACTATCCATAAAATTTGTAGTAATTTTATCACACAATAAAGTGCCTCCCCCGAAACACAGCCCCGAGACTGCTACGTCCGGGCCGACAAAAGCGAAATTCCCGCCGACAGCGGCCCCTCCTCAAAGCCGAGGCGAACGCTACGGAGGCTCAGACATACGAAACCAACCCCACAAATAAATGAGAATAAGAATTCTTGTAATAGACGACGAAGAGTCGTACTGCGAAGTGCTTAAACGCTCGCTTGAACGCGAGGCCTACGATGTGGATACCGCCGACAGTGCGGAAACCGCCCTCGGCTACGATCTGTCGCTCTACCAGCTTATAATAGTCGACATCATGATGGAGCGCATCAGCGGCTTCGACTTCGCTAAACGCGTCCGCAGCAACCCTGCCACTGAAAAAATTCCCATTATATTCTGCTCCGCCCTCAACGGCAAGGACGAGACCGTGATGGGCCTGAACATCGGCGCCGACGACTATATCACCAAGCCTTTCGTAATCGGCGAGGTCATAGCCCGCGTACGAGCCGTATTGCGGCGTACACAGGCCTCGGACCACGTAGCCTACAATATGCCGAAAGCCCAGTACGAGCCCGACATAACATTCAAGACCATGCGTCTGAACCGCAACGAGAAGACCTGCTACATCAATGGCCAGGAAATTCCGCTGACGCGCAAGGAATTCGACCTGCTGCTGTTTTTCCTGGTGAACCGCGAACGCATCCATTCGCGCGAGGAGATAATGAGCCAGGTATGGGACAACGTCGAGGTGACCACACGCACCGTCGACACCAATCTCGCGCGCCTGCGCCAGAAAATCAAACCTTACGGAGCCAACATCGTGACCCGCACAGGCTTCGGCTACGGCTTCCGCTCCGACGTCGACTGAGATAAACAAATTGATGCGTCATGGCTCAGAAACATAAATTCCGCTATCAGTTCCGGCTTTTCATAACCGCCGTGCTCTGCATATGGGCCGTAATTCTTTCGTTTGCGTGGTTCGTATACCATCAGGAAAAGAAACTGCGCGCCGAGAGCATCATTGAACGCATCGACCTGGCCAACGGTTATGTGGTCGACGTCCATGAGGCCAACGGCGACGTCCAGTCGGCCCTGAACTTCATCCACCGCTATCTGGCCGATACTTATCTCAACGACATGAGTATCCAGATATTCGACACCCGCACCCAGCAGCTTCTTTACTCCACCGGCGACCTCCGCGAGGGGATTCCGTCAGACATTTCTGAAGACGACCGCGTGGTGTTGGGCGACAGCTCGCGGGTAATCCGCGTGCTCAACACATCGGTGGGCGACAACGGGCGTAAAATGTTTTTCTTCTCAAGCCGACTGTCGCCCGACGGACGCATAAACATCCGCACCTACGTGCCACCATCGCGCGCCATCACCGAGGAACTTACCATCGGGCCGATGTCCTGGGTGATTCTCATCGGCATCGGACTGCTGGGTTCCGTGCTTGCCTTCATCACTACCTCCCATCAGGCCAAGAACGTCAGCCTGCTTCACGATTTTGCAAAGCGTGCTGCCTCCGACCGCGATTTCATTCCCATGGGGGATTTCCCATCCGATGAAATAGGAGAAATTTCGCGTCAGATCGTGGCCATCTACAATTCACGCATGCAAGCAAACATGCGCCGCGAGCACGAGCACGAAATCGCCCTCAAGGTGACGGAGGAAAAGAACAAAATGAAGCGCGTGCTTACCGACAACATCTCCCACGAGCTCAAGACTCCCATCGGAATCATACGCGCCTACGTGGAGATGATGCTCACGGAAGACGATATGCCCGCAGCCGACCGCAAACGCTTTCTGGAAAAAACCCAGGCCAACGTGGAGCGGCTCGTAGCCATGCTAAACGACCTTTCCACAATGACGCGTCTTGAGGAATCCGGAGGCAAAATTCCTATCAAGGAGGTGGATTTCAGCCTCCTCGTCTACTCCATAGCCGACGAGATGGAGCAATCCGGAATACTCAACGGATTCCACCTTAAATTCGACCTGCCGCCCGACATCATGGTGCTCGGCAACGAGGGTCTGCTTACATCTGTGCTGCAGAATCTTGCAAAGAACTCAATAGCCTACTCACAGGGCAGTGAAATAGGGATCTCACTGCTGGGCAAGACCGAGGGCTACTACACTTTCTCCTTCTACGACAACGGCGTGGGCGTGGGGAAAGAACACATCCCCCATCTGTTCGACCGTTTCTACCGCGTTGATACGGGGCGCTCGCGCAAAGCCGGCGGAACGGGACTCGGACTGCCTATCGTGAAGAGCAGCATCAACAACATGGGCGGAAGCGTAAGCGTACGCAACCGTCGCGGAGGCGGTCTCGAGTTCATCTTTACCCTCTGCCGCCCCAAATAATCCGCGACCAGACAGCCGATTTCCAATTGATTGCCCTAACCATATAGAGAGGGAGGTGGATACACACCCAAATGTAAGGTGTAGCACGCAGAATCACCGAAATGTAGGAACTGGGCGCAGATCCACCGAAATGTAGGGACGCACGGCTCGTGCGTCCGCATAATCGGCTGAAATTAAATTATTAAGCACGGACACACGAACCGTGCGTCCCTTCAATATGGGCGAAATTTGTTGGCTCTGCAACACACCCTCCTGAATTGTCGATTGTTGGTAGAATCATTTTGAAACACCTCTCCACTTTATTAAGTCGCAAACAACAAATAAGGCGATGCCTCCTGCGAGGCATCGCCTTATTTGTTATCATTCCGGTCGGAGCGGGCAGGCGGAAATCCGCCGAATAGCCATGCCGGTTTGATTATTTTTCGTACTTCTTGAGAATCACGGTGGCATTGTGGCCGCCGAAGCCGAAGGAGTTGCTCAGAGCGGCACGCACAGGGCGTTTCTCGGCTTTGTTGAAGGTGAAGTTGAGGGTATAGTCGATTTCCTCGTCCTCGTCGCCCTCCTCGTGGTTGATGGTGGGGGGAACGATATCGTCGACGAGCGCCATGGTGCAGAACATTGCCTCGAGGGCGCCGGTGGCACCGAGCAGATGGCCCGTCATCGATTTGGTCGAGCTGATGTTCAGCTTATGGGCTGCATCGCCGAACACTTCCACGATAGCCTTGATTTCGGAGATGTCGCCTACGGGAGTCGATGTGCCATGTACGTTGATGTAGTCGATATCCTCGGGCTTCATTCCGGCATCTTCGAGGGCGTTCTGCATCGAAAGGATGGCGCCCAGACCTTCGGGATGGGTGGCGGTGAGGTGGTAAGCGTCGGCGCTCATGCCGCCGCCGGCAACCTCAGCGTAGATTTTCGCACCGCGGGCGAGAGCGTGCTCGAGTTCCTCAAGAATGAGAACAACGGAGCCTTCTCCCATCACGAAGCCGTCGCGGCTCTTGCTGAAGGGGCGGGAAGCCGTCGCAGGCGAGTCGTTGCGGGTGGAAAGGGCGTGCATGGAATTGAAGCCGCCTACTCCTGCAGGGAAGATGGCTGCCTCGGCGCCGCCGGTCACCATAGCGTCGGCCTTACCCAGACGGATAAGGTTGAACGCGTCGATGATGGCGTTGTTCGACGAAGCGCAGGCGGAAACCACACCATAGTTGGGGCCATGATAACCATAGTCCATCGAGATGTGTCCCGAAGCGATGTCGGCAATCATCTTAGGGATGAAGAAGGGGTTGTATTTGGGGCCGTTGGCGGCGTTGATGGCATAATAGCCGGCCTCTTCTTCGAAAGTATGAAGACCGCCGATACCTGCGGCGACGATTACACCGACGCGGTTGCGGTTGAGGTCCTCTTCTTTCTCAAGACCGGAATCAGCGATGGCCTGACGCGCAGCCACCATGGCATATTGGGCATAAAGGTCGAGCTGACGCAGCTTTTTGCGGTCGAAATGCTCGTTGCCGTCGAAACCCTTGACCTCGCAGGCGAACTGGGTTTTGAACAGCGATGCGTCGAAATGGGTGATAGGGCCGGCACCACTTACGCCATTGATGGCGTTTTTCCAGGTGGTCTCCACATCGTTGCCGAGCGGAGTGATGGCGCCGAGGCCTGTGATTACTACTCTTTTAAGTTCCATATTAACCAAAAAATAGCGGCTGTGCAGATTGCTCTGCGGTTGGGGAAAGGGAGGGCGGCGCAGCCTGTGGAAGCGCACCCTTATTTTCCGAAAATAGCCCCGGAAGCAATGCACCGGGGCCTATTCGGGGTGATCGGTTTCGATGTGCGGAATCCGATTATTTCGAAGCTTCTTCGATGTAAGCGATAGCGTCGCCAACAGTAGCGATTCCTTCAGCCTTGTCGTCGGGAATTGTGATGCCGAATTCCTTTTCGAACTCCATGATGAGCTCAACGGTGTCGAGGCTGTCAGCACCAAGGTCGGTGGTGAATGCGGCGGCGGGAGTTACTTGAGCCTCATCTACGCCCAGTTTGTCAACGATGATTGCTTTTACACGAGATGCGATGTCAGACATGATAATAAGTTTTATTGTTATGAATATTCGTGTTAGGGAGTGGATTGCAGACACATAAAAAAGGTGCTTTCCCACAATTCACGGCGCAAAGTTACTAAAACATTTCAAATAATTGGCACATATTACCGAATTTTTTCCATAATTGGCCTCACAACGCTGTGTAGGGGCGATTTTTAGGCACCTTTTTATGTTATAAAACATATCAGCCACAATTCGTGAGGCAATCGGTTCAGACGGGATACGGGTATCGGACGTCGTGGAGGAAAAGCGGGCCGGGGGGCATGGAGGTGCCTGCGGCGCAGCGGTCGTGCGCGGCGATGATGTCGGCGAATCCCTCGGGCGAAAGTTTTCCCCGGCCCACATCGACGAGCGTACCGACCACGGCACGCACCATATTACGCAGGAAGCGGTCGGCTGAAATTTCGAACACCCACTGGTCGACCGTGGGGTCATACATATTGGCCACGGGCCTCCAGAGGGCGCGGCCGACGTGGCATATGTTGGTCTTAGTGTCGGCATGCAGCTTGGCAAACGAGGTAAAGTCCTCCACCTCGAGCAGCTGCGCGGCGGCGAGGTTCATCCGCTCGAAATCAAGCGCCGGCGGCGCCGGCCAGGAGAGTCCGGAGGCGAAGGGAGTACGCCCGCGGTGAACGTAGTAATGATATGTGCGCTCCACGGCGTCGAACCGCGCGTGGGCGTCGGGATGTACGGGATGAATCCAGCGTATTGCTATGTCCGGCCCGAGAATCGAGTTGATGGCGCGCACAAGGCGCATATCGTCGTCGATGCGGAGCGGAAGGTCGGCATGGGCCATCATCATCGAGGCGTTGACGCCTGCATCTGTGCGGCCGGCCCCTACCACGGCCACAGGCGTGCGGAGCACGGTGGAAAGAGCCTCCTCCATGCGCTGCTGCACACTTATATCACCCGGCTGAATCTGCCAGCCGTGGAACCGCGCGCCGAGATACGACAGGTTGATGAAATGTCGGGTGGGAGTTTCCACGGCCAAGTCTGTATGCTTTTGAGAATCAGAAATCTTCCGGTCAGTCTTTTTCCAGATACGTATAGCCGTAGAGACCCGAGCGGTAGTTGCTAAGGAACTCGCGGCCCTCCTCGGGGGTTATCCTGCCATCCTTCATGGCCTTGGTGACCCACGTCTCGACGTTGCGAACGAGTTTCTTCGGATTGTACTGGACGTAGTCGAGCACTTCGGCCACGGTCTCTCCGTCGATCACCTGGTCAATTTCATAATGGTCCTTGTAGCAGGAGATATGAACTGCGTTGGTGTCGCCGAAGAGGTTATGCATGTCGCCGAGAATCTCCTGATATGCGCCGACCAGGAAAAAGCCAATATAATAAGGTTCGCCGGCCCGCAGCGGATGAACGGGGAGCGCCGACGAGGTGCCCTGCGGCGAGATGAAGGTGGTGATTTTGCCGTCGGAGTCGCAGGTCATGTCCTGAAGGGTGGCCATGCGGGTGGGTTTCTCGTCGAGGCGCGAAATCGGCGCCACGGGAAACACCTGATCGATTGCCCACGCATCGGGGAGCGACTGGAAGAGTGAGAAATTGCAGAAATACTTGTCGGGGAGCATCTTGGAGACCTTGCGAAGCTCCTCGGGCGGATGCTTCATCTGCGAGGCGAGCGTACCTACCTCGCGGGCAATCTCCCAAAAGAGTTTTTCGGCGAGGGCGCGTGTGCGCAGATCGATGATGCCGAGCGAATACATGTCGAGCACCTCCTCGCGAATCTGCATGGCATCGTGCCAGCTCTCGAACATTCGCTGCTGGTCGAGCTTGTCCCAGATTTCGTAAAGTTCCTTCACGAGCTCATGTTCGTCGCCCTTAAGCTCCTCATTGTCCTTCCAGCGCGGAAGCGAGGTGGTCTCGAGCACTTCGGTGACGAGCACGGAGTGATGCGCCGAAAGCGAGCGGCCGCTCTCGGTAATGATGTCGGGCTGAGGAAGGCCGTTTTTCTCGCAGACGTCGACGATGGAGAAAATGGCGTCGTTGGCATACTCCTGGATGGAGTAGTTCATCGAGCTCTCGGAGGCCGAGGAGCGCGTACCGTCGTAGTCCACTCCGAGGCCGCCGCCTATGTCCACGTAGTCGATGTTAAAACCGAGTTTGCTTAGCTGCACGTAGAACTGCATGGCCTCGCGCAGAGCGTTCTTGATACGGCGTATCTTGGTAATCTGGCTGCCGATATGGAAATGGATCAGCTTCAGCCAGTCGGAGATGCCACGCTGCTGCAGAAAATCGATGGCCTCAAGCAGTTCGGAAGAGTTGAGGCCGAATTTCGAGGTGTCGCCCCCGCTCTCCTCCCATTTGCCGGAACCGGAGTTGGCAAGCTTGATGCGGATACCTATGGAGGGTGTGATTTTCAGGCGACGGGCCACATCGTATATAATGTTGAGCTCGTTGAGCTTCTCGACCACAAGAATTATGCGTCGTCCCATCTTGCTGGCCAGCAGGGCAAGCTCCACATAGTTCTCGTCCTTATATCCGTTGCAGATTATAAGGGCGTTTTCGTTGATATTGGTGGCGAGCACGGCGTGGAGCTCGGGCTTGGAGCCGGCTTCCAGGCCGATGTTGAATTTCTTGCCGTGGCTTACTATCTCCTCTACTACCGGGCGAATCTGGTTAACCTTGATGGGATAGACAAGGAAACTCTTGCCATTGTAGCCATACTGCTCGGCTGCCGCGCGGAAACAGTTGGAGATTTTCTCCACGCGGTTGTCGAGGATATCGGGGAAACGAAGGAGCACCGGAGGTGTGATATCCTTCACCTGAAGCTCGTCGAGCACCTCGCGAAGATCAACCGGGGCCAGGCCGGGACGCGGAGTCACGCAGATGTTACCTTTTTCATTGACGGAGAAATACTGCCGCCCCCACCCGTTGATGTTGTAGAGCTCGACACTGTCCTCCACTCGCCATTTTCTCATTCGTATATAAAGAATATGTGGTACACAATAAATTGACCGACGCTCCGCAAGCGCGGAGAGCCGACGGCTTGCAAATTTAACAATTTCCGACGACATTTGGCAGAGAAACAGCTAACTTTGCATACCTATATAACATTTCAGACATATGAAACGACCGATATATATCCTGCTTGCAGCTCTGGCCCTGCTTACCGGCGGCTGCGGCAACGCGCCGCAATGGAAGGTAGCCGAAGGGGCTGTATGGCATACGACCTATCGCATTGTATACGATGCCCCCGAAGCGCTCGACGACTCGATTCAGGCCGTGCTGCGGCAGGTGGAGATGTCGCTGTCGCCGTTCGCCCGCGATTCGCGGATTTCGCGCATCAACCGCGGGGAGACCGATAGTGTCGACGCCGACATAGCGGCGGTATTCGCCGTAGCGCAACAGGTGAACCGGCTGAGCCACGGACGTTTCGACCCGACGGTGGCTCCGCTGGTCGACCTCTGGGGCTTCGGCACCGACATGCGGAGCCGCGCCCTGGCCGAGAGCGACACGGCGGCCTTCGCAGTGACCGACTCGCAGATAGCGCAGGCTCTCAGGGCTGTGGGCATCGACAGCTGCGCCATAGCCGACGGGCGTATACGCCGCAAATCCGATGGCACCACCTTCAATTTCAGCGCCGTGACAAAAGGCTACGGCTGCGACCGCATTGCTGCGATGCTCGCCCGCAACGGCTCGAAAAATCATATGGTGGAAATCGGTGGAGAGATAGCCCTGGGTGGCCACAACCCGCAGGGAGAGCCGTGGCGCATTCAGATTGACGCTCCGGTGGAATCGGAAGCGCCGGTTCATCAGAGGCTCAGCACCGTAGCGCTCGAAGGTCCCGCAGGAATCGCCACCTCGGGCAACTACCGCAACTTCCATACGTCGGCGCGCTACGGCCGCTTCGGCCACACAATCGACCCGCAGACGGGGCGCCCGGTGAGAACCGACGTTGTGAGCGCTACCGTCGTGGCACCGACAACAGCGCAGGCCGACGCGTGGGCGACGGCCTGCATGGCTTCGGAAGCAGACTCGGCGATAGCCCGTATGAAGGGCGTCGAGGGTCTGCGTTATCTGCTTGTAGTGGCGAAAGACGATTCGCTCACCACCGTTTCAACACTTTAAACCTGTCTGAGAATCAGTCCTTGGGGTCGCCGTAGCGGAAAGCGAGGTCGTCGGGCGATTCATAGTCCTCATCGTCGGGGTCGCCGGCCCATGAATTGTCCTCGTCGTCGGGAGACCACGAGGGGTCGAATCCCTCGTCGAACACCTCTTCATCCTCGCCGTCGACGTGCTCGTTCTCGAAGATCCATTCGTCCTCCTCGCGCAGACGGTGATGTCCGTCGAGCGGGCGGTGGGTGATGGGAATCTCCTCGATGCGGTTGGCATCGTCGGTGATGGCTTTCCAGAGTGCATCCTTGAGTTCGGTTATCCCCTCGCCGGTAACGGCGGAGATAAACACCACGGGGAGGTCGGTGGGAAGTGTCGGGCGAATCTCTTCCTTCAGCTCCTCGTCGAGCATGTCGCTTTTCGACACAGCCAGTACGCGCTGCTTGTCCATAAGCTGAGGATTGAACTTACGCAGCTCGTCGAGCAGAATCTCATACTGCTGCTTGATGTCGTCGGCGTCGGCCGGCACCATGAAGAGCAGCACCGCGTTGCGCTCGATATGGCGCAGGAAGCGCAGACCGAGGCCGCGGCCCTCGCTCGCGCCCTCGATGATACCGGGAATGTCGGCCATTACAAACGAGCGGTTGCCGCGATAGTCCACGATGCCCAGTTGCGGCTCCATGGTCGTAAACGGATAATCGGCGATTTTCGGGCGCGCTGCGCTCACGGCCGAGAGCAGCGTGGATTTGCCGGCATTGGGAAAACCGACCAAACCCACATCGGCAAGCAGCTTAAGCTCCAGAATCACGGCCTTCTCGATGGCCGGCTCACCGGGCTGGGCATAACGGGGAGTCCGGTTGGTAGCGGATTTGAAGTTCCAGTTGCCCAGGCCGCCGCGGCCGCCGCGCAGGAGCTTGATTTCCTGGCCGTCGTCGGTCACCTCACAGAGGTATTCGCCGGTCTCTGCGTCGAACACCACCGTGCCGCAGGGCACTTCAATTATCTTGTCTTCGCCGTCCTTGCCGAAGGAGCGTCCGGCGCCTCCGCTCTGGCCGTTGGTGGCAAACACGTGGCGCGAGTATTTAAGCGGGAGGAGCGTCCACATGTTCTTGTTGCCGCGCAGAATCACGTGGCCTCCGCGGCCGCCGTCGCCGCCGTCCGGCCCCCCTTTGGGCACATATTTGGCGCGATGGAAATGCATCGAGCCGGCGCCTCCCTTACCCGAGCGGCAAAGTATCTTTACGTAGTCGATAAAATTTGAATCTGCCATAGTTGAGTAGTTTTTAGCTTTAAAACGCCTGTCAGGCCATATTTGTTAGCTGACGGTGATGGCGCATCAGTTCGTTGGCATGAGCGTATTCCTGAGGTGAACCGATGTCGATCCAGGTGCCTGAAATCGGGTAATATCCCACACGCCGGCCGTCGGCAATAGCCTTTAGGAGAAAGTCGGGCGCGTCGGTGCGCCGGCCGGCAGGGAGAGTGTGGAGCAGACGGTTGGAGAAGATGTAGATACCGGCGTTAGCGAAATGGGTTGTGGTCGGTTTTTCAGCGATGTCGGTCACGAGGTCGCCCTCGGTTCGGAGTATGGCGTAGGGCACCGACGAGGTATACGGAATGGCGGCTATCGTTGCGTCGGCGCGGGTCTCGACGTGGCGGAGATACATCTCCTCAAGGTCGATGGTGGTGAGCAGGTCGGAATTCATCACCAGCGTGCACCCCTCCTCAGGGAGCGGAGCGAGCGTGCAGGCGCCGAGCGTGCCCATCGGAGATTCCTCCTCGATACAGCGGGCGGAAATGCCGTGGTGCGGTGCGGAGAAGTACTCGCGCATGCGGTCGGCCATGTAGCGCACCATAATATATACATCGGAGATGCCGCAGCGGGCCAGATTCTCGATGTTGTAGTCGATGATGGGGCGCCCGCCCACCTCGAGCAGCGGTTTGGGGGTGGTGAGCGTCAACGGACGCAGGCGTTCGCCCAGACCTCCGGCCATCAGCACGGCCGAAAGCGGGAGGATGGTGCGTGTGGCCGTAAGGTCGACGGCGTCGGCGAGTTTCCCGGAAGAATCGACGACCGGGAGGAGGCGCAGGCCGAGCGCGCGGGCACGGCGCATTACAGCCATACGCATCTCAGCGGAGGCATCGGCGGAGAGTACCGTGCAGTCGCGGTGGGCAACGTCGCCTACCCGGTCTGAAACGGCCACTCCGCGCAGCAGGCCGCGCCGGATGTCACCGTCGGTCACGGTACCGGTCAATCGACCGTCGGCGTCGATCACGAGGAGCGTCATCAGCCTGCCTGGCAGCCCGTTGAGCTGCCGGAGGGCGTCGAGCACCGAGGCGCCGGAGCGTATGATGTATTCGTTCGTTTTCATCTTTTGGTTCTTTTATTTCACGTCCGGAGGGAGCGAGACAATCCCTGCGGCCAGCAGCGCCTCGGCAATGGTCCAGTCGAGCGGTGTATCGAGGTCGACCGAGCGCTCGGCCGGCATCTCGTAGGGGAGTCTGACGGGAAAATCGCCCATTGGCATGGCGCGGAGCGATTCGGGATTTATAGCATAGACGGCGCCGTTGAATTCCCAGGCCTGAGGGGCGTCCTGGCGGCGCGTGAGGTGTCCGTCGCCCTTCGATACATGGAGCGAGCCGTCGGCGCCGGTCTCGAAGCAGTTGTAGTAAGGATTGGCCGAAGCGGCCTTTACCGAAACGGCCATATCGGGCTTGCGCGTCTCGTAGAGCGCGAGCACACCTTCCACGTCGGCGGCGGTGCGGAAGGGCGACGTGGGCTGGAGCAGCAGGATGCAGTCGAAGTCAATGCCCTGACCGCATGCCCAGTCGGCTGCGTGGAGCATCACCTCGCGCGAGCCGGCCGTGTCTGTAGCCAGTTCGGCGGGACGCAGATAAGGCGTTGGTGCCCCGGCTTCGGCGGCAACGGCGGCTATCTCGGGCGAGTCGGTGGAAACGAGCACGTTGCTCCGGTCGAGCCCCATCCGCCGGCTCACATCGAGAGCCACGGCTATGGAATGGGCGATGAGCGGACGTCCGCCCAGCGGTTTTATGTTCTTATGCGGAATCCCCTTGCTCCCGCCGCGGGCCGGGATTATGAAGAGAGGTTTCATATGTTGTCGGTGTTGAGGTCGTGGAAACGTTTGGTGCGCAGAGCTTTGTGGTCGGCGCCGAGAATAACGTCAACCATGGCGCGGAGCGTGTCGGGACCGCCGTAGGGGTTCACGACCGCGGCTGCCTCCTCGCGGAATTCCGGCGAAAGCGCGCGGGCTATGGCCGAGGCGATGGAGGAGGTATCTGTGGCGCAATGGATTACGGATGGAGCGCAGAGGCGTCCGCGCTGACGTATGCCGATGTCGACCGTCGGAATCCCCATCGAGGGCACTTCGACGATACCGCTCGAGGAATTGCCCACCACGGCGCCGACATAGTGGAGCGCCGACAGATAGCGCTTCCAGCCGAGCGACGCCACGGCCACTGCCCTCCCCTTCCGTGCGGCCACATAGCTGTCGATGAGGCGGATGATCGACTCCCCCTCGGGGTCGTTGTTGGGATATGTGAAAATCAGCGTTGAATCGGGGAAGCTGTCGAGGGCGCTGAGCATATTGGCGCAAGTCGCGGCCGCGGGAGTGTCGTCCATCGTGGCCGGATGGAGCGTCACGAGAAGAGTGCGCCGGTCGATGGCTATGCCGAGGTCGGCCTCCAACTCCTCGCGCGGTATGGGAGTCTCGTGGGTGAGGTTGTAGACGCCTATAGCTCCGGTGTTTACCACCATAGCCGGGTCCTCCCCCATCTGGACCACGCGGCGCCGGTAAGGCTCGGTGGCCGTGAGATGGAGCGACGAAAGTTTGGTGATGGCGTGGCGGATGCTGTCGTCGAACGCCCCTTCGGAGATTTCGCCTCCGGCGATGTGGACAATAGGTATGCGCATCACCGTTGCCGCCTGCGCCACAGCGAGCATCTCGTAGCGGTCGCCGAGGATTATGAGCATATCGGGCCTGATAGCCTCGAAAGCGTCGGCCATACCGGCCATACACTCGGCTGCCGCGCGCACCGTATCGGCCGCCGAAGCACCCTCGGCCGACGGCATCGCCACACGTGCCGCCACCTCGAAGCCGTCGGCCTCGATTTCGCCGACAGTCATTCCGAAACGCGGATTCAGGTGCATATTTGTGGCCACGACACGCACCTCCACCCCCTCCCGGAGGGCGAGAGCGCGGGCAATCGGTCGGAGCAGCCCCCAGTCGGCCCTTGTACTTGTGGCGATAGCAATTACAGGCATCGGCAAAATACTTAAATTCGTTTCAACCCACAAATTTAGCCAAATAAATCCGATTTCCACCCATCCTATGGTTTCTTACCGCAATTCACCATTATGAAAACACGACTGAAAACACGACGCCCCGCTATGAAAGCATGGATCCTGAACATGCTTCCACAGCGGGGCGAGAGCGGTTGGTCCAACCGGGCGCGAAGAGGCCTACCTCTTTAGCGGCCTTTTATAGCGGCGCATCTTTTGCGTCGCGACGGGGTCCATGGGTTAAGACCCATGGCTACATCAATGCCACCCCTACGGGGTTGAATTTGTAACCTAAAATCTGCACCACTCTAAAAAGCCGCCGGCCATCCGGATGGGAACTGGAGACCTTCGGGCTTCCGCACTCAGCACAGTACTGAGGATGGCAGCTGCGGAGGCCCGGAGGGCCGGCGAGGCTTAGGAGGTGCGAATCATTTCGCACCTTACGCATTCGGCGTAGACCATGAACGCTTCCTGAGTATTGATAATACCATTAGCGCTGCGCGAACGCGTGAGGTGCGAAATGATTCGCACCTCCTATGCCGGCGACAGCCATTATGGGGCTAACTAGGAGGCATCGCCATGCGCTCCAGGGGATTCCAAGGGGTTCCGGATGGGTTGCGCCATTGACCGATAGGAACCTGGCAACAGCCCCGGTCGGTCAATTGGGAGGATGGAAGAATGTCAATGTACGCTTGCCATGCGGTTTAGCTTTGGGCTGCGGGGCATGACTTGCCGCTATATACATCGCTCATGGTCGACGCCTCTGTGTACGGTAAGGATGAACGGTGTGAATTCAGAATCTATGGGGAGCAGGATCGAACCGACCAGACGGCGGATTAGGGCGTCAATGTCGATATGAAGATGCGGGTGCTCATACTCGTGGATGGCACGGCGCATTTCGGCAAGGGAATATAGGCAGTGCTTCCGAAGCTCCGGGCTACGGATGCGGCGGTAGACTGCCCCGACGACCGGGTCGGGAGGATGAAAATAGGGATTGCGGGGGCGGCGGGACATATAGGCGAGGAATAATAGTTCTGATTATTATGACTCGGGCTGAAGCCCGAAGCGCAAACAAATTGGAGGGAGGAAAAGGAGAAGAGGAGGCGAGAAAGGAAGCAGGGGCGGCTGAAGCCGAGCGCGTGAGGTGCGAAATAATTCGCACTTCCTAAGCCGGCGCAAGGAGGGAGGCGAGGGGGATTTCCGGCGATGCTCGCCGGAAGCGGTTAACCGCTCCGTGGAGTCCTTAAAATTATATTATGGGAGGGGCGGGAAATGACTGCGATGCAAAGATACAACCGAGGCTGGGCAAAATTCTTTCATATCTCATTTAAATAAAGCTAAATTTATGTAGAATTTTAACATCACGATGGAAATTTCCGGAGTATATATCCATGAGAAAAAGGTAAGAAAATAGGGGATGGTGGTGGGGAGGATTGCGGAATTTGTTGCTAACTTTGCAGTGGATTAAATGATAACAATATAAGCCGGCTACATGCTTGTAGGGATGCACCCCGCTGCATCCGGATATCGATATATTTGGCTGCCGTATTTAAATTAGTTCGGCTCACGAAAGGGCGGATGCACCAGGGTGCATCCCTACTTCCTGAGAGCAACCGATTTAGATTGTAGCCATCTTGTATAAACAGCTAAGGATAAAAATATTAGATAAGGAGATGACGACAATGGATAAGGATTATCTGTTTGCGCCCCGCGAGGCGGGGAAGGAGATGAAAGAGGTGGCTAACGGGGAATTCGGGGGCGAGCGCGCGCTGTTTGCCGTTGAAAACGTTCGGCTTACCGACTGCATTTTCCACGCCGGAGAGTCGGCGCTGAAGCGCACGGCCAATATCGAGGCGATCCGCTGCCGCTTCGAGGGGAAATATCCCTTCTGGCATACGGACGGGTTCACGGTGAAGGAGTGCGAGTTCACTCCGGGAGCACGCGCGGCGCTCTGGTATTCGCGCAATCTGAAAATGAGCGAAACGCGGGTGGATGCTCCTAAAATGTTCCGCGAGATGGACGGCGTGGTGCTCACCGGGGTGACGATTCCCGACGCTCAGGAGACGCTCTGGAGCTGTCGCGGCGTGAAGCTGCGCGACGTGGAGGTGAAAAACGCCGACTACCTGCTGCAGCACAGCGCCGACATCGACATCGACCGCTACCGCCAGCAGGGCAACTACTCATTCCAGTACTGCAAGAACGTGGTGATCCGCAACGCGGTAATCGACTCGAAGGATGCCTTCTGGGAGACGGACAACGTGACCATCTACGACTCTGAGCTGACGGGCGAATACCTGGGATGGCACTCGAAAAACCTTCGTCTGGTACGCTGCAAAATCAACGGCACCCAGCCGCTCTGCTACTGCCGCAACCTCAAGGTGGAGGACTGCGAGTTCGGCCCGGAATGCGACCTGGCTTTCGAGGACTCTGACGTTGAGGCAACCGTCAGCACCGCCATAGTAAGCGTGAAGAATCCGCGCTCCGGCTCAATCAAGGCTCTTGCAATCGGAGAGACCATCAAGGACGCCAATATCCTCGCTCCCGCCGACTGCAAGATAGAGACAAAGCTCTGAACCACACCAAGCCATGACCACATTCGACGATATTGTAAACCGCCGCGGCAGCGGGTCATACAAATGGGATTCAGCGCCCGACCCCGACGTGATTCCGCTCTGGGTGGCCGATATGGATTTCCGCACGGCGACGCCGGTAATCGAGGCGCTGCGCCGCCGCGTGGACCACGGCATCTTCGGCTACACCCTCGTAGGTCCGGACTACTACGACGCCCTGACGGGATGGATGGCCTCGCGCCACAACTACCGTTTCGACGCCGCGCGGGTAATCTACACCTCGGGCGTCGTTCCCGCCATCTCGGCGATTATCAAGGCGCTGGCTAAGCCGGGCGAGGGAGTGATAGTGCAGACACCGGTCTACAACTGCTTCTTCTCGTCGATACGCAACAACGGTTGCCGCATTGTGGAGAATCCGCTGCGGCGCGTCGACCTCGACGCCCACGAATTCACCTACGAGATGGATTTCGAGCGTCTTGAAACTCTCGCCGCCGACGCGAGCAACACCATGCTACTGCTCTGCAATCCCCACAACCCCGCCGGACGCGCCTGGCGCAACGACGAGCTTGCCCGCATGGCCGAAATCTGCGCGCGCCACGGCGTACGCGTGGTCAGCGACGAAATCCACTGCGAACTGACCATGCCGGGACTCGCGTACACCCCCTACGGCCCTGTGGACGAGCAGGTGAACGGCCGTCCGACCGCCACCGTATGCCTCTCCCCTTCCAAGGCCTTCAACACCGCCGGGCTGCAGATTGCCAACATCGTATGCCCCGACGCGGATACCCGCGCCGCCATCGACCGCGCCATCAATATCAACGAGGTGTGCGACGTGAATCCATTCGGCGTGGAGGCCCTGAAAGCCTCGTATACGCCCGAAGGAGCGGCGTGGCTCGACCAGCTCCGCGGCTACATCGCCGAAAACTATGCATTTACACGCGACTATCTGCGCGCCCAACTGCCACAATGCCCCATGGCACGCCTGGAGGCCACCTACCTCCCCTGGGTCGACATCAAGGCCCTCGGCATCGACTCCGAGACGCTGGAGCAGAGACTCGTGGACGAGGCGAAAGTGTGGGTGAACTGCGGCGATATGTATGGCGTAGGAGGCTACCTGCGCATCAACATAGCCTGCCCACACCATCTGCTCGCCGAAGGGTTGCGGCGCATGACCGACTGGATAAACCGAAACTGCCGAACGTCCTAAATCACAAATGATTGAACTTATCAGGACCGGACAACCCCTGAGCTTCCGTCAGCGCCTTTGGCTGACGGTACAGCTCTCGTGGCCGGCCATCATGGCCCAGCTGTCGAGCATCCTGATGCAATATATCGACGCGGCGATGGTCGGGCGCCTCGGCGCCGACGACAGCGCTGCCGTCGGCCTGGTTTCGACCAGTCTGTGGCTCTTCTGGGGTCTATGCTCGGCGGCCACAGTGGGATTTTCCGTGCAGGTGGCCCACCGCATCGGTGCCAACGACCCCGCCGGAGCGCGCGGCGTGCTTCGCCAGGGAATCACGGCATCGGTAGCCTTCGGCATGATAATGGCCCTTATCGGCGTAGCCATCGCCGCTCCCCTGCCCGAATGGCTGGGAGGCACGGAGGCCGTCAACGGCAAAGCATCTGTATACTTCATTGTGTTCGTGGCCGCGCTGCCGATTCTCACACTCAACTACTTAGGCAGCGCCATGCTGCGTGCTTCGGGCAATATGAAGACCGCCGGAGCGCTCAACGTGATGATGTGCGTGCTCGACGTGATTTTCAACTTCTTCTTCATCTTTCCGACGCGCAGCGTAGAGATAGCAGGTATGGAGCTGACGCTTCCGGGCGCCGGCCTGGGCGTGCTTGGCGCGGCACTCGGCACGGTATGCGCCGAGGTAACCACGGCGGCCGCCGTGATGTGGGTGGCATGCTTCCGCCAGCGCGAGCTCGCAATATTCGGGCGGCGCGGGAAGTCAAACCGCCTCGGCAGCAACGAGAATGCCTCACGCAGGGCGTTCCTCCCCACCGGGCGCGTACTGAGAAACGCGCTGAAAGTGTCGGCGCCGATGACGCTGGAACATGGAGTGATTTGCGGTGCGCAGATTATGATTACAATTATTGTGGCGCCGCTCGGAGTGATGGCTATCGCGGCCAACGCCTTCGCAGTGACGGCCGAGGCGCTCTGCTATATGCCCGGCTACGGCATAGGCGACGCCGCAACCACACTCGTCGGCCAGAGCTACGGCGCCCGCAACAAGGCCCTCGCGCGGCAGTTCGGCTACCTTACCGTAGGGCTCGGCATGGCAGTGATGACGCTCATGGGGGCAATCCTCTGGGTCTGCGCCCCGGCCGTTATGGAGCTGTTCACCCCAGTGGAGGAGATACAGCAACTGGGTGCTTCGGCCCTGCGCATCGAGGCGTGGGCCGAACCGATGTTTGCCGCGTCGATTGTGGCCTATGGCGTGATGGTGGGCGTCGGCGACACGATAGTGCCGGCAATAATGAATTTTTCGAGCATCTGGCTGGTGCGCATACCAATAGCCGCGTTGCTGGCTCCGACCTGGGGGCTGAACGGCGTATGGACCGCCATGGCCGTGGAGCTGAGTTTCCGCGGACTCATCTTCCTCTGGCGTCTGATAAAAGGTACCTGGCTGAAACACGGGCTGCACACCGAGCCTGAGACCGTGCTCCCCGTCGACCCGAACGTCTGAGTCCGAGGCTATTTCCCCTTCTTATCCAATACCTCCGAAGGATTTACGGTGAGCGCCACCGAATGGCCGGCAGTATCCTTCCAAAGCAGTTTCATCACCATTCCCTCGGCTTCGAGAGCCTGCAGGCCATCGCTGAACCGACGGTCGGCGAGCTTGGAGCGGAACTCATCCACGGCCGACTCGCGCAGAGCGGGCAACTGCGACGGCGCCACCCCGGCCACGCTCAATCCGGCTACAAGATTGAACGTAATCGAAAGAGTATCTCCCTCTATCTCAGCCTCCGAGCCGGTAAATAGGCCCGTCTGGCGCTCAGCCCGCTGCATCTCCTCGGAATTGAGGCTGTCGACCATCTCGCCGATGGCACGTCCGTGGCCACTGCAACCGGCAAACGCCACAACAGCAAGAATCACAAGCAAGATGCGCCCTGAAGCGACATAAAAACGTTTTACTGGATTTTTCATATCTGATTGTCTATTTTATCCTGCATGGATGGTCGGCGATAGCCAGCATGGCATCGTCGCCCGCGCTGTCGCCGAAGGCCCATACCTCGGCGTCTTTCAATGAGCCGAAACGTTCGGTAATCCGTCGGGCCTTCTCGGCTCCGTGGCAGTTGGCGCCGTGGAAACGGCCTGTAAGCCGTCCGGTGGCCGGGTCAACCTCAGGCGCGGTAGTCAGCAGAGTGTCAACGCCATACCCTTTGGCCCACGGAGCAATCCATTCGGCCATACTTGCCGTGACTATGACAACCGTATCGCCTGCATCGACGTGCTGCCGAAGCCTGCGAACCGTATCGAGCTTTATGCGAGATTCTATTACCTTAGAAAAAGCCTCACCATATCGCTTAAAATCAGCGTATGGCATCCCGCCAAATAGTTTCCCGAAAAGACGTTCCTTTGCTTTCGAGTTGCTGATACACCTTAATTTCCAAGCGATTATCCATGGAGAAGATATGAAGACGGCCTTAAAGAAAGCTGCCCTCCCGACGGCGAAGCGTGCAAAAAGTCCGAAAGAATCGCCCCGGATCAGCGTGCCGTCGAAATCAAAAAAAGCATACCTCTCCATAATCCATTCAGAAATAAAGAATTATAGCAAAGGAGATTATCCAACCGGCCACACATGCCTGGATGAAGCGGTCCTGAATCAGAATCTGTGTGGGGCTGCCGCTGTTCGCCCTTACTATAGTGACACCTGAAGGTAACGCAAAATTGCCGCAATCACGAATACGGAGGTAAGATAAAGATACTGTGTATGCAGACGTTCCATCACTTCCGGCGAAAGCGTATACAGGATATAGCACATTATGGTTATAGCCCCTATGATTCCGAGCGTCTGATTCATAAACGGCATATTGTAATTGAGGATGTTGCCTCGGGATACCACGCCGTCGTTCTCGTATATCACCAGATCATCGCGACGCTTGGCGAAGGCGAGGAAAAGCGCAAGAAGGAACGTCATCAGCACAATCCAGGGCGACAGCGGAATATCCGCGGCCACACCGCCGCAGAGCAACCGAAGCACAAAGCCGAACGCAACCACAAACACATCCACGATTGCGTAGTATTTCAGTTTCAGACAATAGGCCACATTCAGCACGAAGTATCCGGCGATAACAAGTGCTACCTTAATGCCGGCATCGCCACACAGCAACAAGGCTATCGCCAACGAGACCGCAATCAGTAAAATCATCACGCCAGTAGCGGTTGCGACGCTGACAGCATCTGAAGCCACCGGCCTGCGGCACTTTTGCGGATGAATCCGGTCGGCCTCCACATCGCGGACGTCGTTAAGGCAATATACGGCGCTCGCCATCAGGCAGAACGCGAAAAATGCCGGGATAGCGCTTCTCCAGCATTCCCAGTCGAGCACTTTCCCTCCAAAGAACAGCGGCAGCAGCACGAAGCCGTTTTTCAGCCACTGCGCCGGCCTAAAAAGCCTGATTATATGTAAGTATTTATTATTCATAACATTATGGGGGAATAAGAACTGAAAGCTATGCAGACGCTTAAACGAGATGCACAAGCCATCTGAGCGCTCTCATGAATATTTCCGAGATGGTTCCGACAACCGAGTATTCGAAAGCCAGGTATAAATTAAGAGAATACGGCGCTACGGCCAACAGCAGCAAAAGCAAAACCATCAGGCCTTTCGACGAAGGAAGGCATCGGTCGATGGAGGCGTTCATGCGGCCTACATATGTTAGATATTTGCCCGGAAGCATTGCGGTGCAAACGCCTCGCGGCAATCTCAGAACGGCAGCATACGAAGTGACAAACAGATACTGATACAAACGGCTGTAATCGCAACTGAGGATGGTAAACATAGGCAGCAGCGTCAGGGCGCACAGTAAATATATTGCCGAGAGGTTGGTGCGGTCGGCCGCAGTGAAATCAGAGGTCGGGCGGCGGAACGTCCACGAGAAGTTCAAGATGAAATAATAAGTGGCCATAAAGAAAAGCAGCTGAATCACAGCTCCCATCCATCCGACGTTTACCTCGAACAACGATACGTGGAAATTCAAATTGAAATGAACCCAAAAGGTATGCACTGCATTCCATCCAAGCGCCACTATACTGAGACCGCTTTTGTGATATTCATCGCCAAGTAACCTATGCCACGAGTCCAGAATGGCTTCGACATTCGATGAATCTCCTTTGTATACACACATCAGGGCGAAACATCCTATAAACAATAAGGAGGATGCAACCGCAACGGCCGGACGCCGGGTATAGCCGTAGAGAACGGCTACAGAAAGTGGAATTCCCCAAAATAAATACGCTTCATGCAAAAACAGGCCGAATACACCCAGAATGCACACTGCCAGTACATTCCACCATCGGCTTCCCCACTGCCGCATAAGCAGAAGTGTCCCGATAAGCAGAGTATACTGCATGAAATCCTTCCGTATAAAGAATACCACCAGTCCGCAGAACAGCGGCGAGAGCACAATCCACCAGTTCATATCGCGCCTCCGGAATGACTGAAGAAAAAATGCGACCACAAAAGTCAGAAATATCAGCGAAAGTGTCAGAATTACCGGATAGGGCGATATTCCGGTGGCCTCCGAAAGTTTGTACAGGCATTCGCCAAGCAATCCACGCCTTACGAATCCCCCGCTGAAATTGACAAGGAATTCCGATATGCCGGATGCGTTGATTCCCTGCTCCAATGCAGGACGCAACACACACCCGAAGCGATATATAACCATAACCACCATGGAGATGGATATGGCCATAGAAATGCGTTTTCGATATGAAGAAGTCATAAGGACCGGATTATTCAATATGCAAAATTAAGCAAAAAAACAGAGTGGGGAGAAAAACGGTTAAACTTTTCGGCAAACTGAGATTCTAAACGGAAAAGGCAAAGAATTTCTAACGATATAACTGTTAGCAATCCAAGGTAGGGATGCACTTCTGTACACCCGATTGACATTAACAATGAGTTAGGCTCATAAGAAAGCGGATGCACCAGGGCGCATCCCTACAATCTGAGGGCCAAATATTTAGCAAAAGAAACAGAAAGGAGGAACCCGAAATGAAAAAAATGATGCAGACCATGGCCTCTCTCATCCTCGCAATGGCAATGATATTCGCTCCCGCGATGGACGCGCAGACGCGCGGACGTCAAGGATCGGTGACGCCGGCCGGCCAGCATTCGCGTCCGGGTTCCTCCCAAGGAAGACCCTCCGGCAACCATCGGCCCGAAGGGAACCGGCCCGGAAACCACAGACCGGAAGGGAACAGACCAGGTAATGGCAACCATCGCCCCGGAGGCGACAGGCCCGGCAACCACCGGCCAGAAGGGAACCGCCCCGGCAACGGGAATCACAGGCCCGGAGGAGACAGGCCCGGCTTCGGGAATCACCGCCCCGGCAACGGATTCCACCGCCCCGGACAGGGGAATCACCGCCCCGGATGGGGACACAACCACCAGCGGCC
>URAU01000021.1 GCA_900545955.1 uncultured Porphyromonadaceae bacterium
AGAGCACCTGACTGTTAATCAGGGGGTCGTTGGTTCAAGCCCATCCTGAAGCGCATCCCCTTCCCCCCGAGGCGTTTATCTGTAATGGATAGGCGCCTCTTTTTTTGTCTCGTCGCGGTGATCCTTTCCCTTCGGAGGCTCGGAAAGCCGAGGTCGTTTTTATCCCCACGCGAAGGCCCCAGCCGAGCGTGGGGTCAAAAAGAAAGATAACCAACGGAGGCTCGGAGAGCCGATGTTGTGGTAGCGAATCTTCTAATCAAAATTTTTTTTGAAAAAAATTTCTCATTCATCCTCCTCATCCCCAGCCCTTTCCCGCGTCAACAAAAGTTAAGCGGATTTTTTGGACTCGCAACCCCCTCCTTCCGGTTGTATCTTTGCATCGCAATCATTTCCCACCAACCTCAGATAAAAATTATGAATCCACAGAGCGGTTAACCGCTTCCGGCGAGCATCGCCGGAAATCCCCTCGCCTCCCTCCTTGCGCCGGCTTAGGAGGTGCGAATTATTTCGCACCTCACGCGCTCGGCTCCGGCTGCCCCTTCTTCCCTCTCGTGCGTTCTCCTCCTTCATCCTCTCCCTCCAATTTGTATGCGCTTCGACCTTTAGGTCGAGTTTTAAAATCGCCATTATGATTACGAGAATCCAATCCCTCCGCCTATATTTACGCCCTTTCCAGCGCTCCCTCGGCCGCCGCCTCTCAATTGCCGACATCGAGCTGCTCGGCCCCATCGAGCGCCACCGCCGCCTGGGCCGCTGCTCCCCGTGGATCGTCCACGACCACCCCGACCGTCCCGGCTCGCTCCCGCTCCTGCGCAAATATCTCCGGTGGGTCATCGACTACACCGGCGTCGACTACCCCGAAATCCTCTTCGAGCCTCCCCCTGAACATCCCGATTCCTACCGCGGCTGCAACTTCGACCATATCGTCTTCACACGCTGCCGCTTCACTCTCCATCGCGACCGCTACGACCGCTGCACGCGCGTCTTCATCCCCCAGCTGTCCCCCGGCCGCCTCTTCATCCTCCACTTCCTCTGCACCCGTCCACCGTGGGTCTGCAACGAGACCAACACCTCGCGCCGCGAGCGTGCCGCCCCCTCCGAGGAAGATACTAAAATGACCTTGCGCGAGCAGCGCCACGCCGTAGTCGGAAAGAGTTCCCCGGCCCCGCACTGCCCGATAGCCCTCCCTCTCCCCGCCATCGATCCTGAGATGAACTCAATCACCCTCATTACCATCACGCGCAGCGGTGCGGAGGTATTTCGATTGCGATAGCGGCAAGTCATGCCCCGCAGCCCAAAGCTAAACCGCATGGCAAGCGTACATTGACATTCTTCCATCCCTCAATTGACCGACCGCGGGCTGTTGCCAGGTCCCTATCGGTCAATGGCGCCCCATCCGAAATCCCTCGGCTCCTCCGGGCCTCCGCTGCCGTCTCTATGCAGGTAAAATTTTTGTTCCTGCTCCGAGCTTCAGCGAGGCTCCCGAAGGTAGTTCTGTGAGCGAGCTTCAGCTCGCGTTTTCGTCCGGATGGCTGGCGGCTTTTTAGAGTGGTGCAGATTTTAGGAGCGGCGGGGCGAAGGCGAAGGGAGTTGACTAAGGTCAATGACCGAGCCTGAGTTTCCCCGTCGCGACGACAAAGATGCGCCGCTATAAAAGGCCGCCAAAGAGGTAGGCCTCTCCGCGCCCGTTTGGACCAAACATCCTCGCCCCTGCCGTAATCATATATGGATCGAATATAATTACAGCAGGGGCGTCGTGTTTTCTGGGGAACCCGATGAAAATAAGGCAGTTTCTCTACTTAAACTGCGTGTAAGGTCAGAGCTGGGTGGAGGGGTCGAGGTTGGATTTCTCGATGTCGCGGAAGTAGCGGTAGGTCTGCACCTGGAGCTCGGCGCAGGCGGCGTCGTCGGCCACGATGATAGCCGAAGGATGGAGCTGCAGGGCGGAGATGGTCCACATCTGCGATACACCGCCTTCTACACCGTGGCGCAGGGCCCGGGCCTTGTTGTGGCCGTTGACCAGCAGGAGCACCGAGCGGGCATCCATCACAGTGCCGACGCCTACGGTAAGGGCGGTCTTGGGCACGAGGTCGACGTTGCCCTCGAAGAAGCGGGCGTTGGCAATGATGGTGTCGGTAGTGAGGGTCTTGACGCGGGTACGCGACGAGAGCGAGGAGCCGGGCTCGTTGAAGGCGATATGTCCGTCGGGGCCCACACCGCCCATGAAGAGGTCGATACCTCCGTAGCTGTCGATTTTCTCCTCGAAACGGCGGCATTCGGCCTGAAGGTCGGGGGCGTTGCCGTCGAGGATGTTGACGTTTTCGCGGGGAATGTCGATGTGGCTGAAGAAATTGCTCCACATGAAGCTGTGGTAGCTCTCAGGATGGTCTTCGGGAAGTCCTACATATTCATCCATATTGAAGGTCACGACGTTGCGAAACGACACCTCCCCTTTCTCGTAAAGCTCTATGAGCTTGCGGTAGAGCCCGAGCGGTGAACTCCCCGTAGGACATCCGAGCACAAACGGCTCCTTTTTAGTGGGTTTGGCGGCGTTAATGCGGGCGGCAACATAGCGGGCGGCCCATTCCGACATGCGGTCGTAAGTCTCTTCAATAATCAGTCGCATAGACGTTTTTCGTGTTATAAGATTTAACTGAATGCAGATTTAACAAAGGGAAACAGGTTAAATTGCTATCTTTGCAGAGGGCAAACTGCCCCCTTTTCGGCAAAGATAGCAAATATTTTACGAAAACCGCCATGAAGAAGCATTTCCCTATATTCATCATAGCCCTCATGACCATGACGGCTCTGAATGCCGCCACTCCCAGTGTACATCCGAGCGAAATCGGCGCGGGATGGAGCGCCACCTCGGTCAACTCCGCCGTATTCCGGGCGGCCTCGGTGGTAAGCCACAGCGACACGCAGTATGCTGCCTATTACGATCCCGAGGGGTGGCTTGTGCTGGCCAAACGCACGCTCGGCTCCGACGGGAATGCCGACGGGGGGTGGACCACGAAGCGCACACAATATCGCGGTAACGTGGCCGACGCCCACAATGTAGCCTCAATAGGCGTGGACGGCCAAGGGAGGCTCCACGCTTCGTTCGACCACCACGGCCATCCGCTCCGCTACGCCCGCGCAAATGCCCCGGGCTCGCTCGAGCTGGGCGACCTCGAGCCGATGACCGGAACGGACGAGGGCGACGTGACCTATCCTGAATTTCACACCCTACGTTCGGGCGACATGCTTTTCGCCTACCGCTCGGGCGCCTCGGGACGCGGCAATCTTGTGCTCAACCGCTACGACACAGCCGCCGGCCGCTGGGAGCGCCTCCACAGCGTGCTTATCGACGGCGAAGGGGAGCGCAATGCCTACTGGCAGATGCACGTCGACGCCGCAGGCACCATACACCTCTCATGGGTATGGCGCGAGACCTGGATGGTAGAGACAAACCACGACCTATGCTATGCCCGCTCGGCCGACGGGGGCCTAACATGGACGCGTTCGGACGGCACCCGATATGAGTTGCCGATTACCGCCGCCACGGCCGAAACAGCCATGGAAATACCCCAGAATTCCGAACTCATAAACCAGACTTCGATGACGGCCGACGCCGACGGCCATCCGTATATCGCCACCTACTGGCGCGATGCCGACAGCACCGTGCCGCAGTACCGGCTGGTATGGCACGACGGCAACCAGTGGCGCTCAGAGCAGGTCGGGAACCGCACCACGCCTTTCTCTCTCTCGGGAGGAGGCACCAAGATGATACCCATAGCCCGGCCACGCCTTGTGAGCGACGGACGGCGCGCCTTCTACATATTCCGCGACGCCGAGCGCGGCAGCCGCGTAAGCATGGCCTATACATCCCGGCTCGGTAAAGAACCATGGCAGACCATAGACCTGACCGATTTTTCGGTGGACGCCTGGGAACCGACCATAGACAATCCCCTGTGGGCGCAGCGCGGGCGTCTTGACATCTTCGTGCAGACCACCCACCAGGGCGACGGCGAGAGCCTCAGTGCCGACTCCGCCCCCACGCCCGTACAGATACTCACCGTCGAGGTGCCTGCTTCGGACCACACAGCTCCGGAAGATTAAGTTTTTATTAAATTTCGCCCTACGCCCGCGGCTTTCAGCTTATTTCGCGCTATATTTGCCGGCAAAGTCACTTATTGCAAATGAGCAGACAACGCATTCTTGTAGTCGACGATGAGGAGACGCTCTGCGAGGCGCTCCGGTTCAACCTCGAGGCCGAAGGCTTCGAAGTCGAGACAGCTTTCAGCTCCGAGCAGGCACTGGCGATGCCTCTGGAGAGCTTCGACCTTTTTCTCCTCGACATAATGATGGGAGAGATTTCGGGTGTACAGCTCGCGCGGATCATCAAGGCGAATCCGGCCACAGCCGCCATTCCGATAATCTTCTGCACGGCGCGCGACAGCGAGGACGATATGGTCGAGGGACTCGACCTCGGCGCCGACGACTATATCAGCAAGCCCTATTCGCTTCGCAACGTGATGGCGCGCGTGCGCTCGGTGCTCCGGCGGTCGGCCGCAAGCACGCGCCTGAGCGGTAGCCAGCCACAGATTTCCTTCGGCGGCCTGACGGTAGACCCGGCGCGGAAGATGTGTACCGTCGACGGCCGCGAGCTCCGGCTTCCACGCAAGGAATTCGAGATACTGCTCAAACTGATTTCCAACATTGGGGTGGTGTTCAGCCGCGAAGAGCTGCTGCGGGAAATCTGGCCCGAGGAGGTCGTGGTGCTCGACAGGGTTGTCGACGTGAACATTACCCGCCTGCGCCGCAAACTCGGCCCTTACGGTCGCTACATAACCACCCGTTCGGGCTACGGCTACGGATTTTTCGGCTGACAGATGAACTTTCCCGCACTACACCTCTCGTATCCGCGCCGCCTGTTCGGCTGGCTGCTGGCCTACTCCGCGCTGCTGGTAGGCTGCTTCGTCGTGTTCCAGTATCAACGCGAGAAGGAGTTCAAGGCCGAGACGCTCAACGCCCGGCTGCAGCTGGTGAATTCCTACATTCTCAGCGAGCTGGCCGAGGGAAACAGCGTGGCCGACATGCGCCTCGACGAATTTCATCCGTTCGAGGGACTGCGCGTAAGCATCATCGCTCCCGACGGACGTCTTGTCTACGACAACACAGCCGATTCGACAGCAGCCGCCATAGGCCACGCCGACCGCACGGAAATTGCCGAGGCCGAGCGCAATGGGTCGGGCTTCACCGTCAGACGCCACAGCCTCAGCACCGGCGACACATATTTCTATTCGGCTACGCGCGGGCCCGACGGCTCGGTGGTGCGTACAGCCGTACCGTATTCGCTTTCGCTCACCCAGCTGCTCAGCGCCGACCTCGGATTTATCCGCGTTATGGGAGCGATAGCCATCGCCATGTGTGTGTTCGGATTCTTCGCCACACGCCGCCTGGGGCAGCATATCTCGCGTCTGAACCGCTTCGCGCGCCAGGCTGAACGTGGCGAGCGCATAGCCGACACCGAGCCTTTCCCTTCCGATGAGCTGGGCCAGATTTCCAACAATATAGTGCGCCTATACGCCCGGCTGCAGCGGGCGCTGACCGAACGCGACCGCGAGCACTCCGCCGCCATACGTGAGCAGCAGGAAAAGCAACGCATCAAGAAACAGCTCACGGCCAACATAAACCACGAGCTGAAGACTCCCGTAGCGGCCATGCAGATATGTCTTGAGACGCTTGAGGCTCACGACGACCTTCCTGCCGACAAGCGCAGGGAGTTTATAGCGCGATGTCTCAGCCAGTCGGACAGATTGCGCAGGCTGCTGGCGGATGTGGCCACCATCACGTCGCTCGACGAGGGTGCAGCCGACGTTGCATTCACCGCGGTCGACCTCCGGTCTGCAATCACGGAAGTCGCAGAGCTAAACCTTCCCGTAGCCGAGGCGAAAGGGTTCGCGGTTTCGGTTGACGTCGCCGCAGGCATCACGCTGCATGGCAACCGCCCGCTCCTTGCCTCCGTTTTCCAGAACCTTATCGACAATGCTCTGGCCTACAGCAACGGTTCGCGAATCGCCATCAGCGCCAGGAAATACGGCAAAGAGATACGCATCGAGGTGGCCGACGATGGCGTCGGCGTGGCCGAAGAGCACCTGCCACACCTGTTCGAGCGCTTCTACCGCGTGGACAAAGGCCGCTCGCGTGCCGCCGGTGGCACGGGGCTCGGTCTCGCAATCGTAAAGAATGCGATTGCCCTCCACCGCGGCAGTATCCAAGCCTCCCTACGGAAGCCTTCCGGTCTGGTCTTTATCATCACACTTCCGCTCGACTGAAATTTCCGGCTGCCGCACAGATTTTCCCACGGGTGGATTGGATGTTTGGATTTAAAGGGGTATATTTGTACGACGTCTGAATTCCGAACAATATACCCCTTTCACCAACCGCGCTATGGAAGCACTGTTTCAATCCATCGTAGACTGCATCAACTCGACCGAGGTCAATCTCGGCAACGCAACGTACCGCCTTGTGGTGGCCATGGTGCTCGGCACCCTCGTGGGCGCCGAACGCAAGCGCAAAGGGCAGATTGCAGGAGTACGTACGTTCGCTCTCATCTCGATGGGTGCCTGTCTGGCCATGCTGCTTTCAATCTATGTGCCGCAGGTATATCTCGGACTTAAAAACGGCGACCCGGGTCGAATCGCGGCTCAGGTAATCACGGGCGTCGGTTTCCTCGGCGGCGGTGCGATGATCCATATGAAGGGGTCGGTGCGCGGGCTCACCACAGCCGCAGGAATCTGGATGACGGCCGCTATCGGCATGGCTGTAGGCGTGGGAATGTATTGGTGCTCGATTATCGCGACGCTGATGATTCTTGTCACTCTGGTGCTTTTCGAGGCCTACGAGCAGCGATACAACATGGGGCAGGAGAACCGCGCCCTACGCCTGTCGGTCGACTGCATCGTTACCGACATATCACCCTACCGGAAAGTATTCGAGAGCCACAATATTCATCTCTCGACCTATTTTCTGCAATACGACTATACAGCCAATACAACGGACATCAACTTCGTGGTGCTCGCACCATCCCACCGGAATTATCTGCCGATGTTCGAGGATCTGCGGGCCATCAATCCGACGCGCTCGCTGACACTAACATCGCAGGCATGACGTGGAGTAGCCGCAGAGCGATTATACGCGTCAAACGAGGGAGGTGTCAAATGTAAATTTATGTTAAATTTTTACATGTTTTCAAATTGTGTAAGAATTGTAACATGAGTGTAATTTCCGCACTATAAATTTGCAACGCATTCAGGGGAGTTTTCATAGCTGTTGCTCGCCGGATGCAATTAGTTTGGTAATACACCATAAATCTAATTGAAAAGACTCAGCAAAGTAATTTAGAGCAAAGTAAATAACATACTTCATTATCCCTTAGGAACGGATCGTCGGCGATGACGCTCCGCTTCTTTTTTTATATAATCTTGTTGACTATTAGTTTTACCATGCGCCGTTTTACCTCAGCAATTGGCCGTCAACTTGTAGGGATGCACCCTGGTGCATCCGTCTATCTTTATGGCCTAACTCCCTGATAATCGGATGCACCAGGGTGCATCCCTACTTTTGGGTAGCCAGCATGTATATCGTTAGCTTTTATATGGCAACGAAATTCAGGAGTTGCATAACAGTGTGAAATGGAGCGCATTTTCAGAAATTAAACTTTGGTTAATATAATTTAACGAATCGGGGGGGGTAATTTGGCCCCTTTTCCGTAAATTTGCACAAATTTTCGCCTCAAACCCCTCCACAGGGCTTCTGAGGGCACCTCCAAAAGAGTGTGCAGACGGTAGAATACCGACCGTTAAGGCCGCAAATGCGGCTAAAGTTTTCTGAAGTTTGCAATTCCGGGAATTGCAACTATCTAAAGGCGTGCGGATTGCAAAAATCCGAATGCGAGAGCTATGCGCCTTAGCCAAATTCAGCGGCTTTCACACAAATGGCAACCGAGTCAGCCATCAACCCTCACAGGCAGCAATGGTTCGTACTGACCTGCAACCGCAGGTCGGGGCGCTCGCGCGCAGTCGCCACCGAAATTCAGGCCGCAGTAGACGCTTTTAACCGCGGGGAAGCGCAGCAGCCTCCGATGGAGTTCTTTGCCCCCACGCTGGTGCGCGTCACGGCCTCCGACCGCACTCCGGTGCGCCGAGAGCTGCCGCTTGCATGCCAGTATGTGTTTATGCGCGCGTCGGCCGTCCAGCTATCGGAATTCCGCCGCGAGTGCCAGCTTATCAATCCCGTAGCCAATCTGACGGCCATCGAAGCGTCAGGCGCAACGCGCTATCTTACGCTCCCCGATGCCACGATGGCCATATTCCAACGTGTGGCCGCAGCCTACCGCCACGAAATTCCGGTGTTCCGTCCCGGCGAAATCGACCTGACGCGCGCCGACGAGATAGAAATCGTGGGCGGAGATTTCAACGGCCTGTCGGGGCGCCTGCTGCGGCAGCAGGGAGCCTCGGGTGGCACCGTAGTGTTTGAAATCGGCAACCGATATATGGCTTCCGTGGCCCATGTCGACCCGCGCTACATCCGCATCCTGCGCTTCGCACCCGGCCGCAAAAACGCCTACGAGCTGATTGACAACTTCGTAAAACGGCGCCTGCGACCCGCCATGGAGGCCTACACCGCATCCGGCCTGCGGCCGCTCGAAGCGCTCGCACCCGAAGCCGTGCAGCTCGAGGGATTCGTGCAGCGCTACGGCGATGCCCGTATCGAATCAGCTAAAATGCGCCCGAAGCTCGCCGCGCTGCTGGCGGCATGTTTTGCAATGCTCGGCGACGAGCCGCGCGCCATGGAGCAGTCCGCCCTTGCGAAGGAAGAGCTGGAGGCCGTGACCAACCCAACCACACTCACGCTCATCCACTCATGGCTCGCCCTGGCCGAAAGGAATAAGTCGCACCTTGAAAAAGCCAACGCTGCCGCGGGGTCGCTCCGCGGTATCGACGCCGGGCGGCTCACTCCCATACAGGCCCGCGCGCTGGCCGATCTTACCCTCCTCAATGCCAATCTCAACGACTGAATCGCCCCGCCGGTTTCGGCCCAACGCTCCGAAGGCCTCTCAGGCCGCTCCCGGACTGGAATATTTCCTGGCCGAGCGCCTGCGCGCATACATGCTGGAGCAGCCGATTACCGACGCCGCTCCGCAGTCGCCGCGCGCCAAGGCGATTGTCGGGCAACTCATGGCAGGATGCCGCGAGGTGGAGAGCCGGATTGAAGCCGTAGAGCCACGCCGCAGGGCGTTCATGCTTGAATGCTATGATCTGGCCCACCGCATCGCCATGCGTCGCGCGCCGTCGCAGGCATTTATTGAGCGCCATCTGATGCCGCTGCTCATCGAGGCCACAGAGCGCGGAGAGTGCCAGGCCGACGCAGCGTGCGGCCTGCTGCTCGCCTCGTCGATGCAGATGCCGGGGCATCCCGGCTATGCCGCTCTCTACCGCTCGCTGCTTGCCGAGTGGGCACCGGCGCTCCGCGCCATCCACGCCACAGCCGCCGAAGGGCGACGCATCGCCGCAGCGGCCGACGCGCCGGAGACGATGGCGCGCATCCGCGTGAGTCTGCTCGACCGTTCGACCGACGCCACCGCGCGGCGGCATCTCGCCAAGCTGGCCGACCATATTGTCGAAGCCGTTGCGGCAGCTCAGTCGGCCTCTGCCCCGCTGCTCACCGGTGCGTTCGCGCTGGCGCGCGCAGCCGGAATGGAGGTGCCCGACGCCCTTACCGGCGCCATAGCCCGGTGCACGGCCATCCCGGTGCGCGCGCTGCCGTTTTTCGTCGCCCCCGCCTGATGGCGCCATAATATATGTCGGAAAAATTTGCTACCTTTGGAAAAAATCCCGACCCGCAAATATTCCCTCATATGCCATCGCTGAAATCGCTATTAAAAAAGCTAATACACACCAAGACGCTGCTCCCGGTAATTGATTCGCAAATAACACGGAATCTTGCCGAGCAGAGAAGATGGCTCCTGGAATCGGAAATGCTGACCGACTCCCAACCCGGAGTTACGGACGAAAAATTGCTGGGATCCGGAGATTTGATTGTGTCGTTAACCTCCTATGGCAGGCGCCTATACGATGTAGCCTATACGATTCAGTCCATTATGCGACAGACCCAGAAGCCCAACCGCATAATCCTTTGGATTGACCGGCAGGACTGCGACCGAATTCCCCCGTCGCTTAAGCGCCTGCAGAAACGGGGTCTGGAAATCATCCCGACCGAAGCGAATATCCGCAGCTATAAAAAGCTGGTACACGCCCTGGAGCGGTTTCCTGACGACACCATCATAACCATCGATGATGACGTATTTTACGAGTATGATCTGATTGAACGGCTACTGGGCTGCCATCTTGATCATCCGCATGATATATGCGCGATGAGAGTGCATCGCGTAACCCGCGAAAGGAACGGCACCATTCGCCCATATAATAAATGGCAAATGACGATTGAGGAATGCGGATGCCATGACGACAATTTCCTGACCGGAGTCGGCGGAGTATTATATCCGCCCCATTCGTTGGCCGAGGAGACCACAGATGCCGAATTATTTATGAAACTATCGCCCACAGCCGACGATGTATGGTTCACCTTCATGGCCCGTCGCAAAGGCACAAAAATCAGGAAAGTAGCCTCGCGCGACCCGCAGGGCGTCGATTTCCTTGAAAACTACGCCTACCGCGAAGAAGGCCTTCAGAAAATCAACACCCAAGGGAAATGTCTTAACGACAAATCGATAGCCGCAGTCGCCAATCATTTCGGCATCCAGCCTTAACCGCCCCCCGTCTCTGACTCCTCCTATTTCGCATTCTAACCCATTCGACCTATTTTAGGTTAATAGAACGCAGACCTTGCCCGCGAACCGACCGAATGCAAATCAAAGCCACTATACATCGACGCATTAGAGAGTTGATTTATGCCTATGCCAAAAGAATAAGGCATAATGTTACAATCGTCAACTTTCATCAGATTGCGCCGGAATTCGACCCAGAGCGCCACCTCTCCTGCACTTTTACGTCCACATCCGAATTCCGCAGCATGCTCCTGCGCCTTCGCAAGCAATTCACCTTCATATCGCTCGCAGAGGCTAAGGAGAAGCTCGAACGGGCACTCGACCGCAACTACTGCGTGCTCACCTTCGACGACGGCTTCGCCGACGTCCTCGACCACGCTCTCCCGGTGCTTGAGGAACTGCAGATTCCGGCCACGCTCTTCATCAACACCGGCTACATCGACGATGCAGCCGGTTCGTGGGTGGATGCCCAGACCCTCTTCCAACGCCCAGAAGGCCACCCGGCCGAAATCATGGCACTTACACAGACTCTTCGCCACGAGACGGATCCAGAACGCTATCGCGCCCACCGCGCCGTCGTCGAAAAGTATTACGCCGGGGTGCCCGACCGTCCGAAAAAATATCTAAGTTGGGAGCAGCTGCGAGCCACGGCGCAGTCGCCGCTGCTTACCCTCGGCCTCCACGGCCATGAGCATCAGCGCCAGAGCATGATGACCGACGAATGGAACCGCGCCAATCTGCAGAAGTGTTACGACCTGCTCTCCCCGCTGCCCAATTTCGTACCTTTCTACGCCCTCCCCTTCGGGCGCCTTGAGGACTGGAACCTGCGCGCCCTCGACGACGCCCGGGCACTCGGCCTCACCCTCCTGACCCACGACAACGGTGTAAACCGCTCACGCACACCAATTCTTGCGCGTTGCCCTTCCGATGGAGGCCATCCCTCTCTCCCCAATAATTTTCTTCATTGATTCCTGTAAATGGCTTCCACGCTGATTTACATTACAAGTACATTCCCATTCGGCGGAATAACCGAGCAATCGTTTATTATGCCTGAACTGGAGCCACTTGCGAAAGAGTTTGACCGCGTCATTCTGGTGCCGGAGCATCTTGATTCCGAAACACCAATGTGTCCCCTACCTAAAGGAGTCGAAACAGATTCTCGATTCGCGAAAGTCAACGGCCGGCCGTCTTCTATGGCAAGCCAGTTGAAAGACGCAATTCATCCGAAATTTGCGGCAGCATTCATTCACGGCGGGACAAATATGCTGCATTATAGCCGTTTCCGCTCCCTTCTGTCCTATTTCAGCAGTGCGCGCCGCTTTGCAGATTTTATAAGAAAGAACTATCTTCCCGAATCTGGCAAATTTACGTTCTACACCTTCTGGTGCCACTATTGCACAACTGCATTTGCACTTATTCCCAAAATTGGGAAAGCCAAAATCGTGAGCCGCGCCCACGGCTACGACATTTTCGACCACCGCGTTACGTACAGGTCGCATTATCTTCGACGTCAGACTTTCAAACGGCTGACAGCACTATATCCTCAAAGTTCCGACGGAGCCGACTATATTCTCAGCCAATATCCCTCTGTTGCCGACAAAATTTCTGTCCAATTTCTCGGCAATACGCGCATCCTTCAGGCCACAAATCCGTCGGCAGATTCAGACGAAATCACATTCTGTACTGTCGCGCGTTTCCACCCCGTAAAACGCCTGCCGCAGACTGCTACGTTGCTCGGCCGACTCGCCAAAGTGCATCCCGACAAGCGTTTCCGCTGGATATTGATTGGCGACGGTTCAGACCGCACTGCCATTGAACAAGAAATAGAGCAAGCGCCATCGAATCTCACTGTTGAACTGAGAGGTCAGATGGACAATGCCGACATACAGCATCTGTATGCAATCAGGCATATTGATTTCTTCCTACTTCTTTCGTCTTCGGAAGGTACGCCCATCGCACTTTGCGAAGCCCTCGCCTACGGCATCCCGGTAGTAGCGTCGCACGTCGGAGGAATGCCCGCACTGCTCGGATCAGATAAGCCCGGATTAGTAGCGCCAGACGGTGGCATTACTATAGAGCCTTCGCTCGACTCAAAAGCTTGTTTGAGCGCATTAAAACCGCTTATTGAATCGTCCGACCTTCGATGCGAGATGAGAGCGGCCGCTCTTGCCAACTGGGAGCATAATTTCAATGCCTCCCGGCTTCGCCCCGCATTTGCCAAACTTCTTTCCGGTCTTTAACCATCCTCTTACCCCTCTTACCACCTTTTTATAAGTTGGATAAAGTAAGTGCCCTGAAGAAGGAGGGCCTGAAAGGGAGTTTCTGGAACTTCCTTAACATCATCGTCAACCAACTGCGAAATTTCATAGTTTCGCTCGTACTGGCCCGACTGCTCACCCCCGCAGAATTCGGCCTGATTTCTATGGCATTGGTTCTCAATGCCATTCTCGAAATCGTGATTGAATTCGGACTCGCGAACGCGCTTATACGCGAAAAAGAGATTTCCCAGCAGCAGATTTCAACCGTATTCCATCTCAATATCGGCCTCGGATTCATTACATCACTACTGGTTTTCGCTCTCGCGCCGGGTTTTGCATGGTTCTTCAAAATGCCCCAGCTTTCGGACATTGTACGCGTAACGTCGTGGTCGTTCTTCATCGCATCGTTCGGAACACTTCAGACGGCTCTATTTCAGCGTAATTTAAACTTTAAGTCGCCGTTTATTGCCCGTGTAGTCAGCGGTACGGCATCGGGGTGCGTCGGTATTGTATGCGCATTTACCGGTTTCGGAGTCTGGTCACTCGTATGGATGCAACTTACTGGATGGACACTGAATTCCGGAACCATATGGTGGCTCTCGTCATGGCGTCCGTCGCGCTGTTTTCAGCTGAAAAGCATCGGTAAATTCCTGGTATTCGGGTGGAAATTCACTCTGACCACTATTATAAGCCGCGTATTCACTCAGATTGACCAGATAATCATCGGCAAACTTTATTCCGCCTCCACACTCGGACTGTTCAACCGGGCAAAATCGCTCAACTATCTCGTAACTGAATGCTCGTTCAACCCAATCCGCAGCGTCATGCTCCCCACGCTCAGCAAACTGCAGGACGATAAGGAGGCCTTCCGCTACAGTCTGCTTAAACTCATCAACGTGGTCTCCTTTCTGTCGTTTCTCTTCGGCGGAATCATGTATATATGCTCCGATGCCTTCATCCTTATTCTCTATGGCGAGAAATGGATGGGAACAGTTGCTATCTTCAAGATTCTCGGGCTGTTCTCCTTCACCATGTCGCTTCCTATCATATACGACATGGTTATGGCTACCTACAACCGAATGAATCTATACCTGTCGGTGGGAATTGTGCAGAAGGCTATGCTACTCTGTATAATCCCGATAGGTATATTCTGGGGATTCTTCCCATATTTGTGGGGCATATGCCTCGCTCAGGCACTGGGCATACTGATTTATCCATTTACCACACGTTCATGCGTGCAGCTCTCCATACGTTCGCAAGCGGCCGCGTTTATGCCCTACATGCTTGAGATGCTTGTACTCGTCGCTATATGGCATTTCATCTATTTCGACTGCAGCAGCATACTACTTAAACTTGCGATTGAAATCGCCTATTACGGCATCGGTTATCTTGGAATGAATATTCTGCTTCGCTCCGACGGCCTTCACACGGTCTGGAGCATTGTCAGCAAAGCCGATTTTCGCAAGATGCTACATTTGCGCCGCTGACTTACAGACGCAAAAATCAACAAAAAACAATTATGAGTCTGCCTCTTGTTTCCATCCTGATGCCACTCTACAATGCAGAGAAGTGGGTGGAAGAGACTATCCGAAGCTGTCAGTCGCAGACATATACTAACTGGGAGCTGATTATCGTTGATGACGGAAGTACCGACGCCTCGGCCTCCATCGTGGAAAAGATTGCTTCCTCCGAGCCTCGGATAACCCTCCTACGACAGCCGAATTCCGGAGCATGCGTAGCCCGCAACCTCGCGTTCTGCCATTGCAAGGGTGATTATGTAATGTATCTTGACGCCGACGACCTTATTTCTCCCGATAAGATTGAACTGCAGGTAGAAGCGCTATCACACGCTGACCCCAAAGCTGTAGCCATATGCGCCTGGGAAGAATTTTATTTTCAGCCATCCGCCAAAATCACATCTCGTCCCTTTTATATGTCATACTCTTCTCCTGTTGACTTACTAACAACGATGTGGTCTGAAGGAGGTTGGATGGCAGTGACTTGCTATCTAATTCCGCGTCAGCTAATCGTTGAAAGCGGAGATTGGGATGAATCGCTAATGTCAAACCAAGATGGAGAATTTATGTGTCGAGTGTTGGCTCATACATCACATATTGTATGGGTGTCTTCTGCTCTCATGCATTACCGGAGAGGCCATGCGTCCATAAGCACCTCCAATACACGGAGTTTCGCGAAATTGCGGTCGCGACTTGATTCATTTATCAGCTATGAGCGAACACTTCTTCCCATTGCTGATTCACAACAACTTCGGAATGCTCTCGCAAGGAATTACGCTCTAATTGCCTGTAGCGCTGACTATTGCTCCCCATTGTGCGCTGAGGCCATAGAGCGTATAATGCGACTCGGCCTATCGCCGACACACCCTTACCCCAAGTCGTTCTTAGGACGAATCGCAAGAATCATCGGGTTATTACCAACGCTCCGAATACGTAGTTTAGCCTTGAAAATCAAATCTCATATTCGCAGAAACTGAATATTTCATTCTTGAATAATTCAAAATACATATCACTATAATGAATGATATAAAAATTTGTGTTATCGGCCTGGGATATGTAGGGCTTCCGTTAGCCAGACTCTTCTCAACCAAGTATTCTACAATCGGCTTTGACATGAATCAAAACCGTGTTGACGCCCTCAATAGCGGACATGATGCTACGCTTGAAGTCAATGACGACTTATTGCAATCTGCATTAAAGAACGGATTCCACTGCACAACATCACTGGATGAAATTCGCGATTGTAATTTTTATGTTGTCGCTGTTCCTACGCCGGTTGATGACAACAATCGCCCAGATCTCAAACCCTTATGGGGCGCAAGCGAAACCGTAGGAAAAGTCATATCCAATGGAGATGTAGTGGTGTATGAATCCACCGTATATCCCGGCGTTACGGAAGAAGAATGCATCCCTGTTGTGGAGAAAACAAGCGGACTAAAATTCAACATTGATTTTTTTGCCGGGTACTCCCCCGAACGAATCAATCCAGGCGACAAGTTCCACACGGTAGAAAAAATCAAGAAGGTAACATCAGGCTCCACTCCAGAGATTGCCAATCTCGTTGACAAAGTATATAATTCAGTCCTTGAAAACGGCACTCATAAGGCATCAAGCATAAAGGTAGCCGAGGCCAGTAAAATCATCGAGAACTCTCAGCGTGATGTCAACATCGCCTTTATGAACGAGCTTGCCAAAATATTCAATGCAATGGATATCGATACTAACGAAGTAATCGAAGCCGCATCCACAAAATGGAACTTCATTAAACTTAAGCCGGGGCTTGTAGGTGGTCACTGCATTTCGGTTGACCCTTATTATCTCATACAGAAAGCCCAAGTTTATGGAGTGCTCCCGCGTGTAATGTTTGCCGCACGTCGTCTGAATGATGGGATGGGAGACTACGTAGCCAACCAGACCATCAAATGTATGAACAAAAAAGGAATTATGGTTAAAGATGCCAAAATCCTTATCCTTGGCATAACCTTCAAGGAAAACTGCCCGGACATCAGAAATACCAAGGTTGTCGATATTTATAATACTCTAAAAGAGTATACTTCCGACATCACTATTTATGATCCATGGGCATCTCCCGAACAAGTCATGCGTGAATACGGCGTTCCTTCGGTTACAGAACTACCAGAGAAGGGACTGTACGATGCCATTATTCTCGCAGTCGCGCACAAACAATTCGAGAATTTAAATCTCAAGGCACTGATTAAAACAGACGGCGTAATCTATGACGTCAAAGGGATTCTGCCCCGCGACATAATCGATGGTCGACTGTAAACCGCCCTTATTACCTGGGAAAATTAACTTAATCCAGGTCTCATCAATATCCGAGAACCATATATTGCTTATATGCAAAATGTGATTATAAACTCAAACGCCACAAAAAGAATCGCATACTTGGATGCTATGCGCGGCCTTGTCATGATATTGGTTGTGTATTCCCATGTCAAAGGATTCACATTCAATACCGGGAGTATGCATTTCTTTTTTAATGATATCCTATCCAACATACATGTGCCCTTATTCTTCTTTTTAAGTGGCTATCTGGGATATAAGACAATTGATAGATTCAATTTTGATTTTATCAATAAGAATTCTTTCATTAGATTTCGACAACTGATAATCCCAACCTTTTTCTTCTTTCCGTTACTTTCCTATCTTGGATTTAAAGACTGGATTTATCCCGGAGGATTCTGGTTCACTCCAGCATTATTCGATATGCTGTTTGTATATTATTGGTTCATGTATATGTGGACTAAATTTTCTAACAAGCATTATTGGATTGCAATCATCGGCCTCTCGGCAACAATAGTTGCAATTTCTTTCGTCTTAAATTCAAGTTCCTGGTGCAAGTTCTTGGCATTTGACTATGCGCGATATTACGTCATGTTCTTTGCGTTAGGACTTCTGGCAAGGCATTATTCAGAACAATTCGTTAAAATTATTCAGAATAAATGGGTAATCACAACGTTGATTCTCCTTACCATTGTTATAATGTCTTTCAGTTTCCATGAGAATTTGATTGATAATAATATCAGCCTTTATTATAAACTGATTCTAATCCCACGTTTCTGCCTTGTAGGAATCGTATTCTACTTATTTTACAGGACATCCTCATATTGGGATGCGTCTAATTTCATTAGTTCAAGCATGCAGTATGTTGGAAGACACACACTTGACATCTACATGATTCATTATTTTTTCATTTGGCCCATTTGTAATAGCATCTATAATTTGATAGTGAATAATCCCAACGAAATCTTATTAACTATCATAGCTGTAATCTTCACCTTGACAGTTGTAGCGTGCTCATTGATTGTTGGCAATTTTATTAGATTAAGCAAGCCTATGGCTGTATGGATATTAGGTAAGAAACCAAATGCAGCATGACCACTTCGTATGAATAACATACCTCCGATAATAACTATCATCGTACCAGTTTACAATACAGCAACACATCTTAGAACATGCATCGATAGTATTGTTTCTCAAACTGTACCCGACTGGGAACTCATCTTAATCAATGACGGAAGCACTGACGCTTCCGGGTCAATCTGCGATGAATACGCCACAAAGGACTCCCGTATAGCAGTAGTGCATCAACAGAATTCCGGAGTCTCTAATGCACGAAATAAAGGTATTGAATTAGCGAAAGGCAATTTCATTACGTTTATAGACTCCGACGATTGGATTGAACTCAATTTCATTGAAAAATTCAAAAATCTAATAGTCAATAAAAACACTCTAATAGTTTACGGAATTGCTTATGACTTCATAGATTCGCAACAAAATTTCCAATTTATACCCTCCCACGATGAGATTTTACTACATGGAGTAGCGCACGCTAAAATATGGTCTACGGATTGTATCCGAAACAATAAAATCCGTTTTAATCCAGCGCTTCAATTACATGAGGATCATGTATTTTTCTTTGATACTTTAAAGTACATCGACGACATTAAAATCATCTCAGAGACATTATATCACTACATGCATTATGGAGAGCGCTCGCTCTCTCGCCGTTTACAAACCTCAGACCAATATTTTTTAGCCGCTGATATGATGCTTGCCTACTACCCGGTAGACAATAAATGTAACAATGAAACCATAAAAAGCCAGTGCATCCAGAAATTTGGTCTGAATCAATTGATTATGGGCATGTTTTCTGCCTTGCAAAATGAGTCAATGTCAAAACAGCTGGATGCCATAAATAAAGTGGCATCTTATAAACCCCTCTTTCTGAAACATTATCATGCGAATTCGCTCAAAGGTTCGCTAATATCAAAAAGTATTGTCGCGCTCCCTAAATGGCTGCAATGGCTAATATTTAAAAGTGTAATTGCAGTTGCGGGTAAACGTCTTACACAATCCATTAATATACGATGAGAATAGCTGTCTCCGGCGACGGACTAAATGTATTTACAAGCGGGTTCCCGGCACGTGGTATGCTCAATTACCTTGTAGATTTAAGGCCTAACGATAGTTTTGTCATCTTCTATACAAAACCATGCTTCAATCCGCTACTGCAACATTACTTCAGCAACCTTCATTCTAAAAAAAATGTTCAGGCAATCTATCTGGAAGAAAGCCGATTGAAAATAATGTGGAATAGACTTAACGGTCGAGCCAACTATATTCCTGATGATAATTTTGGGTTGTTCATTAATCCTGCGTTCCTTGAATATCACTCCAGGCTAAGATGTCCTCAGATTGCCATTGTACAAGATTTATCTATCATTAAAGGCCAGTCAACATTATCTTATCCATGGTTGAGAAAAATCGTAGACAAACATTGTAAGAAACAAGTCTTTGCACAACATAACATCCAAATAAAGGCAGTATCTGATTTTACTCAAAAAGACGTATTTGACACATTCAAAAATATTAAGGCCGACATCAAAGTTATTCATAACGGCATCGATGATTTTTGGTTTCAACATTCCGACACAGAATTGCCTGAGATTGCCAAGAAATCGCCTTATTTTATTTGGTGGGGACTAATTTCACGACGGAAAAACATAGCTCGCCTGGTAAGAATAATTACCGAAATGCGAGAGTGTGACAACACAATTCCACGATTGATTATAGTTGGAAGCATTGCATCTCATGAAAAAGAAGAGATAATGTCTCTTCTTAACAATAATCAACACGTATCTCTCATCCCATTCCAACCTAACGAAATAATTCGTGAACTCGTCAAAAATAGTGTCGGACTCATATTTCCCAGTCATCACGAAGGATTTGGCCTGCCTGTAATCGAGGCATTCTCGCAAGGAACTCCAGTGGCCTGCTCTAATAATACTTCCTTGCCAGAAGTTGCGAATGGGCTTGGCATTCTTTTTAACGAGAATGATAGTGAGGATATAAAAAGAGCCATACTAACGCTCAAAAATTATAATCACGAGAATTCATATAAACTTATTGAGTATGCTCATTCATTTAATTATGCAAATAGAGCAGCAATATTCAATGAAGCAATAAATTCTTTGATAGAAAAAAACAACTAATATGTTTGATGCTTTTGTACAAATTTTTCTTTGGCTATTTCCATGGCCAATTCGAAGAATGTACTATATCTTTTTCAAAAAATATAAGATACATCGTACGGCAAAAATCGGACGGTCTATAATTCTGGCAAAAAATCTACATATGGATGCTAATGCGCAGATTGGAACCGGGAATATAATTAAACGAATAGATTTATTATCTATCGGTGAGTCTTCTCATCTGAGAAATTTCAATCAAATTACAGGAATTTCAAGCAAAAATGACAGACACTTTCGCCATATAGCAAACCGAAAGTGCGAGATGATTATAGGGAAGGAATCTTCTATCACATCGAAACACTATTTCGACTGTACTGCAGGTATTTACATAAAGGATTATTGCCTTTTGGCAGGTAATTCAAGCGTATTCCTTACACATAGCATTGACCCAAAAGAATGTCGCCAAGACGCAGCAATAATTTCAATTGGAAATTATTGTTTTATTGGCCATAACACGACAATTCTAAAAGGATGCATATTACCCGATAAAGTAATTATCGGTGCATGCTCTTTAGTCAATAAAAGCCTTTGCGAGTCTGAGATGGTCTATGGAGGGGTGCCAGTCAAAGCTTTAAAGAAAGCAATAGATTACAACTTTTTTTCACGTTCAAAGGGAATAATAGATTGATACTTCATTCATATATGATTTGGTTAGTAATTCGATATTTAATATTTGCATTATTCGTTATTGCAGGCGTATATTGCACGATTCGACGTAAATACCATTTATTGGTATTATTATATTTCCTTTCCTTCCCTTTCCAGAATTGCGCGGCACACATCGCCATTACAACATGGAATCCTTACAAGATTATTAGCGTTTGCATGCTGCTATGTTTGGTTTTTTATCATAAGCCCAGACCTCAAAGCATTATTTTACGGAATTATACTCTCACAATTATCTCAATTGTATGTTTTACTGCATTATTAGGATTAACATACCTACCCAATAAATTGTCAACCGCAGGAATCAGCCGAGCACTCTCTCAATCGTTCACATACTGTCTTGGAATCATACCCTTACTTTATATGGTCTTTTTATCGAAAGAGTCTTTGAATAAAGCCTTGCGATATTATGAATTAGCCATTTATATACTAATAGGAATCGGTTTTATACATTATGCATTCCTTAAAGCCGGCATCCCATTTGCACCAATAATCCGTGATATTGGAAACACGAATTACTATAATTACTGGGCTATAGCGAAATTCGGCGGAGAATATGTTGATAGATTATATGGTTTATGCGGGGAACCAAAACATATGGGGCTTTATGTCGCACCATATGTTGTTTGGAAAATCGTTCAGCTATGTGTAGAACCTACAAAATGGTTAAAAACATCAATAGCTTTAATTCTTTCAATCTTTATTCTCATTCACACATATTCTTCGACTGCATATATTGCAATTGTTGCAGCTATACCGATAGCTTTTGTTTTAATAACTCGTACAAGAAGTAATTTTTTTATAAACATTGCGGTTTATCTATTTGGAATTTCCGTTCTATGTGGTTTCTGGTATATCAATTTAGGAAACACAATAAGCCTTCCTAAATCCCAATTTGTAGACTCGTTTACTGAGAGGTCATTTGATCGTGCTCAAGACGAACTCGAGGACGAAAGAACTGAAGTTCGCGTTCTTAGAGATTTTAGTAATGCCCCTTTGTTAGAAAAAATCACTGGCTATGGGCCAGGGCTATATGTATATCATACTGCAGGACTAACATTTGGGAGAGGTTTTAATCCTATGCAATCAGGAATCGTGCTAAACCTCGTGGATTTCGGCGTTTTGGGCATTTTTGCTCTTCTATTTCTGCTATTTATCGCATTGTCAGTGATTTCAAAGGCGATAAAGCAGAGAAATCTGACTGCCATTTACTTTATGTGTATCGGAGGTACGACGTTCCTTGGCAACTGCGGCTATTCCATGATGGGAGGTAGTATTTTGCTTGGTATGCTCCCTTTCCTTGGAATCGCATATTGGCTTACTTCCGATTCGCTAAACGCTGATACTCAATTGCTGAAATGAAAGTATTGAATCTGGGGAGCCTCGACGTGAAGGAGGGGGGACCGACGCTCAGCACCTACCTGGGGATGAAGGGGGTGGAGCGCAGCGGATGGCGGACGGCTATCGCCATGGCGCCTCTGCAGCCGGGCGGCAGGTTGATTGCCGAGGATGTGGAGACCATCGTATGCCGGGAGCCGAGGCTTGGACGTCTGCAATGGATTCCCGGTTTTGCCGATAGCATCGAGGCGGCGGGAGAGGTGAATGTGGTTCACATTCAGGGGCTTTGGCGCCTGATTGGTGCACAGGGGGCGCGATGGGCGCGACGCAAGGGAATTCCCTACGTGGTGTCGCTCCGCGGTATGCTTTACCCGCAGGCGCTGGGTCAGCGGCGGTGGTTCAAACGCCTGTCGCTGGCGGCCTATGAGGCCGATACTCTCCGCGGCGCTGCCGCGATTCACGCCACATGCCAGGAGGAGGCCGGACACTATCGCGCCCTCGGATTCACCAACCGCGTGGAAATTATTCCGAACGCCGTGGATACGTCGGCCGTAGGCGAGCCGAAGCAAAATTATACGGATGTGCGCACCGTTGCATATCTCGGGAGGTTCGACGGCCGCAAGCGCATCGACCTGCTAATCGAGGCGTTCGCCATATGGGCGAAAGGGAGGCCGGACTGCCGCCTGCGCCTTATAGGAGGCGGCTCGGCCGACTTCGAGGCCGGGCTACGCTCGCGCGCTGCCGCCGCCGGGATAGCCGACCGAGTGGAGATGCCGGGATTTCTCAGCGGAGCGGAGAAATACGCCGCACTGCGCGAGGCCGACGTGCTCGTGGTGCCCAGTGATTTCGAGAATTTCGGGAATATCGTGGTGGAGGCGATGGCGTGTGGGGTGCCGGTGGTGGCTTCGAAGGGTACGCCGTGGCGGATTCTCGAGGAGGAGCGGTGTGGGGTGTGGACAGACAATGCGCCGGAGGCGATTGCCGACGCGCTGGTGCAACTGGCGACTCTGTCGGCCGACGAGCGCCGGGCTATGGGGCAGCGCGCCGTGGCGCTGGCCGACCGCCTCTATTCGGTCGACGCGGTGGGCCGACAGCTTGCCGAGCTTTACCGCAGTATAGCCAATCGTTAATAGTACGAGCATTATGGAGGGAGTGAATCTCGGGGGGTTCGACAATTCGTGGTTCTCGACGGGGGCGCCGCGATGGAAGGTGCTGGCGTGGTACGTGGCGAATCTGCTGCTGTTGCGCAATCGCTTCTGTATCAGCAGCGGGCTGAAGGCGGCGGTGCTTCGGGCGTTCGGCGCCGAGGTCGGCCGCGGGGTAGTGATCAAGCCGGGGGTCAATATAAAGTACCCGTGGCGGCTGCGCGTGGGCGACAACACCTGGATCGGCGAGGGGGTATGGATCGACAATCTGGCGCAGGTGGACATCGCCTCCGACGTCTGCATCTCGCAGGGGGCGATGCTGCTCTGCGGCAACCACGATTTCACGCGGCCGACGTTCGACCTCATGGTGGGGCCGATCGCGCTGGGTCGCGGGGCATGGGTGGGCGCCAAGGCCACGGTGTGCCCGGGTGTCACCATGGGCGAGGGGGCGGTGCTGGTGGTTGGCTCGGTTGCGAGCCATAACCTCGAGCCCTGGACCATCTACCGGGGGAATCCGGCGGCCGCGGTGCGCAAGCGCCGCCTCCGCGAAGATGAGGGCGCGTCATAACGACCCATATGCGGCGTCGCCGCAGGGATGCGGGTTCGGTCATTGACCTTAGTCAACTCCCATCACCCTTAGCCTCCGGCTCCTACCATCTGGGGCGTTCTGACAACGCCCTCGCCATCCGGACGATGGGCCAGCCGGGCGGGGCGTAGAACGGGGGACGAACAAGAGATTATTATCCCGAGCCGGAGGCGGAGGCCGCCGGTTCGGGATTTTTTCGTAACTTTATGCCATGATTACAGACCGACGGATGCTGAATGTTGCCACGGGGATTGCCGGAGCGGGGGTGCTGGTGCGCCTCAGTTCGGCGATGCTGGGTTCGCCGTGGCTCACGGTGATTTCGGACTCGCTGATGATTCTCGGTGGCTTCGTGGCTGCGCTCATGGCGGTGCTTCCTCTGATGGCTGCCGGCATCGGCGGCCTTCAGCCTACAGCGGCCGCAGGGATGCGCTCTGAAGGGGGCGGATGGGGGCTGTGGCGCGTAGGGCCGTATAGGATCGATGTGCCGCTGGCCGTATATCTGTGTGTGTGTGTGCTGTCGGTGGCGGTGTGCCGCCCGAATCCGGCGTTTATGGCGGTGCCGAAACTGGCCCTGTTCGTGCTGATGCTGGCGGCCATCGGGCCGCTGATCAGTTCCGAGAGGCTGTGCGAGATGCGGCAGAAGCTCTGGAGGCTGTTGCTCTGGGGACTGAGGGTAATAGTGGTGCTTTCGTTCATCGTATATGTGACGGCGGCCATAGTCGACGTGCATTCGCGGCTCTACGATTTCATTCCCTACGCCGACCGCGACGGCATAACCAACGAGCGCATCATGCTGTCGGCCATCTCGGCGCTCGTGGTTGTAGACGCTCTCTGGAAGGCCACGCTCGCCGGGGCGACGGACCGGCGCAGACGCCTGTGGCTCATCGTGCTCGCCGCGGCGGCATTTCTTACGCTGATGCAGGCGGCCTCGCGTATGGCTCTGATCGGGTGTGTGGCGGCGATGCTCTATGTGGCGGTTGCCCACGGCCGCTACATCCTCGCCCATCGCAAGGCGCTCTTTATAGCCGTCGCCGGCACAACGTTTATACTCATTCTGGGGGCGGCGTTTTTCTCAGAGGGCATTCTGCTGAAACTCTCCTGGGATTTCGAGGCGGGAAGCCTTTTCCGCTCGCGCAGCGCGCTCTGGACCGACCGTCTGGGCGAATTTCTCGACAATCCGGTGCTCGGGCTGGGCTTCCATGCTTTCGACCGCTGCACGCTGCCGACCGTCGACCCCAATTGGACGCCTGACCGGGGGCCGCTCGAGCCGGGCTCCTCGTGGCTTACGCTGCTGTCGCAGACGGGGGTAGTGGGCTTCGCCTCGTTCGCCGTATGGCTCGTGGCGTGGTTTCGCCGTCAAATCCGAGTCGGCCACGGCTACACCATAGCCATCGCCATCCTCCTGCTCATCAACGGCGTATCCGAAGGGTGGCTCACCTATACCGGTGGCATCATATTCCTCTGCTTCTGGCTCAACGCCGCGGCTCCGGCCGAAAATCGATGATATTACCCCAACAATTTTCGCACAATTTGCGAGTGTATTAAAAATTACCGAAAACAGCGCCATTCAGGTATAATCGGAGGCTCGCCCCGTCGCAGGGAGAGCCTCCGAATCAATTATTATCAAATCAACCTTATATAAGTCAGTCTTTTAATTTCGTTTGATATCAATCAATCTTTAAATTTGGCTTTGAGATAATTAGCTATTTCACAATTTATTTCGCTGTTGCCCTAAGGGAGGCGATGCGCAGAGGCGCATCCGCCACCCTTGGGGGGAACAGTCGTCTGGATTTGAAGTCGCGTCTGCTTCGCCGCTCAGAGGTTGCGGACGGCGCCAGCGAAGAGGATTGTGCCGGTCGAAACCTCGCGAATGAGCATTACAAACGGCCGGTCGATAACCACCGACATTGCCAATGGTGCGGTTTCAAGCCCCGTACCAACACTGACAGAAGCGGCTTTTGCACCTTTCTCGTCAATTTCCACAGCAGATTTCTGATACACATCCTTCAGCGTAACCGCTGCGGTAAACATACGGATGGCTTCAGGATCATACACCTTCGAGATTCCAAAATCATCCAAAGCTTTCTTCAAATCAATCCTGTCAGGTGTCAGTTTCATTTTGGGAATTGAGTAAACGGCATTGTCTGAACCCATCATAGTGAAAACTTGCCTAATATTTTCCGCACTGATAAAATCGTCGAGCGCCTGGCCCTCATGTGGCATGATATAATCCACCACATACTGGCTCCCCTTGCATTTGAGTTCCACTCCGGTAGGAAGCATCGTCTCACTGTCCACGAAAACTCCTATGTGCCCCTCGTTATGCATCATTTTTACGCTGGTGATACCGCTTTCGCCGTAGAAATCCTTGTCGCGGGTTTCATTTACATCGAATTCATCAGCCCACGGCCCATAGAAATACAAGGCATTAAGCAGGGCGAAAACTTTAAGTTCCTCACCTTCATCAAATAATTTTGTAATGAGGTTTTCCGTGCGTTCGGCACACCATTTATTAATCTCACCTATGATACCACCACTGAAATCGCGGGCGAATACCTCGGGGGCGTAGTTGCCAGAAATTAAATCCTTTCCCGCATCCGACAATGTAAATTGCGTATCGTACCATAGAGCATTCGCAGGTTTGAACGTAACGGGCGAAGCATTCTTCATAGCGCCCATCAGCTTGGTATTAAGAGAATTGAGCAGTTCCTTATCAGTGCAGCCCAATGCCGAGTAAATCTCTGCAGCCGACTCCGGCTCGGTGACATTGGCAAGCATCGACAGAAGCACCTGAGCGCTCAGCGGCGAGCATAGCACATTTTCGCCCGACTTGGAGTTCCTTACAACAGACTCCAAAAAGTCAAGCTGAGCAGCGTTAATCGCAGGCAGGGCAGCCTGCTCCTCAGCCGTAAGAAGCGTAACGACCGGCGTAGGAGGCACAGGTTCAGGATTCTGTATGTCCTCTGCACCATCATTGTCGGAGCAAGCCGTCATCATAGCCATTACAGCCACAACAATCATTCCATAGTTTAGGTACTTTTTCATAATATTGACATTTGCTCTTGGTAAAATGCGATATACTTAAGATTATACTTATAATCCTTGTTCATTCCAGACGACATAAAATCATAGGACTCTGCATCCTCAGGATTGAAAACTTCCGGATTAAAGTAACCATTTCCATAACCACCCCATCCCCAGTTAAAATGTACAAGCATTTCAAGGTTCTCCGTGACAGTCACAACATTGGAGCCATCTAAATTCGCTCCATAATCCACATGCGTGCGTACGGTTCCAACTTTTAATCCTCCATCTGCGACCCAGGCATGTCCATCTGAAGTTGGAGTCACAAAACCACTCATAAGCACAACACCTTTTTTGATGTGATCCAAAAGGAAGCGAGCTTTTGAATATTCACAAACAGCTGTTAAATTATATTCATACTTGTTTTGGTTTCTTATAGCAGACGCTGTAGTCTTAGCATTCGCCAATGACGCGCCGGTACTTCTATCATCTTCAGAATAATAATATGTAGCATGATTTCTATGGCCTAATTCCCTACATAAATAAGCAATAGCCAGGTGTGCATCATCCGATGCCTTGCAGGTAGCCATATGATCATTAATAGCCCAAGGATATTTAACCCAATCGAAGATAGAGGATCTCTTATGATTTTTCATCTCTGACCAATTAAGCTGTATTTTATCAATAGGATGATTGGGATATGTCAACGGAAGTTCTGTTGGTGCCTCATAATATGAAAGGATCTGCGCTAATGCAGTTTGTGTACATCCGCTTATTCGATTCGGGCAGAAATACCCCTCCGGATATTCCTGACTCCAGGCCACTGTCAATTTGGGGGCAATTGTATCATTATAATGAATTGTCCAGTCGTTAAAAGCGGGCTTAATGATTGGTCTGTCAATCATAGACGACCGTCGCATGGAACTCTCAACATAGTCGGAAGCTGCCTGAACGTACATCTGGAATCCCCCGTTGTTGGCATTTTCGAGGTCGAAGAAATTTCCTTCTTCAACGTATGCGAGTACAGGGGAAAGTTCTCTAGAACCCGTTATAATAGCGTATCCCTGATTTTCACCATACTGGGCGATATAAAGCAGGGTGTCAGTAGATGCCGAAGAACGGCTGGTTTTATTTGTAAGAGCGTGGATTTTGATATCTGGGAGACTTCTGCTCTCCTTATGCGGGAATATATTCAGAAATTGAGCGGCATAAGCCATTGCCTCATCCTCACTTCTCTGAATAGATTGAGCATTGCTCATGGAGACCGTTTCCTCATCCTCAGCCGGGATAAACGTGTTATCCGAGCATGCGCCGGCGGCTAAAGCAATCGTGATAGCCAAAAAGAAATGATTGATTTTCATTGTAAACTGGTTTGTGGGCTATACTTGAGTGAACCGACCGATTCGAGAATATGCAAAGTTAATAGAAATATTAATACTTCCAAAACTTTTTTACACATAAATTTGCCAAAACGAAATTCGGCGCCTCAATCAGGCATAAACCCGGTTAAATAATATTGTTCTTTTGTAAAATTTCAGATTGTGAAATACCCTTGGTAGGTAGCATCGTCAATTTTGATTTTGACGACGTAGTCTCCATGAAGCGAAGAGGTTGAAATTGTGTAAGGGTTAGTGTAATAGTAATATTCCCTATGTACGCATCTTCCATCCAGAGTTTGAAGTTCCACATATATCATCCCCGAAAAATCCTCGATTTCGAGATATAGCGTTCCATTTTCCACATAGCACATCATATCAAAAAAGTCATCCGAAGTATCATGCGGTCGTCCCCCAGTTTGCCTCAAAGGGATAGACGAATGAGTCGCAGGGACATTGTAGGCTTGGCATTGGTGAGTAAAGCCAATATTACAAATAAATAAACTGACTACGAATGCAATTAATGTTTTTCTTCTCATAGTTATGTTGGATTTTTACTTTCAAATTTATCATTCCTCCATAACTATTTCCAAATTTTAATCACGGAAAAAATATATCATCAAGCCATTTCTCGATTTCTAAACTATTAATAATCAGGACATTTAAAATCCATATTTTTTTTCAATATATCATCTCAGAATTTAGCAAACCTCTATAAATCAGCTATTTAAATCGTCCATTTCTTATGATTGCATCGTTATTTCCCCAATGCAGCAAGAAACCGTTCGCGATGTGGAACGTCGGAGACTTCGATTTTCTCCCTAATTCGGCGTTTACGATTGTAAAAGTTTGCAACCTGCCAATTCATTACCAGACAAATTGATTTTGCAGAAAATCCCGCGAAAAATAAAGTAAGAAGCGAAATGTCTTTATCTGTCAAAGCGGGCAGTTCCGTTCTTATGTCTGTCAATATATTGTTATGGATTTTATTAACAACCTCTTCAATCATTTTCATGCTATCCTTGTTCGACAATTTAAGGAGTTCATGCTCAAGATTCTTCAAGACGGTGGCTCGGGTCTGTACTTCCGCACCTTTCTTTTCAAAATACTCCTTACTTAGAATATCAAGAGTTTCGATATGAGTGCTGAATATGTTTTCTATAAGTTTAATCTGCTTATTCAACAAGACATTTTGCGTTCTGATTTTCGAATGATTTGACGTCACAACTTCATTAGAATTTTTCAGTTCTGAGTTTACTCGCTTTACGTTATTATTAAGATTACTGATTTCGCGTGACAGGGAGGAAATCGACGACATCTTTTCGTCTATTTCCCTGCGTTGATATTTAATTTTCAGTCTCAATAATATCACAACAAGTACCACAATAGTAAGAATGAACCCTAATAGCAAAACCACAAAGAGAAGGCGGTCTGCTCTCTCCAAATTTCTTTCATTCTCTTTGCCAATAGAGTTCCTTTCTACTACTGCAATATTCTCTGAAAGCATTCTGCCGATTTTTTCATTTCCAACAGTCGCCATCCGCTCCAGATTCTCGAGTGCAGAATCATATACTCCGGCATTCTTCGCAAGCTCATATCTCACACGATAATAAGTTTCATCATCATATATATTTCTATTTTTTTCATATAATGCAAGATAATATTCTGCACTGTCGTTCTGATTATTCATAAAGAAAACCTCAGCAATCTTTGGGATGGGTACATTATCACCATAATATTCGGGAGAATATCTTTTCAGCGTATAAAACGCTTCAACAGCTTTATCTGGCTCTTTATCATAAAAATAAGCAAATATATAGGTGCCATAGATATAACTTAATAATGCAGAGTCTGTTCGCGGAATAACAGAGACAAGACTATCAAGAATATGCAGACTCTTTTTATGATCTCCATCAGGAGCATAGTTAATGGCCATATCTACAGCAGAAAACAAGGCATTTCTCTCTTTCCCGGGAATAGACTGATAATAAGCATGGGCCATTTCCCCCTTGTTTATCGCCTCTTTTACATTGTAAGCCCTGTTGTAGAGGTCGGCGAGGGTCTCGTTTGTGCGGGCCAGAAAGAGCGTATCCTCCAGCCGACGGGCAAGCCGTTCAGCCATTACAACATCGGAAACCGACTTGGCATAAGCGTTGTTGGTCATGTGGATAAGCCCGCGGTAGTAGTAGCTGCGCATCAGCTTACGGCGGTCGTCGTGGCGCGTGTAGTAGTCGACGGCTGTGGAAATCAGGCTGTCGTCGGTCTCGTAGATATACTGCTTGTACTGACACTGGGCGTAGAGCAGCGCATAATATGCTCTGCTGGCCTCGGAGGAGATAGCCGCCGTATCGATGGCGTTGAGAATCGTCCACGCCGAGTCGTAGTGCTCCTCCATCAGGCCGTCGGCCTCGGCGAGTTTATCGTAAGGGTACCGATGCCGGTAGCATCCGCTTACCGACATCATAACCACGCACACTGCAATCAAATAAAAAATCCTTTTCATAGCCTGCAAAAATCAAATGGCAAATGCAAAATTAGCCAACTTTTCGGTAGGACTCAACTTCCCGGAAAAAATCTTTCCTCTTCGGCCCCGTTAATTAAAATAATTTCGACCAGTTACTTATGATGTAGCTTATGTGATTGATGTAACGGATGTAACATAAGCTATATAAATCAAAACAGCCACCGTGACAGTGGCTGTTGGTGATCCGGACGCGATTCGAACGCGTGACCGACTGCTTAGAAGGCAGTTGCTCTATCCAGCTGAGCTACCGGACCATTATATGCATAGTATACATCGCAAAAGCAATGTCCCTACATTGCATGAGAAGCAGCGAATAAGGCTGCATTGCCATGGGAGATGCTGATGTTTCCGCGTGCAAAGTTACGATTTAATTTTATCATTTCCTACTGCTGCGTAGCTTCCGCAGGGAGCGAGCCGAGGGCTTCGGCCATGGCCTGACGTACGGCCGACCCGACAGGCACGAGGGGCAGTCGCACCACATCCTCGGCCAGACCCATGAGGTTAAGCAGGCATTTGAGCCCCGAAGGGTTGCATTCGGCGAAAAGCGCCTTGTCGAGCGGCTGCAGGGAGGCGTCGATACGCTCTGCAAGCGCGCTGTCGGCATCCTCCAGGGCCAAGGCGACCATCTCGGAAAAGTAGCGCGGCAAGGCGTTGCCAATCACGGATATAACTCCGACGGCCCCCAGGCCGATCATGCGTCGGGTAAGGGCGTCGTCGCCGCTCACTACCTGAAACCCCTCGGGAGCACCGTGCAGAATCTCGGCCACCTGCTCCAGCGAGCCGGAGGCCTCCTTGATGCCTACGATGCGTCCGGGAAGTTCGCGCGCCAGACGCAGGGTGGTTGCGGCCTCCATATTGCGCCCCGTGCGCCCCGGCACGTTGTAGAGCACCACAGGCAGCGGCGATGCCTCGGCCACGGCCTTGAAATGGCGGTAGATGCCCTCCTGCGAGGGCTTGTTGTAGTAAGGTACCACCGAGAGGATGGCGCTGTAGCCGCTGAGGTCGACTTCGGCCACATGCTCGGCGAGGCGCTGCGTGCAGTTGTCGCTCATGCCAAGAATCAGCGGCACACGCCCGGCAACCCGGTCGGCCACAAACCGCGCCACCTCGGCCCGCTCGGGGCAGGTGAGCGTAACCGCCTCCGAGGTGGTAGCGAGTACAACGAGATACGACGCACCGCCCGCAATCTGGTAGTCGACCAGACGGGCCAGAGCAGGAAAATCTACCGAAAAATCGGATTTGAACGGGGTGGCCAAAGCCACACCCATGCCTCTGAGGCTTAAAGGCTGCATACGGGGATTGAGATAATATTGCTATTCGCCGGAAACCGACGTGGAGAAGCGGCGCCACATGTGGCACCGACCGCTTCATTCCACAGGCAAAATTACGAAAATTCCGCAAATCGCCCAATAGCGCCGCATATCATTCAGAAATCAGTTAGGAATAAAATCGCTAACTTTGCACCCGCAAAAACAAGAGGGCGTGTCATAATAGCCCATCTGGGTCGTCGCCTGAGGGGTTCGGGTTCGGTCATTGACTTTAGTCAACTCCCTTCACCCTCACCCGCAGGCTCCTACCATCTGGACCATTTTGACAGCGCCCTCGCCATCCGGATGAATAATAGGGGGAGCGTGTCATAATATTGATTTTTGACACACCGCCCACCACAAATCTCTTAATTATGAGCGACTTCAAGATAAAGGGACACGCGGCCATGCTCGGGGCCAACGTGATGTGGGGCCTGATGGCTCCGACCACCAAACTTCTGCTTACCACCTCGGCGCTTACGTCGCTGCTGATGGTGGATTTCCGTATCTTCGGGGCGGCGGCCCTCTTCTGGCTGACGGGCCTTTTCGTCCCGAAGGAGCACGTGAGCGGCCCCGACCTGCTGCGCCTGGCGGGGGCGGCTTTTCTCGGCGTGCTCTTCAACCAGGGATGCTTTATCTTCGGCGTGGGGCTCACGTCGCCCGGCGAGGCGTCGATCGTAACCACCACGATGCCAATGTGGGTAATGCTGCTGGCGTGGCTCATACTGCGCGAGCCCATCACCGGAAAGAAAATCGGAGGCATACTGCTCGGGGCGGGCGGCGCTCTAATTCTGGTGCTGTCGGGAGCGCAGCGCGCCGTGCGCGGCGACAATCCTCTTGCGGGCGACCTGATAGTGCTCTGCGCGCAACTGAGCTACGCGCTCTACCTCACGCTCTACCGCAATTTCATACGCCGCTACTCGCTTATCACGCTGATGAAGTGGATGTTTCTGTTCGCGGCCATCGGGCTGATTCCGGTGTCGGTGCCGTCGGTGCTGGCAACGGAATGGGCGTCGCTGCAACCGATCCACTGGGCCGGCGTAGCCTACGTGGTGGTCTGCGCCACCTATCTGGCGTATATCTGCATAATGATCGGCCAGAAAAACCTGCGTCCCACCATAGTGGGAATGTACAACTATGTGCAGCCCATCGTATCCTCGCTCGTTGGGGTATATCTGGGGCTGGATACATTCAACGCCCCGAAAGTCGTGGCAGTAATTCTCATCTTTGCAGGCGTGTATTTAGTTACCATCAGCAAAGCTAAAGAAGGCGCGTCATAGCAGGGTCGCGAAAGTGAATGCTGCAGAACCAGCAATTATCGACCATCTTGTAGGGACGCACGGCTCGTGCGTCCGTATAATCAGTTGAAATTTAATTGATTATATTCGGACGCACAGACCGTGCGTCCCTACATTGCGGAGGTTCTGCAATTTCTCCTTGTAGCGAAAGTTGTCTCTTACACAAAACAGCAAAGCGGGGTGTCGGCAAGTCCGACACCCCGCTTCGGGTATAACGGGATAAGTTAATTGCTGAGGGAAAGGTGGTTTACTTCGTAACCTTGAAGTTCTTGATTTCCCAGGCTACGCTCTGCTTGCCGTCGTTCATATATTTGAAGCCGACTTCGATTGTCTTGCCTGCATAGGCGCTCAGGCTGAAGGTGTTGGCTGCGAACGAAGTCCAGTTGCCTGTGCCTTTGGCCGGGAAGTTGGTGAGCGTAAGCTGATTCCAGCTGCCACCCTTCTCGCGGACGTAAACCGTGCAGAAGGCGTCCTGCGACGTGGGGAAATAGAAGCCGAAGGCGTGTTCGAACGAGAGCGTGGCGTTGCTTACGCCGTTCAGACTGATTTCAGGCGAGATGAGCCATGCCGTAGCAGCTTCGTTTACAGAATTGACGTAGGAGTTGGCGATTGCGCAGAGCGGCGTGCGGGTGTTGGCGCGCCAGCCGGTCCAGCTGCCGGAAGTCTCGACGGTAGCGGTGAAGTTGCCGAGTGTGCCTCCTTCAAATGTCTCCTCGAAGATGGCATCGCCGGTGGGGGTGTCGGGCTGGTCGCCTCCGCCCTGGCCGTCGATCTTGTAGGCGTCGGTATTCTTGATACCCGGGAGGGAATTGTACTTCATCACGTCGCCGCGAACCGATACCTTCTTGCCGAGGTTGCCGGGATTGTCGATCAGATTGAGCGCTTTACGTACGTCGGAACCGTTGACGAGCTGGATGCAGATGCATTCCTCCTTGGTGGAGGCGGTAGCGGTGGCTGCGAGCAGGATGTTGGCGGCCTGTGCGCCTTCGGCTGTGAAGTGGGCTGCATAGTCCTTATAGTAGCCTACGAGATAGCCTTCAGCCCATACATCCTCCTTGACGGCCTCGGTGGTCGACGAGGGAGCCATGGCGATGATGCTGCCTACGGCGTAGGGAGAAGCCTCCGTGCCGTCGCCGCCGGTGGGAACGTCGGGCTGGTCGGGACCGACGGGCTGCGAAAGAATCGAATAGTCGGAGGTGTTCTTGATGCCAGGGAAGGTGTTGTATTTCATCACGTCGCCCTGCACCATGATTTCAGCGCCGAGCAGGCCGGGGTTGTCGATCAGGTTGAGGTTGATGCGCGGCTGCGTGCCGTTTACAAGCTGGATGCAGATGCACTCCTCCTTGGTCGATGCCTGGGGATTGGTGGAAAGCAGGATGTTGGCTCCGAGAGCGCCTGCGCTCTGGAACATGCACTGCTTCGTATTGTTGTTGTAGTAGCCTACGAGGTAGCCTTTCACCCAAACGCCCGACTCTACGGCGTCGGTGGTCGACTGCGGGTTGAGGGCGATGATCTTCTCGCAGGAGTAGGGAGCCTCCTTGGTGCCGTTGCCTTCGGTGGGCTGACCGCCGGGCACTTCCACACCTTCGAGACGGAACTCGGCGGCAGTGCCGTTGTTGCCGGTCAGGCCATAGGTGCCGAGATAGTGGTCGAGAGTGCCGAGCACCTTGAGCTGCTTGCCCACGTTCTCGGGATGGTTGAGGATGGCCACATATTCGCGCATCACGGAGCCGGTGGGCAGAGGAACGATGAAGCACTTCGAGAAGTCGCGGCAGTCGGCCTCGTCAGCGATTACGACTGTGGAGGCGAGCATGGCGTCGGTGCCCCAGTCGATGTCGTCGTTGGAGGTGACGTTGGTAACTTCCATTGCCACGGTTCCTACGATATAGCCCGAAATCCATCCTGCGGGAGTCTCGCCGCCGTCGATGGCCTCGATTGCGCGGGTCACGCTATAGGGATTGTCCTCGGTGCCGACGGGAAGCGACGGGTTACCGATATTGTAGATGTCGTCGGTGCTCATGAGCATTAGCTGCCAGCCGGTGCCATAGTAGGAGAGGAAGAACTTGGCGTCGCAGGCATCGGTGGGCATCGGGTCGTTGACGAAGTCGGCATAGCCGCTCACGCGCATCGTCACCTCCTGGCCGGCGAGTTCCACGCCCTGATTCATGTTGGTCTTGTAGACACCGAAATTGGTTACGAGCTCACCGGTATTGGTGTCGACCTTGGGCACGAATTTGATGTTGTTGCAGCGTACCACCTGGCTCTGCCATGCGATAAGGCCGTCGGTACCGGCGGGAATGTCGCTGATAGAGCTGAGCTCATGGATTATCACTTTCGAGGCGTCGGGCAGTCCGTTGGGCTCAACATGGCTGTAGAAAAACTGGGGAGCCATGAAAGTAGCCTCCCAAGCGTTGCCCTGCTCGTAGAATTCGGGCCAGCCTATCTGCTGCAGGCCGTTGTATTTGCCGATATACATGCCGGTGAGGTCCACAACGAGTTCCTGGCCGATGCGGTAGTTGAGGAAGAGGTTATAGGTGTTGACCGAGAAGGTCAGCGCAGCCGTCTCGTCCTGAATGGTGATGCTCTTGAAGATGTTGCCGCCTTCGTCGGAAGTAATGACGCGGCCGGCCACGATGTAGTGCGAGCCGTCGGGCTTGGTGCCGATTTCCTTGATATAGTTGGTGGCGTCGTCCCAGAACTCCTTCTTCAGGTCGAAGATAGTGGTGTTGGCCTTGTTGGCGGCCACAGGCACCGTGGGCTCCGGAGCGTCGATATCATCCTGGCAGGAAGCGAAACCGCCGAGGAGTGTCAGCGCCATCACGCCGGAAAGAATAGACTTAAATATTTTCATAATTCTTGAATGTCGGAATGAGAACTGATTATTTTACCTCGATGGAAGCCACGTCCCATGTGGCGTAATTGCTGTCGGAGGTGGCGGCATACTGCCAGCCGATGTAGAAAATTCCGGAGGCAGCGGCGAGCGATACATCGCCGGAGTCGGTCCAGTCGCTATAGCCGGAAGCGGGAGCTTCGGGTAGAGTGCAGCTGAGTTCGGTGCGCTTGGCCGTGGCTGGGTCGGGACCGTCGAGCATGAATACCTTGAAGGTAGTGGTAGTGGAGCCGTAGCCGTTTACCTGAGTGCGGAATGTAAGCACTTTCTGCACCATCTTGGCGGCGTCGACGGGCTGGCTGACGAGCCATGAATCGAAAGGAGCGGTGCCTTTATAGCCGGTCATGCAGGCGTATTTCACGCCTCCGAATTCGCGGAAATACCAGTCCTTGTCGCCGGCGAGCTGATACTGACTCCATCCGTCGGGCATTGTGAGGCTCTCGAAATCCACGCTGAACGCGCCGACGGCATCGACGGGTTTCACAGGCTCGTCGACCCAAGGCTCGAAACCTTCGAGGCCGGCGAGGTCGTTGAGCTGAAGCTGCCATCCGCTGGTGTAGTTGGTGAGCACGGCCAGAACGCTGCCCTCGCCTTTAGGAGCTTTGGTGGAGGCACCGAACGTGGAGTAGCCGGAAGTGTTGAGACCGACCTTAGCTCCGTTGGAGCCCACGAGATAGCGGGTATTGTTGGTCTGCGATGCAACAGCGAGGGCTTCGCCGGGGTTCTCGAAGTGAACGCCGGTGAGACGCACCAGGCGACCCTGCCACTGGAGGCGAGTCACGGGGTCGTCGCGCAGGGCGTTAAGCTCGGATGCAGTAACCTCGTAGATGCGGAGCTTGTCGACGTTGGCAAGACCGTCGCATTCCACGTGCTGCTCCCATTCGGTGGTCGACATGCGGCCGGGAGCCGATGTGTCGTTGTCGCCTTTCGAGCCGATCTGCACTCCGGCACCGTAGTTGCCGTAGTAGAGGCCGGTCACGTCGACTACGATTTCCTGGCCGTAGCGGTAGGTCTCGCCGAGTTTGGTGCCGTTGATCGAGAAGATGAGGCCTCCGGTCTCGTCCTCGATGGCGATTTTTTTGTAGACGTTGCCTGCGGCGTCGTCGCTGGTTACGCGGCCCTTCACGATGTAGTGCTGGCCGTCGGCACGCGTGCCTACAAGCACGTTGTAGTAGTTCACATCCTGATTAAACAGGGTCTTGAGCTCATCGCAGGTGGTGTTTGCCACCATGGTTGCGCGGGGCACGTAGTCCTCCAGCGGCGGCTGCTCGAAATCCTTCTCGTAGTCGCACGCGGTGAAGACCGCCGAGGCCATCAGCATGGCTGCGCTATATAAAATATGCTTTTTCATCTGTTAAATATTTTCTGATTAGGAGAAAACTGCTGAAAATGGCTTCGGGTCGCGCATCAGAAGCGGACGCCTGCGTTGACAAACACCTTGATGCCCTGGGCATACATGTATTTGGTCGGGAAAGCCTGAGGATTGTAGGTCTTGGTGTCGATACGGAACTGCTCGGTGGCCTGGGTGATGAGGTTGCGGTTGTTGAGCAGGTTGCTTACCGATACATTGAAGTTGAGGCTGACCTTGCGGTTGAGGTAGATGCTCTTGCCGATAGAGGCGTTGAGCACCCACTGATTCTTCAGCTTCTCCTGGGCGGTATATTCGTCGACGAGTTCAGCGAGTTTCTGCTCGGTTCCGGCGTAGGAGGCCAGGCCGGTGATAATCTGGTGGCGCGGATAGGCCAGGCGCACATAGTAGTCGGCGAGCCAGGAGGCGTCGAAGTTAAGATACCAGTTTTTGGGAGCGTTCCATGCCAGGCCGATGTTGAAAGCGGTCTGCGGAGTGGAAGTGCAGATATAATTCTTGAGGAAGAACTGGCGGGTAACGTCGGCGCTGAGGCCGTTTTCGAGCGAACGGGTACCCATGGGATTGTTGGCGTAGCGGTAGCGGGCAATGTTGCCGGCGAAGGTGGCGCGCAGCGACGAGGTAATCTGATAAGCCATACCGAGTTCGATGCCCTGATACTGGCGGTGAACACCCGAGAGGGCGAAGTTACAGAAAGCGTTGAGGCTTTCGTCCCAGAAACCGTAGCGTTCGAGGGCGTCCTGCATGTCGGTGAAATAAGCTGTCACCGCACCGCGGAACCGGCGGTAGTTCCATGTATAACGGAAGTCGGCGCTGAACACACGTGTGCTCTTGGCGTCGTCGACGGCGGTATCCTTGATGCGCGGCGAGATATATACGTCGTTGATTACGGGAGCCACCGTGCCGTACTGGGCCTGAAGAGTGAAGTAGTTGCGTCCGTTGAGCTTATAGGTGGCACCGGCCTTGAGCATGGCGTCGTTGAAGCGGATTGTGCTCGATTTGCCGAAGGAATTTTCGGGAGCGCGGCCGTTGCGCATGTAGCCCTGGCGGTAGAACTGCTCGTAGCTCATTTCGAGGCCGTAGTTAACATCCCACTTGGCGGTGTTGATCTGATTCTGCAGCCATGCCTGGGCCTTGAGGGCGTAGATGCTGTAGTCCCAGCCTATGCGGTCGCCTACCTTGGCGCGGCGGTTAGGGTCGTTGAGGTTGTTCTGCACGATGTCGGCCGAAGCGTTGGGATTGTTGATTTCGCGTTCTGCGAAACCGTCGACGTCAACCCAGAACTCGCCGCCGAGCAGGTCGCGCACGGTGGCATAGTCGTTGGTCTTGGTATAGTTGAAATTTACGCCACCCTGCAGGCTCATGATGTCGTTGAGGCGGTGGTTGATTGTCGAGCCGACAATGAAGTTAACCTGATTGGAGTGCTCCATCTGCTGGATGTAGGTCGAGCCCTTCTTCTGGGATTCCGGGAGCGACTGGTTCTGCACGTTGTTCAGATAGTTGGCCTGGTAGAAACCGTCCCAGTTAAGCTGGCGGAAATTCTCGTCGTTCTCCCAGAGGTCGGTGTAGTAGGCCGCCATCTCGGGATTGTCGTTACCGAACATGGTCCAGTAGCTGGGCAGGTTGCGGTAGTAGTCGGGACGCGTATCGTTGCCGTTGTAGTAGGAAAGACGCGTGCGCGCGTAGTGCACCCAGCGCACAGCAGCACCGGTGTTGACCGTAGTCTTCTCGTTCTTGTAGATATAGTTGAACATCAGCGTCGGGTCGAAGTTCTCACGGATATTGTCGGAGCGCTTCTTGCCGTCCTGCCAGCCCCATGTGGGGTTGTACAGATGGTCGCCGCTGAGGTCGATGGCCTCCTGGACTGTAGCCTTGCCGTTGGCATACTGGCGGGGGTTCATCCAGAAGGTGGCGGTAAGCGAATGGTTCTTGTTGAACTGCTTCTCGCCCGAGAGGAAGAAGCCGCCGGCGGTGTAGAACGTGCCGGGCACCACACCCTCGTCGGCATAGCGGAACACAGCCGATGCCGTAAGTGCCAGCCCCTGGTCGTTCATGCCGGTGGAGTAGGTGGCCATAGCGCGGTATTTATAGTTGGAGTTGGTGTAGCTCAGCGTACCGTTGAAGCCGGGAGCGTAGCCCTCGGTGATGGTGCTGAAGTTCTGGCTTCCGCCGATGTTGCCGAATCCGTAGGATGCAGCCGAGAGGCCCACGGCAGCCGTGGAGTTGCGGAAAGCGCGCGAAGTCATACCGGCCAGCTGCTGGAAGGAGAAGCCACCGCGCATGAGGTCGTTCATAGGCAGCGAGTTGATGTATGTCTCGCTCCATACGCTATTGTAGCCGCGGTAGTTGGAATAGAGCGGCGAGTAGCCGTAGCGGCTGAAGCGGAAATAGATGTCGTCGCTGGAACCGGTAAGAGCACCTACGGCCTGCGAGTTGCCGGCCTCGTCCTCCATCATCGATTCATCGAAGAGAAGCTCCTCGCTGTTCTCGGTGATGAACTCATTGTCGGCGAAATCGGCGAACAGACGCAGAGCGCCGGTATCGATGCTTTGGCCGTTGTAGAGACGTGCCTGCGAGGCACCCCCCTCGTAGCCGGGAGCCACGATGGTGAGCACGGCTTCGCCGGGACGTGCGTTACTGATGCGGAAATCGCCGGCAGGGCCTGTGGTGACGGAAATTCCCTGGTCCTGAATCGTGACAACGGCGCCCGCAACGGGGCTTCCCGTATCGGCGTCGATGACGCTACCGGTCACCACCGCCGTCTGAGCAGTGGATGAAAGCACTGCTGAGAGCAGCAGCGATAGAAACAGTTTAAATCTCATAGAAATTTTTATTGAATGGATATAATTTATTTTCCATATTGAAAATCGTTCGGCAAACGGCTCACTTCATTAACCTTACCCCACGCAATCCGTGCAGACGGCACGTCGGGACGCAGCGAGCCCTACGGCCCGGGAAGATTTAGCCTCCAAAGATACTGAATTATCTTTAAAATTTGCAAATAATCTTTGACAAAACTTCCACAGAAGCTCCATAACAGAGAAAAGGGAAGCACCTGCGGAAAGATTTGATATATTTTTCGGATTTTTTTCATCGGAAATTGTTGCTTATCTTTGCAGGTGACAAAATCACATTTCACCATGATCGACGATACCGACAAAAAACGTCTGGAGGCCGACGCCGACGGCCTCGCCACCTACGAATACATCGCCAACCATATCGAGACAATGGCCGACGACCTTGATTATCTGATCGACAACATGTGTCGCGCCGACCTTACGGGTCAGTTCCTGATTAGCGCCGCCCGCTACCTCTTCGCCATCGACCGCGAAGCCTTCGCTCCGGCCATCGAAAGGCTTGTCGGGCTGGGAATCGACAAAGACCGCGAGCGCAACTATATCGGAGCGCTCATGGAGCAGTTTTATGGCGCCGACTATGCAGCCCGTGCCGCCGAGCTCTCGGCCGTCGACAACAATTTCCGACGCATCTACAAACGCCTTAATCCGCAGGGCGCACTCTGAGCTCTTTACAAATCCATACCCATCAATCCCAAAGAACTTTCCGGGCCTCCGGAACGTTAAGCCTGCATAACCACAGCAATGAATATGAAGAAACTACGCAACCTGCTGCTGGCAGGCTCGGTGGCTGTCGCCGCAATCGTCGGCGGCGCCGTAACCCTCAACAAATCGCGCTCAAGCAGTAAAAATATCAAGGAAATGACCAAACAGAACAAGCCCGGCGACGTGCTGGTAGAAATCAAGACCACCGAAGGCGACCTTACGGTGCGCCTTTTCGGCGACACCCCCCGCCACCGCGATAATTTCGTAAAACTGGCCAAGGAAGGCTACTACAACGGAGTGCTCTTCCACCGAGTAATCAATGAATTCATGGTGCAGACGGGCGACCCCGACTCGAAGACGGCTCCCGCAGGCAAGATGCTCGGTTCCGGAGGGCCCGGCTACGACATCGAGGCTGAAATCGTCTATCCAACGCATTTCCATAAGCGCGGTGCACTTGCCGCAGCCCGTCAGGGCGACCAGGTGAATCCCGAGCGCCGCTCGTCGGGCTCGCAGTTCTATATCGTCACCGGCAAAGCGTATAACGACAGCACCCTCAACCAGATGGAGCGCCAGCTGCAGATGATGCAGAAGCAGAACATATTCAACGACCTGGCCCGCGAACACCGCGACTCGATCATGACACTGCGCCGCAATCGCGACCAGGCCGGGCTCCAGGCCCTGCAGGACGAGCTGGTGGCCATCACCGAGAAGAAAGCCGCCGAGGCACCCGCCCGACTCACCTCCGAGCAGCGCGAGGCATACACAACTACTGGTGGAACACCCCACCTCGACAACCAATATACGGTATTCGGCGAGGTAGTCGACGGCATGGACGTAATCGATAAAATCGAAAAAGTGGAGACCGATTCCCACGACCGGCCGCTCAAGGATGTGAAAATCCTGTCGATGCGAGTGCTCACCGACTGACGCGCTGCAAGCCTTCCGACACACCGCAATGAAAATCAACAGGTTTACTCTCGACAACGGCCTGCGCGTGGTCCACGTCCACGACCGCTCAACGGCCATGGTGGCAGTCAACACCCTCTATGATGTCGGAGCCCGCGACGAATCGCCGGCCCTGACGGGGATTGCCCATCTTTTCGAGCACCTGATGTTCGGTGGGTCGGCCCACGTACCCGATTTCGACGCCGCCCTGTCGGCGGCCGGAGGAATATCAAACGCCTGGACTTCGAGCGATTTCACGAACTTCTACGACGTTCTGCCGGCGGCCAACATCGAGACGGCCCTATGGATCGAGAGCGACCGCATGCTTCGCCTCGCACTCAGCGAAAGGAGCCTCGAAGTGCAGCGCAACGTGGTGATCGAGGAATTCAAGCAGACATGCCTCAACCGCCCCTACGGCGACATGGACCACGCCCTGCGCGCGCTCTGCTACCGCACGCATCCCTATCGTTTCCCCGTCATCGGCAAGGATTTCAGCCATATAGAGCGCGTCACGCTTGCCGACGCCGAGCGATGGTTTTACTCCCACTATGCGCCCGACAACGCCGTGCTGGCCATATGCGGCAATATCGACGCAACTACAGCCGAACGCCTCGTAAGGAAATGGTATGGCGGG
>URAU01000022.1 GCA_900545955.1 uncultured Porphyromonadaceae bacterium
GATATTTGAAGATAAATTTATTCAAAAATAATTAACCGTACAAATGTACGACCCCCTCCTTACCCGCTTCCGCCTCCTTAGAAGTCTTTTCCCTCCTGCTAATTTGTTTGCGCTTCGGGCTTTAGCCCGAGTTTATCCTGAATATGGGCAATCCAAAAATCTACCCCGCCTCCTGGCATGACTACCGGAGCCGGTGCATTTATATGATTACCCTAAGTAAGGCATCCTCCGCTCCCGAGTTTTGCCATCTCCAAGGCGATTGCCGAATTAAGGGCGGCCAACCGGGAAGCGTTTCGGTGAAGCTGACTCCTCTCGGGCAGATTATTCGCAAAGAGATAACCGCCATCCCCGATTTGGAACCCGCTGTCAGGATTCTCCAGTTCTCGATTATGCCCGACCATGCGCATATCCTGCTCTTCGTGCAGCGATACATCAGCGAGGCGCTTGGCACCATCATCGCACGGTTTAAAATCAAAATAAAGGAGGCGAGCGGAATAGCTCCCGTATTCGAGGAAAACTTCAACGACCAGATTCTGACAAAAGACCGTTCGCTTTCCACCCTTTTCAGTTACATTCGGGAAAATCCGTTGCGACTGGCTGTACGTCGGCAGTTTCCGGAATATTTCAGGCGGGTCAACAACCTCGTTATCGACGGGATCTCCTATCAGGCGTACGGCAATTTTCAGTTGCTGGAGAACCCCTTCAAAAAGCAGGTGATAGTTCATCGGGCGGATTCCGACGCCATTATTGCAGGCAACTTCGCCCGATGGAGGTATACGGCCGTAAATGGAGGCGTTTTGGTCTCCCCGTTTATATCGAAAGCAGAGAAAGATGTAAGGACGCAAGCCGAGACAGTCGGCGGCCGGACAATTCTCATCATCAACGAACTGATGGGAGAGCGCTACAAGCCTGTCGGCCGCGAATTCCACCTATGCGAATCCGGAAGGCTGCTCATTATCTCCGTCGGCATCCCCGGTCCGCTCTCGCGCCAAACCTGCCTTTCCATGAACCTCCTCGCCCAAAAGATAGCTGTCGGCAAACTGTGAAAGCTAACGCACGAGCTAAAGCTCTGAGCGCAAACAGATTTGATAATAAAACTTCTACGGGTAGCCAAAAGGGTTCCCAACCTGCTCCAGCCTCCTGATTTGTTTGCGCTTCGGGCTTTAGCCCGATATTTTGAATAATAGAGAGCTGCGGCGCCAGGGCCTAAAAGGCCATAGCGCCGCGCGGTAGAAGGATGCGGTATGGGGGTAATCAGGTTTCCGAAGTCGATTGCTCGGATTCTGATGTTTCGGCCGGAATACCGAATGCGAAGGAGATTAACTTGCATTTGCCTTTCGGCGATACGATTACGCCGAAATTTTGGTTCTCGGCCGACACTTTGTTGACCGTCGCCTGCTCCAGCCCGTTAAGATAGAAGTGCATTTTGTCGTTTTCCAGGCGAATCATCATGTTTATGCCGAATTTTCCGTGCTTTATGAGGCCACGTTTTACTATAGATGTAATACCCTCTTTACATGTGGTGTACATATAGTTTTTCTTAGTTACCATTATGGTCTTGTAATTGCGGTTATCGGCCACGTCGAATACGATTCCTACACCTTTTTCATCGTTGATGTCGGCTTCTTTAAGCCATACGCCGAATATGAACGGCGTTTCCGATGCAAATAACGGTATTTCGGTAACGGTCACGGCATATGTATCGTTTTTTTTGGCCTCAAGTTCCAAAAAATTGTCTTTCAATTCGGATTTGCCGAATTTGTCGTCGTATTGCGACCATTCATACTGCGGGTCGTTGATGGCTACGTGCTGCATGTCGAACTCCTTTAGCAAATCCATCATGTCTGCGCCGATAAATTTTTCTATCTGCGCCTTGACTTTGGGGTCGATGGACGACAGGTCGGTTGTGCGGAACACCGACTCCTCTCCCTGCTGTTCGGCATCATATGCCATTTCTGCGGTCGGTTCTTTTGAGGACTGCTCTTTGTGAGTGAGCTGCTGGACTTTATTTGTCAGTTTCTCAAGCAGACGGGCATCGGCATAGAAGGTAGAGACGCACGCCATGGCGGCAGCCACAATAAGTATGCGGTTGAATTTCATTACTAGATATAATTACATATAATATTGTGGAAATAAAGGTTTATTCGCCTCCGCCTACCGAAGTCTGGAGTTCCTGTACAAGGGGTTCGTATGCGCGAATCAAGCGGTCGTAAGGCTTGTAGCAGTCAACTCCATGACAGTCATTGTCTTTTTTCTCTACCGAAATGCGTACACGGTAGGCAAGTACCCCTTCATCAATGAACTGCATACGGACTTCCAGACGTGTGCGCACGGTGGTGTATTTGAGTTTGGTCGTACGCCATCCTGTCTTAATCCAGCCGGCGGTCTTGTCGCGAACCTCGATGTTCTCGAAATAGTTGGTGATGACATTGATAAGGCGTTTCCATACCACGTCTTCAGTCATGTCTTTGCGGCATCTGACTTCAAACCAGCGGTTGGCCATGTCGTAGCCGTCTTCGCTTCCGATGGATGCGCCGAAGGCATCATCCTCCGGGAGAACGTAAAGCACTGTGTTTTTGGGGTTGGATTTGAGAAGACGGTATGTTCGGGTGATATAGCCTGGAGCTTCGGCTTTCACTACATAGAAATCTACCCCTTTTTCGAATTTAACCTGATAAGTTCCTTCTCCTACCAATTGGCCGTCGATATAAATTTTAGCCGTCTCAGGAATAACGTTGATTTTGATTTTTTTTGCTGCCTCGGAGGTGAACGTCAGTGCGCCGACAATCGCACACAGCAGCAACAGGATTTTGCGCATAGCTTAACTACTTTTTCGGCCTCGTCGACTCCCCTGCAGGAGGCATTTTGAATGAAAAAGCGCAGGAGTCTGTACCATAGCCTGTTTCATATGCCACGTGGCCTTCGCATTGCCATTAACAGTTACGAAACAAGCAAATGCAGAGGCCCGCGCCATGAATATGCCTACGACTTTTAGGGCAGCCTTGGCTGGAGGATGCGGAATCCTGCGGCGCAGAGCGGCCGGCGTGTCGGTATGCACGTCGACAAGGGCGTCTACTTTTGCTCGATTCTTGACTGTTAGTCTGGATGTTGCGAAGTTCCGTGGCATCAAGAACCAAGCGTCTGAGTAAACGCTTTTTAATAGTATGTATGGAATAGAAGGGCGGCAAAGCGCACTTCTATTCGTCGGCAAAGATAATGTTTTTAATGAATACCCGCCAAATCCCGTCGGAATTTTTGGGCGGCTTTTGCGGAAAAGCCAGTTCCTGTCAGTTTGTTTGCGCTACGGGCTTCAGCCCGGGGGTGAATTGATGGTCGAATGTTATAAGGCCTTTGCGGAGCGGGTATTAGATGGTGGTGAGGGCGGAGAGTCGCTTTTCGAGCTCGGTGGAGGTCAGGCGTGTGGAGAGTTTGCCGCGGTAGGCGGTGGAGATGGCGCCGGTCTCCTCGCTCACCACTATGGCGAAGGCATCGGTGGCCTGCGAGATGCCCAGCGCCGAGCGGTGGCGCAGCCCCAGCGAGCGCGGCACGTTGCGGTCGTGGCTCACGGGGAGGATGCAGCCGGCGGCCTTGATTTTTCCGCCGTCGATTATCATCGCGCCGTCGTGGAGCGGCGAGTTTTTGAAGAATATATTCTCGATAAGGCGACTGTTGATCAGAGCATCGATTTCGTCGCCGCTTTTTTCGTAGTTCTCGAGCGATACGTCCTGCTGGATTACTATCAGGGCGCCCGTTTTGCTTTTCGACATGTTGATGCACGCCACCACGATGGGCATCACTCGCGTATGTATGTCGTTTTCAGTATCTTTGTCGCGGTGATGGAAGAGCGATGTGAGAAACGTCCATCGTTTTTTCGACCCGAGTTCCACCAGAAAGCGCTTGATCTGGTCCTGAAAGATAATCACCAGAATCAGCAGTCCGATGCTCATCACCTTGTCGAGAATCGTGCCGATAAGCTTCATCTCCAGAATCTCGGCGGCCACCACCCATACGAGAATGAACGCGAGCACACCGTAGAATATGTTGATTGTGCCCGATTCCTTCATTATCTTATAGAGAAAATAAAGCATCAGGGCCACGATCAGAATGTCGAGCACATCTTTTATTCCGAATGATTCAATCATATGGCGGTCTGGCTGTTAGTGGAATGAAGCGGGAAACTGCCCCTCGAGGGCGAGCGTCACGTCGAGCGCCTGACGGGCCGCACCGACGTCGTGCACGCGCAGAATCGAGGCTCCGGCCATCGCGGCAAATGTGTCGAGTGCTATTGTGCCCGGAAGGGCTTCAGCCGGTGTGCAGCCGGCAATCCGGGTAATCATCGATTTCCGCGATATGCCTACGAGCACCGGGCGCCCGAGCATCGATTCGATTGCAGGCAGATTGCGCATCAGCTCGTAATTCTGCTCGGTGGTCTTGGCAAATCCGAATCCGGGGTCGATTATCACGTCGGCCACGCCCATAAGCTGAAGGCGATGGAGCGGGGCGGAGAGTTCGGCAATCACGTCGGCTGTAACGTCGGTGTAATTCGTGAGCTGCTGCATTGTCTGCGGGGTGCCGCGCATGTGCATCAGAACATACGGAGTCTTAAGCCGCGCCACGGTCGCGAACATCGCCTCGTCGGCTGTCCCGCCCGAAATGTCGTTGATTATATTGGCGCCTGCGGCCACTGCGGCCTCGGCCACATCGGCGCGGAAGGTGTCGACCGACACCGGGATGTCGGCGCTCAGGCTCCTTACAGCCTCTATACCCCGGCATACGCGCTCGGTCTCTTCGGAAGCGCTGACCTCGTCGGCGCCGGGGCGCGAAGAGTAGCCGCCCACATCAATCATGTCGGCGCCCTCTGCCAGCATCCTTTCTACCCGGCGCCCGATAGCATCGGCTTCGGGAGTGCGCGAATCGGCATAGAAGGAGTCGGGCGTCACGTTTAGGATTCCCATTACGGCCGGGCGGTCGTATTTCCTGATTCGGCCGGCGATATTGAGGGTGAACGGCTTGAATTTCATTGCGGTGGAGAAATGTGGGAGGGTGGAGCGAACGCTCAGGGATTAAGCAGGTCGGGATTGAAGAAATCCATTATCGCGTCGGAATGCTCAGCCAGCAGTCGGCCGGGGCCGTCGGGATCGAGAGCGGCCGCCCGGCGGTAGTCGGAGATGGCGTCGCCGCGGCGTCCGAGCTTCCACAGAAGCTTCCCCCGCTCTATGTAGAGCGAGGCGTTGTTGCCGTCGGCGGCGATGCGGGCGTCGAGGGTGGCGAGCTCTTCGGGGATGTTGCCGTTTGTGTGCTCTGCTGTCATTGCGTTGCTGAAATTATTTCCTGACTCAGTCCCTGCCGAAATGGATTGGCATTTGGCCGAAATTTTCTTAACTTTGGCTAATTATTTAGCAAAGATAGCAAATCAAATCTGAATAAGTAATTGGTCGAAATTATTTTAATATTTCCGGGAGGAAAATTTTCAGGAGATTTTCTCGATGAAGAAGGTGTGTAGATGTCTACACGACTGAGGAAGAGAGGAAAAGATACGAAAATTTTACCGCGGAAATATTGAAATAATTAGATCAGGATAGAATAAAATAATTTTGAACAGTTACTTATGAAATATCTTCGGTTTATAATCGCGGCCGCGGCCATAGGCGCATTTGTCTCCCTGAGTGCGGCAGCCGGCAAGGAGCAGGCGTCCGATCCGACCGCCACACATTATTCGACCACGGAATGTCTCGGCTCGGCGCGTCCTTATCCCGTACCCGAGGGTCTTGCCGAGGTGCCCGACTCGCTTACGCCGATCTTCCTCAACCATGTGGGGCGGCATGGAGCCCGCTACCTTTCGTCGGCCGCGCCTTCGGTGAAACTTGCCGAGAAGCTTGCCAAGGCCGATTCGGCCGACATGCTCACAGCCACGGGGCGCGAGGTGCTCGCTCTGGTGCGCGGCATAATCGAGATTTCCCACAACCGCTGGGGCGCGCTCGACTCGCTGGGCATGGCCGAGCAGCGGGGGATCGCCACGCGCATGCTGCGGTCGTATCCGAGGCTTTTCGAGGCCGGAAATAAGGTGGAGGCCATCAGTTCCTACTCCCCGCGCTGCGTGATGAGCATGTATGAATTCACCCATCAGCTCGACCGCCTCGACAACGAAATCGAGATCTATACCTCCTCCGGGCGCCAGAACTCACTGCTCATGCGTCCGTTCGACGTTGTCGGCGATTTCGTGGAGTGGTATAAGGCCAAGCCCTGGCAGGGTATTTACGATATGTTTTTCGAGACCACGGCTCCCGCGGCGCCGGGCCGTCGTTTTGTGAGTGCGAAAGGCGAGGAGCTATCCCACGGCGAAGCTGCCGCGCTGAGCTGGGAAGTGTATTCCGTGCTCCGCGGACTTCCGGCTATGGGGCTGGATTTTGACCTCGGCAAATATTTCAAGCCCGACGAACTCAACGCCCTCTGGGCCTGCGAGAATCTGGGTCACTACCTGAAACGCAGCGCCAGCACGCTTTCCACCGAGCCGGCCGATGTGGCCGTGGCGCTTCTTCAGGATCTGATCTCCACGGCCGATGCAGCTGCCGAGGGGAAAGCCGACGCCACAGTGCAACTGCGTTTCGGCCATGCGGAGACGCTCATGCCCTTGCTTTCACTCATGCATCTGCGCGGCTGCTACTATCTTACGAATTATTTCGACACCGTGGCGCTCCACTGGCGCGATTTCGATATTGTACCCATGGCGGCCAATCTGCAGATGGTGCTCTTCAAGACCGCCAAGGGGCGCGTCTATGTGCGCTTTGCCCTCAACGAGCGGGCCGTTCCGCTGATGCCCGACAGCGACGATACCGTAATCCCATGGAGCGTGGCACGCAACTATCTGTTGCGCTGTCTGCCTATGCATCTGCAAATCTGATATTTAAGCATATATGCGAGCCGATTGCGAACATCCGCTGCAGGTTGCGGTGACCGGGTTCTACGGCCGCCTTGGCCTCGCTCCCGATGCGCTTGTGGGCGTGGCTCTGAGCGGCGGTGCCGATTCGATGGCGCTCCTTGCGGCTTCGGTGGCCGCGGGAATGCGGTGTGTGGCGTTGCATTGTAATTTCCATTTGCGCGGTGCCGAAAGCGACCGCGACGAAGTTTTCTCCCGAGCGGCGGCCGAAGCCTCCGGCTGCGAATTCCGCTGCGTTCATTTCGATGCCGCGGCCGAAGCAAAGGCTGCCGGCGAATCGGTGGAGATGGCGTGCCGTCGCTTACGCTACGCCTGGTTTGAGGAGATGCTTTCGGCCGACGTCGCCGTGGTGGCCCTCGGGCATCATAGTGCCGACAATGTGGAGACGTTTATGCTCAACCTTGCGCGCGGGTCGGGCCTGCGCGGCCTGTGTGGTATTCCGGAGCGGCGCGGACGTTTCGTGCGCCCGCTGCTTAGCGTGCCCAAGGCGATGATACTTGATTATCTGCGCCGGCGTGGACTCGATTATATCGTCGACTCTACCAATCTGGTTGACGACTGTCGCCGCAACGTGTGGCGCAATCGTCTGCTTCCTGCCATTGAGGCGGCTCAGCCCGGATTTATCGCAGGAGTAGAGCGGACGATCGACAATATTTCGTCCGACCGGCGTCTGCTCGAAGCGTTGATTTCCAAGGAGCTGCCTCGGATGGTGGATTCATCGGGGGCAATCGATATGGAGGCGGTATCGCATACTCCCGAGGCCCCCACTTTGCTATGGCATCTTATGAATATGCGTGCTCCTTTCGGCATTGAAACGGCCCGACAAGCTCTCGAGTCTTTCGTCGGCGGCCGATCGGGTGGCTGGTTCCTCTCGGCCGACGGGCTTGCCTCGTTTCAGCTTAACCGCTCAAGGCTTGTTCCTCTCAACGAAATTAACACTACAGGTGCAAGTATCGCCGTGCCTCGTTCTCTTATAGCGGAAGGGGGGACGCTTTCCTGCCCGCTGCCGTTAAATTTCGAGGTGCTCGCGCGGTCGGAATTCGCTCCGTCGCGCAATCCTTCCGTGGCGTGGTTCGACCGCGATGCACTTCTCCGCACTTATGAAAATTCCCCGGCCGGATTGCAGCTGCGCCATTGGCGGCGGGGCGATCGTATCCGGCCATTCGGCATGCGTGGTTCGCGGCTGGTGAGCGATGTCTTCTCCGATGCCCACCTTTCCGCCGACGAAAAAAGTGCCGTATGGCTTCTCACGGCGGCAGATACGGTTCTCTGGATAGTCGGAATGCGTACATCGGCCCTGATATCTGTCGGCGCGAGCTCTGCGTATGTAGTCAGGGTGTCTGTGGGGTAAGATTGGAATAAATTGTGTATAAAATGGCTACAAAATCCCATTTCTTGCAATCTTAACAAAAATTAAGCAGGGAAATCTTTATCCTTTTTACTTTTTTTCGTTAATTTGCCTTGTAAATCTGTGGGACATTATGCCCCACAGCCAGCAGCAGGCCAATCGAATCTCTGCAATTTACCAAAGTTAAGACCTATACATAGCAAGGGAAAAATTCAAAAATTCGGCTACCGACCAATCGCTATACCATAAAAACGAATCAAAGCGACCGCTATTTTTTTGAATCCGCCCCTGCTTCCCGTTGCAATCCGCACGCGGGAACATGGAGCTGACGCCGGCTGACACTCTTGTCCGGCAGTTTCCATTCGCTATGCTCCGTTATGGAAGTTTTTTCGTTCCGACGGACTCATGGCGATTGACGGGGCTTCTCCCTCTTGCGCCACCACCTTTGGGGTGTCGAACGCCTGATGTGACGGATTAACTATTTGCAGTTCGGATGTGTTTTAATTTTGGCAGACTGCGGGACTCTTCCCGTCGGCTGTCGGCAGTCCGCCACCAGAGGTGTCTTACCCCGGATTGCGGAACCAGAACACAATATTTCCGAAACTTCAAACAGACAGAGATTATGAAACACGATGAATATCCTTTCACCCCGGAGGATGTGCGCTTCATGGAAATGGCAGCGCGCCTCGCTGAAGAAAACGTAGACCGCGGAGGCGGCCCGTTCGGGGCGGTAATAGTTCGCGACGGCAAGGTAATCGCCACCGGAGCAAATTCCGTGACGCTTACCAACGATCCCACGGCACATGCCGAGGTCAACGCCATCCGCGAGGCTTGCCGTAAAGAGCAGACTTTCTCGCTTAAGGGATGCACCGTCTACAGCTCCTGCGAGCCTTGCCCGATGTGCCTTTCGGCGCTCTACTGGGCGGGCGTAAGCCGGATTTTCTTCGGCAACACGCAGCAGGATGCCGACCGCATCAATTTCTCCGACGAATTCCTTTACAAGGAGCTCGCCCGCCCGAGAGTGGAACGCGCCATTCCATGCATCCACATGGACAACGCATTCACCATCCGGGCCTTCGAGAAATGGGCCGATAAAGCCGACAAAGTGGCTTATTGAGCCCTCCCGTCAGAAGGTCTCACTGAAACAGAAGAGAATTTTTTCATGATAATGATTGATTGAATGTAATGATTGATTGAATGAATGATTGATTAATTGGAGTATACAAAACGAACGACAAGGTTGCCTTCGTTGTGCAACGCGGTGCAGCCCTTCAAGATATACTGATAAGTTTGTTTCATATACAAATGCCAATAAGGAAGGAGCCGGGATCGATGTGAATCGAGCCCGGTTTCGATTTTTTTATCCGGATTTTCATTGCGTGAGGAGCCCACGGCTTTCGATTCCACGCAATAGTTCATATCTTTGCAGGCGACAGCTCTCCCATTGTTTGATTTACCTTGAATCCGAACCTGAATATGCTTCGAAAAATCCTGATTGCCACAAGTGTGCTGATACTCAGCGCTCCGGTTGCTTTCGCATCGCGTACAGTCCATACCTCCTCGTTCGGAATCCGCCCGGACTCCATGAAGGTGCAGACGGACGGTCTTCAGCGTGCTGTCGATTCAGTTGCCTCCGTAGGGTGTACTCTGGTTGTCGACCCCGGCACATACGTCAGCGGCACGCTCCGTCTCCCTTCGGGCGCCCGATTGCGCCTGAGCCGTGGCGCGACTATTCTTGGAAGTATAAATCCTTTTGATTATCAGGGGTATGCCGTTGGTTCAGCCTCCTCTACCCCTCAGGCCGACAAATGCTCGGAACCTCAGATGGGGCTCATCGTGGCGCGTGATGCTTCTGATATACTAATCGAAGGGGAGGGTACTATCGACGGCCGCGGCCTCGAGGTGGCCCTGGCAATCGACAGTCTTCACCATACGGGTGTCCGGGTCGACCCCAACTACAACCGTCGCCGTATGCGTCCCTCCATTCGGCCTAAGCTGCTCGACATCGAATTCTGCACGGGTGTGAGAATTCTGGGCGTAAATCTGCGCGCGTCGGCTTCGTGGGGTCTCTCGCTCAACGGATGCACCGATGTGGTGATTTCCGGCATCGACTTCGTGAACCGGGCTTACTGGAACAACGACGGCATCGACATAGCCGACTGCCGCGATGTGGTGGTGGAGAAATGCCGTATCAATTCGGCCGACGACGGCATAGTGCTGAAATCATTCAACCCGGACTCCGGATGCTGCAACATCCGCATTTCCGACTGCGACGTGCGTAGCAGCGCCAACGCCATAAAGATGGGAACGGAGAGTTTCGGCGGCTTCCGCCGAGTCAGGGTGGAGCGCATCCGCGTGGCCGATACGTTTCGCTCGGCCATTGCAATCGAATCGGTCGACGGAGCTGTGGTCGACAGCATCGAGGTCGACGGCATCGACGCCGTCAATACCGGCAACGCCTTCTTCGTGCGCCTCGGCCACAGGCGCGGCGAGCATCCGGGAAGCATGTCGAACGTCGTAATCCGAAATCTTCGCTGTGAAATCCCCTTCGGCCGTCCCGACGAGGCCTACGACCTCCGGGGTCCGGATATCAACACAATCCACAATCCGTTTCCCAACAGCATCACGGGGCTGCCCGACGCAAAAATCAGCAATATAACGCTTGAAAACGTGGAGGTATCGCATCCCGGACGCGGCACAAAAGGGATGGGCTACATAGGCCGTTACCGCTGGGACGATGTTCCCGAGATGCGCGATTCCTATCCGGAATTCCATATGTTCGGCGAACTGCCTGCCTACGGCCTCTACGCACGCCATATCGACGGTCTACACCTGCGCAACGTCAGCTTCACCCTCCGTGCCCCCGACTACCGCCCCGCTATCGTAGCCTCCGACGTCACTCCGCCCATCCCCTGAATCTTACAGCAGGGTCAGACGCAGGAGAGCCGAGGGGGTCTCGGCGATGTTGTCGGCAAGATTGGCGCGGAGTTCGTCGACGGGGCGGAAGCCCCATGTTACGCCGGCGGATTCCACACACGCGCGCCGCGCCGTCTGCATGTCGATGCCGGAATCGCCCACATACAGCACGTCGGCTTTGGGCGTGGGGCATTTTCCAAGTATCTCGAACACAATCGACGGGTCGGGCTTCACGGGCACATCGTCTTTCTGCCCCTCTACAGCCGCCCATGGAATCTGCGGGAAGAAATGGCCGATAAGAATCTCCACGGCCTGCTGGTATTTGTTGGATGCGACGGCCATTTTTACGCCGCGCTGTGCCAGCTGCTCGAGCATTTCCGGAATACCGGGGTAGGGCTCCGTGTGGTCGGTCATATGCTCGGCATAATAGCTTTTGAAGAGAGCGCGCATCGCCTCTATGCGTTCGGGCGTTCGTGCCGCTTCCGGCAGAACGCGCTCAAGCAGTTTGGTTATGCCGCTTCCTACGAATTTCGGATATGCCGAGAGCGGATGCGTGGGGAAGCCTGATTCTGCAAGGGCATAGTTCGCTGCCTCGCCGAGGTCGGCTATGGTGTTGAGAAGAGTGCCGTCGAGGTCGAAGATTACGAGAGATTTCATGTCTGTTGATTTTTCTGAGAGGATTGGGACCGGTGAATCAGAACGGATAGCCTACCGAGAAGTGGAATGCCACATCGCGCTGCCACGAGGGGCTGAGCAGCGGCCAGCGGTCCTGACCGGCAGCCGGGTTGTGGGCCTTTACGCCCATGTCGAGGCGCAGAAGGAAGTAGTTGAAGTCCATGCGCAGCCCGATGCCGTAGCTGGCGGCTATCTCTTTGTAGAACGATTTGAAACGGAAAAATCCTCCCGGCTGGTTGGGATAGTCGCGGATGGTCCAGATGTTGCCCGCGTCGATGAATACCGCCCCTTCGAATACCCAGAAGAGTTTGTTGCGGTATTCCAGATTGAGCACCAGCGAGATGTCGCCGCACTGGTTGATGAAGTCGGTCACTGAGTTGCGCGAGTCGTATGCTCCCGGTCCGAGGGTACGCACGCTCCATCCGCGCACGCCGTTGGCGCCTCCGGCATAGAAGCGCTTCTCGAACGGCACCATCTCCGAATTGCCATAGGGGAAAGCCATCCCGCCACCTACATGGAAGGATATCGAGTTGCGTGAGCTGAAGCGGTGGTTGATTGTATAGTCTACCTCGCCCTTCAGGTATTGGGCGTACTGGATGCCGAACAACTTGTAGGCGCCGTCGTCGCGGCGCTGCCCGCAGATTTTCGACATGGCGTAGAGAAAGGCTCCGGCCGTCTCCACCGAGGCGCGGGTAGTGAAGGTGTTCACCTGCAGGTCGAGGCGCTCGAGCGAGGAGGTGGGCACGCGCCTGTTGGTGTTCACCCACGTATATCCCATGCGCATTATGAAGTGGTCCTCGTAGCTGTAGCGCAGCAGCGGGTTGTCGGGGGCGATTTTGTCGATGAAGTCGATGGTGGAGCGTGGCAGGTTCACCACGTTGATGTCGATAAGGTCGAGCGTGCGGCGCGTGCGCCCCGAGCGCGTGGCCCATTTGTAGCGCCATGCTCCGCCGGCTATGATGCGCGTATATTCCGGCCGCTGCTGGCGCACGAACGTCAGTGCGAACTCCGTCGAGGCGCGCATGCGGTGTTTGAACGACTGGTGGAGAAAGGGCGCCATGAACTTCGGGAAGGTGATGCCGGCCTCGGCCGCCAGCTCCGTGTAGCTGTCGTTTATCAGGTTGTCGAAATTGCCCGAAAGGCTTTCATAGGCTCCGCGTAGCTTGAAGGTGAGCACTTCGCCCTGATGGGCGAGATTGCGGTGCTGAAGGGTCACGCCGCCGCCCACGCCGAAGTCGCCCTCGGAGTTGGTTCCCTCCAGTTCCACAGTTAGTCCCATCTTGCGTGTGCGCGACAGCAGTATGTAGGCGTCGAGCAGGTTGACGTCGCCCAGCGAGCCGGCCGGGCGCGTAAGGATGTTCACGTAGCGCAGTATTGCCAGGCGGTTGAGCGCCTCGTAGGTCTTGTCGATGCCCGAGGTGGAATAGGTCTCTCCCGGGCGTATGTAGATCTGCTGTGCGAGGGCCTGGGGATTCAGATAGCGGTCGGCCCCGTAGAGTATGTCGAGCCCCTGGTAGGCCACGGTGTCGCGACCGGCGAACCGCAGGTCGGTGGTATTGTCGCCGGGGGCGAAATCGGGCACCACGATTACGCGGCGGAAGGCGTAGCGCCTGTGGCTCAGTGCCGCAAGTACCTGCTCCGCCACGGGAGCCTCAGGAGCAGCACCGGTGCCCGGATTTTCGGCCGGCGCGCGCTTGCGGCGCACGGCCATCGTCAGGTCTACCTCCTTCGAGCCTGCCACGGTGTCGGCCAGAAAGCTTACGCACTCCTTGGTGAAGTCGAAGAAACCGTTTTCGCGCACCCATTCGCTTACGAGAGCGCGCTGGTTGTCGAGCACGGTCAGGTCGAGGTTTGCGCCGACTTTCACCGGCAGCGACATTGAGTCGGCGTAGACGTATCCGGCAATCTCAGGCTCCTCGAAATCGTAGGTTATCGACCGGATGGTGTAAGGTTTTCCGGGCCGCAGGAGGTATTCCACGTTGATTTTTCTCCCGCGCGGCGTGGCGGTGAAATCAACGCTGGCATCATGATAGCCGGCGTTTATCAAAGCCTGGCGCAGCTGGCGCGCCGACTGCTCGGTCAGGGCCGAGTCGAATACCACCGGTTCCTCGCCGATTTTGCGCAGCCAGCGGTTGAAGCGGCGCGTGGTGTCGCGTCCGGAGAGGTTGTAGATGCCCAGCTGCAGCTTGGCGAAGCCGAGCACGCGGTGGTTGGGAGTCTGCCGCAGGTAGTTGTAGAGGCGTTTGGTAGCCACGTCGCTGCTGTCGGCCACACTTATCGAGGCGTGATCGAGCAGATAGCTTCCTTCGGGCACAAGACGCGTGGTGCTGCACGAGCCCAAGGCCAGTGCAGCAACCAACATCAGTATTATGCCTGCGATTTTTTTCAGCATGGAGTATATCCGCCCCGCTTCGGGGGGCGTGCGGAGCTTTGTCAGTCCATCAGTTTGCGGTAGCGGCGCCGCGGAGGCTCTTTGCCGCCGTTCTGGGCCTTCTTGTAGGCCTCGTAGTCGGAATATGAGCCTTCGTAGAACACTACTTTGCCGTCGCCCTCAAACGAAAGGATGTGGGTGCAGATGCGGTCGAGAAACCATCGGTCGTGGCTTACCACCACGGCGCAGCCGGCGAATGCCTCCAGGCCTTCTTCCAGAGCGCGCAGGGTGTTCACGTCGATATCGTTGGTCGGCTCGTCGAGCAGGAGCACGTTGCCCTCCTCCTTGAGCGCCATGGCCAGATGGAGGCGGTTGCGCTCGCCGCCCGAAAGCACGGCGATTTTCTTCTCCTGGTCGGCTCCGGCGAAGTTGAATTTCGAGAGATATGCGCGGGCGTTGACGTCGCGTCCGCCCATGCGGAAAGATTCTGTGCCCTGCGAGATTACCTGATATACGGTATTGTCGGGAATGAGGTCGTGGTGGCGCTGGTCTACGTAGGCCACCTTCACGGTCTCGCCGACCTCGAAACTGCCTGCGTCGGGCGTCTCCTGACCCATGATAAGGCGGAAGAGCGTGGTCTTGCCGGCGCCGTTGGGGCCGATTACACCTACGATGCCGTTGGGAGGAAGCATGAAGTCGAGGTTGCTGAAGAGGTGCTTCTTGCCGAACGATTTTGCCAGACCGTGGGCCTCGATAACCTTGTTGCCCAGGCGCGGACCGTTGGGAATGAAGATTTCCAGACGCTCCTCGCGCTGCTTCTGATCTTCGTTGAGCAGGCGGTCGTAGCTGCTCAGGCGCGCCTTGCCCTTGGCCTGACGGGCCTTGGGAGCCATGCGTACCCATTCCAGCTCGCGCTCCAGAGTTTTGCGGCGCTTGCTCGCCTGCTTCTCTTCAAGAGCCATGCGCTTGGTTTTCTGTTCGAGCCACGAGGAGTAGTTCCCCTTCCAGGGTATCCCCTCGCCGCGGTCGAGCTCCAGAATCCATCCGGCCACATGGTCGAGGAAATAGCGGTCGTGGGTTATGGCGATTACCGTGCCGGGATACTGCTGCAGGTGCTGTTCGAGCCAGTCGATGCTCTCGGCGTCGAGGTGGTTGGTAGGCTCGTCGAGCAGCAGCACGTCGGGCTGCTGGAGCAGGAGGCGGCAGAGGGCCACACGGCGGCGCTCACCGCCCGAAAGCGTCTCTACAGGCTGGTCGTCGGGCGGGCACTGGAGGGCGTCCATGGCGCGCTCCAGACGCGAGTCGATGTTCCATGCGTCGGCGGCGTCGAGAGCGTCCTGAAGCTCGCCCTGCCGCTGAATCAGGGCGTCCATTTTGTCGGGATTCTCCAGCACGTCGGGGTCGGCGAAGGCGGCATTCACCTCGTCGAACTCGCGCAGGAGGTCCATCACCGGCTGTACGCCCTCGCGTACCACCTCGATTACCGTCTTCGAGGGGTCGAGCTTGGGTTCCTGCTCGAGGTAGCCCACGGTATAGCCGGGCGAGAATACCACCTCGCCCTGATAATCCTTGTCGATGCCGGCTATTATCTTCAGCAACGAGGATTTGCCGGAGCCGTTCAGGCCGATGATGCCGATCTTGGCCCCGTAGAAAAATGAGAGATAGATATTTTTAAGAACTTGCTTCTGAGGAGGGTAGATTTTCGATACGCCTACCATCGAGAAGATTATTTTCTTGTCGTCGGGATTGGGAGCTGCCATATCTTGGGGATGATAAGTTTTTAGTTCATAAGAATCTGTGTCGAAATTATTTGCGGCCCGCGCGCTTCTGCGGTGCGTAGCGCACCGGATAGTCGCAGCGAATCTTCGCGTTGATGATGTTCGAGAGCTTGCTGCGTATCAGCTGCTTGCGGATGGGCGATACATGGTCGATGTAGAGACGTCCCTCCAGATGGTCGCACTCGTGCTGCACGATGCGTGCCAGGAAGCCGGAAATCTCCTCGGTGTGGGGCTGGAAATCCGTGTCGAGATACGTCAGGCGGATGTGCTCCACGCGCTTCACGTCCTCGCTCAGGCCGGGCAGGCTGAGGCACCCTTCGCTGCGGCTTATCTGCGGGCCGTCAAGAACCTCGATCTGCGGGTTGATCAGCGCGCGTTTCCATCCGGCGCACTCGGCGAAAGTATCGGCTACGGGCGATGCGTCGATCACCACAATCCGGTCGTTGCGCCCGATCTGGGGTGCGGCAAGACCCACGCCTTCCGAGGCATACATGGTCTCGAACATGTCGGCCACGAGCTGCTCGAGCCCATCGTAGCCGGGGGCGATGTCGGCGGAAATCTCGCGTAACACGGGGTGGCCGTAAAGGTAGACGGGAAGTTTCATATCGTTCAGTCTGGTTGTGCTTGTTTCAGCGGGTTTATGAGTTGGCGCCGCCGTCCGCAGCGGGGCTCTGGCGGTGCTGGAGATAGTCGTTGAGGATTATCGTGGCCGAGATTTCGTCCACAATCTCGCGGTTGCGGCGGTCCATTTTCTTCATGCCGCCGTCGAGCATGGCTTGGTGGGCCAGCACGGAGGTGAAACGCTCGTCGGCGAATTCCACAGGCGTCTGCGGCAACGCCTTGCGCAGGCGCCCGATGCCGGGGCGGATGTAGCGCATCGACTCCGACTCGCGCCCGCGCATGTCGGTGGGCAGACCCACGATTATACGCTCTACCGGCTCCCGGGCCACGTAGGCAGCCACGAAGTCCACGAGTCGACCCGTTTCCACGGTCGTCAGACCGTTGGCCACAATCTGCAGCGGGTCGGTTACGGCGATGCCGCAACGTTTTTTGCCGAAATCGATTGCCAGCATACGTGCCATAGTGCAAAGTTACGCAAAAAATCGCAATTCCCTGCCTGCCCCGGAGGTAGTATCCCCAGTTGGCGAACCATAGCTTTGCAAAATTTGTTAAAAGATATAGAAAGGCGCCCCGGCGGCCCATCGCCGTCGCGAATACCCCGAGGGATAATGGGGCGCCCCTGAACGTTTCAACACTGTTTTTTAACCCGAAGAGGGTGTTGCGGAAACGTCTGTAACATCCTCTTCAGAAAATCGCCAGCATTATGTCGAACTATAACCGTCGTCGCGACGGCGAGAGCAACGAGGAGTTCGCCCGCCGCCGTAAAAAACAGAAAGTCAACCTGTGGATGTGTGTAGGCGTGGCCGTGCTCATCGCCCTCCTTCTTATCTGGCTTACCATCGCCGACTTCTGGGGTGATACCGACGTCGCCGCCGCCATCGCCCCCTGCTACCTCTGAGACAAGATTACTTTTTGACCTGTCCCAGCAGGTTGAACTTCAGTTCGGTGCCGTCCGACAGGCGGATTTCGTGTCCGGAAGCCTTTTTCTCGATTTTTACTATCTTCTGGCCGCTGTGGTTCTTATCCACATATTTGCGGATAGCTTTTGTCACGAGCGCTTCGGGCACCGCGCGGTTCTTGCAGTCGACCGACTTCCATTTGCCGGCATTCGAGAATTCCACTTTCGTGCCGTTGGTGAGTTTTACGTCGTAGTCGGTTTTCTTCAGGAGATGGCGGTCGATTTTTATCGAACTGATTTTAGCCTTGGGGAAGTGCTCCAAGAGCATCTGCTGAGCCTCTTCGGGAAGCTTCGAGCGGTCAATTACATACGAGTCTACAAACGCCGATGCCACGCCCCCGCCGAGCAGCAGGAGCATAAGAGCCATAATTAATTTCTTCATTTCTTTGTGTGTTTCTTCAATTACTTATTTTAGAGCGTATACTAAGTTCTCTCATATAAGAAACGCACTTTCCCTCAAAATGTTATCTTAGGAGGTTCGAATTATTTCGAACCTCACGCATCCTCGCATCTCCTACGTCCTGCATACTGAATTTGATTATGAGAACTTGTTGACTGTTGATTTGGCCTAAATAATTGGCCGTCAGCTTGTAGGGATGCACCCTGGTGCATCTGCTTTCTCTATACGCCTAACTCATTGATAATCGGATGCCAACCTCATTGATAATCGGATGCACCAGGGTGCATCCCTACTTTTTGGTGGCCAACATGTATATCGAAATTTTGGACCTCGCGGCCCGAAGAGCCGAATGCGTAAGGTGCGAAATAATTCGCACCTCCTAAGCGCCGCCATTTCTCCTCAGAGCCTCCCTACTGATTAGGCTACCTGAGTTAGCTGATGCCATATACTGTCCCATCAGAGGCCCGTAGGACCGAGGTTGTTTCCAACCCCAGGTGAAGGCGTATGCCGAGCCTGGGGAAAGCGGGATAATCCCTCCATCGGAGGCTCGAAGAGCCGATGTCGTGGTTTCATTCTCTGTTCATAGGTTTGAGTTTAAGTTGATTAGTGCTATCCGTCCGAAAAGATTGAGGGGGTGTGGATATAAAAGCGGATGCTGCAAGAGCGCGCCTTTGGGGCGGGCGGTTGCAGCATCCAAACAGTTTATTATGGGCGGGCCGAGGGCCCGGCGGTTGGTCGGCGGAATTATTCGGCAACGACCTCGAAGGGGATTTCCACGGAAACCTCCTTGTGGAAGTTGATCTTGGCGGTGTATTTGCCAAGTTCCTTCACGGGCTCCTTGAGCACGATGAGCTTGCGGTCAACGTTGTGGCCGAGCTTTTCGAGGGCTTCGGCAATCTGGATGTTGTTCACAGAGCCGAAGATGGTGCCGGTGGCCGAAGCCTTGGCGCCGATGGTGAGGGCTACGTCGGCCAGTGCGGCTGCGGCTGCCTCTGCGTCGGCTTTGATCTTGGCGAGCTTGTGGGCGCGCTGACGCTGGTTCTCCTCGAGCTGGCGCAGGTTGGAGTTGTTGGCGATTACAGCTTTGCCCTGGGGAATGAGATAGTTACGGCCGTAACCGTCCTTTACTTCAACTACGTCGTCCTTGTAGCCAAGGTTCGTAACGTCTTCTTTCAATATGATTTTCATAATTCTGAGTCGGTTTTGGGAAGCGGTTATGGTTCCGGATTATTTCATGAGGTCGGTAACGAAGGGCAGGAGAGCCAGATGGCGTGCGCGCTTCACGGCCTGAGCAACGCGGCGCTGGAACTTCAGCGAGGTGCCGGTGATGCGGCGGGGAAGGATTTTGCCCTGCTCGTTAAGGAATTTCTTAAGGAATTCGGGATCCTTATAGTCGATATATTTGATGCCGCTGCGTTTGAAACGGCAGTATTTTTTCTTCTTGACGTCGACCGACAGGGGTGTGAGGTAGCGGATTTCGGATTGATTCTGTGCCATGGTTTAGTCCTCCTTGTTTTCTACGGTTTCTTCTTTGGGTGCGTTGGCTTTTGCGGCCTTGAGGCTGCGGCGTTTTGCGGCGTATTCAGCGGCATACTTGTCGTTGCGGAATACGAGGAAACGGATCACGCGTTCGTCGCGACGGAAAGCTGTCTCGAGCTTCTTGACGAGGGTGGGATCGCCGTCGAATTCAACGAGGGCATAGAAGCCTGTCGATTTCTTCTGGATGGGGTAGGCGAGCTTGCGCAGGCCCCAGAGTTCTTCGTTCACGATGCTTGCACCATTCTCGGTGAGCACGGTGGTGAACTTTTCTACCGCTTCCTTCATCTGAGCGTCAGACAAAACGGGAGTTAAAATGAAAACGGTTTCGTAGTGGTTCATTTGTAACTAATTGTTAATGAATTGAATTTATATCTGTGCATGGGGCGAAATACCCCAAGCGGCTGCAAAGGTAGCAATTAAATTTCTAATATGCAACACTTTGGTCCAGCTGATTCGATATATATTTCGACCTTCCCGGATGCATGGAAAAGAGGCAGCCGGGAAGGTCGTTTGTTTAGTGGCGTTTATTTGCTATTGTAAGGTCTGTCGGCATGCGGGTAGTCTCAGCGCACGGCGATTTTTTCCGAGCGGCCACCCTGCAGGCGGATGTAGATACCGGGGGCAAGAGTGGAAGCGTTCACTTCGATGCCCTGGAGGTTGAAGTAGCGGGCCGGAGCGTCGGTGTCGGCTTCCACGCCTACGTTTTCAACGCCGGAAAGGGAGAGCTCTACGGTGTTGTAGGCTGTCCAGGCGCTTGCGGCGGCTGTGGTCTGGTCGACGGGAACGGCCTTAACGCGGTAGTCGAACGAACCTTTCTCTGCGAGGCCTTCCACGGTGTAGCTCAGGCCGGTGATTCCGGTGATGGTGCGCGAGTTGGCGTCGCCCGTCTCGGCCGGAGCCTTGGCCGGAGCAGCGGCCGACGATGCGTCGCCGGTGTAGATCTGTGCGCTCTTGATGTAGAGGCGCTTCTTCTTCGCTGTTGTGCCCAGACCCAGGGATACTTTCGCTCCGGGGGTGCCCGTAATCTTTATGGTGTAGTCCTTGTAGCTGTCGGTGAGGGCCTGAAGCATGCTGGTCAGTTCGTTGTCGTTAGCGTCGTAGAGCGTCACCTTCAGGCTGCTGGCATCGTTATTATAGTATTTGGCGTTTACTTTCAAGGTTACAATGCCGGTGTTGTCGAGGGTGAACAGCGGGGTATATACTTCGCCCAGTTGATTGCTGGAGGCGAGGCGCAAAGCATCGTTTTCAACAACGTTGTAGCCGGATACGCTCCAGCCTTCGGGTACGTCCTGCGAGAAATCGACGTCGTAAAGCAGCGTGAAGTCGCGGTGGGGGATTACCTCCAGGGTGTAGGTCGCGTCGGTCTCGGCCTGATGCGTCCAGTTGGCTGTGAAGCTTGTGGAGCCTACGGAGGTGTGGGCCGCAAGTACGGGCGCTGCGAGCGTTGGCACGGGCGCGCGGTCCACCCAGAACGATACCGTCCCGTCGGCATTGCGCGTCATCTCGCTGATAGAGCGGTTGAGGGCCGCTCCGCTGTAGGGCTTGAGCGCCGGCGTAGTGGTGCCGGATAGCTCGGTCTTGTTGTTGTAGGGCCAGAGGTCAGTGTCCTCGTTGTAATAGCTTGCCGAATTGTCGGCGCAGAGAGGCACGTAGTAGCCTGTCGAGGTGTTGTTGACCGTGTTGTTGGCCCAGACAGTGCGGTTATAGGTCACGCGGTAGATCAGCAGTCCCTCGTCCTGGTCGTAGCGGTTCCAGCCTGTGTTGGCGCGGTTCTCGATTACGAACCATTCGTTGGCGTTCGAAGGATTGGTGATGCGCAGCGGCTGGTCGTTGGCTGCCACTCCGGTGTTGAACACTGGCATTGTATACTGTGTGTTGGCCGTGGCCTCGGGAATTTCGTCGGTCCAGCCGTTGAACCATTTGTCGTAGGCGGTATATCCTACCGGAGTATAGCCGTCGTTGTTGTAGCAACCCTGGCACATCAGCGACCAGCTCCCCATTCCGTAGTAGTCTGCGTTGCCATAGCCGGTGTAGTAAAGATCGGGAAGTCCGAGCGCGTGGGAGAACTCATGGCAGAACACTCCTATGCCGTCGATTTTCGTGCTGGAAGCCGAGGTGCCGTAGAGCTCGTTGAAGCAGCCGTAGTTGTCGATTTTTACGCCGTCGAGCGTCAGGGTTTTCCCATAGTCGGAGGAAGAAAGCTCCCACTTATGGGGCCAGATGGCATCGGGGATGTTCTGGTAGGTGTACTGCTCGCCGTTGCCGGCATAGAGAAGAATCACGGCGTCGACGTAGCCGTCGCCGTTGGTGTCGTAGTCCTTGAAGTTGATCTGGCCGTCGAGGGCCGTGCAGGCGTCGGCCACCATCTGGCCCGGGCGCTGGTCGCTGTCGGTATAACTGTCGTTGCCACCGTAGTATTTACGGTTGTTAGGGAGTGTTACAGGGCCGTAGAGGTCGAACTGGGGCTGGTATACGCCGTTGGAGTTGTCGACGAAATACTGGCGTCCGCTCGACGCGCCCTCGTTGAAATAGGTGGCGAAGGTCTGTTTCGGGTCGGAACTCTTGAATTTGATGTCGGTATACTGCACGAAAATTACCGGAATGCGGCGCACTCCCGTGGTGGGGCAGTCGGTAAACTGGTCGGCCAGCGGAGCTTTGGCTGCTCCGGCGCGTGCCGGAGCCTTAGCCTTGCGCGCGGCGATGGCGTTTTCAAATCGCTTGGGGTTGATGGCGCGCTGACGCTCGGCCAGACGGGCCACGGAGATGTCGGTTATGTTGGCGCGGAGGAAATCAGCTTCGGCGGCGGTGCGCTCGCCCAGGTTGTGGGCCGCAACGGCCGAGAGCGAGCCGTCGGCCATGCGATAGCGGTATTCGCCGTCGGCATCGCGGCCTATGGGGAGGGCGTCGGCGTCGGTTACGAGCGTATGGAAGCGCTCGTCGCCCACCACTCGGACTTCGATGGTGGTGCCGTCGGGCTGTGTCACGGTCTTTTTGCCGGGGAATGCGGGAGCGGCATTCATTTGAAATGCTGCAAGCACTGCCGTAGCAGCTGCGATAAGGATAGGCTTCTTCATTTTTAGGCGGGGTGGAAAAATCGGTTACGGGAGCCACTGGTGGCGCCGTGAACCCGGTTTTACGGAATTTTGGGTTAAAGATAATCTTTTTGGAGCGAAGCCGCCGGCCTCGGCGGTCTGCGGCTGCCGCAACCACGCAAAGTTAGCAAAATCCCTCAAATTCCCAAAATTCCCAATTATCGAGATTAATCGGGATTACCTCGATTTATCCCGATTAATCTCGATTATTCAATAACTCTCGATAAATCCCGATTATTTCGCCGGCTTGGCGGCTACTGTGGCCGGTACGGTTACCAGTTTCACAGCTTTTACGCGCAGGCGCGCGGCCAGGTAGCGCGAGAGCTCGCTTTGCGACGCTGCGGGCAATGGCCGCGAGTAGTGCACGAGGGCGATGTTGGCGGTGTCCAGGCTGCCGGTGGCTATGTTGCCGAACACGGCGCGTGTCACGGCGATTTCCGCTACCTGCGGGAATATCACCTTCAGCTCCGGGGCGAGCCGGGCCGAGATGGAGTCGTTCTCGCGGCGCATGGCTATCACGTCGCGCAGCGAATCGATTTCCTGCTGCTGGCGCGTGAGCGACGTCTGGGCCATCTCGTAGATTTCCTTCACGGAGTGGCCCGGAGTCTGCGATGCGCCCAGGGCGTAATCGCCCTGCATTATGTTGAGCTTGGCTCCCTGCAGCCCGTAGTATTGCAGTTTGGCCGACATGGCCAGTTCGAGAGAATCCTGCGGGAGTGCTTTGCCGATCAGCGTCACGTTGACGGTGCGTTCCCCTTTACGGTAGGTGGCCGTATGGCTGAGCACCTGAGTCTGCGGGAACTGGAATTCGTCGGCCACGAAGCGCGAAGCCTCCTGCTGGAAGTTCTCCATGCGCAGCATGTTGTATGTAAGATAGATGCTCGGCAGCAGTGTGAGGATGGCTGTGGTGTAGACTATATGGCGCATGCGCTTGGCACGCTCGGGCACTGAGGTAGGCGTGCGCTGGAAGTGCATCAGCTTCACCCCGATGAATGTGGCCAGCCCGATGTAGATTGAGTTAATCAGAAACAGATAGAGCGCTCCCAGAAAGTAGTGCATCTGGAATGTGGCCAGTCCGTAGCCCACGGTGCAGAGCGGGGGCATCAGCGCGGTGGCGATGGCCACGCCGGGAATCACGTTGCCCTTGCTCTTCGAGGCGATGGCGAAGATGCCGGCAGCTCCGCCGAATAAGCCGATGAGCACGTCGTAGATGGTGGGCGACGTGCGTGCCAGAAGTTCGCTGTGGCCTTCGCTCACGGGCGAGATCAGGAAGTAGACCGTAGAGGCGAGTACCGAGAAGAGTGCCGCCACCACCAGATTGCGCATGGAGCGCTTTAGCAGGTCGAAATCTTCGATGCCTATGCCGAGGCCGAGCCCGATTATCGGCCCCATGAGCGGCGAGATGAGCATGGCGCCGATTATTACGGCCGTGGAGTTGGTGTTGAGGCCCAGCGAGGCGATGAGGATGGCGAACACCAGGATGAGGATATTGGTGCCGCGGAAGGAGACCCCTTCGCGGATAGTCTGTTCGGCCTCGGCCTGCGGCACGAGATAGCCGTTGAACGAGAAATACCCTTTCAGGCGTGAGATTATGGTTTCGAGGTTCTGCATGATGCGGTGAATGGGTGATGAAATCCGGAGAGGAAATCCTGCCGGCTGAAAGTCTAACAATCCGCTACGCCTTAATGTTGTATCCCGGCAAGCGAAAGCACCTGGTCGGCCATAGGAGTGTCGGAATGCGGGTCGAGCCATATTACCGACGGGTCGCGCCGAAGCCACGTAAGCTGTTTTTTCGCATAGACGCGTGTGTTTTTCGCCATGCGTGCCAATGCCGTGTCGAAATCCCACCTGCCTTCTATCCACGCGAACATTTCCTTGAAGCCTACGGTGTTGAGCGAATTGAGGTGGCGCAGCAGGTAGACGCGGCGCGCCTCCTGGGGCATCCCTTCGGCGGCCATGCGCTCCACGCGGGTGTTGATGCGGGCGAACAGTTCTTCGCGGGGCATGTCGATTGCGGCCTTGACCACGCGGAAGGGACGCTCCTTGGCGCGTCCGGTGCGCAGGGTGGAATATGGCACGCCTGCCTCGATGCATATCTCAAGCGCATGGACCACGCGCCGCGTGTTCATCGGGTCTACTTCGGCGGCATACCTCGGATCAAGTTGCCGCAGACGCTCCATCAGGGCTTCCAGCCCCTCGCGCTCGAGCATTGCGAGCACGTCGGCGCGTACGTCGGGCGATATGGTTGGCAGCTCGTCGATGCCGCGAACCACGGCGTCGACATACATCATCGACCCGCCGCACATCACGGCGTAGCGCCCGCGGCTGAACAGCTCGCCGAGCAATGTCAGGCAGTCCTCCTCATATTGGGCGGCGCTGTAGTAGGCGTCGAGCTCGAGCGTGCCCACGAAGTGGTGGCGCGCGGCGGCAAGTTCGTCGGCTGTCGGGGCGGCGGTGGTTATCGGGATACCTTTAAACATCTGGCGCGAATCGGCCGAGATGACGTCGCATCCCAGCCGTCGCGCCAGCGTGATGGCCAGAGCGGTCTTTCCCGACCCCGTGGGGCCGGTTATTACTATCAGTGTGGGTGTGGTGTCGGCCTGCATCAGCCCTGGGCCACGAGGCGTGCGATCTCCACAATGGTTTTCTCGGCCTTTTCCATCGAGGGGATGGGCACGAACTCATAGCGGCCGTGGAAATTCAGGCCGCCGGCGAAGATGTTGGGGCAGGGGAGGCCTTTGAACGAGAGCTGCGCGCCGTCTGTGCCACCGCGGATGGGCTGAACCTTGGGTTTTACTCCGGCCAGCTCCATGGCTTTCTCGGCGATGGTGATTATGTGCATCACCGGCTCGATTTTCTCGCGCATGTTGAAATACTGGTCGCGGATTTCGATGGTGGCGCAGCCGGGGAATTCGTTGTTGGTCTTGCGCGTCAGGTGCTCGAGTTCGCGCTTGCGCCGCTCGAAGCGGTCGCGGTCGTGGTCGCGGATTATGTAGGTGAGTGTGGTTTTCTCCACGTCGCCCTCGATTTTCACCAGGTGGTAGAAGCCCTCGTAGCCTTCGGTGTGCTCGGGCGTCTCCCAGCGCGGAAGCATGAGTATGAACTGGTTGGCGATGCGGATGGAGTTCACCATCTTGTGTTTGGCGTAGCCCGGATGAACGTTGCGCCCCTTGAAGGTAACGTTGGCAACGGCTGCGTTGAAGTTCTCATACTCCAGCTCGCCGACCTCGCCGCCGTCCATGGTATAGGCCCAGTCGGCGCCGAAGCGCTCCACGTCGAATTTGTGGGCGCCCTGGCCGATCTCCTCGTCGGGGTTGAATGCTATGCGGATTTTGCCGTGCTCGATTTCGGGATGAGCCTTGAGGTATTCCACGGCCGAGATGATTTCGGCGATACCGGCCTTGTCGTCGGCGCCAAGAAGGGTGGTGCCGTCGGTTACGATGAGGTCCTGACCCACGTAGTGGAGAAGTTCGGGAAATTCCGAGGGGGAGAGCACCACGTCGTTGTCGGCGTTGAGGGTGATGTCGCCTCCGTCGTAGGCCTTCACGATGCGCGGGTTCACGTTGTGGCCCGAGAGGTCGGGCGACGTGTCGAGGTGTGCGATAAAGCCCACGGTAGGCACCTCGCGGTCGGTGTTGGCCGGGAGCGTGGCCATCAGGTAGCCGTTCTCGTCGAGCGAGATTTCCTCCAGGCCGAGCTCGTGGAGCTCTTTTTCAAGCGCCTGTGCGAATTTATACTGTCCCGGAGTGGAGGGCGTGAGGTTTGTCAGCTCGTCGCTCTGGGTGTCGAATTTCACGTATTTCAGGAAGCGGTCGGTCAGATTCATGGTGATTTTACAGGGTTTTGGAGTATAAATGTAAAGTTTCTTTTCGACCGGAAACTTATGGCCGCAAAATTAATAAATTCTGCGGCCAAAAGCAAAAATGGATTGCGGGGGTTAAGGTTCGCCGACTGGGGTCAGTTGCCGAAGCTCAGGGTGGTGTAGTAAGCGCCGTTGGCCGAGGCGAAGCTGAGGGTAACGTAGCGGCCGTCGGCGCCAAACCAGTTGGCCGTCACCGCGCCTCCGGTGTTTGAATAGCCCACCGGCGCTCCGTAGCGACTCACGAATGTGTTGTAGAGTGCGTTGTAGCGCCCCATGTCGTAGTAGCCTGTGGTGTAGGTGAACTGCGAGCCGCAGAGGCGTCCGTCGGTGTAGTAGAGCGCCGCGTCGGGCCAGTTGTAGTTCATCTGGGGAACGTTGCTGAGATATACCACATCGTCGCCGTAGCTGCTCACGGAGTAGCCGCTGTTGGCCAGTGTCGAAATGGAAAGTCCGATTGAAGTGCCGAGCGTCAGGCCGAGAATCGTGCCGAACGCGGGACCTCCGGCGTGCCAGCGCCATGCGGGAGGAGGCACGGGGCGGTGGAATCCGTTGAAGAAGGGCTGTCTCTTATACACATCTCCGAGCCCACGAGACACTCG
>URAU01000023.1 GCA_900545955.1 uncultured Porphyromonadaceae bacterium
ATCTAAGGTGAATGTAATTTTTGCCTCATTTTATTTGGATTTTAATATAGTTCGTCGTACATGAACAGCTCGCGTCCGAAGGCTTCGTAGTCGAAGTAGCGGGCAAGGTCGCCCATAGACCTTTCGAAGTCGTAGCATTCCTCGACGATGTACCGGGCGAAGTCTTCTTCGCTGTCCCACTCTCCGCAGTAGGCTTCCTCGAAGATGTCGAGTTCGTCGTGGAACTCCATGTAGTCATTGACGGCCTCCTGACCGTGCTTGTCGCACATATCCGAGTATTCGAGGATATGGTCGAAGTCGTCCTCCGACATGAAGCCATCGTTGCACCATTGGCGGGGGAAGCCCTCGTAGTCCTGGGCCATCAGCTCCGGGTCTTTCTCGTCGGCGTGGATCACCTGGCAGAATTCGATGAAGTCGTCGTAGCTGTTGAAGTGGCAGAGACTAATTCATAAGTATCGGGGAATCGTCTATGTTCTCAACTTGTCAGGCTCTGCTAAGTATGTCTAAGTTGATGTTGCCATACCGCTGAAAGTGCTTGAACATCTTGTCCATCTGGTCACGGGTATGGATAGGGATTCTTTCTTTTGTTGATTTGCTCTCTCGGAGTTTCTGCTCGATTGTCCGTATCTGGGTACTTTCAAAGGGCTTCTCAAATACCTTCTTGACGAAACGGGCGATGACTCCGCCTTGTAGTCTGAGGAACTTACCGACATTATAGCCTAAATGTTTCAAATCCTCCTTGGTCAGATGGTCGCTTCGAAGATTTACCGGAGTGAAAGGCGGCATGGCATGAATAGTCCATATTTTAGCGTTGTGGCGGAGCTTTTGTAACTCGTCTGCATTGAGATACGGTTGCATCATGTAGGTGATGTTGGCGCATGGAATCTCAGATAGTCCTTATAATAACCTATCCCCTCTCGGAACGCGGTAGCCGAGTGGACAATTGGCACTGCTTAGGACTCCAAAAACAGAAGCGTCTCGATGGAGTTATAATGAAGTTAGAAAAGATAAGCCCATAACGTGCGGAGGGTTCCATAAAGTTAGAGCGTATGCGGTGCTCGATAAGATGCGGTTAATCGTTTTTATAGCTATTGTCGACAACTTGTTCTAATTCTTCATTTGATACCTCTTTGGAGAAGATGTAGTAAACTTTCGTACTCGTGGAGCTTCCGCCTCCATAAACCCCAACATAACCGCTGCCAGATGTTACAGATTTAATATCTTCTAACTCCCAACCTTGTAATGACATATAGTTTAGGGCTCCTATAAGGGATGTAAATTTCAGATCTTGGCCGTCCTTATCCTTTAATGTTTGTCGCTTTTTATTAGAACCATCGTCAAGTTTAATGGAATTTTTGTGAAATTCCATCTCGACGAACAATTTCTTCGCTTGTAAATTTGAGCAAATAAAAAACGCTACTATAAATAGTAAGAAAATCTTTTTCATTAGAATATTGAGCGAATTGGAATTATACCACGTTTATCTACTTGTTGATACCATTTTACATGCCAAATACCTCTATTGATTGTATCAAGGAGAGGGAATTACTTGCCGATGCAGAAGCGAGAGAAGATGGTGGAGAGGATGTCGGGAGTGGTGATGTCGCCGGTGATGGTGGAGAGGTGGTGGATGGTCTCGCGGACGTCCTGAGCGATGAGATCGGCGGGGAGGGCGGTCTGCAGGCCGTCGATTACGCGGCGGAGTGAGTCGGAGGCGTGCAGGAGGGCTTGATAATGGCGTGCGTTCGTTACGATGACTGCGTCACCTGAGGTAATTTCCGGAAGATTATTACAGTGATTTCCCGGAGATGTATTGGCGGAAGATCTCTCATTAGATGCGTCAGCGGAGGGGCTTTGATGTCCGAAGGCATTGGCGCGCAGGAGGGCGCGGAGTGCGTCGTGTCCTGTTCCGGTGGAGGCAGATATCGCGATGGCCGAACTCACCCCCGGAAGATGCCGGTAGCAATCGAGTAGTTTCTGCACCGCACCTGGGTGGATAAAGTCGATCTTGTTGAGTACCGCTATCACGACGCTATCGGCAGGAAGCCTTTTGGAAAGTTCACGGGAGAATTCCTCTGCATCGGAAGAACCGCCACCCGTTGGTGCCGGCCTCTCCCCTCCCCTACATTCCGTTTTTTCCAACGAGGAATCGACAACCCACAGCACAATGCGGGCACGGCTGACTGCGGTCCATGTTCGCTCTATACCGAGGTTCTCGATAGCGTCGGAGGTTTGTCGCAGTCCGGCCGTGTCGATGAAGCGGAAAGAAAAGCCGTCGACGACGGTCGTGTCCTCAATGGTGTCGCGGGTGGTGCCGGGGATATCGCTCACGATTGCCCGGTCGTCGTGGAGCAGCAGATTGAGCAGGGAGGACTTACCGGCGTTTGGAGCTCCTACGATAGCTACCGGTATGCCGTTTTTGATAGCCTGACCGGTGGCGAACGATGCGGAAAGACTGTCTACGGTGGCAAGTGTTTCACGTGCGAGTGCGAGCAGGCGGCTGCGGTCGGCAAACTCCACATGTTCCTCGGCAAAATCCAGTTCAAGTTCGATAAGTGAGGCAAGCTCTACGAGCCCGTCGCGCAATCGGCCGAGGCATCGGGAGAACGAGCCGCGCAACTGCTGCTGCGCCACGCGGTTGGCTGCCTCAGATTCCGCCGCAATTACGTCGGCTACCGCCTCAGCCTCGGCAAGGTCTATGCGTCCGTTGGTAAACGCCCGACGTGTAAATTCGCCGGCATCGGCCAGCCGACAGCCGTTGCGAATCAAAAGATTAATAAGTTCCGTCTGAATCCATCGCGATCCATGAACTGAAAATTCAACAACATCCTCTCCCGTGAAACTGCGTGGTCCGCGGAATAACGTCGCAACTGCCTGATCGAGCTCATTGCCGGTGGAAGGGTCTACAATCACGCCAAGATGAGCCGTATGCGAAGCCGCCTCGCCGAGACTTTTACCGCGCCACACGCGGTCAGCAATAGCGATGGCTTCAGGGCCACTGATGCGAATTATGGCGATGCCTCCGATGCCCGGAGGAGTGGAAATTGCGCAGATTGTCATGCTATATTCCTTTACACAAAATGTTTATCCCTTTTACAATTATCCTTACATTTCCCAACCGACTCGGTTATTTTCTTGGTTTAGGCGAACGGCTCCAACGCGCGAAATTGCATTGCGATTCCACGGCGCCCTCCACATCGTCGGGCAACGCGGCGAAAAAATCGTAGCCGGTGACGGCCTCCACTGAATCTACCGGAACGGCGCAGCGCTGCATTCCTCCTACAACGGGACCGTTGGGCATCAGGAATCCTATCGCCACCGGAGGGTCGGCATACGGCGAAAGTACGACTTTAAAGAACTGCCGCGGCACTGCCACACCGGTCTCGCCGATGCGCTCCACCGCCTCCCCTTTCCGGAAAACCGGTCCGCACACGATGATAACCGCGCTGTCGACCTCGGCCCTTTGCCGACATTTCTCCTCAAGTTTCTGCCATGCACCGCGATTCAGTTCCCCCGCCTGCGGACATATGTTTGTCATCAGAAAGGACTCGCGCATGCTCTGGCGACTCCATTTCATATCGCCGGCCGGCGCCATATGGCCTCGGTCGTAGCCGCTGCGACGATAGTCGGCCGGAGTTGCGCAACCCTTTACATTCTCGTCGACGGAGAATTGCGACTCACGCGTATGCAGCCCCGTGGTCTCCGACCCGAGAAGTTCCCAGGCCACCCAATTAGGCTCGTGGGTCTCGGAATTGAACGATACGGTCATCCCGGAATAGTCGATTATCTGCTGCGGAAGATCCTTGGGGGCAGCCACGGCAAGCAGCGAGCCCCCGGGCACGTCTACACGCTCCACGCCGTCGGTCTGCTTTGCCGAGGCGACGAGCCATGCGATTACACCGATAACGACCACCGCCATTACGTAGGCGAGACGCCTGGTGGTATGTTCAGGATTACGACGTCCGGAAGCCGTGCGGCGCGGAGCCGACGGTCGGCGGCTTCGGCGCGGGGCGGGACGGCGGGAAGAGGGTTGAGCCATAACTTGCTTTTTGATTGCCCTGTCGGGATAAGATATATGTCAGCTGTTACATCACTATGGTTTGCTCCTTCGCGGCCGCAATGGCGATGCGGCCGCGATGAAACAAACCATAGCGCTATATGAGAGTCGGAAGCGGCTTCCCCGAAGAATCAGAGGATTGCCGAAATGTTGAAGTTCTGGAACTCGATGTCCTTGGCAGCCTTGGCAGCCAGCGAGCGGTCGAGCTTAACGGCCTGACGGAGGTTATTGTTTACCATCGTGTCGTTGTTGGTGCGCGCGCCCAGAATTGCTGTCAGGTAGTAGGTCATGGCGTTGGGGGCGGTAATGCCGGCAAGCGTCGACTTGGCTTTGCTATAATCCTTTGCGAGCAGCTGGGCCAGAGCGGCGTTGTTGGTCTTTGCATTGCCGAATGCCTTCACCGCAGCGGTTGCGTCGCCGGTCATCAGGTAGTAGGTACCCATTGCGTCGTTAAGCTCTTCGAGACCGGCGGCAGCGCCGAACTTCTGGTTGGCCTGACGGTAGTCCTTGTTGAGGAGCGAGACGAGGCCGAGGTTCATCTGAGGCTCTGCTGCGTTGGGGGCCAGACGGCTTGCGCGGGCGAAGTTGGCTTTAGCGGCATCGTAGTCGCCGGCGACATACTGTGTGAGGCCAAGGTCGTTGTACGTGCGGTAGTCGTTAGGATAAAGCTCGGCGGCAGTGTTGTAGATTTTCTGTTTCTCGGCGTTGCTGTCGGTCAGCGTGGCGGCGTACAGCAGTTCGTCGACACTCAGCTCCTTGGGGTTGGTGGAAAGAAGACTGAGAATCTCCTGGTCGCTCTTGCCTATCACATTGATCGAAGCCGTGATGCGGCTCTTACGCAGCTGCGGCAGAATCTGGTCGGCAAGCTGGTCGAAGATGCTGGAGAGATTGCGGATCTCCTTCTCGCGCTGCTCGGGGTCCTTATACATGGAGAGAACGCTGAGAATAAGCTCCTTGTCCTGGATGTCGCTCTTCGACACGAGGCTCTGGAAACCCTCCCAGTCCTCGGGCGTGAAATTTGCGGTCAGTTCGCCGAACTCAGTGATATTATCCTTCTTGAGCTGATTCTTAAGGTAGGCCTGAGTATTCTTCTCGCGGTTCTCGGCCAGACGGGTGTTGATGTCAAGCGAACCTTCGGGCGAGGCATACGAGGCGATGTTTATCTCCTCGATTTCCTTTTTGGCGTCGCCGCTGGCATCCTTGATCCGCTGATTGAGGGCGAGCATCTGGTCGGACTTAAGCTGGCCGTCGCGGATGTTGGCCTGATTGATGAGGAAGTGGATATCGGCGTTATACTTTTCGTTGATTATGCGCTGGAATTTGTCGGGAGCCAGCGCGGGAGTTACGGTCGAAGCATCGGCGAGAGCGGCCGTGGCAACAACACCGTCGGCAACCTTGACGCGCGGAAGCACATACTGCTTGTTGCCCTGGCGTACATCGAACGCAAGTTCAAGCTCGCTGCGCATCATCTCCGGCTGATAGGCATACATCACCGGGATGGTCACCGTGCCGCCGTTGTCGTAGCTGATTACCGGGGCATTGCCGCGCACCTTCTCACCCTGGAAGGAATACGCCTGCGAGGCTACCTCCTGACCGTCGAAACACAGATAGGGGGTTACGGTCACCTGCGCGTTCTTTACGAAGAACTTTGCCGGGACGCGAGCCGTCACCGTAGCGGGAACGCGATCGCCCACCACTTCGAGCGGATTGGGATTAACGGAAAAATAGTCGGCCTGAAACTGGTTGAGCTTCTTGCTGCAACCCGTAAGCAGCAGAGCGCCTGCTGCGGCCACGATTGTTAGCTTCTTGCTGTTCATGAGCTGATTATATAAATTTATTGTTTTCGATTCATGTAGGCTGCCCTCCAATCAGGCGCCCAAGGTTGCGGATTGACAAAGATACGCAAAATTTGCCTAACATTATCCGTTCCGGTTCCCGTTATTCCTTAATAAAGGCTAAAGACGGATTTTCGTAGCCTTCGATCCCTGGCGGCGGATGGCGATGCCGTGGTAGCCCTCGGGATTTATGCGACGCCCGTCGATGGAATAGTATTCCACGGGCAGCGTGCTGTCTTTTTCGTCGGGCTGGAGGTAGACAGGCACGGTCTCAACCCCTCCGGTCTTACCAACGGCCGTGAGTTTCAGCGTTTTGATTTCCCAGGTGCCTGCTACGTCGGTATCTGAGGTGTAGCGGAAGGCAAGTTTAATCGTCTTGCCGCAGTAGGGAGTGAGATCGACGGAGCCCGACTGCACGAAATTCCAGTTCTGGCCGCTTGGCCACGTCGGCACCGTCAGAGGCGTTGCCATATCCGTGGCGACATCGATTACAGAAACAGAAAGGTATTTAGCGTGGTCCGTACAGAAATTCAGCGCATGCTCGAACGTAAGCGTAGCTGCTCTCCGCAACGTCAGGTCGACCTCCGGGCTGTAGAGCGTGGCGTCAGTGGCATGTTTCACAAGCGTAGCTCCCGTGCCGGTCGCACCTTTACCGACCCAGCCGTATTGAGCGTTCCGGCTCCATACACTGGAGATATTCGATGGCTTTACTTCGTTGACCACCGTAAAATCGCCGGACTCGGTCTGGAAATTGGCATCGATGAGTGCGTCGGTTGGTTCATCGGGCGTACCGGTAAACTTCGTGGACTTCACCGAAGTCAGCGGGTCGAAAGCCTTGCCGATTGAGTCTCCCCATACGTATTCCATGAGATTGGGGAAGTCGACATAGGGATTGCGGTTGTTCTGCAATGCGCCGACGCGCTCGTTGCGCGTCACCTCGATTTCGTCGACCTTATACTGCCGCGCCCACTCCATATAAAGGTCCGACGCCCACTGCTTCAGCGTGGGGTATGCGCCGGTGGTAAGGCTTTTGAGACCTTCGCCACTCCAGGTGAAATCCTGATAGGCAGTGGCCATATACATATATCCGCGTGCGAACGCCCCTTTCCACTCGTCAGCAGGTTCCCACACCTTGAAACCATCGGGGCCGGTGCCCACTTTTGTAAAGCCGTTGCCACCCGAACCGGAAACCACCAGGCCCATCGCGTAGTTCGACTTCGAACTGTTGATTTTCGATTCGCTCGGCATAAGATTGTACAAATCTTTGTAGGCGTTATTTGAAGAGCCACCCCACCATGACTTCGGAAAGGAATGCTCGATGTTCATCCCGCTCACTGCATCACCGCGGCTACCGTAGTAGCGCACGTCGGTGGAATAGCGGTCGATTACGGAGTTGTTGCTCTCGTCGCGGTCAGTTTCGTAAAACCACCACCACGTCTTATCCTTTCCGGAACCATAACTGTATACCTTCACGTCGGTAGTAACGAGTGTATGGATGGCCGTTTTCAGTTTCTCGCCGGTAAGCCCGTTGAGCGACGAATAGTAGGCAAGATCTATTTCGCCCCACGCCTGCGACGCGCCCGCAAGAGCCAGCACCGCCACAGCCAGTGTTTTAAGATTGGTATTCATACTATGCATGCAATGAATTTTGTACTTTTTTAGCGGAACCCGCGCCCATCGGCGCACGTCTACGCAAAGATAGATAAAAATTCCGACAAACCGCATCCTCACCTCCAAATTCCCCCTTCCCACCTCCCTAATTCCCCAAAAATAACAGCATTCATCGGCAAATGCAGCATGGTCGTAAAGTAATGGACTGCTTTATGCGGACCAAATACAATTAGGAGATTTCACTGAAAATGGTTATTTTTGCGATGGGGATTGATGGCTACGACATGGCTTGACCGTCTTTGTCCGTCATGCGCTTCAAGCCCACACGCGAATGCCCGGAGGGTATTTGCCGTACACAATACAAGCCTGAATGTGTCTTGAAAAGATTTTATTGCAACGGAAAGATATTTATGGAAGAACTGATTGAATGGGAATACAAAGGTATTACGTCGAGGAAGCCGATGCCGGTTGAGGCTCGGGCCGGCCAGTTCGCAGCGTTTGCCGCCCTCTCCGGCCACGACGAGGCTATCGATGAAACCGCCCGCCTCACAGAAGCCTCCTTCGAAAAAGACGAGGAACCGTAAAGTTCGTGCATACGTCGGGAGGACGCAGGATTCAATATTCCCTGCATAAATAATTTTAATCTAAATAATTATGGAAAACGACGACCCGGGCAACGACCGGAAGAAAAGGTCAAACGAGCCGGTGAGCATTGAGAATATGCCGCTTGCATTAGGCTGCATATTAGACGATGTAGCCGAAATACGAGACAAAATCGACGCTTTGTGGCAACATCTTGGAATGGGCGCGGCCGACATAAAGCCTGTCACAATCAAGGAGGCAGCGGAATATCTGTCGGTTTCTGAGAGCAAAATCCGAAAGATGGTCGCCGAGCATTCAATTCCTCATTATAAACGCAACGGAAAGACATACTTTTTCGAGAAAGAGCTCTTGGAGTGGGTCAAGGGGAGTCGGGTCGCTACAATCGACGAGGAGATTGCCAATTTTAAATTCGGACGAAGAAGACGATAAAGACTATGAAGACAATTACGCGCAAAGAGCTTTACGATAAGATATGGTCGATTACGAAAAAGAAAACGGCAATCGAACTGAATCTTAAGTATCAGGATCTTACAAAAATATGTCAGGAGCACAACATCCCGACACCGCTTACTACCTACTGGCAAAAACTTTCCTGGGGAGAGGAGGTCGAGAAAACGCCGCTGCCTGATCCCGATTTGAATACTGTTATATCTTTGGACCCTAAGGAAAAGCCATCGCGGAAAGTACTGCCAAACCGACGGAAACCGAACGCGGAATCAGCCACCTCCGCCTATTCCGAAATTCTCGATGCCGAACTCGCCAAGGCCCGCGAAGAGAAGGATCGTAAAAAGCTGTTGAGCGATGCTGTGGCCGGGAAATTCGTTGTGGACCTGGAGAAACCGTTCGACGCCTGGATAGCGAATGCCGAACAGGTATTGCAGGTATACCGTGTCCCCGAACAGCTTAAGTCCCGCCGGGAAATCGTACTTCAGACCAAGGCACATTTCCGGCTTAACCGACTTTGCGGATATGAGCAGATGTCGCATCCCGACTACGAACGGCTGCGGACGCATCTGAGCATCAACGTTTCTGAAGACCTGAACAACCGCGCATTACGGATGTTCGACACCATAATCAGCATATACGAAGCCCTGGGCGGCAGAATGAAATACGACAGAGACCGCACATCGGTAGTGTTTGGCGATGCGGAAATCGGCATAAGCATATCCGAGCGCAACAAACGGACCGAACGGCCGCCGGAAGAGCAGCGCTACGGATTCAAGTACAATTATGTCAGCTCGGGGTTGCTACGCGTTAAGCTGGAATGGCGCTGGCGCGATTACAAAATCGAAGACACCGACTACACGAAAATCGAGGATAAACTCGATGTCATTGTCCGTAAGACGCTCGCCTACGTGAAGGACGATATGGAATGGAAAGAGCAGCAGCGTCAGCAGGAACTTGAACGCCGCCAGAAAGAGGAGGAACGGCGCCTTGAAGAAGAGCGTCGACGCCAACTCGAGGTGCTCCGGCAGGAAGAGCGCGCTGAGGCCCGTCGCCTGCTCAACACCCTGAAACGTCAGCTTATCGTCGGGTTCATTGACGACGTATTGCAAAGAACCGGTTGCCCGGAGTCGCCGGATGGCTCCATTTCCGAAGCCAAAGCCTATGCCATCAAACTCGCGGCTTTGAAAGACCTGCTCGACCCTCACCGCTCCGCCGAGATTGATACACCTCTGACCGAAGCCGACATCGACGCCCTCGCAGCAGAATTTTTCGGCACCCAGACCGAGAAAGAGCATAAGCAATCATACGCCCCTTCGACGCCTTTCCGCTATCAATAGCGCGTACGACACACCTCAGGGGCGGCTTTCCTCGTCAAAGATGCGGTTGAAAAGCTCGTCGAACCGGGTTTTGTCAGCGAGCAGTATATGAATCTTTTTCAGGTTATCGGCGTTGTCGCTCCACGGAATCCATACTTTCAGATAGCCATCTGACCCTTATTTAGCGTTAATGTGTTGGAATGTACGTTGATATTGTCCGGCTCTGTCGAGCTGCGGATAGTTGACTAACCCATACTGAATTGCACGGCGGATTATCGTTTCCGGTTCTATGATGCGGTCGGCCTCGGCCACTATCAGTCCGTATTCGCTACGCGGTTTCCGACTGTTGGAAGCGCGGTGGTCCTCGACGGCCTCACCCATTATCCAGATCTGCTCCGCAGTGAAATGCAACCTCAGAAACTCGTCGGCTTCAAGAATCCTTCGCGAGTCCCTGTGATGATTCTCCCTGCCGTTTACGAGCCCGAGGTCGTGGAACGCCGCTACGACGTAAACCATATCGGTATCCATCATCGGCTCATGTTCCGCCAGCTTCAGACTCTGTTCGATAACCTTGCGGACGTGGTCCTCACGATGCCCCTTGTCGAACGCTGCATACCGCGGAATAATCTCCCGCTCCACATAGCCGATGATTTCCTGCGAAACCGATTTCGGTTTCAATCCTGGAATCTCTCCGCGCTCACGGTTCTCGCACTTCCAACAATAATGGCTCATAGATTCTTATATTTCGGCTTTTTAAATTGTGTTGTAATTGCTTTCAGTGCCCCATATCGTCAAGAGACAGAGCGGCATATCCGATGTGCCAGCCGTTGCGTTTTGATACGATTTTATTCGATTTTTGCTCCAGGCCATGCAGGTCGATACGGCGTGGATTACGCTTGACTTCACCGATTACAATTTCACGAGCGGCCTCGTTGACTGCAATAAGGTCAATCTCATTGCTGCCGTCTTTCTCCCAATAGTTTGTCACAATATTATAGAGACCCGTCTCACGGTACATCTGCCTGAAATAGCGTTCAAGAATCCACCCGGAGAATGTCTGGTAGTCGGCAAGAACCTTTTCCCTGACATAGGCAAGATTCCCAATTTCCACCGCACTCCGGTATTTATATATGAATCTGAACCAGAAATTCAGGAAATTGACCTTGATACCGTATCTTACATTGCGGCTATTCTCACTTGCGAGATAGGGACGGTAGCGATACACAAGATCATAGGTGTTCTCCAGCTTGTCAAGATAGCCTCCCGCTTCTACTCCGGTGTAGGATTTGATTTCCCCGCGTTTATTGATCCCCCCGGCGATCGCCGACAGAATGGAAAAGTAATTCCCATAATCTTTGCCGAACTCATCTGACAAGAGTTCCTTTCCCTCGTCGATAAAATAGGAGCCGAATGAGAGCACACCCTCGATTATCCTATCTTTTGTGAATGCCTTCTGCATGTGGAGCTGTTCCACATATTTTGCGACTCCTCCGGTAATCATATACATTGCAAGCAGATCATCGGGTGTGTAATCCGGATTGTTGTCATGCATTATTTCACGAAGTGTTGCCAGTGGAAATTCACGAAGACGGATTCTGGAAGTGGCACGGCCATAGAGCGGTTCTTTTTTGTCATCGAATATTTTCGTCATCATTGAGTACAGCGAGCCACACACCACCAGATTTATCCGCGCCTCATTCTTGTTGCTGTCCCAGATGTTCTGCATTTCGCTGAAAAAAGCTTCATTGACATATTTGAAATTCTGGAATTCGTCAAAAACGAGTGTGAAATGCTGTCGCTTTGCTATCTGCATAATCGATGCAAACAGTCGGCTCATACTTGAAAAGTCTCCCAAGTCTTCGCCAAGCACATCACGCATTGTGTCGGAAAGTTCCTGGCACAACAGCATCTCACTCTTTCGTGCCACAAAGAAATATATCATCTTTTTGCCTTCGTAAGCGTGCTTTATAAGCGTTGTCTTACCGATACGCCTTCGTCCGGTAATGACTGTCATCTGGGCGTATTCCCTGGATGTTGATTCGATGCGTCGTAATGTCTCGGTTTCTATCTCTCTGTCGTAGAATTTCATATTATAGTAACGGCTGTTACTGTAACCGCCGTTGCAAAGATAGCCTTTTTATTCGGAATGTGCAACAGGATTGAATATAGATATTCTGAAAAGCACTGGGATTTTCATCTTCCCCAGGTCGAGTGAATCTCTCTGCATAGAGGTAATCATTTATGGGTTAATAATCAGCCGCAAAAAAATACCGGATAAGACGGCGGTTTTACCCAGTCATCTTCTCCGGCTATGATTGCCTCGATGAGGATTACAAAACTCTTTATCCTGTAATTCTGCTTTTGCGCTGCAAAGTTAGTCCAAATATTTTGAATAAAAAAATTCGTCCCGACCTCACTCGAAACCACGCATTGAATATGTCATTGTAATCATGTAATTCTCTGTACATAAGATATTCACGCGTGCCATCAGGCTATGCTTTGTGGCCGCCGATCTGGCCGTTGCGCTCGCGCTGGGTGGCGCCTTCGCCGAAGTTGCGGCCGTTGAGTATGGCGTTTTTGCCGAAGGTCTTCTTTATCCGAAGCACTGCCTGCTGGCGGCGCCGCTCGCGTTCGCGGTTCTCGCGCTCGGCCTTTTCACGGCGCCGCAGTTCGTCGTAGTCGGTGAAGAGGTCGAGCTGCACGGGGCGCTCAGCCCGCGCACGCTCGAAGGGCTGCTCCTCAACCAGATGGGCGGCGCAGATGGTGATACGGCGCACAAGCAGGTTGCGGTCTACGATGCGGTCGAAAAGCGCCGTGACGTGGGCCGTCAGCGTATCGCCCGACGAGGTGGGATGCGCGATGTTCGACGAGCCGTGGGCGTGGGCCGGCACGGGGCGCCCGTAGTGGTCGGCCACCACGCGCCCGGTGTATGTGGCGACAATCGCCGGATTCCTCAGCGACTCGGTGTCGTAGCCTATCTGTAATACTATCTGATTGGTGACCAAACCTTTGTCTACGAGCTCCAGCGCCACCGAGTCAATCATCTCCATCACTACATTGCGCGCCTCGGCCCATTTGTATGGGCGCGTTAGCACCTGCCCGCTGCTTATCGAGTGTGTCTCAGGCCGGTAGGATTTTATCATCGGCATCGTCACAGGCTCCCATCCCCACGCGTGGTCGATCAGCAGCTCGGCATTCACTCCGAAGAGCGAGAAAAAAAGCGGCTCATGGTCAATAGAGTAGCGGGCTATCTGCCCCATGGTGCGGATGCCGTACTGTTCGAGTTTGCGCGCTATGCCGCGCCCCACGCGCCAGAAATCAGTGAGCGGCTCGTGGTCCCACAGCTCGCGCCGGTAGCTATGCTCGTCGAGGTAGGCGATGCGGACCCCGTCGGCGTCGGGCTCCATCTTCTTAGCCTTGATGTCCATAGCTATCTTGCAGAGATACAAGTTTGTGCCGATTCCGGCCGTGGCGGTGATACCCGTATCGCGAAGCACCTCCCGCATCATGCGCATCGCCAGGTCGTGGGCCGACATTCGGTACGTGCGCAGATACGGTGTGGCGTCGATAAAAACCTCGTCGATTGAATACACATGTATATCCTCCGGAGCTATATACCTCAGATATATACTGTAGATGCGCGTGCTGAAATCCATATAGAGCGCCATGCGCGGAGGCGCTATTATATAGCTTACAGCCAGGTCTGGTCTCCGGGCAAGTTCAGAACCATAAAACGACCGACCCGCGCGCCCGCGGCTGCGGTTCACCTCGCGAAGCCGCTGCTCAACCTCGAAAAGCCTCGGCCGCCCCCCGATACCCATTGCCTTAAGCGCCGGCGATACGGCCAGACAGATTGCCTTGTCGGTACGCGTCGGATCGGCCACCACGAGGCATGCATCGAGCGGATTGAGCCCACGCTCCACGCATTCCACCGAAGCATAGAAACTCTTAAGGTCGATGGCTATATATTGTCGCTGCTGTTCTGCCATAAGGGGGTGACGGAACGTATGGGATGGGTCCGCCGTCGGTTCAACGTTTCAAATTTAGCAAAATTCCGCCGACCGCGCAATAGCGGCATCATCCGCCCCTTTCATGGGCAGCACGAAATCTCCCGACTGCCGTGTGCCCCTATACAGACGCGGTATATGCAGTTAATGAGAGAGCGCCGGGTTAATAAGCGTTAATAAAACAAAAGATGTTGCTATTTTTATTGTCGTTTCATAAATTTGCCACCGGAAAACTGAATCTAATGCCTACCTGCAATGTATTGAGCTGACACCCCGCCACGGCGCATTCCGGAGGGAATCGTGTCGAATTTCGTCACATATCCATGCGACCCCCCAGCTCCGCTCAGTAGCTGCAAACATCAGACTTGCAGCATGTTGACACATTAGCTACCTGTTATCCTCACATTTCCTGCCACTACCTTGAATCAACTATTTTTTCTTTTACCTTAACAATACCAAACCTATCTTCATGAACAGGAATCTTGCCTTCAGCAAGCTTTGCCTCGGCATTGCGCTGCTTGCGTTCGCCGGTTGCTCCGACGACGAAGTTTCTTGGCCGGAAGTCGACGGTGCAGCTCCGAAGATGGAGCTCAAGACCGATCACATCCGCACCGACAAGGGCTACAAAATCAATGTGAAAGGTGAGCTGGCCGATGCCGACGGCATCGCTACCATCGACCTTGTATGCCCCACTCTCCATCTCAACAAAACCATCGACCTGATTTCCATCTATGGCGAGCCGCAGACCACTTATTCGCTCGACTACAGCCACCCCATCCGCGAGGAAATCACACAGCCGAGCCACACAATCACCGTTACCGTCACCGACGTGGGCGGACGCACCGTCTCGAAGAACATTCTCGTGACGATGGACGCCGATTTCGCCGCACCCGCATTCACCGTAGTGCCCGGCGAAGAACTTACCGTGCTCATCAAGGACCCCACAATGCTGAAAGTTAAATTCTCCATTGAAGACAACAAGAAGCTATCCTTAGTCCATATGAGTCTCATGAAAGGCGAAGCCCCGCGTTTCGGAGGTGAGTCCGATGGCGAAGAAGGTGAGGAGAAGCCCGCTGAGACTGTCGACACATCTGACATGACCGACGAAGAGATTAACGCCTTGATTAATGAGCAGCAAACTCGCTGGGTGGAAAACTACTTTGCCAACGAGAAGATTGAATTGATTGGCCTCGGCGGCGACGAGCTCTCTAACACCTACTCCTACGAAAATGCTTTCCAGATTCCCGACGAAGAAGGCACTTACACCCTCGCCATCTTCGCAGCCGACGCCATGGGCCACGTGATTACCCACCACACCCAGTTCAACGTCCAGGAACTTCCCGACTTCGAGCAGATGTATCTGGCCGACGTTGAGGACGCCCGCGACCTCAACAGCGACGTATTCGGTGTGCCTGTGCTCATCGACCACATCGACGCCTACACCTACGAGGCCCGCTACTACAACGCCACCGCCGGCACGAAGATCTGCTTCCTCCCGCAGAACACCGACTTCACTCCCATCTGCTTCGCCCCCAGCAAGGATGACCCCAACACCCTGGGCGACGACATCGAGGCCGTCGACAAGTTCGTACTCGATCAGGCAGGCGTATACTACCACTTCACGTTCAACACCATGACGCGCGAATACAGCTACGAGACCTACTCGCTCGCCGATGCCCACGACCCCGTGGAGACCATGACTCCCGGCGCCAACCACCTCAATCAGTGGCAGGCATGGGGTGCAGACATCAGCAAGGCCGACTGGCGCACATGGAATATCGGCGTGGAGACCTGGATCGACGCCATGTATGCCCCGCTCCAGCGCGACAAGACCAATCCTCACCTCTGGCGCACCGAGCCGTTCAAACTCGAGGCCGGCCAGTTCAGCTTCATTATCGCCAACTACCACGACAACGGCTGGTGGGGCTATACCGAATGGCGCGCCGACAACGAGACCAACATCCAGAAGTGCAAATATCTGGGCATGTGGTTCGACGACAACCCCCAGTTCAAGGGCAACGACGCCTTCTTCAACCAGAAATACGGCATGGTTCCCGGCTTCACCAAGGATAAATGGAACAACCAGTCGGGCTACAAGAACAACTTCGTGCAGGACACATGGTTCAAGCCTAACATCAAGCGCACCGGCAACTACATCTTCGAGGTCGACATGCACACCGAGGACTGCCGCCTTGTTCCAGCCAACTAATTCGCAACCAATCAGAAGAGAAACTTACAAATGAAAAATATATTTTTGCTGTTTGCAGCGCTGTTTGCATGCGTGAGCGCCTGGGCACAGACTACCGTCACCGGCGTCGTCACCTCTGCTGCCGACAATGAGCCCCTCATCGGGGCAACCGTTCTGGTGAAAGGCACCGCCAAGGGTGCCAGCACCGATATCGACGGCAACTACTCCATCCAGGCCGAGACGGGCCAGACGCTCGTCGTTTCCTACGTCGGGATGGAGACACAGGAAGTGAAAGTCACGGGCTCCGTTGTCAACGTTGCCCTCAAGGAGAATTCCAACGTGCTCGACGAGGTTGTAGTCGTCGGCTACGGCCAGGTTAAGCGCTCCGACCTTACCAGCTCCATCTCCACCGTCAAAGGCGAGGACATAACCGAAATGACCACCGGCAACGCCATGGACGCCCTTCAGGGTAAGGTCAACGGCGTTCAGATTGCCTCAGGCGGCGGCCCCGGCGTACAGCCTAAGGTTATTATCCGCGGTGTGACTACCGTCAACGGTTCCAGCCCGCTCTACGTGGTCGACGGTATGCCCGTCGGCACTGAAATCAACTTCCTCAACCCCAACGACATCGAGTCGATGGAGGTGCTCAAGGACGCTTCCGCCGCCGCCATCTACGGTACCCGCGGCTCCAACGGCGTTATCCTCATCACCACAAAGAAGGGCGCCGCAGGCAAAATCAACGTGAACTTCTCGGCCAACATCGGCTTCGAGACCCTCAAGAAACCCGACATGGCCGGAGCCGACGAATACAAGCAGGTGTTCTTCGCCCGCTACACCAACGACGGCCGCGTCGCTCCCTGGAACACCCCCGAAGGCCAGAACGTGGAGACCGACTGGTGGGACACCGTAATCAACAAGACCGCCCTCGTGCAGAACTATCAGCTCGGCATCAGCGGCGGTAACGACAAATACACCTTTGCAGCTTCCGTAGGCTATTTCCGCAACAACTCGCAGTACGACGTAGGCTACTGGGACAAACTCACCATCAACCTCAACACCGAGTACAAGTTCTCGAAATACGTTCAGGCAGGCCTGCAGATCGCTCCGCGCACCGAATCGTGGGAAGATACCCCCAACCTCTTCGGCTCCGCGATGGGCATGGATCCCACAACCCCGGTGTTCAAGAACCCCGGCAACTTCACTGACAACCACTACAACGACTACCAGCGCAGCTACAACAACCAGGTATGGAACCCCGCCGCATCTCTCGCCCGCCCCGCAGGCAAATCGCGCAACTACGGCGTGCTCCTCAACCCCTACCTCCAGATTGTGCCCATAAAGGGGCTGACCATCCGCACTCAGTTCGGCCTCAACGGCGTGGTTACCCGCAAGGACTCCTACTCGCCCGTATTCAGCCTCGATGCCCTCGAGCAGACCACCGTAAGCTCCGCCTCGCGCCGCATGTATGAAAACGTCGACTGGAACTGGACAAATACCATCAACTACATGACCACCATCGCCGAGAAGCACAACATCAACGTGATGGCAGGCTTCACAGCCGAGCGCTTCGGCTACTGGAACGTGGAGGCCCGCCGCGAGGACATCCCCTCCGACGAGGAGACCCTCCGCGAGGTCAACGCCGGTACCGGCGAGCAGTATGGCTACGGCGACACCAGCTACAACTCTCTGGTCAGCTACCTCGGCCGCGTGATGTACAACTTCAACCAGCGTTACTACATCACAGCCAGCGTCCGCGTCGACGGTTCCAGCCGCTTCAGCGAAGGCAACAAATACGCTACATTCCCCGCCGTTTCCGGTGCATGGCGTATCAGCGAGGAGGAATTCATGAAGGATATCTCCTGGCTCGACAACCTCAAGATTCGCGCCGGCTGGGGTAAAGTCGGCAACCAGAACATCACCAACTCCGCCTACCAGAGCCTTGTCGGCTCCAACAATATCGTGCTCGGCGGCGTACGCGTGCCCGGCACCACCATCGGCTCCATCGGCAACCCCAACCTCAAATGGGAAACCGTGGAGGACTACAACGTCGGCATCGACGCCATGCTCTTCAACTCCCGACTGAGCCTCACCGCCGACTTCTATAAAAAGAAGTCTCACGATATGCTCTACAAAAAGCAAAACTACATGTGGATGGGATATCCCGCATGGCTTTCAGAAGTTACAATGAATATCGGTGAAATGGAAGCCACCGGCTGGGAACTCGGCATCAGCTGGCGCGACCGCGTGGGCGACTGGCGCTATGAAGTAGGTGTAAACCTCTCCGGCGTACGCAACAAGGCCATCAAGCTCACCGGCGACGGCCCCATCTCCGGGGACTACACCCGCTCGGAGGACGGCGAACTCATCGGCCGCTTCTTCGGCTACAAGACCGACGGCCTGTTCCAGAACTGGAGCGAGGTTTACGCCCACTCCGACGAACACGGCAACCTCATCCAGCCCAACGCACAGCCCGGCGACATCCGTTTCCTCGACCTCAACGGCAACGGCTCGATCGACGACGGCGACCGTGACTACATCGGCAACCCCTACCCCGACGTGATGATGGGTCTCAACCTGTCGCTCGGATGGAAGAACTGGGACCTCACCGCCAACTTCTACGGAACATTCGGCAACGACATCTACAACTGCACCCGCAGCCGCTACAGCGGTGTGGCCGGCGAAAACGTATTCGCCGGAACATTCGACAAATGCTGGCACGGCGAAGGCACCTCCAACGAATATCCGCGCCTGAGCTCCAACGACTCCAACCTCAACTATTCGCGCAAGAGCGACTGGTTTGTAGAAGACGGCAGCTTCTTCCGCTGCAAGCTCCTCCAGATTGGCTATACATTCCCCAAAAAGCTCGTTGGAGGCACCACACTGCGACTGAGCGTTTCCGCCCAGAATCTCTTCACTATCACTTCCTACTCCGGAATGGACCCCGAGCGCCCCTCGCTCGACGGCGACGTGCTCAACACCGGTATCGACAACATCGCATACCCCAACCCGCGCACGTTCCTCTTCGGTGTTAACTTCAACTTCTAATCCGGAAAATCGAATTAAGACCAATGAAAAAACTATCAATACTGGCAACCATCGGTGCTGCTATGCTGATGAGCTCGTGCAACGACTTCCTCGACGAGCCCGCGCGCGGTCAGCAGGAACTCGACATATATTTCACCACCGAAGAAGAATGCCGCAACTTCGTGAACGGCTGTTACTACTTTATTACCTGCGACGACTGGTGGCAGGTCTACAACCCCTGGCTCCAGATGGAAATGGCCACGGACAACGCCTGGCAGGGCAACACTACTCAGGAGTCGGGCTACCGCGAACTCGTGGAATACATGCCCAACGGCCAGGAGAACGGCCCGTCGAGCAACTTCTATCAGTACCGCTACAAAGGAATTCTTAACTGCAACGTGGCCGTCGACCGTATCACAAACGCGGACATCATCATCGACGAGAAGGTGCGGCGGCAGCTCGTGGCCGAAGCACGCTTCCTCCGCGGTTACTATTACTTCGAACTCGTGAAGCTTTATGGCGGTGTCGTACTTCTCGACCGTCTCTACGAGGCTGAAGAAGCCGAAGGCAAAGGCCGCTCTACGGAAAAGGAGATTTACGACTACATCGCCGAAGATTTCCGCTACGCTATCCGCAATCTGCCTCAGAAAAGCGCTCTCGGAGCCGCCGAAATTGGTCACGCCACCCGCGGCGCAGCCCTCGGGCTCCATGGCAAAGCTCTCGTATTCCAGGGTAAATGGAAACAGGCTTCCGACACACTCGGACTGCTCGTGCGCGAAGGCGAATACGACCTCAACCCCTCGTTCGGCGACAACTTCAACCCAGCCAACAAAAACGGCATTGAATCCGTATTCGAGGCCCAGCACACTTACGACGCTGCCTACAACGTAGGCTGCCCGCTCTCCACCGTTGCCGGTCCCCGTGGCGTCGGCGACCAGGACGGATGGGCATGGGGCATCCCATCAGCCTATCTTGAGAATCTCTTCCTTCAGGCCGGCGATACCGAGCGCCTGCGCTGGACCATAATCCGCAAGGGCGATACTGAAATTGCAGGCGAGACTCCCGAGGCATTCGCTCAGCTCGTAGAAAAGCAGGGCGACCTAAACGAGGACGGCTCATACTTCATCGACCCCTCGGCCCAGAAATCGCCGCGTGTATTCCGCAAATACTACTGCCCGCTCGCTCAGCGTGGCGACAAATACGACCAGGTACACAGCCCGATCAACTGGCCCATCCTCCGCTACTCCGACGTGCTTCTGCTCTACGCCGAAGCCCTCAACGAGCAGGGGCTCGACGGACAGGCCGCTCCACTGGTAACCCGCGTGCGCAACCGCGTATTCCTCTCGGGCGTCAACGGCAAGACCGGCACCGAGCTCCGCGACATCATACGCCTGGAGCGTCAGCTTGAGCTGGCCGGCGAGTTCCACCGCCTCTTCGACATCCGTCGCTGGAAGGAAGACAACGGCAACTACGCCATCGCCAACATAATGGGGCCACAGGGCCGCTTCGTGCTCTGGAATACCAATCAGGAGACCGCCGACCCCGACGAATGGGAAAACCAGCGCGAAGCCTCCAACAGCGGTATCAACTACCGCGACGACCGCGACCGCCTCTGGCCCATCCCGCTGGTGGAAATCGAACGTTCCCACGGATCCATCCAGCAGAATCCCGGCTGGTAATCCCTCCAGCCCGTAGATCATGGTCTGAGAACCATAAACAATGCAGGGGGATGCCTTGGGCATCTGTTCCATGCCGACTAAAAGCGATGAATCGCAAGGCAATGCCCCTGCATTGTTGGGGAAACCCTATAATTCAATTAAATAAACTCTTCAGATTTATTCAAAATAATGAAAATCTCGAAATATCTTCTGATTGGCCTGGCCGCGCTCACCCTCGCAAGCTGCGAAAAGGATGATCCCACATTTGCCAACTACATACCGCCAAAAGGCGGAACCGAGGACCCCGGAAAAACCGAGGAGGGTCCCGAGATTCCCGCAGGCGCCGTTAAGGCCGAGGTCACAATCGACCGCAACACCACATATCAGACCATCGCCGGCTTCGGCGCCAGCGACTGCTGGGCTCCCGCATTCGTAGGCAAGAACTGGACGAGCTGCCGCGACGAAATCGCCACCCTGCTCTTCGACCAGTCGGCCTCCGGAGCCACAACCCGCGGTATCGGCCTATCAATGTGGCGCGTAAACCTCGGTGCCGGCTCCTACGAGCAGGGATCTGACTCCAAGATTACGGCAAACCGACGCGCCGAGAGCTTCCGCACCGGCACCACCGACTACGACTGGAGCAAATGCGAAGGCCAGCAGTTCTTCATGCAGAAAGCCCGCGACATGGGAGTAGAAAGCTTCGTGCTCTTCTCCAACTCTCCGCTTGTGCAGTATACCTACAACCGCAAGGCATTCTCGGCCCGTGGCGCTAAAAACGCCAATCTGCGCCCCGCCAACTATGCTGCGTTTGCCGATTACATGGCCGAAGTTGCCGCCCACTTCAAGGCCGAAGGCTACAACGTGACCCATATCTCGCCGTTCAACGAGCCTCAGTACGACTGGGCCGCCGGCAGCGACGGCAACGCCTCGCAGGAAGGCTCCGGCTGGAGCGTGGCCCAGCAGGTGCAGCTTGTGCGCGAACTCGACAAGGCGCTCACCAACAAAGGCATTGATGTGAATATTCTTCCCGGTGAAGCCGCCAACTGGACCGAACTCTACTCCAGCGACAACATCCTCAGCAACTATTTCACTGCCGGTGGCGCCAACTACATCGGCGACCTCGCCCACTTGAAGAACAACCTCGTGTGCGCCCACAGCTACTGGACCGACTACAACTGGAACGACATGCGCAACGTGCGCAGTCAGGTTGCTTCCGCAGCCGCACAGTATGGTGCCGACGTCTGGCAGACCGAATGGTCGATGCTCGGCAACGACCAGTATGCCGCCGACGAATTCCCCGGCTACAGCAATTTCGAGGAGATGGACGTTTCCATCCACATGAGCCGCGTAATCCACAACGACCTCACACTGGCCAATGTAACCTCCTGGAGCTTCTGGACATCGATGGACGGTGTTAACGCTTCACACCGCAACCGCTTCATCCTCATCGGACTCGTGCCCGACGGAGCCGACTATACCGACGGCGACGGAACTTACAATCCCACCACCAACCTCTGGGTGCTCGGCAACTATTCGCTCTGCATCCGTCCGGGATTCGTGCGCGTCGACGCCAAAGTAGCCAACGAATCCGCCCAGTTCTTCGGCTCAAGCTACCTCTCGCCCGACAACACCCGCCTGGTATCGGTATACACCAACAATACCGAAGGCACTTTCTATCTGCAGGACGAGTTTGAAGGCCGCGACCAGATTATGTCGATCAAGACCTACACCACCAACGCCGAAAACAAGCTCACCCCTGCAAATGTGCGCGTGAAGGATGTTGTAACCATCCCCGCCAAGAGCGTTGTAACCGTAGTCTACGACCTCTGATTCCCCCTGACAATCAACAATTCATAATTAAGGCGATGGCCGTATGGGCCATCGCCTTAATTATTCTATATCTAAGAACTTTTTTCATGATTCGAGGTCGACGTATGTGGGGAGGTCGGGGAGGAAGGCGACGCGGCGGGCGTCGTAGTCCACGCGGCAGCAGTAATGGCGTAGACCGTTGGATACCATAAGCCAGGGCACGCGGAGCACCATGTTGTAGCGCACGATCTGGTCGAAAACCTTCTGGGTCAGCCTGATTGATGGCGCCTTATATTCGACTATCGCAAGCGGCCGGAGTCCGCGGGGACTGTAGACCACTGTATCGCAGCGCTTTGAAGTGCCGTTGAGCTCCACACCCACTTCATTGGCCATCATGGCCGGAGGATAGCCGAGCTTTGCTATCAGCATCTCCACGAAATGCTGACGCACCCACTCCTCGGGCGTAAGCGCTACAGAATAGCCGCGCAGACGGTCGTGGACGCGAACCACACCGTCGGACTCGCGTGCGATGCAAAGCTCCACCGGCGGGAGATTGAGCCTCCCGAATCGTCGGGCGGCCTCCAGGAGGGTCTGAGGGTTGAATTCTGCGGCCATTGGCAGTCAGGATTATTGAGGATTGAAACGCAGCCCGAACGGGAATGAAAAAGTTGAAGGGTGTTAATCGGCTCCGAGCGGTTGGCAGATACGAAATTTCGTTGTAAATTTACAAATTAAAATCCGCTGAAACAATATGGCGTCAGGCGCACTACCTCCGAGGCATTGTAGCGCCGATGCCGAACCGACTGATTCCTATGGCAGAAAGCCCTTCGTTTCTTTCCATATGCCGCGATCTGCGCGCCAACCGCCCCGCCCCGGTATATCTGCTCCACGGCGAGGAGGGATATTATATCGACACGCTCGCGCGGATGTTCGAGGAGCTCGTGCCGGAATCCGACCGTGATTTCGACCTGACAATTCTCTATGCACCGGAGCTCGACTCGCCCAAGCAGGTGGAGAATGCCGCCAAACGCATGTCGATGTTCGGACGCCAGGTTGTAATCGTGAAGGAAGTGCAGACAGCCGGAGCCAACTTCCTTAACGCGCTGGCCGGATATGCCGCCAACCCCCTGTCTCTTATACACATCT
>URAU01000024.1 GCA_900545955.1 uncultured Porphyromonadaceae bacterium
AGGTAACCGCCCCCTATCCGAGAGCCCCGACGAGTCAACCGACCCGCCGGGGCTCCTCTTTTTTACCGCTTTTCTACCCCTCCTGTATTTTTTACCGCCGCGCTAAAAAACTTTCTCGGCCCCTAACTTCCCTTAATGCCTTTAGGCTCCTTAAAGTCTTTAAGGTCGTTAAAGTCTTTAGGGTCTTTAGGGCCTTTAATGTCTTTCGGGTCTTTAAGGCCTTTTAAGGTCCTTAGGGGATGTAGCTGAATAATAAGTTTGAAATGCTGATTAACTGTGCGATTTTAAAATTGAATTGTCAGCTGGAATATTAAATATTGTTAAATTTTTAATATAAACTATTTTTGGGCCTCAATTTCCGCCTCATGTAGCTCCATCCGGGCGATGGAATTTGCATATTCCGATAAATTTCAGTAATTTTGCATCGGTTATCGGAGGAGGCCTTTCGGCTTCCTCCCTTTATTTTGGACAGTCTGATTTCCAGACAATATTGTCCGGCTAATTTACACGCTGTTTATGATAGACAAGAATCTCCTGCGCGAGTCGGTTGAAAAAGCTATTGAGGGCACCGACCTCTTTATTGTGGATATCACCGTAAGTCCGCAGAACAATATTGTGGTTGAACTTGACTCCCCCGGAAGTCTCGATATCGACACTTGTGCGGCCGTGACGCGCGCAATCGAGAAGGACTTCGACCGCGACGTGGAGGACTACGACCTTGAGGTAGGTTCGGCAGGGCTGACCGCCCCCTTCAGAGTGCGCGGCCAGTATGAGAAAAATATCGGCAACGAAATCGAGATTCTCACCCGCGACGGCCGAAAAATCAAGGCCACTCTTACGGCGGTAGGCGCCGACGACTTCACTTTCGAATATCAGGTGAAAGTAAAGGAGCCGGGAGCCAAGCGCCCCGTGCTCAAAACCGAGACCGAGACCCTCCCGTTTGCCATGGCCAAGCAGGTGAAGTATCTTATCTCGTTCAAGTAAATTTCCCGGCTCAATCGGGTCTAATACTCAGAAATTTTAAAGGAAGAAGTGGCCCCGCCGGCCTCTGATTCCACTGCAATTCAGAATAATAAAAAATACAGACATATAAAATGGCTAAGAAAGAGGAAACTCCCAACATGGTCGAGCGCTTCGCCGAGTTCAAGGAACTCAAGAATATCGACAAGACCACGATGATCAGCGTGCTCGAAGAATCCTTCCGCAACGTGCTCGCCAAGATGTTTGGCACCGACGACAATCTCGATGTAATCATGAACCCCGACAAGGGCGACGTCCAGATTTTCCAGAATCTTGAAGTTGTGCCCGACGGCGAGGTAGAGAACCCCAATCTCCAGATTTCGCTCTCCGACGCCCGTGCTGACAACGATCCAGAGGTCGAGATCGGCGAGGAGCACACCAAGGAGATTATATTCGCCGATTTCGGCCGCCGCGCAATCCTTACGCTGCGCCAGACTCTTCAGAGCAAGATTCTCGAACTTCAGAAGGAGGCGATATACGCCAAATTCAAGGATCTCGAGGGTGAGCTCGTAACCGGTGAAGTCTATCAGACCTGGAGCCGCGAGACCCTCCTGCTCGACGACGACAAGAACGAGCTTCTTCTGCCGAAAAACCAGTCGATTCCCGGCGATTTCTTCCGTAAAGGCGAAACTATCCGCGCGGTGATCGCCAACGTCGACAATACGAACAACAATCCGAAAATCACCGTTTCGCGCACCAACGAGAATTTCCTCCGCCGCCTCTTCGAGCTGGAGGTGCCTGAAATCCACGACGGGCTTATCAACATCCGCGCCGTGGCCCGCATCCCGGGCGAACGCGCCAAAATCGCCGTTGAGAGCTACGACGACCGCATCGATCCCGTGGGCGCCTGCGTGGGCGTCAAGGGATCGCGCATCCACGGAATCGTACGCGAGCTGCGCAACGAGAATATCGACGTAATCAACTATACGGCCAACCCCTCGCTTTTCATCCAGCGCGCTCTGTCGCCCGCCAAAATCTCGTCGATACGCATCGACGAGGAGGAGAAGAAGGCCGAAGTGTTCCTCAAGCCCGACCAGGTTTCGCTCGCCATAGGCAAGGGCGGCCTCAACATCAAGCTTGCCTCGATGCTTACAGGCTACGTAATCGACGTATACCGCGACACTGACGAAGTGTTCGAGGAGGATATCTACCTCGACGAATTCAAGGATGAAATCGAGGAATGGGTAATCGAGGCACTCAAGGATATGGGTTGCGTCACAGCCAAGGCCGTGCTTAATACGCCCCGCGAGGATCTCGTAAACAAGGCAGACCTCGAGGAGGAGACCGTAGACAACGTGCTTGCAATCCTGCGCGCCGAATTCGAGGACGAAGAGGCACCGGCCGATGCTCCCGCAGCTTCTGCTGATGCTCCCGCCGACGAAGCTCCCGAGGCTCCCGCCGACGAGACGCCCGCCAACTGATTCACGCCAAAAGTGGCCGTGAGAGCCACGTCTTCCCGTGAAACTCCCGAATCCTCTCCACTCCACCCGCAAAATCACTTTAGAACACAAAAACCACTACATGGCGAGAATCAAAATAAGTAAAGTAGCAAAAGATCTCAACGTTGCCCTGCCTACCGTTGTAGAGTTCCTGCGAGGCAAAAACATCGAGGTCGACGACAACCCCAACGCGCGCATCGAGGAAGACGTCGTTGAGCTTCTGGAAAGCTCGTTCAAGAACGACCGCGACCAGAAAAACAAGTCGCAGCAGCTCTCGACCGACCGCGCCCGCGAGCGCGAGAAGGCCAAACCCGCTCCTGCGCCGCGCGAGGTAGAGGAGGTGCGTCTTACCTCCGAAATCAATAAGCCGAAGATTCTTGGCAAGATAGAGCTTGACGCTCATGGCAACCCCATCCGTAAGCAGGCCCCCGCACCTGCTCCCAAGCCTACGCCGAGCGCAGAGGTGAAGCCGGAACCGAAGCCGGCAATTACCTCCGCGCCCCAGCCGGCTGCTCAGGCAGCCCCTAAAGCCGCTCCTGCGCCTCAGGCCGAGCCTCAGGCCGTTCCCGCTCAGGAAACCCCTGTGGCGAAGGCTGAAACTGCCCCCGCCCCCGCATCCGCTCCTAAGGAGAATGCCGCACCGGCAGCTGCCCCCGCTCCCGAAGCTCCAAAGGCCAAGGAAGAGGAAATCTTCACCGTCGGCCTCCCGGCCAACGGCCCCACAATCAACGTGGTCGGCAAGATAGACCTTTCGGCCATCAACCAGTCCACACGCCCCAAAAAGAAATCGAAGGAGGAGCGTCGCAACGAGCGCATAGCCAAGGCAAACGGCGGCAACGGCGCTGCTTCAGAAGCCGGCGGCGACCGCAAGAAGCGCCGTCGCATCGGCGGCAAGGAGAAAATCGATATCGAGAAGACCTCGGGCCCGCAGCCCGGGCAGGGCGGAGGCCGCGGCCGCGACGGAAAGTCGGGCAAAGGCAGCGACCGCAACCGCCGCGGTCCCGGTCATAACGACGTCAACGAAGAAGACGTTCAGAAGCAGGTGAAGGAGGTGCTCGCACGCCTCACCGCCAAGGATAAAGGTCAGAAACGTGGCGTGAAATGGCGTAAGGAGAAGCGCGAGGCCATAGCCGAGCGCGAACGCGAAGCCGCCGAACTCGAAGCAGCAGAGAGCCGCGTGCTCAAGCTCACGGAGTTCGTTACCGCCAACGACCTCGCCTCGATGATGGACGTGCCCATCAACAAAGTAATCGGCACCTGCATGAACATCGGAGTGATGGTTTCCATCAACCAGCGTCTCGACGCCGAGACCATCAACCTCGTGGCCGAGGAGTTCGGCTTCAAGACCGAATTCGTATCGGCGGAGGTTGTCGAGGCAATCTCTCAGGAAGAAGACCAGGAGGAAGACCTCGTGGCCCGTCCGCCCATCGTCACCGTGATGGGCCATGTCGACCACGGTAAGACATCGCTTCTCGACTACATCCGCAAGGCCAACGTAATCGCCGGCGAGGCCGGCGGCATCACCCAGCACATCGGAGCCTACAACGTGACGCTCTCCGACGGCCGCCACATCACATTCCTCGACACCCCGGGCCACGAAGCCTTCACCGCCATGCGTGCCCGCGGCGCCAAGGTCACCGACCTCTGTATCATCATTGTGGCAGCCGACGACGATGTCATGCCCCAGACCGTCGAGGCAATCAACCACGCCTCGGCCGCCGGAGTCCCCATCGTGTTCGCCATCAATAAAATCGACAAGCCGGCCGCCAATCCCGATAAAATCAAGGAGGAACTGGCTGCAATGAACTACCTCGTGGAGGAATGGGGCGGCAAATACCAGAGCCAGGACATCTCGGCCAAAAAAGGCATCGGCGTGGAGGAGCTTCTCGAGAAAGTGCTCCTCGAAGCGGAGATGCTCGAACTCAAGGCCAATCCCAACCGCAACGCCACCGGTTCAATCATCGAGTCGAGCCTCGACAAGGGCCGCGGCTATGTGGCCACCGTGCTCGTGCAGAACGGCACGCTCCGCGTGGGCGACGTAATTCTGGCAGGCACACACTACGGCAAGATCAAGGCGATGTTCAACGAGCGTAACCAGCGCATCAAGGAGGCCGGCCCCGCCGAGCCCACGCTGATTCTCGGACTTGACGGCGCTCCCACCGCCGGCGACACCTTCAACGTGCTCGACACCGAGCAGGAAGCCCGCGAGATTGCCAACAAGCGCCAGCAGCTGCAGCGCGAACTGGGCATGCGCACCTCCAAGCGCCTTACCCTTGAGGAAATCGCCCATCGTCAGGCCCTCGGCTCGTTCCACGAACTCAACATCATCGTAAAGGGCGACGTCGACGGTTCCATCGAGGCCCTCAGCGACTCGCTCATCAAGCTCTCGACTCCCGAGGTGCAGGTCAACGTGCTCCACAAGGCCGTCGGCGAGATTTCGGAAAGCGACGTCACGCTTGCCGCCGCCTCCGATGCCATCATCATCGGCTTCCAGGTGCGCCCCTCGCAGGCTGCGCGTCGCGACGCAGAGCGTGAGGGCGTTGAAATCCGCCTCTATTCGGTCATCTATCAGGCCATCGAGGAGGTGAAGGACGCCATGGCCGGCATGCTCGCTCCCGAGGTGAAGGAAGAGATTACCGGGTCGGCCGAAGTGCTCGAGACGTTCAAGATTTCGAAGGTCGGCACTATTGCCGGAGCCATTGTGCGCGAAGGCAAAATCAAACGTTCCAACAAAGTGCGCCTTATCCGCGAAGGCATCGTACGCTACACCGGCGAGCTCGGCTCGCTCAAGCGCTTCAAGGACGACGCCAAAGAGGTCGTTGCCGGTCTCGACTGCGGTCTTTCCATCCAGGGCTACAACGACATCCAGGTCGGCGATATCATCGAAGGCTTCGAGCAGGTGGAAGTTGCCCGCGCCCTCTGATGTAGCGCCCCGCAGCTCCGCATCCGGCCGGAATTCCGGCACACCTTGCAATACAGCACGATATGGCCACAGCGCATATCAACATAGGATCCAACCTCGGCGACAGCCGTGCCTATCTGGCGCGTGCGGTCGCCGGGGTTGCCTTATTGTCGGAGGACTACGAAGTTCAGGTATCCGACATAATCGAATCGGAGCCGTGGGGCTTCACGTCGTCGCATCGCTTCCTTAACGTGGGAATGAACATCCATACCACGCTCAGTGTGCCCGAGCTTATGGAGCGGTTGCACGCCGTGGAGCGGTCGATTTCCGATGCTTCCCACCGCCATGCCGACGGAAGCTATGCCGACCGCACTGTCGACATCGACTTGATTTGCCTCGACGATACTGTTGTGCGTCAGCCCGGTATCGAAGTGCCCCATCCGCGCATGCATCTGCGCGAATTCGTGCTGAAACCCATGATTCAGCTGTGGCCGCAGTGGGTTCACCCCCAGCTCCGGCTCACTCCCGCCGAAATGCTTGCCGGACTGAAAAAAATGAGCTAAATTTGAGTGTCGGCCCTTAATTCGGCCCGACAGCGGAACAATCCCCTCTTCCCAAGCCCCATGGAGCAACTGATGCAATTTGTATGGCAGCACCGCCTCGGTCTCCGCGGCGGTCAGACCACTGTCGACGGCCGTCGCGTCTGCGTAGTGGACCAGGGGATACTCAACGCCGATGCCGGGCCCGACTTTTTCAACGCTACCGTGGAAATCGACGGGCAGACCTGGGTGGGAAACGTGGAAATCCATGTGCGCGCCTCCGACTGGTTCCGCCATCACCATGATGCCGATCCCGCCTACGATTCGGTGATACTGCATGTAGTGCAGGTCGATGACGCGCCCGTCTACCGCTCCAGCGGCGAGCTGATTCCCCAGATGATAATGCGTTGCACCCCCGAGGGAGCGCGCCGCTGCAACCTGCTGATCAACCATGCCGGGGCGTCGCTCCCATGCAGTTCCACCATCGCCTCGCTGCCCCACATCTACCATACCGACTGGCTTACGTCGCTCGGTGCCGAGCGACTTTACATGAAGAGCGAGCGAATCCGCAGTCTCGTCGACGATAGCGCCGGCAACTGGGAAGCCGCCGCGTTCGTCACCCTCGCCCGCGCCCTCGGCTTCGGTCTCAACAGCGAACCCATGGAAATACTCGCGCGGCAGCTCCCGTTGAAATTCCTCAACCGCCACCGCGACGAGCTGACATCTGTCGAAGCCTTCATGTTCGGTCAAGCCGGCCTTATTCCGCCGCCTGACGCAGGCGAGGACCCCTACATAACGCGCCTGCGCGACGACTACCGTTTTTTCAGCCACAAATACTCCCTGCGGCCGCTCGCACTCGCGTGGAAGATGGCGCGTACGCGTCCGCAGAACTTTCCCCACCGCCGCATAGCTGCCCTGGCACAGAAAGTCCACGAAGGCTTCTACCTGATGAGCAGCCTTGTGGAAGCCGATACCATCGACCGCATGCGCCAGCTCTTCGACATAACCCTGCGCGGCTTCTGGGCAACACACTATACATTTGCTCCGACGCAGGCCACATCGCCCCGGGCGCTTAGCCGCCCCTCCATCGACACACTGATAATTAACGCCGCCGTCCCTCTGCGCCACGCCTACGCCACATATCGCGGCGACGACGACACACTCACCTCCGACATCGAGCTACTCCAGGCCATCGAACCCGAGAACAACTCCGTCACGCGCCTTTTCGCCGACGCAGGCATCGAAGCCGCCGACGCCTTCGATAGCCAGGCCCTCATCCAGCTGCGCCGCGAATACTGCGAAAAGCGCAAATGCATCTACTGCCGCTTCGGCCACCGCATGCTCTCCGCCGAAATCTCCCGCTAACCCCCATTGATAAAATGAAAAAAAGAGAAAGGGATTGCTCCCCTTCTCCGGATGTTTTCACAACGGATAAAATCCTTATTGTGATTCGCTATAGTTAGTATTGCACTACAAATTTAAAATTAAATTTTTATATTTGCAAAAGGTGACTCTATAAAAGTCTCGGATAGAATTTTAGCCATTTAATCTGAAGAATTAACGCATATAGGCCATGAAAGTACTCGGTCTTGATCTCGGGGTTGGCTCAGTCGGATGGTGTCTGATTGAAGTCGACGGTAAATACAATCCCATTGAAATACTCGGTATGGGTAGCCGGATATTGAGTCTCACTCCCGATGAATCCTCAAATTTTGACAGGGGAAATGGCGAATCCGTATGCGCTCAACGTACGTTCCGTCGCACTGCCCGAAAAATGCTCTGTCGCTACAAGATGCGTCGGCGCCTGTTGCGTTCGCAGCTGGCGTTTCTGGGTATGCTTGACTCGGCAGATTCCTTGAACAGCCTGAGTCCACTGGAATTGTGGAAACTGAGATCCGATGCGGCCACGTCAGGTGTGCGGCTTACATTGCCGGAAATCGGCCGTGTACTTCTGCATCTTAATCAAAAGCGAGGCTATAAACATGCGAAAACTGATGTGGCTGATGCGAAACAGACTGAATTCGTTCAGGACGTTAACCGTAATTATGCCGAGATTCGTGCTGAAGGGAAAACTTACGGTCAACATTTCTATGAACGACTTTTAGCCACAGCTGCTACCACCGACAAAGGTGCGAAAGTGGCAACCTTCCGTATCCGCGAGAATGTGTTTCCCCGTCAGGCCTACGAGGATGAATTCGATACAATCATGCGCGTTCAGCGCAAATTTTATCCGGAGATACTGACCGACGAAGTTATCGCAGGATTGCGTAATGCAATTTTCTTCCAGCGTCCGCTCAAATCATGCAAGCACCTGGTGAGCGTATGCGAATTCGAGGGAAAAAACTATTGTACGGCCGATGGCCGCGAGGTATTTGGCGGCCCGAAGGTTGCTCCGCGCACTTCGCCTCTAGCGCAGGTGTGCCGCCTATATGAGGTAATCAACAATATTCGTCTGGTCAACGTACGCAATAAGGATGCCGCCCCCATACCTGACGGTATCGTTTCTTCGGAAGCGAGAAAGAGCCAGTATCAGTTTGTATTTACTGCGGAGGAACGTGAAAGAATCTATGAATTCCTCAACACCCACGAGAAGATGACCGTGACAGACCTCCTTAAACTCATCGGTTTGAAGAGGGGCGACGGGTTCAGACCCGACCAGTCGCTCGGGAAGGGGATTCCGGGCAACAAGACCTATACTGCCCTCTTCAACGCTCTTGAGGGGGTGGGCCGTCGCGATGAGTTGCTAAGGTTCAATCTTAGATTCATCGATGGGAATGCCGACTCCGCCACGGGCGACGTGCGTCGCGTTGTATCTCCCGACTTTATCAATGAACCGCTCTACAGGCTTTGGCATACGGCTTATTCCATCGCCGACCGCGATGAACTGGCTGCTGCGCTCGCCAAGAACTTCGGAATCACAGATCCGGCTGTTGTAGACCGTATATTCGCCATTGACTTCACCGGCGCAGGTTTCAGCAACCGTTCGGCACGCTTCATGCGCAGAATTATCCCATATCTCGCCGAGGGGATGGTCTATTCCGACGCGGCTGCCGCAGCCGGTGTCAACCATTCGGCGTCTGTGACAGCAGAGGAAAATGCCACGCGCGTCGTCGTCGACCATCTCGATATTATTAAGAAAGGCAGTCTGCGGCAGCCGGTCATCGAAAAAATTCTCAACCAGATGATTCATGTGGTGAATAGCCTTATCGCACAATTTGGCCCGATAGATGAGGTGCGCGTGGAGCTGGCCCGCTCGCTGAAACAGAGCGCTAAGGAGCGTTCCGATGCCTCTACCGCCATCAATGCCCGCGAGAAAGAAAACAAAGCCCTCGGCGAGAAGATTGCTGAATACGGGCTGACGCCCTCGCGAAGAACCATCCAGAAACTGCGTTTGTGGGAGGAGACGGAGCATGTGTGCATGTACTGCGGCCAGCCCGTATCGGCTACGGAATTCCTTACGGGGGATGCCGAGGTCGAACATATCATTCCGCGTTCGATATTCTTCGACGACAGTCTCTCGAACAAGACATGCGCCTGCCGTCGGTGCAACAAGGCCAAGAACAATCGTACCGCCTACGATTTTATGAAGGAGGATCATACCGATGAGGAATTCCGCGCCTATATAGCCCGCGTGGAGGCTATGGCGGAAGCAAAGAAGATTTCACGGACGAAGCGCGACCGTCTGCTCTGCCCGAAAGAGGAAATTCCTTCAGACTTCCTTGAACGCGACCTGCGCCAGTCGCAGTATATCGCCCGCAAAGCCATGGAGATACTTCATACGGTTGTACGAAACGTTTGGGCGACATCCGGTTCAGTGACGGACTTCTTCCGTCATCAGTGGGGATACGATCGCATTCTCCATGACCTTAGCCTGGATAAATATGCGTCGGCCGGTCTTGTAGAGGAAGTTGAATACGAGCATAAGGGGCAGACCCACCGTCGCCAGCAGATAAAGAACTGGAGTAAACGATTTGACCACCGCCATCATGCTGTCGATGCTCTTGTAATTGCTCTAACGCGTCAGGGCTACGTGCAGCGACTCAACAACCTCAATGCCGAGCATGGAAACATCCATGCCGAGCTTGTGAAGGAAAATGCAGATTTCACACGCAATAAATCGCAGCTTGAACTCTGGGCTTCGACGCGGCCACGTTTCGATATTGAAACGGTGCGTAAGGCCGTGGAGGGGATTGCAGTTTCGTTCAAGTCGGGTAAGAAACTCACTACGCCAGGCAAGAGGGCTATAATGCGTGGTGGAAAAAAGACTGTGGTTCAGGATAAACTGGTCATACCGCGTGGGGCCCTCCATCAGGAGACGGTATATGGGCTTATCCGACTTCCCGACGGGCGAAAAACCTTGAAATATGCTTTTGATACGCCGACCCTTGTAAGCGATCCGGCTGCCCGCAAAGCAATCCAGGCCATCTTGGAGCATTTTGGCGGCAATGTAAAAAAAGCTCTCAAGAGTCTTCCCGGAGAAGGTCTTGAGGTGATGAGAAAGGGGAAGAGAGAAAATGTCACTGAGGTGTCTTGCCATCGCTTCGAATATGTGGTGCGTAAAAGTGTCGCTGCGCTAAAATACAAGGATATACTGAAAATTGTCGATGGAGCCGTAAGGCGGAGCGTCGAAGGCCGCTTCGCCGAATGCGGCAATAAGGATAGCGAATATCAGAAGAGTTTCGCGGAACGGCCCCTCATACTTCCGGGCGCGTTTACTCCTATACGTACTGTGCGGATTGCCACAGGCTTAAAGCCGAAATCCATGGCTGCAGTGCGCCGCGATTCTTCGGGCAATCCCATAGGTTACGCTAAGACCGCCAGTAACCATCATATAGCCATCTATGAGGATAGCGTAGGCAGGAAACTCTGCTCTGTGACCTCGATGTGGGATGGTGTGTTGCGACGTCTCAATGGCATTCCTGTGATAGTGAAGCATCCGGACGATGCCTGGAACTTACTGATGGGTATTGCCGACGAGGATGTGCGCGAGCGGCTTGCCGCATCTCTGCCACGCCCGGACTGGAAGTTCCTTATGAGTCTGCAGATGAATCAGATGTTTGTGCTCGGCCTTTCGGAGGATGAATTCAACGATGCCGTCAGAAACAACGACCGAGCGACTCTTGCCTCCCATCTCTATAGAGTACAGAAACTCGCTGACAATGATTTCTCTCTGCGAAGACATACTAACACCACTGCCGATGATACGACGGAGTTTAGGAAGATGTTAGATGTCTATCGCTTGTCGACGCAAGCCTTTTTAAACCTCAAGCCACACAAGGTGAAAATTACCCCGACCGGCGATTTTGCTTATGATTAAACAGACTCTTCTCTTCTCCAACCGTGCCTTTCTCTCGCTGAAACTCAATCAACTGGTAATCGATACGAAATCCGAAAGGGGAATTTTGACACGTCCGCTCGAGGATATCGGACTGATAGTGATAGAAACGCCATGTGTAACGCTGACATCGGCCCTCATGGCTGAGCTGTCGGCAAGAAATATTGCCGTGGTAATTTGCGATTCCCGACATATGCCTTCAGGAATGCTTCAGCCTCTCGAAGGCAATACGCTCCTATCGCAGAAGTCGCGTGCCCAGCTTGCCGCATCACTTCCCTTGAAAAAGCAACTGTGGCAGCAGACAGTCATGGCTAAAATTCGGAATCAGGCGTGTGTACTGCGTATGCGCCGACAATGTGAGACCGGATGCATGGAGCAGTGGTCTAAAACCGTAAGGAGTGGCGACCCCGATAATTTTGAGGCCCGTGCTGCCGTGTATTATTGGAAAAATTTGTTTGCCGATAGTGGATTCTTTCGTGGGGATGACGATAATCCGGTAAATTCACTACTCGATTATGGGTATGCTATTCTCAGGGCTGTGATAGCTCGGGCTATTGTCGGTGCCGGGCTGATTCCGCAGTGCGGTCTGTTTCATAGAAACAAATTCAACGCATTCTGTCTGGCAGACGATGTTATGGAGCCCTATAGGCCCTACGTAGATATGCTTGTATGCGAGATTCTTTCCAGCCATGCCTGTAGCGTGGGGTTGACTCCAGAGATTAAACGTGAGCTGCTGGGAATCCCGGTCCTCGATGTAATGATTGGTGGACTTAGACGACCTCTTATGGTAGCTACGTCCACTACAGTGGCCTCATTGGTAAAGTGCTATGAAGGCTCAGCCCGTAAAATTTTATATCCCGAAATATAACTCCCGAAATATAACGTTGTTATGTCGACCGAACGCTTCAGTTCCTATCGCATTATGTGGGTTTTCATATTTTTCGACCTCCCGACCGAGACCAAAAAGCAGCGCAAGGCTGCAGCCGACTTCCGGAAGTACCTGCTTCTCGACGGATTCACCATGTTTCAGTATTCAATCTACGTGCGTCATTGTGCGTCGCGCGAGAACATGCAGGTGCACATTGACCGCGTCATCCCTCAAATACCCGATACTGGCAAAGTATGCATTATCCAACTTACTGACCGCCAGTTTTCTGACATTCGTATATTCGAGGGCGCCGAAGCATCTATTCCGCATAATACTTCCTTTCAGTTGGAACTTTTCTGAAAATCATTGTGGAAAATACGCTGACCAGAAAGTCTTAGGACAGCAAAAACAAGGTTCAAACTAAAAAACCGCATCAAATAGATGCGGTTTTTTAGTTGTCTAATTTTGTTTGTATCCCGCTGTATTGCAGCGGCTTGTATAGAGTCTGTTGGACTCTATATTGCAAATGTACTAACTTTCAAGCGAATCACAACGTTCGCCGTATCTAGCAATCGTCCATCGGAGTTGGACTCTATATTGCAAATGTACTAACTTTCAAGCGAATCACAACATGCTTGAACAATACGCCGCTGAACTCCGGTTGGACTCTATATTGCAAATGTACTAACTTTCAAGCGAATCACAACGCCGTCCGCTCAAAAACAACGTTTAATCGAGTTGGACTCTATATTGCAAATGTACTAACTTTCAAGCGAATCACAACATTATTTCAAGTGGCAGAGTGGCGAGGGAAGTTGGACTCTATATTGCAAATGTACTAACTTTCAAGCGAATCACAATTGCAGGACGGTTCTGTTTCATTTCATGCTATTCAGCTCTATGTTGTGGAAATAAATGGCTTTTAATGAACTACGATGGCATTCGTCTCATGTTTTTTCGAAAAACAACAACATTCCCACCACGCTTGTAAGCTGCAATGCGGTCCATGAAGTCAAATTGGCGAATCTTCGAGTAGATGGCGTAGGAAGGTACGGGTACTACAGTTTGCGACTGGGGCCAACTCCCTAACGGAATGGCCTCTCCGTGCCCGTTTGGACCAAACACCAGCGCCCCTGCCGCAATCATATATGGATCGAATGTGATTGCGGCAGGGGCGCTGTGTTATTATCGTTTAGCTGTTGTATAGTGGTATCAGGTGGGGAACTGTCTCTTATACACATCTCCGAGCCCACGAGACACTCGCTAATCTCGT
>URAU01000025.1 GCA_900545955.1 uncultured Porphyromonadaceae bacterium
CTTCTGATCCGTAGTCAGATGCTCTATTCAGTTGAGCTAGCGAACCATCGTTGTTGGTCGACATTCAGCCGTTATATTGCGTCAGCTGCTAAAGCAGGTTTCTGCGGTGGCTTGTGTCGTTTGGTGATTCGCACAGGATTCAAACCTGTAACCTTCTGATCCGTAGTCAGATGCTCTATTCAGTTGAGCTAGCGAACCATCGTTGTTACAAGGCTCCTTTGAGCCTCATTTGCGACTGCAAAGTTATCACATTATTTTGGAACCGCCAAATTTTTCTGCCCTATTTTTCCAAAATTATTTTCAGATTCGGACTGAATCCGGACCATGAGTGGCGGGAACAGTTCGAATCTACCCTCAAGGGAGCGCCTTGTATGGTATCAGAGGGAGAAGAAGGTGTGGAAGGCGGAGATGGTGGAGAGGTGGTCGGCGACGGCGGCGGTTTCGCGGCAGGAGTGCATGGCGAGTTGGGGAGCACCCATGTCGACGCCGCGCAGTTCGAGTTGAGAGGTGAGGATGTTGCCAAGGGTCGAGCCTCCGGCCACGTCGCTGTGGTTGACGAACATCTGCACCGGCACTCCGGCCTTGCGGCAGATGGCCTGAAATACGGCCGACGAGTCGGCGTCGGTCATATACTTGCAGTTGGCGTTGATTTTGATTACCGGACCGCCTCCGAGCACGGGGTGGTTGGTCGGATCCTGCTTGCTTTCGTAGTTGGGATGAGTCGCGTGTCCGTTGTCGGCCGACACCATAAACGACGCAGCCACGGCGCGGCAGAACGTATCCTCGTCGCCGCCCATTGAGCGGTTGATGCGCTCGAGGATGGTGCGCAGAACGGGGGAGGCAGCTCCCTGCTTGGTGCCCGAGCCGGTTTCCTCGTTGTCGAAAATCGCCATTACGCGTGTCGTGCTGGTTTCCGGGTCGGATTGCACGCTTTCAAGCAGACCCGTCAAGGCTGCGTGAGCCATCTCGAGGTCGTCGATACGCCCGGCGGAAATCAGTTCGTCGTGAATGCCGAAGAGGGTGGCTGGCGTTGTGTCGAAAAGAGTCAGGTCGTAGTCGAGAATCTTTTCCGGCGCTACATTGAGTTCTTCGGCCACGAGCCGGCGGATGCATCCCTCGCGCGGCTCGCCGTCGTGGAGGAATCCGGCCAGCGGTAGCATGTCGCGCTGGCGCGACAGCGGGTTGCCGTCGTTGACCGAGCGGTTGTAGTGGATGGCCAGATGTGGGATGGTGAGCAACGGACGGGTGAACTTCACCAGACGCATCTCCGGCTGCATCGGGTCGTCGCTCTCGAGCATCACGCGTCCGGCAATCGAGAGTGGACGGTCGAACCAGGTATAGAGAATCGGACCGCCGTAGACCTCCGTGTTGAGCCGGAGCATATTGCCCGCAGCAGGCATCTCGGCGTTCGGCTTGATTCGGAACCCCGGGGAGTCGCTGTGGGCGCACACTATATGATACCCCGCCAGCGGGTCGGACCCGACTGCAAAGGCGAACACCGCCGAATCGTTTTTCGTTACGAAATATCGTCCGCCGGCACGCAGATTCCACTCGTCGCGCATGTCGAGCGGCTGAAAACCAGTAGTCGAAAGGCGGTCGGCAAGATTTTTCGCGGCCCAGAAATTGCAGGGCGAAGCGTCGAGAAAACGCAGAAGGTCGGATGTATGGGTATGCATGGTTGAGGGGGAGGTTTATTCGGTCTTGGAGGTCGTTGCTGTATCTTGTTCGGCTACTGCTGTGGGCTCTTCCGAGGTTTCTTTTTCATCCCGGGACGTTCCCTCTGACTGCGGAGCGGCGGAAAGCTTGGCCGCCGGTTTGGCGGGCGCGGTCGACTTGCGTCCGGAGTTCTTGCCGCCGAATGGTGGTTCCTGCATCAGCTGGAGCATCTCGTAGGAGATGTTGAACACATCGTCGGGACCCGTGGGCCGGAGCGGTTCGAACCAGCGGAACTGAGGGAGATAAAAACTGCTGCGCTTGGCCAGATACAGCGGTGTCATTGTGCCAGGCGTCTCGGGCCAGGTCTTGAGCCAGTCGATGGTCTGGTTCTTAAATTCGGCCGAGAGGAAAGAGCTCTCGAAATTGGCAATCTTGTTGTAGGTGGAATCGTTCTCCATCGGGAGCATGATTCCCTGTACGCTTCCGCTCACGTCGAGATGCTTGATGGTGCGCCGCTCGAAGGTGGCATACATCGTTTTGCCCGTAAGCTGATTGTAGAATTCCTCGTCGAGCCATTCGGCCATGAACCCGAAATCGGGAAGTTTCGCCCAGTCGGCGGTGGAATCGCGCATATGCACCTGAATCACGTTGCCGAAAATCTGTTTGGTATCGTTCCAGACCACGGGATGGTAGTTCATCCACAGCATCGAGTCGCGCTGAACGAACGTCAGCGAATCGCACAACCCCTGGAGGTCGGAGCGGTAGAAGCGCACGTGGGGCGATGCGATGAGGTGGTGGGTAGTGTCGGCAGGCACTGTCACGGAGTCGTTGAGCGCGTGTTCGGGCACTATGAACATGAATGTACGTATAGTGTCGCCATGGAGGAAAAGGGTGTCGGACGGCGTCGAGTACTCCTTGGCGAGGGCGCGGCCGGTGACCATCGCGCTGTCGGCCACTTCGAAATAGTAGCCGTAGTCGCCGTTGAGAATCATTTTGTTGGTGGTGTCGGTCAGTTCGATGTTGCCGAAGGCCTCGCCGAAACCGAGATTGCGGTCGTAGAAAAGCGTGTCGCCCGTAAGTGTGTTGCCGTTTTTGGCAACCACGAGCGAACGGCTGTAGAGGTCGGCCTGCGAGGTCTCGGTGTTGTAGACGCCCGAGCGGGTGTAGATTGTGCCGTCGCCGGAGATGATGGTCGATGTGGTGTCGAGAATGGCGATGTGGGTCAGCGTGTTGTAGAGCATCTCCTCGGTGTAGATGTCGAGCGTGTCGGATTCGCCGAGCGATTTCAGATGTACGTTCTCGCGGAAGAGCGCATCCTTCGACGCCGGGGAGTATTCGCCGTACCACGAGTCGAGGCGGTTTTCTTTATCGGTGAGGATACCGCCGACTTCATAGTAGCCCAGCTCGATGCCGAGGTCGTAGTTGAATATGTCGGTGGTGAGTTTTACGTCCTTGTTGATGAGACGCACTTTCTTGCCCGTATCTGCATAGAGAATTGCCAGCTGGGTAGTATCGTTGTAGTTGAGTTCGTCGCCGTAGACAAAAAGAGTATCGCCCTGCTCCATCCTCACGTTGCCGAAGGCGCGGACCTCGGCGCCCCCGTCGAAAAAGAGCGCCGAATCGCAGTACATATACATATCGCCCTTGCGGAAAAGCACGTCGCCAACCACGGTCTGGTAATCCGTACCGGGTTCGGCGCGCAGTTCGGCGGCGCGCTCCAGAAACACTTTGTCGCGCTGATAGCGGTTGGCCGAAGGGATTGCCGGCCTGATGGGGGCTGTGTCGGGAGTGAGAATCGTCTGGCGCCGGGTTGGAGCGGCCTGTTTTTTCGGAGTATTGTTCTGCGCGCCGGCAATGAGCGAAGCCGCCGCAACGGCTACGGCAAGCAGAAAGCCCAGGCCGAGACTGCCGCGACCGCGGCGCCGGAGCACTTTCCGGGAGTCGGAGTAGGAGGGATGGCTCATTTCTTGTTTTTCACCCAGCCGTCGTGCTCGAATTCGCAGTCCGACCAGTTGTCCTCGATTTTCACGTAGGTGTCCTTGATTTTCCTTGCAATCCACTGGTCGACCATCTTCTGTTTGGCGGCATTTTCATACAGGCCTTTGATAGTCTGATAGTCGTCGGAGAGGTTGGCCTTGTGGGCCGGGATGCGGGCGGTAAGTTTTACGAGAGCCACAATCTCGCGGTTGCGTTTCGGATCCATCATGATGAATGCGTCGGAAATGTCGCCGACTTCCATCGTGCTCACTTTCTTGGCGACCTCCTGCGGGAGCTGCGACATCTCGAAGCGCGTGGTATTGTTCTCCGAGTTGACCATCTGGCCGTGGTTGTTGCGTGTATCCTTGTCCTGCGAGACTACCGTGGCTTCCTCGAAGGTGAATTTTCCGTCGGCAATCTCCTTCTTGAGCGAGTCGAGGCGCTCGATGGCATCGGTGAGGTCTTTCTGGTTCACTTTCGGTCGAAGGAGGATATGGCGCGTATTGACGCGGTCGCCGCGTTTCTCGATGAGCTGGATGATATGGTAGCCGTATTGGGTCTCGACGATTTTCGATACCTTTTTGGGGTCGTTGAGGTTGAAGGCAACGGCTGCATATTCCGGCTCGAGATGTCCTTTGCCCATGAAGCCGATTTCACCGCCGCGCACGTTGCTGCCGTCTTCCGAATAGAGGATGGCGAGCGTGGAGAATTCCGATTCCCCTTTGTTTACGCGGTCGGCATAGTCGCGCAGACGGGCTTTCACGTCGTCGATTTCTTCCTGGGGAATACGCGGGTTGACCGTAATGATTTCAGCCTCTACCTGGAGCGGAACAAAGGGAATGGAGTCTTCCGAGAGAGTGTTGAAGTATTTTCTGACATCCGACGGCGTAACCTTCAGGTTTTTCGAGATGTTGCTCTGCACCTGCTGTATGCGGTACTGATTACGCATCGATTCGGCCATCTGCTGGCGGAATTCGGCCATTGGCTTGCGGAAGTATTCCTCTACTTTCTCCTTCGAGCCGAGGTTTGTGACCAGGTAGTTGATACGCTGGTCGACGGCCTGGTTGACCATTGATTCCTGCACTTCGACCGTGTCGATGTCGGCCTGGTGGAGGAAGAGCTTTTCAAGAGCGAGACGTTCGGGAATCACGCAGTAGGGGTCGCCCTTTACCGGAGTCTTCTCGTAGAGCATCTGCTGGTAAGCTTCTTCGATTTCGCTTTTATATATAGGCTGGTCGCCTACGGTCCATGCCACTTCCTCCACAATATTGTTGGGACCGGCGGCCATAGCGGCGATTGTGGCGGCCAATGCGAGAGCCGGCAGAGCTGATTTGCGTAGTTTCACTTTTTCGTATGCTGATTATAAGAAAATATGAGTTAAGCTGCAATCATACGGCCACAGCTATTAATTTGCAAATTTAACGCATTTTTTGATAACGTGAAATATCGGCCATGTTAATGACATTAAAAATCCCGATGCCGTTTCCTGAGCCGTTTACATGGGAGCTCTACCGCTCTGCTACAATGGAAAAATGGAGGTTGGGGGGCACCAACGGCAGTGGATCCATTTCCGGCGCACCGGTGCGGAATGGGGCGACGCTCATGCGGCGGTAAGCGGAGGGGAGACGCTTCCTCAGCGCGTGGGCCACGAATCCCATGGTGCATCGCAGATTCAGTTCCACGCATGGCACGAGGTAACAGCTCCCGTCAGGACCGGCCGCTATGAGCATATCGACGCCGAGCGGTCCGCGGTAGCGTCCGACCGTCATCTCGTCCAGAATCGCGCGTAAGGATTCTTCCACTGCCTCGAGCAGGCTACCTGGAATCATGGAAGAGAGATCTGAGCGGATTTCCGCATCAGTTGCGAGGTCGTTGCCTGCATAAGCGGCTCCACGACAATTGTGGAAACGCGAAAGGCCTACGGACGTTATGCCTGTAGCCGTTGCCTCGAAAAGCATGGCGAAGTCGGCGACAACCTGGTGGAGGTGTTCAATCATCACGCTTCCCTGCCGGCGTATCGTATCGTCGCACCGGCGCAGAAACGTGGGCGCCGACATATCGCGGCTGCTGAACACGCCGCGGCCGCTCGACGACCAGGGGGATTTTGCAATCAACAGCCTACCGGCGGAAAGAATAGACGTTATTTCCGTGGTGTCGTGTATCTCCAGCGGTCGGACCGAGGGAGGAATGCCGAAGCTCGCGAAATCCATAGATTCGTCAAGGCGATGTGTAATCTCAACGGAACTTTTGCGGTGGCTTAGTTGCCTGAGGCGGTCTAAGCCGGGTCGGATTTCGTCGAGGAGATGAGAAGGCGCGCCCGCGCGCCGGAGACATCGGGCTGAGTAGCCGCTCCATCCCCACGGGCGAAGGGAGTCGATTTTTTCTCCTTGCAGGGAGGGCCGCAGACGAGGCCCGGCGCCGAAACGTGCTTTCATCTGCATTTCCCATTGGCCGAGAGAGTCGGTTTCTTCGGGAGTGAGATCTGAGGGGATGAGTACAATATCGTCGGGTGTTCCCATCCACCAGAGCAGGGGAGCTCCGTAGCGGCCTAACAGCGCCGCCTGGCGCGGGGGCGTGAAAATCTCCCGGCCCGAAGCGAGAGCGATATCGTTCTCAGGGCAGAACCAGTAGGCTGTGGCAGGCATTTCGCGGATGGGTAAGGCTCAGGATGCGGCGATGTTGAGGATGTCGGTCTCGAACGTCTGGCGGTTGATGGCGCGGTTACGCAGTTTGTTGCGGTAAGCATAAATGGTGTTGACGCTGAAATTCAGCATCTGGGCCAGACGGGGTGCATCGTCGATGCCGAGTCGCATCAGCGCGAGAATGCGCAGTTCCGGCGTGAGCAGTTCGCCTTCGGCCGGAGTGATCCGGCTGTCGGGTTTCAGAAGGTCGTTCACCTGCTCTATGAAACGCGGGTATATATGTAGAAACGCGTCGTCGAACACGCTGTAGAATTCACGGCTTTGCTCTTCCATGAATTTGTTTGATTTTACCAGACGTGCCAGTTCTTCGGTCTGGCCGGCGGATATTTTGCGGTCCACGATTTTCCCAAGTTGTTTGAGCTTATCCATATAGATGGAGCAGAGCGTGAGGAATCGGCTCATGTAGACTTCCTTAGCACGGTTCGATTCTTCGAGATGGCGTTTGAGGCCGTCGAGGCGGTGGAGCTGGCGGCGCAGGAACCATATCGCGGCCACGAGAGCCAGCATACAAGCCACGAGGATGATGAAAATGAATACCACCAGGCGCCTGTAGCGTGCTATCTGCAGCATATGGTCGTTTTCGATTACCGTGAGCAGTTCGGTAGTCTGAGAGAGACGCACCGACGCACGGCTTTCTACTACGTTGTTCATGGCGGCGAGCAGATAGTTGTGTGCGCGTTCCGAATCTCCGTTCTGGAAGAGCAGGCCGCCGAGTTCCTGGATGGAGGTTACCTCCATGTTGCCCTGGCGCGTATCGGCAATGGCCGAAAGCGCCAGGTAATAAATGCGCTCGTACTGGTCGCCGGCCGTGTTGGCAAGCGACGCGAGTTTATGGCAGGCGATGGCATATCCCGGAGTGTCGAGTGTGAGTTTGTTGATCAGAGCCGTCATTACCTCGCGGCTTCGGGCATACTGGCGGGTGCCGTAGAGATATTCGCCGAGGTTGAGCATATATTCTACAGAACCTTTCGGCAGAAGCGGAATCAATTTGCCCTGGGCCTCGATGGCGCGGTTGTTCCAGTAGTCGGCCGTAGAGAGGAATCCTTCGTAGTAGTTGGAAATGAAGCTGTACATACGGCGTGTGGCGTCGAAATACGTGCGCTTCTGCCCGGAGGTCATAGAGGTTGTGTCGACGAGTTCAAGTTCGTTGAGAGCGTCGTGCACATATCCGGAAATCGAGAGGTAGGTGGCTCGCCGCAGTCGGAACTCCGTCGCGAGCGAATCATTGCCGATAGCCGACGCATGGTCGAGCCCCTGGGTATAGTAGACGAGTGCCGAGTCGTTGTCGAACGAACTGTAGCCGCCGGCGATGTCCATTGTGAGGTCGAACCAACGGCGCGAGTCGGTCCTGACATTGTTGCGTTGGATACGGATGGAATCGAGCCGCGTCTGTCGCATGTTTTTATATGTGTCGCGAAGCTCGATTTCGCGGTCGAGTTGCTGAAGAACCTTTTTCACTTCATTGCGTCCTACCGAGGTGTGAGCCGGATTGTCGTCGGAGTGTGCGGCAGGACATACCGTCGGCGTGGCAAGTGCGGAGACTATGAAAATATATAGGAGTGGTAATTTCATGTGATGATGTTATGCTGGATGGTGTGGCATACGTCCGGTCTACAGGCGCTTGGCTATTTCAGCCATGTCGAGAGTGAAAAATACGGGTTGCCCGGTCGGTGTATATCCCGGATCAGGCAGCGAGAAAAGACGGCTCAGCAGAGTCTCCGCCTCCGCCTGACTGAGCGGCTGCCCGGGTTGAACGGCAGCGGCGCGAGCCATAGCAAGCGCCACTTTGGCGGGGAGGGTATTTTCGCGGGTCTCCGTTTCCTCCGCAACATCGGCAATCATTTTCTGCAACAGGTCGATGGCGTTGAATTTAGCCGTTGAGGCAGGCACTGCGTTTATGCTCCAGGCGCTGTCGCCGAGATATTCCAGCTGGAACCCGAGTTCACGGAGTTGTTCGCCCATGGTGCTTAAAGTGCTGTTTTGCGTCGGGGTGAGGTGCATGACCTCCGGGAACAGCACTGCCTGCGATACGCCTGCCACAATCCTGCCTTCGCGGAAAAACTCCTCGTAGAGAACCTTTACATGCGCCCGGTGGGAGTCGACCACCATGAGGCCGGCATGGGAAGGCACTACAAGATACTTCTGTTTAAGCTGGAGGAGCGATACCGGCTGCGTCGTGGTGCCGTCGAGCGGAAGCGTCTCGCCGCAATCCTGGCGGGAATTGAGGCCGGAAGCCTCGACCGGCTCGCTGTTGGAATCGGAAACGGGTTGCTCATCAGGTATATTGAGTGCGCTGGCATCGCCTCCTTCATCGGGAAACAGAAAATCCGACGGCTCGACACCACCCGAGAAGCCTTCATAGAGTTTTTCCCAATCGTCGAGGGGCCGGCTGGGTCGCTTTGACGGCAGGCCTGAACCCATACTCCCGGCAGCGCGGGGAGTCGCATGCTCTTGCGCGAAAGGATTGTAGTCGCCCGACACCATGTCGCCGAAATTCGCTTCGGCATTGGGGTTGAATACGGGTACATCAATCCGGTCGGTGCTGTCGAAGTCGATGGAGGGGACGGCATTGAATTTTCCGAGCGCCTCCTTTATGGCAGCTACAAGAATCTGCCATATCGGAGCTTCGTTCTCGAATTTAATCTCGCTTTTGGTCGGATGAATGTTGACGTCGATGGTCTGCGGGTCGACCTCGAAGTTCAGAAAGTATGAGGGCTGATGGTCGGCCGGTATGAGATTCTCATAGCAGTGAAGCACCGCCTTGCGGAAATAGGGGTGCATCATGTTGCGGCCGTTCACGAAGAAATACTGCAGGGCGTTGCGCTTGCGGGCGTTTTCGGGATTGGCTACAAAGCCGGAAATCTTCACAAGCGACGTTTCCGTTGCCACCGGTATGAGCTGCTTCTCGAGCGATTTGCCGAAAAGACTTACAATGCGCTGTTTCAGAGTGCCGGGGAGGAGCTGATGGAGAGTGACCTCATTGTGCACTAGCGTGAAGGTCTTGTCGGGATTCACCAGCGCGAGCCTTTCGAACTCGTGGAGGATGTGTGTGAGCTCTACCGCGTCTTTTTTCAGGAATTTACGTCGGGCCGGAAAGTTGAAGAACAGATTCTTTACCGACAGATTCGTTCCGGCGGCACAGGCTTCGGCGGTCTGATGCTGGAATTTGGATGCGGCAATCTCCAGATGAGTGCCGACGGTATCGCCCTTGCGCATTGTGCGCAGGTCAATCTGTGCCACCGCGGCGATGGATGGCAGAGCTTCGCCGCGGAACCCCATGGTATGAAGTTCGAAAAGATCGCTTGCCTGCCTGATTTTCGAAGTGGCATGGCGCTCAAAGGCCAGACGCGCGTCGGTATCCGACATTCCGCAGCCGTTGTCGATTACCTGAATCAGATTCTTGCCGCCGTCGCGGAGAATAATCTGAATGGAGGTTGCACCGGCGTCAACTGCATTTTCAACCAGCTCCTTGATTACCGAAGCCGGGCGCTGGATAACTTCTCCGGCGGCAATCTGGTTGGCCACCGAATCAGGCAGAAGTCGGATAACGTCGCTCATCTTTTGTGTTTATCTCTTTGTTGCGTTTGATTGAGTGGTTGCAAGGCGGCAGGATTCATCCGCAGTGGAAATAGCGGCTTACCAGGCGCCCCATCAGGTCGGGGTCGCGGTGGGCGCGTTCGGAGAGACTGGCGTCGTCGAAGGCCCGCAGACGAGCCACGATGGCATCGATCATCGCCGGAGTGAATACCCCCGATGCTTCAAAAAGGTCGCGCTGCTGTTCAAGCACATCCGCACTCTCGGCGCAGTTGGCCGGGAGCTGTTCGAGCCGTTCGAGCAGAGCGGCGTTGGCTTCGTCGTGTATATTGGCGCTCACGTAAGTGCGTTCGGCCACATCGAGAGCGTCGGCCATATCGAAACCGTGGCGAGCGGCAACTGCAAGTCCGGCCAGCAGCATGTATATGTCGGCCGAGCCGTCGGCATTGCGAATCTCGATGGTCTGTTTCTGCGATGCGTCGGTCTGCGCGGGTTTCTGCGCCGGATTCACCACAGCGCTCATATCGGTCGAGGTAGTCCATCCCAGCGGCACGCGGATGAGTACCGAGCGGTTGCGGTCGCCCCAGCATACGTTGGTAGGCGCTTCCTGATGCGGAACCAGGCGGAAGTAGCTTGTGGGATTGGTATTGCCGAAGGCTGTAAGAGCCGGGGCAAGAGTTATGAGTCCGGCAATCAGACGGCGTGCGTCGTCGCTGAGCCGGCGGTCGGCGTCGAGCATCACGTTGCGGCCGTCGCGCATCAGGCGCATGTGCACGTGCAGCCCCGAGCCGGCCTTGCCGTTGGTGATTTTCGGGGCGAACGTAACGTTCAGGTTGAGTCGCGATGCGAGATTGCGGATCACCCATTTGGCGAGCATGAGCTGGTCGGCGGCCTGCTCGGCCGGAACAGGGAGGAACTCTATCTCGTTCTGTTCGTAGTTCATTCCGTTGAGGGTGAAATTGCCGACCTCCGAGTGTCCGTATTTGATTTTTCCACCGGTACGCGCTATATACTGCATGCACCGTGTGCGGAAATCGTTGAATTTGGCAAACGGGGCCGATTCATGGTAACCGCGCTGGTCGCTTGCGGGAAACATCCCCTCGTCAGGCGAGATGACGTAATACTCCAGTTCGCCCATGGCCTGGAATTCGAGGCCTGTGGCCTTACGGAATTCAGCGCACGCGCGGCGCAGGGCACGTTCGGGCGAGGAAGCCAGCTCGTTGCCGTCTTTATCGAAGAAGTTGCACAGCATGCTCAGCGTGGGAATCTCGGCAAAGGGGTCGAGAAAGGCCGTGGAGTAGCGCGGGATGACGTAGAGGTCGCTGTTGCCGGCCTCGATGAATCCCGGGAACAGACTGGAGCCGTCTACGCGTTCGCCCGAGGTGAGTATGGTGTTAAGATAGTCGAGGTCGTTGATTACGAAGTTGAGCGTTTTCAGGCGTCCGTCGGCGGCGGGATACATGAAGTTGATCATTTCCACGCCGTTGTTTACCACAAAGTCGACGAGGTCCTCGCGGGTGATGTCCTCCGGATTTTTTTCGAGGTATTTCAACACGCGGTTGTTGGTAAGTGTCGTTTCGTTCATGATTGAGATTTAAAGCTTTGGGAAGTTGAAGCGCCCCATGTGCAGGGCATGCGTTTCAGTCGAGAATTATATCTCCGAAGAAGTCCGGCTGATGAAAGTCGGGCTCAGGAGTATCGATGGGTGCCCAGCTCAGGAAATGCGGCTGGGATGTGGCCGAGGCACATTTGTTGAAGTTGCCGCGCATAGCAATCGGCTTACCTTCGTACCGGATGCCGAGAAGTCGGAGCGGAATGGCGACCACCACACTCCAGATAAACGAACCTTCCACCTCTTCGAACGGACGCCGGCCAACCGAGGCATATCGTCCGATGGTCTGAAGCTCGTCGGCTGAAAGAGGACGGCAGTCGGCCTGAGCGACGCATTCGGCCGAATTGAGGATGCCTATGCAGTTGAACTCGAAAGTGAAATAGTGGGGCGACGATGGATTCGGCTGCAGATAGAATTCCACGCACGAATCCTCGCTCACGGGCGAGTTGTCGGTGTAGTTGGCCGCGCGGAGGTAATTGCAGCGCACCAGAAAGTCGATGTAGATGGCCTCGGAAGTGTGAGCTGCCGTTACAACCGTCAGGGGGCGGTAGGGAAATGTTTCGGGCCAGTTGAGCGATTCTACGGAGAAGCGTGCGCCACCTTCCTCAAGAGCGTTGCCCACGGCGTCGAGACTCATTCCGTCGAGACCTTCGCGAAAGGGGATATGAAGCAGAGTGTTGGTTTTCATTGTCGGTGATTTGAGATAGATGTCGGGAGTCGGGACTTCCGTGGAGTTTAGACGGCCAGATAGCCGGCGATTCCTTTCCACAGTCCCACAATGGCCATAATAAACAGAATTGATGCAACGATTCTGTTGAATATCCAGAGCGAGCGCACGTTGAAATGTGCACGTGCCTTGTTGACGAAATATGTTATCAGCCACCACCAGAGCAGGGCGCCCCCTACGATGGCGCCGTAGCCGGCTATATAGTGGTAGAAACGGAATTCTGGCAGGAGGAAGTTGAACCGTGCGAACAATCCTATTATAAAAAATACTATGAGCGGATTGGCGAATGTGAACAGGAAGCCGGTCCAGAAGTCTTTCCAGAATCCGTTGGCAACTTCGTCGGGTTTTTTAAGGGTTGCAGTCGGGTTTTTCCTGAAAAGATAGAAGGCGAACCCGATGAGGACCACACTGCCCACAATCTGAAGCAGCATCTGGCGCGACAGCACGAAATCCGTCACAAAGCTCATACACAGCCCCGTAAGCAGACTATAGGTCAGGTCGGAGAGGGCGGCCCCGATTCCTGTGTAGAAAGCGGGCCAGCGGCCTTTGTTGAGCGTGCGCTGGATTACGAGCATGCCGATCGGTCCCATCGGCGCTGACATCAGAATGCCGATGAGAACTCCAGAGCTCATTATGTTCCAGAAATGCTCCATAGAATAAGGACAAATTTAGCGCTTTTAGTTTGCCTGCGCAACTGCAATAACAAAAAAAGGACCATTCTGACAGCGCCCACGCCATCCGGATAAAAATGAGTCGGGGTGTCAAAATTCTGAATTTTGACAC
>URAU01000026.1 GCA_900545955.1 uncultured Porphyromonadaceae bacterium
GGTGAATGTAATTTTTGCCTCATTTTATTTGGATTTTAATATAGTTCGTTAGTCGTTAGTGCGGGCGGTGGAGTAGCCGAGCGAGCGGAAGAGCTCGAAATCGGAGTCGAGGCCGTTGCCGGCGGTGGTGAGCATGTCGCCCACGATGGCGCCGTTGACGCCTCCGCGGAGCATTCTGGCCGTGGCCTCGGGGCTTATCCGGGCGCGTCCTCCGGCAAACCGTATGGTTAGCTTCGGGGCTATCAGACGCATCAGGGCGCAGGAGAGCACCACTTCGCGCTCGGAGATGAGCGGAGTGCCCTCCAGCGGGGTGCCGGGGATTGGATTGAGCAGGTTGACGGGCATCGACGTGGCTCCGGTTTCCCTGACCTCTTCGGCCAACTCCAGGCGCTGGCGCAGGGTCTCGCCCATGCCGATTATGCCTCCGGAGCACACCTGCATCCCCGCGCGCTGGGCGGCACGGATGGTGCGCAGCTTGTCGGCGCGGCTGTGGGTGGAGCAGAGCGAGGGGAAGAGCGACGCAGCCGTCTCCAGGTTGCAGTGGTAGCGGGTAACGCCGGCCTGGCGCAGGATTTCCATCTCCTCGTCGTCGAGCAGCCCCATCGAGGCGCAGAAGGTCATATCCGACTCTGCGGCAGCCTGGCGGTACATGTCGGCGAAGCACCTGAGGTCGGCTTTGCCGACCTTGCGGCCGGAGCATACAATCGAGAAACGGCCTACGCCGCGGGCGTCGTTGCGGCCTACGATGGCGTGGAATTCCTCAGGGTCGACGAAGAGATATTCGGCGCAGCCGGTATGGTGGGCGGCAGCCTGGGCACACCAGCGGCAGTTTTCGGAGCAACGCCCCGAGCGGCCGTTGATTATCGAGCATGTGTCGAAATGGTCGCCGCAATGGGCGCGGCGTATGCGGTCGGCAGCCTCGCAGAGCGCCTGCAGATTGGCCTCGCGGTCGGGCGAAAGTGTCTCGGGCGCGTCGGCCGGGCTGTGGGTGTCGGCCTCGGCGCATGCCTCGGCCAGCCGCAGGCATAGGTCGACCGATGCGGGTCGCCCGTCGAGAGCATTGCGCTCGGCTTCGGCAAGAAGGGTATGGAATGTGGTGGTATCCGTCATTTTTTTCAAGGTTACCTTTTCTATTGTTTGCATAGCAAAGATAACGCATTTAGTGCGTTTTGAAACCCCGTGGGATGGAAAATTTTCAAAAAATTTGCAGAGTCGCGCGGATTTCGTAACTTTGCAGCGGGTAAGTGCTACACGGCCAGCTCCCCCTGAACTCCGTCAGGTCTTGATCGAAGCAGCGGTAGGGGGTTGTAGCGGCGCGATGTGGTTAGCTTACCCTTTTTTGTGAACATACAGAAGCGGCGGGGCCGGGGGCCTCGCCGCTTCTTTAACCAAATAATTTCTGGAGGGAGATACTCCGGCGCCCCGGCTCACGTCGGGGCGCCGTTATGTGGTGGTGTGTCAGGGATTATTTCACAAATACTTTCTCGACTTTCGAGCCTGTGCGGCGGATGTAGAGACCGCTGACGGGGTTTGCCACGCGGCGGCCCTGCAGGTCGTAGTACTCGGCGGGAGCGTCGGCGCCGGCCTCAGCCCCGATGCCTTCGATGCCGGTGAGCGTACCGTCGGCGTCGATGAGGAAGTTCACGTGGTTGAGCTCGTTGGCCAGCGCGGTGTCATCCTTGTGGAAGGCGGTGAACTTATAGTGACGGTTCTGATGATCGGCTATGGTCTTGTCGATTGTGATGGTGTTGGTGCCGGTGGAAACCCAATCCTCGCTGTCGGCAAGAGGTTCGCCTGTAGTGTCCTGAGCCACACGGGCGGGAGCATTTGCAGCCTCCGAACCCCAGTGGTTGTTCCAGTTGTCGTTGTGAATCTTCTTGTAGTGGAGGATGTAGTCGGCATGCTCGACGCCTACAGTGATGCTCGTGGCGTCCTCCGAAAGAATCTTCACTTCGGGAGTGGCGGCTTTTTCCCACTCTATTTCGATGTAGTCGATGTAATGGGCATTTCTGGTCATTACCGCCAGGAACTTAGGCTCGCTTCCAATCTCGAATGTATAGGAGAGTGGTTCGTCTGTTGAAGTGGTTGTGGTAATGCTCGGAACATTGTTTTCGCCAATTTCATTCAGAGAGGCCCATGCGTTGACATGGCCTGCATGCGTGCCATTTTCTGTTGCCTCTTCTTTCGAGTAGACGTCAAAGCCTGCATCGTCGCTTGTAACGACAAGCATTTTTTCCGAAGGACTAATGGTTTCAGAATATAGAACGGTAATCTTCTTGGCAATCCATCCCTGAGTGTTTTCAGCGACACCGAATCCCGGATCAAAATAAGGAGCGCTGCCTTTTCCGGCGTCGTTGAGTGTCATACCGCTTTTGCTGCTATTATAGTTTGTGCATGCGGCATATGTGATACCTGTTGTAGGGCTGGTATAGTGGAAAGTTGAATATGAATTGGAGATGCCTTCGAAGCAGTCCTTGTTAATGCGGTCAGTTGCAGTAACCGCATTCGGGTCGATAACTACTAATTTGTAGCTTTTTTCCTCACTCTGGTAGTTTGTATCATCGATATATGCTTTGATCTCAGTGCCTCCGAGTCCAAGGATTTCAAGATTGCCGTTATCGTCGATTGTAGCAACCGAAGGTTTGGACGAAGAGTATTTTACAAGCGCTAAGGCCTCATTTTCAGTCATTTCTGCGGGAGGCGTGACGCTAAGAATAGGGGCGCCTTCAACATTCTTTGAGACAATATCGGTGGTGAAACTCGATGCCGACCATGCAAGCTTGATAGCGGGCTTGTCACTGCCAATTTTCTTGTAATGAATTGTAATGCTGACAAAATTCATACTGGAAGTTCCGTTCGGACGGAGACCGACATACAGAGGAGTTGTTCCAGTGAAAGAATATGAGGTTACAGTTTTAGTTATTTGGCCGACTCTATTAGCAGATGCAAGTTGAGTAGTGGATGTATAAGCGACATCGGATGTAAAGACGTTTATAGTTGCACTGGGTGAATTAAAATCTATAGACTCAATATAATATCCCCCTTTGCAATTGATTATAAGACCGCATCCATTATTGCTGTTGGTATTCCAGTAGAGTTTGCTGTTCTGATAATTCATCACGGTTGCGTAGGTGGCGAAATCGTCTTCAGCGGTATAGGCCTTATAGGAGCTCGCCGTCATTGTACCAAAGAATTTTGTATCGATAACAACCTCAGTGGGTTGCTCTACAACTTTGACGGTGATGATGGCGGTTTCGGAGGTTACGGTGGTGGTGCCGTCGGTTACGGTTGCGTAGGCTGAGAGGGTGATTTCGGAACCGATTGCTGCGGTTTCGGGGATAGTGTAGGAAGTGGCCTCAGCGCCGTTGATGAAGATTTTGGCGTCGTCGGCGTTGGCGGTTGCGGTAATTTCAGTGCCGGGATATACTTCGGCGCCGTCGGTTACCGACCATGCGGCGGTGAGTTTCTTAACCGTGTAGGCCGTAGAAGTTACGGCGCTGTCGTGGTTGCCGTCGTTTACGATGGCCTTGTAGGTTGTGGCCCCTTCGGGAAGCGCGATGGCTTCGGAGTAGGGCGTGCCTTCGGTGGCGGAGGGGGTAGAGCCGTCGGTAGTGTAGTAGATGCTTCCGGCACCGGTCATCGAGAGCGTTGCGCCGTAGAAGTAGCCGTTTTCAACGCCGGTTGAAACGCCATCAACGGTGAATATGGGAGCATCGGGGGCTGTGTAGACATCCGTTGTGAACGAAAACCCTTTAGTTGCAGTGCCGTCGGTAGCGGAAACATTTACGGTTTCGCTCGTTGTTGCGGTGTAGGTGGCTGTTGCACCGGATGTTTCGGTGCCGTTGATTGTGATGGAAGTAGCGTTTTCGGCTGCGATGTTGAAAACTGTGCCGTTAGGAACAGAAACAGTGGAGTTTTCTGTCACATCGACTCCGGAATATGATACAGTGATATCGCCAAGATTTTTATGAACGGGCTCATATGTAACAGTAACGTCAGTGCAACGAATCTGAGTTCCGCTATTTGTAAAGGTTAGCGTTCCCGTGTCAGAAAGATTCCCGGACCATGTAGCGTTGTTACCATTTGCTGGGCACGTTCCTATTGATGGCTTGAAGTTGCTGTGAAATGCGTTGCCGCTTACTCCCGTGAAAGCAATCTTGGTAACAGCATATCCTTCTGATACTTTGACAGTTATTGTGTTGTTTTGGTAAATGCGTACGTTTTTACCATTGTTGTAATATTGAGTGGCATTCCCGCTGCCACCAAATGTAAATGTTACAACATTATCAACATCAAAACTTTTATCTTTTAAACTCTGATTTGATGTAACTGAGGAATACAAGGTTCCGAAAGTTACGGTCGTCTCGGTCGCCTTGGCTATTCCTGCCAATGATAGGAATAAGGTTAAGAGAAGTAGAAATTTTTTCATACCTGATGATAAATTATGTGTGATAAAGTGGATTTCGAGAAGAAAAGATGGCAAATGTCACTGTGTTATGTCGAATTGTTAACCCATTGGCAAGCAGACGATAGGCCGATGGCTTACGTCGGCATATAGTTACTGCAAAATTAAATAGAAATTAGCACTTTTACCCCCCATTCGTTAAGATTTGTTAAACTATGCTAAATGGCTGAATTCTTGAGGCAAAACGCGTTTGTTACAAGCGAATTTGCGGGCAGCTTATTGAAATAACCCTCGCAAGTAGGGACGCACGGTTCGTGCGTCCGAGTAAAATGATTGAATTTCAAATAATTGGAGGGGCGAAGTTAGTTAGTTCTGCAACATTCTCCGGATTCCATCCGAGCCATTCATGGAGACTTCGGACGCACGGGCCGTGCGTCCCTACATTTTGATGTTTACCCCCATGTTTTTGATCAGCTAATGCAGGATGTGTGTGGTCAAGAACCTGATTGGAATCATGAATTAAAACAATCGTTTGCCCACCGGGCAACATTATTCTTTATATATTCGGCAATATTGTTCCCGTCCCGGGGCCCTCGGATAATATGGTCATGATAGCGAGGTTGCCAACCAAACTTTATCCCATTCCTTCGCGCGTACATCGTTACAGCCCGTTTTAGGCCGCCAATCACTACGGAAAGGGCTGTTCGCTGTGTAGGGACGTACGGTTCGTGCGTCCGGGTATCAGGCTTAATACAAATAATGGCATGCAAATGGTTGGGCATAACGACAAACATCGGAACATCGACATAGGGATAATGAAGATTCAGTTGCTTTATCTGCGTTGTGCAATATTTGCCTATGTTTGAATAACTTATCTCGCCATTAGATATTTCTCCGAAGAAATGTATTTTATCGCGAGTACAAATTGTTACGAAATAATCGCCGCCTGAGTAGTCGTGAAAGTCTGCCCGGGGAGATTTGCGTACGTCTTCCGGGACATCAATCCGGACGCATCGGCCGTCTATTTCGATATTCATGATATTTTTGCCGGGGAATTATTCGGCGGGGGAGCAGGACCAGTCGATTTCGAGGGGGTTGGAGGTCATGGACCAGATGAGGGGGAGGTCCGGGCGGTCGACCACGAGGATGCGGGCGCCTTCGGCAGGGTCGACGGCCTCAATCAGCGGCCCGAAGGGGCAGCGCCGGGAGGAATCAGAGCCATCAGACACATCAGACACATTGGGCGAGCCTTGGCTGCTGTCATCTACCCGGCGGAATTCCACGCCGGAGATGGTGGTGGAGCCGGCGCGCAGCTGCTCGAGCTGCCGGCGCGAGAGGATGCCGAAAGTGGCGTTGGCGGGGAGGGCGATGCGGTTGCCGTCTTCCGGCATGGTGTAGTCGAGCACGGTGCCTTCGGCTACGGCCTCGGGTGACATCAGGTAGCAGCCCTGCCACCAGCGGAGGTTACGCTCGATGCCCCACGCAAGTAGCATTCCGCCGTTTTTAAGCGGCTGATACTCCATGCGGAAGCGGCGGCGCTGTCCGTGTAGACGGTAGGTGGAGGTCACAATCGTGGGCTTCCCCTTGTATTCCTTTTTTGAGGGCATCGGGTCGAGACGCACCACCGGCTCGGCGCTGATTTCGGGCCGCGGACGGTCTACGCGTCCCATAATGAGGCGCAGTTCGCCACCCTGCATCAGGTCGGCGTGGGAGAGGAAATGGTCGGGGAGCTCGCGGCCGTTGAGCGTGGCGCGCACCACGTGGGGCCGCTCCTCGGGCGCAAAGCCTTCGGCCACGATGCGCAGGCGTTTGCCGGCGCCGAGGTCGATTTCCGATTCCTCGACCATCGGGGCGTGAATAAGGTAGAGGTCGGTTGCGGCGTTGGGGTAGAGACCGAGCAGATGGCATACGAGCCACGACGACATGGCGCCGCTGTCGTCGTTGCCGGGGAGGCCGTCGGGGGCGTCGCTGAAGTGCGCCTTCACTATTTCGCGGGCGCGGTCGGAACTGCGGTCGGCGCGGCCGATCCAGTGGTAGAGCGAGGGGGTGAGAAACGACGGCTCATTGTTTACGTTGTAGAAACCGCGGTCGAAAAAGGTGTCGAGGCGCTTCTCGAACGCCTCCGGACCGCCGCAGGCCTCGATGAGCAGCGGCACGTCGTGGGGCATGCTCAGCGAGTATTCCCAGGAGGAGGCCTCGTAGAAGAACATCGACCACCAGGGGGTGTACCATGGGCCCTCGAACATGAGCGGATGGTAGGCGAAGCGCGGATGCTGCAGCTCGGAGTGACCGAAGGGGATGCTGTCGATCCACCGGCCCGAGGCGTCGCGCGGCATGATGAAGCCGCTCACGCCGGCCTGAGTGGCGTCGGGGCGCCAGAGGTTGCGCCAGTTGTGGCTGCGGAGATCGTATTTGTCGGCCACGGCGCGCAGCGAGTCGGCGCGGATGGCGTTGGGCTCGTTGGCGGCCAGATGGCGCGCCACCTGGGCGATGGCGAAGTCGCAGAGCGAATACTCCACGGTGCGGTTGCCGGCGCGGTCGGTGCCGTGGGGCACGTAGCCCAGGCGGATGTAGTCGGTAAGGCCGCCGCGGCCTTCGGCCTCGTGGCGAGCGCCGGGGTCGACCTCGCCGTCAACGAGCATCTGGCGCAGGGCGGCGTTATAGTCGATGCCGGGGAGCCCCTTGACGCATGCGTCGGCGAGCACGATGTCGGCATTGGAGCCACCCTGGGTGCGTCCGTTGGCATTGCCGCTGCGGGCGTCGGGCATAAAGCCGTCGCGGTGACCGATGTTGATCAGCGAGTTGACGATGTCGGCCTGGCGCTCGGGCGCTATGATGGTGAGCAGCGGCGAGGAGGTGCGGTATGTGTCCCAGATGGCGTAGAAGTCATCGTAGTAGGGTGTGCCAGGGTCGGTCCAGAGCGGATTCTCACCGGTGCGGTCGGAGGGCATCAGCATGGTGTGGTACAGGCCGGTGTAGAGCATCCGCCGGATGCTGTCGGGGGTCGACTTGCCCAGCGAGATGCGGCCGATGGCATCATCCCATGCGGCGAGATTCGCCTCATAAAGCTGCTCGAAAGAGCGTCCGGAGGTCTGCGACATCAGGTTCTCGCGTGCCTTTCGCTCGGAGAGGAAAGAGATGCCCACGCGCACGTTGAGGGTGTCGGTCCCCTCGGCGAAGCCAAGGAGGGCACCGGTCTTGAGGCCGCGGTCGTACTGCTCGCGTGCCGTGGATATTTCGGCCGGCTCCTCCGAGAATGGTTTTGCCGTGAATGTGGCCGTCGAGGCGAACGGTCGGTCCGCTTCGAGGTAGAAATATACGGTGTAGGCGGGGCCGTTGTTCCAGCCGCCGCGAATGCGCGAATAGCCTTCCACGGCGTTGGAGCCCACGATAGCCACTTCACTGCCGATGAACTGCTGGGCCTCGCGGGCGTCGGGTGTCGGGGTCTCGCCGAGGAAGAATCCGGCGTCGACCATCAGCGCCGGCTCCGAGCCGGCGGGATAGGCGAAGCGGTAGACGGCCGCGCGCGGTGTTGCGGTGATCTCGGTGGAGATGCCCGAGCCGCTGAAGGTGGTGGCGTAGTAGCCGCAACGAATGGTCTCCGACTGGCGCTGGGCGTGGTGCACGGCCGAGTCGAGCGGTCCGGAGAAGGGCTGGATGAGGATGTTGCCGTATTTGGGGCCTCCGCCCGTGCCGCTCACGTGGGTCTGGGCGAAGCCGTCGACGCGCACAGGCATCGGGAGCCAGCCGCTGTTGGGGCCTGGCGTGCAGTCCGGACCGGGGCGCACCATGCCGAACGGTGTTGTAGGACCGATATATACGCGTCCGAGTCCTTCGGAGCCGATGCGAGGATCTACATAGTCGGTGGGACGGGAGGGACTGGCGCAGAGCGAGCCCGCGGCGAATAGGATAGCTGCAAAAAATATCTTCATGGTAATCGATTGGTTGTCAAGGTTGATTCGCTATGGCAATCAGTGAGGCCGGAGCGCTCCGGCGGGGAGCCTCGAGGGGGTGAGGGTGAACGCCGGGGTGTCGGAGGTTTTCTTTTTGGCGTCGGACGTCTTTATCGACTTAGCCGAGGGCGCCGCTTTGGAGGAGCCGGTAGCGGAGACTGCCTGTGTGGCGGTGGGACGGCTGAAGCCGTCGGCCCGGCAGCGTTTCTCGATGTTGGCGATGCGCTTGGCCGTGTCGGGATGGTCGGAAAATAGTTTGGCCATGGCGGAGTTGGCAGCCGCGCCTCCCTGCTGTTCCATCTGCTGCAGCTTCTCGAAAGCGAGGGCCATCGCCCATGGGTTTTTGCCATGGGATTTAAGGAAGTCGTAGCCGTAGTTGTCGGCACTTTCCTCCTGGTCGCGCGAGTATTTTGTGTTGACAAGTGTTTCGCCCAGGGCTCCGAGCTGGGAGTCGGTCAGCGCGGCAACCTTGCCCGAGGTGGAAGCGAGAACATCCTTCAGCGCCGATGTGCGCAGGGCTTTCTTGAAGGCGTTTTTCGTGTCGTGGTGGGCCACATGGCCTATTTCGTGACCTACTACACCGAGCACCTCGTCGTCGGTCATGAGGTCCATCAGGCCGGAATATACGCGCACAGAGCCGTCGGCGCAGGCGAAGGCGTTGATGTCCTTGGTGATATAAACCTTGAAATTCAGCGGTATACCGTCGACTTCGGTCAGCCCGGAGGTCATGCGGGTGAGGCGCACCGTGTAGGGGCTTGATGCCGGGGCCACCTGATTCTCGCGGTCCATCTGATCGACGCTCTGGCGCACGTAGGCTGCCAGCTGCTCGTCGGAAATCTGCGACGACTGCACGATTTTCGAGAGTCCCTGCAGGGCGCGCGAGAGGCTGAACTGTGCCGATGCGGCGGGTGCAGCGGCTATTGCGGCAGCCGCAAGGATGGCGGCGATTATTTTTCGGACTGACATAGGATTTTGGTGTTGTGAATTACAAAGATACGAATATTTCAAGGATATCCGCAAACGACCCGTGCCCTTGGGTGAATCGGGGCAACGGGCCGCAACGGAATAAGGTTTAGATGTGGCTGAGCCGTTATTTCAGTTTGTCGGCAAGGTTATGAAGCGCTTCGGCGCCTTTGTCGAGAAGTTCGGCGCCTTTGGCTTTTGCCGAATTGAGGGCGTCAGCGCCTTTGGCTTTGGCAACCTCGGCATATTCGGCGGCGTTTGCTTTGGCGGAATCGAGGGCGGCTGCGCCTTTGGTCTTGGCCTGCTCGAAGGCAGCCGTCCCTTTGGCCTTGGCTTCGGCGGCAAGCTCGGCAGCGCGCTCGCGGGTGGCCTGAAATTCCTGGTCGGCGGCCACTTTGGCGGCCGAAGTGCTGACGCGTGCGGCGTCCTGGCTGATTTCGGCGGCGTTGCGTGCCACCTCTTCGTGGGTCTGTACGTTCATAGTGGTGTGTGTTTTAGTTTGCTTACCCTAATATAACAAACGCGGATGTCCAAGGGTTTATAGGCCCTATAGGCCCAATAAGCCTTATAAATTTTATAAGACATATAAGATTTATAGCGCCTATAAGCCCTATGGGCCCTATAAACACTTCTGCCAAAAGGAAAGGCGGCGCATCCGGATGGAGATGCGCCGCCTTGGTAGTTGCGGTTTTTAGGAAAGCGCTATGGCTCAGGCTTTGCCGGAGAGCTTCTCCTTGAGGGCTGCGAGAGCCTCGATGTCGCCGAGAGTGGTTTTCTCAACGGGGGTGGAGAGCACGGGAGCCTCTTCCTGCTTGCGGGGAGCGCGTTTGGCCTTGCGGGCCTCTGCCTTCTCGGCCTTGGCCTCATCTTCGAAGATGCGGCTGTGGCTCAGGATGATGCGCTTGCTGTCTTTGTTGAACTCGATAACCTTGAAGTCGAGCTTTTCGTCGACCTTGGCCTGCGAGCCGTCTTCCTTGACGAGGTGTTTGGGGGTAGCGAAACCTTCCACGCCGTAGGGGAGCTGAACCACAGCGCCCTTGTCGAGGAGCTCGACGATGGTGCCGGGGTGAACGGAACCAACGGTGAATACGGTCTCGAACACGTCCCAGGGGTTCTCCTCAAGCTGTTTGTGGCCGAGCGAGAGGCGACGGTTGTCCTTGTCGATTTCGAGAACGACAACTTCAATGTCGGCGTCGATCTGGGTGAATTCCGAGGGGTGTTTCACTTTCTTGGTCCAGGAGAGGTCGGAGATGTGGATCAGGCCGTCTACGCCCTCTTCGATTTCAACGAATACGCCGAAGTTGGTGAAGTTGCGCACTTTGGCGGTGTGCTTTGAGCCGACGGGATATTTGATTTCGATGTCTTCCCAGGGATCCTGCTTGAGCTGCTTGATACCGAGGCTCATCTTGCGCTCCTCGCGGTCGAGGGTGAGAACTACGGCTTCAACCTCGTCGCCTACCTTCATGAAGTCCTGAGCGCTGCGGAGGTGCTGGCTCCAGCTCATTTCGCTTACGTGGATCAGGCCTTCTACGCCCGGAGCCACTTCGACGAATGCGCCGTAGTCGGCCATAACGACAACTTTACCCTTGACTTTGTCGCCGACCTTGATTTCGGAAGCGAGAGCGTCCCAGGGATGGGGCTGGAGCTGCTTGAGACCGAGGGCGATACGCTTCTTCTCGTCGTCGAAGTCGAGGATAACGACGTTGAGCTTCTGGTCGAGCTGAACAACCTCTTCGGGATGGCTTACGCGGCCCCAGGAAAGGTCGGTGATGTGGATGAGACCGTCGACGCCCCCCAGGTCGATGAATACGCCGTAGGAGGTGATGTTCTTGACGGTACCCTCGAGCACCTGGCCTTTTTCGAGCTTGGCGATGATTTCGCGCTTCTGCTGCTCGAGTTCGGCCTCGATGAGGGCTTTGTGGCTGACAACCACATTGCGGAATTCGGGATTGATCTTAACGACCTTGAATTCCATGGTCTTGCCAACGAAGATATCGTAGTCGCGGATGGGCTTGACGTCAATCTGCGAGCCGGGGAGGAAGGCCTCGATGCCGAATACGTCGACAATCATGCCGCCTTTGGTGCGGCATTTGATGAAGCCCTTGATGATTTCGTCGTTTTCGAGGGCAGCGTTGACGCGGTCCCACGAGCGGGCTGCACGGGCTTTGCGGTGGGAAAGGATGAGCTGGCCCTTCTTGTCTTCCTGGTTCTCGATGAAGACTTCCACAACGTCGCCGACCTTGATGTCGGGGTTGTAGCGGAATTCGTTCATGGGGATGATACCGTCGCTCTTATAACCGATGTTAACCACAGCCTCGCGCTTGTTGAGGGCGATGATGGTACCTTCGATTACCTCTTTGTCCTTGACGGTGTTGAGCGATTCGTCGTAGGTCTTGGTGAGTTCCTCACGGCTCTTGTCGCTCTTGGTGTCGCCGTTTTCGTAGGCTTCCCAGTCGAAATCAGCGATGGGAGAGTTTTTAACTTCTTCAGTCATTTAGTTAGTTGGGTTAATAAATATAATTTATAAAAGTCTCAGTGCCAGGCGCTGAAGCCCCGGAGGGGAGTCGGGCGCAGGGCGTGCCCCGAAAGGCAAGCGCAAAGATACGCAAAAATCCCAAACCGGCAAGCGCCGACGCGGGTATTTTTTACGAAAAAATTCGGTATATCGCGGTGATTGTCTGTTCCTGAAAATGGTTGACTCTGTTTGGTATGTTTACTGATATTGGTT
>URAU01000027.1 GCA_900545955.1 uncultured Porphyromonadaceae bacterium
AATATAGGGCTATTCAGAACGAGGATTTTTGCACTTCGTTATTGAATCTTCAAAAATCTATGTAAAAATCTTGAAAACACTACTCCCCGCTACAGAAGCATAAATCCTTAGCAAGGGCGCCCGCCATCCGGACGGATATGCGAGCTAAAGGTCTGCACACATAACTACCGTAATGTAGGGACGCACGGCCTGTGCGTCCGAATGTAATGCCTGCTTCCCGGCTGTTAACGCGGACGCACGAGCCGGGCGTCCCTACAATTTAGTCGGAAAATTGTTGGTTCGGGGATCCCCGGCACACCCTTAGAAAAATAACTCGCTGAAGCTCGGAGTTGGAACAAAAATTTTACCTGCACTGAGACATCAGCGGAGGCCCGGAGGGCCGTGGTCGTTTCTAACCCCAGGTGAAGGCCGTAGGCCGAGCCTGGGGCAACATGGGCGCTCATAGCATGGGAGGCTCGTAGAGCCGATGTTGTGGTAACGACACTCGGAGGACCAGGTGAACGCACCTCCTATGGTTGGCGACGGGCATAAGTAGGGGCAAGCGCGACGGCGTTTGCGGCTCGAAATGTTGGTCTCGTTGCATACCCACGGAGGGTGGATGCAGAGGAATTGGAAGATAAACAGACGGCCGGCACGAAGACAAAAGATGGACAGGGAAGGTGGTTGGATGGAAGATAGTGGAATTGAATTATACTATAAAAATATATTTTCACAGATAGCCCCGAATATGACATTTTTTCTTAATTTTGCATTTGATTCACAGCCCCAAAGAGTTGGGGCCCGGAATCAACATAATTTAGAAAGGTGTTATTGAAATTTTATCTTCAAATCTCGAACTTGGCGGTTTGGTATTCCACGGAGATAAGATTGGCAATAGCACCTGCATCGGTTGCTTATATCCTGCCGAATGGCAGACTATATGGCAATATCGGTGTGGGGCTATTGTTTTATCCGTGGAAAAGGTACGCCAAGACCTGAGATTTGGATAAAACAAGATACATTCCTCACACCTTTTTTATGTCCAATCGCAAACGTTTCGATGGAGGATGAGAAACACAGAACGATATTAAAGGTGCAAGCTAAAGTGAAAACTGCATTTATCAGAGCGTTCGTCCTTATATTCGCGCTCATTCCATACCTATATGCCACAGCCAGCGACTTCGAATCAGACGGACTATACTACAACATCCTTTCAGAAGGGAAGCGTACCGTAGAAGTTACATATTATTTATATGATTCCAAAGACAATAAGGATTATGTTTCAGGAGACATAGAAATTCCCCGAAATGTCCTGTACAACAAAAAGACCTATACCGTGACTTCTATCGGCCGGAGCGCGTTCTACAGTTGCTATAACCTTAAGTCGGTGATGATTCCCAGCTCAGTGAATATTATTGGAAAAGACGCCTTTATGGGCTGCACCGGCCTTACATCAGTTACGATTCCAAACTCCGTGACTACTATCAGTGATGGCGCGTTTTGGGGATGCTCCGGCCTCACCTCCGTGGCGATTGGGAACTCCGTGACTTCTATCGGAGAGAATGCGTTCAGCAAGTGCACCGGCCTTACATCAGTTACGATTCCCAACTCTGTGACGTCTATTAGAGGTTGGGCGTTCAATGAATGCACCGGCCTCACATCAGTGACGATTTCAGACTCCGTGATTACTATCGGAGAGTGCGCGTTCAGTGAATGTACTGGCCTAACGTCAGTGACGATTCCAAACTCCGTGACATATATCTATGCGAGCGCGTTCTCTTCGTGCACCGGCCTTACATCAGTGACAATCGGGAGCTCTTTGGCGGCTATAACAACTGATATATTCTACAACTGTACGAAGTTAGAACACATTAATGTTGACCCTGATAATAAAAAATTGTCATCTATTGATGGGGTGGTATATAACAAAGATGTTTCAGTTCTTATATTTTGTCCCAGAGGGAAGACCACGGTGACCGTTCCCGACTCAGTGATTTCTTTCGGAGAGAATGCATTCCGTGGGTGCTCCGCCCTTACATCATTGACGATTGGAAGTTCGGTGACATCTATCGGATACGAAGCATTCTATGACTGCCACAGCCTTACTTACCTTACGATAGGGAACGCTGTTCGATCAATCGGTAGTCGCGCTTTCTATTGGTGCGAAAGCCTCACATCGGTGACAATCCCCGCCTCCGTGACTTCTATCGGGGAGAGTGCGTTCTATGCTTGTTTTGGTCTTACATCAGTAAGGATTGGGAACTCTGTGACTTCAATCGGAAATGATGCGTTCTGTGGCTGCCACAGCCTTACTTACCTGACGATTGGGAACTCCGTGACTACTATCAGTGATGGCGCGTTTTGGGGATGCTCCAGCCTCACTTCCGTGACGATTCCTAACTCCGTGACCGCTATCGGAGATAATGCGTTCTACGCATGTGGTTGTCTTACATCAGTAACAATTGGGAACTCCGTGACTACTATCGGAGAGAGTGCGTTTGCTGACTGCACCGGCCTTTCATCAATGACGATTCCCAACTCTGTGACTTCTATCGGAGCGAGTGCGTTCTATAACTGCTGGAGGCTGAACTCTATGACGATTGGGAACTCCGTGACTACTATCGGAGAGAGTGCGTTTGCTGGCTGCACCGGCCTTTCATCAATGACGATTCCCAACTCCGTGACTACTATCGGAGAGAGTGCGTTCAATGGCTGCACCGACCTTAATGCAGTGACGATTGGGAACTCCGTGACTTCCATAGGATATGAGGCATTCCGTGACTGTTCATACTTACAACGGATTTGTGTGCAAAGTTCGGTTCCAGTGGAGTGTTCCCCGGCGTTCCCTGACATTGTTATGAAACATGCCTATTTATATGTGCCGACAGGAACATCGTCAGTTTATAAACGGGTTGAACCATGGCGCAAATTCAAGTATATTTGGGAGATGGATTTCAGCGGGATTGAGGATGCGGAAATGGACGCCGGAGTGGGGACGGACGAGCCTGTAATAAGGGTTGAGAATGGGGTTATCAAGGTTGATAACGCCGATGGTGAAGCTCCGGTGGAGGTGTTCGATATTTCGGGAAAGAGTGTATTCAGGGAATGTGCGAACATGGTTTCTGGGCTTGCAAAGGGGATTTATATCGTTAAGGCCGGGGATAAAGTTCAGAAAATCCGACTTTAAAAGGAGATTTCAGACATTAAGTAAAAGTGGGTGTAGCCAAGGGTTGCACCCACTTTCGTATTTGTAATGAGATGCAGTCGGCTATCAGGTTGTAGGGGGCTGATGCAGAACTACCGAAATGTAGGGACGCACGGCCTGTGCGTCCGAATGTATCGTCTGATTTTTAGAAGGTTTCGCGGACGCACGAGCCGTGCGTCCCTACAATTTGGTCGGAAATGGTTCGCTGGGGAACCTCATCCGAATATCAGCAATTTAGACCATTGACCCCGGCGGATGCACGAGGGTGCATCCCTACAGGTTGATGGCAAAGCATTTCCGGAGGATTATTATGGGGCAGCCTTGGAAACGCCTGAAAATGCGGGGACGAGCGAAAAATTTTGGGGGAGGGGTTGGGAATTAGCGGGGAAAGTGTTAACTTTGCGGTCGCTAACGGAATGTATGCCGCCTGACAACGGCCGTCGAAAGCCGGAAAACCGCAGAGCAGCAGCCCCGTCGGCATCATATTTTCTTTATTATATATTTTTTTTCACCCCTAAAAATCTCTGAAAGAATGCATTTGAATTCTGACGAAAAAGTAGAGATCTTCGAGAAATACGGTAAGGGCAAGACTGACACTGGCTCTCCTGAAGCCCAGATTGCATTATTCTCGGTCCGTATCGCTCATTTGACTCAGCACCTGAAGTCAAATCACAAAGATTATACTACCGCCCGCGCCCTTAAGGCTCTCGTAGGTAAGCGCCGTCGCCTGCTTGATTACCTGATCAAGAAGGACATCACCCGCTACCGTGCCATCATCGCCCAGAAAGAGCTCGGCATCCGCAAGTAATCCTTGCAGACGAAATCGAAAACGCGATGCGTCGGATTCCCTCCGGCGCATCGTTTTTTTGCGGCCTTAATGAAACTTTTGGATGCCTCGGGTCGTCAATATTATATATTGTCTACGAATTTCTAAGCTCTACCCCAGGTTTGACCTACGGTTGGCGCCTGGGGTTGGAAACAACCTCGGCCCTCCGGGCCTCTGAGGAGATATTGATTATTAAGGCGATGGAGTTGTAGATAATAAGGTTATATCACTCTTGCATTTTATAAGTAAAATTCCATAAATATGAAAGCTACAAAATTTATTGCGGCAGGCGTTATCGGATTGATTGCCTGCACGATGCTGGGCGCATGTGTACACTCTTCAACGGGTAAGCTTGCTTCGGGAAAGAGGTCGGAAAAGAGTGTAGACGTGGCGATGTTCAACAAACTTTCGGTGTCGGACGGCATCGAGGTGATTTTCGTGCAGGGGCCGCAGAAGCCTGTCGAGATAAGCTGCAACGAAGAACTTATAGACCGCGTAATCGTAAAGCAGAAGGGGAAAGAGCTGGAAATCAGCGTAGACCGTGAGGATGGCTTTTACATTCTCGATGAAAAGGTGCGCGTATCGCTACAGGCTGAGGCGCTTACGGAAATAGATGCTTCCTCGGGGTCGCAGGTGAAAATTTGGAATGGCCTCACTCTCCAGGGGCCGCTTTCCGTGGATGCTTCAAGCGGGTCAATAATTAATATCCAGTCGCTGAAGGGAGCCGCGCTGAAGGCTGACGGCTCGAGCGGAGCGGTTGTCAACGTCGAGGGAATCGACGTTCAGGCCGTCGAAGCCGATGCTTCGAGCGGCGCGGTCGTGACGCTTGCAGGAAAGTGCAACACCCTCGATGTTGACGCTTCAAGCGGCGCGGTTGTCAATACCGGCGACCTCGTTGCGCAAAAGGCTGATGTGGATTCGTCGAGCGGCGCGTTGGTGAGCACCAACGCTCGCGAATCCAAAGTCGGCGGCAAGCATGGGAGTGCGATAAACAACCGATAGCATCCAGAACGATTATAAATCAGAGCGGCGTGTCGGGATTAACCGGCACGCCGCTCTGGTATTGTATGGGGCTTATAGGCCCCATATTTTATATTCGGGGGATTACATCATGCCGCCCATGCCGCCCATTCCGGCGGGTGCTGCGGGGGCAACGGGATTCTCCTCTTTCTTGTCGGCGATAACACACTCGGTGGTGAGGAACATGCCGGCAATCGAGGCGGCGTTTTCGAGGGCTACGCGGGTTACCTTGGCGGGGTCAATCACGCCGGCTGCCATGAGGTTCTCATAGCTGTCGGTGCGGGCGTTGTAGCCGAAGTCGGCGTTGCCTTCCTTGACTTTCTGCACCACTACGGCACCTTCCACGCCTGCGTTGGCCACAATCTGGCGGAGAGGTTCCTCGACGGCACGGAGCACGATATGGATACCCGTCTCTTCATCGTCGTTGGAGCCGCGGAGGCCTTCGGCGTTCTTGATGGCGCGGATGTAGGCCACACCGCCGCCGGGCACGATGCCTTCGGCGATGGCTGCGCGGGTTGCGCTCAGGGCGTCGTCAACGCGGTCTTTCTTCTCCTTCATCTCGACTTCCGAGGGTGCGCCGATATGGAGCACGGCCACACCGCCGGCGAGCTTGGCCAGGCGTTCCTGAAGTTTCTCGCGGTCGTAGTCGCTCTTGGTCTGCTCGATCTGAGCCTTGATCTGAGCCACGCGGGCTGCGATGGCGTCCTTGTTGCCGGCACCGTTTACGATGGTGGTGTTCTCCTTGTTGACGGTCACCTTCTCAGCCGTGCCGAGCACGTCGAGCGAAGCGCCTTCGAGCTTCATGCCTTTCTCTTCTGAAACCACAACACCGCCGGTGAGGATGGCGATGTCCTCGAGCATCTCCTTGCGGCGGTCGCCGAAGCCGGGAGCCTTCACGGCGCATACTTTCAGCGAGCCGCGCAGACGGTTAACCACGAGAGTGGCCAGAGCTTCCTGGTCGACGTCCTCGGCGATGATGAGCAGGCCACGGCCGCTCTGGGCGGTAGCTTCGAGGATGGGAAGCATATCCTTGAGGTTGGAGATTTTCTTATCGTAGAGAAGGATGTAGGGGGAATCCATAGCGCATTCCATCTTCTCGGTGTTGGTCACGAAATAGGGCGAGATGTAGCCGCGGTCGAACTGCATGCCTTCCACGATGTCGACCGTAGTTTCCGTGCCCTTGGCCTCGTCGACGGTGATTACGCCTTCCTTCTTCACTTTCTTCATGGCTTCGGCAATCAGATGGCCGATAGCCTCGTCGTTGTTGGCCGATACGCGGGCCACGTCCTCGATTTTCTTGAAGTCGTCGCCTACTTCCTCAGCCTGGGCTTTCACGCCCTCTACGATGGCTGCCACGGCCTTGTCGATGCCGCGCTTCACGTCCATGGGGTTGGCGCCGGCGGCCACGTTCTTCAGTCCGTGGGTTATGATTGCCTGTGCCAGCACGGTAGCGGTGGTTGTGCCGTCGCCGGCGTCGTCGCCGGTCTTGGATGCAACCTCCTTCACGAGCTGTGCGCCCATGTTCTGGAACGGGTCGTCGAGCTCGATTTCGCGGGCTACCGATACGCCGTCCTTGGTGATGTGGGGTGCGCCGTATTTCTTTTCGATGATTACGTTGCGGCCTTTCGGGCCGAGGGTAACTTTCACTGCGTCGGCAAGAGCGTCGACGCCTTTCTTGAGCTCTTCGCGAGCCTTGATATCGAATTTGATTTCTTTAGCCATAGTTGTAGTGTTTCAAGCTTTAGTTGTTGAGTTTACGGGCTTATTTCTCGAACACGCCGAGCACGTCGCTCTGGCGCATGATCAGGAGCTTTTCGCCCTCGAATTCCACCTCGGTGCCGGCATATTTGCCGTAGAGCACTTCGTCGCCCTCCTTGAGCACCATGGCTTCATCCTTGGTGCCGTTGCCGGCGGCGAGTACGGTGCCGCGCAGGGGTTTCTCTTTAGCGGAATCGGGAATGATGATGCCCGAAATTGTAGTCTCTTCGGCCGGGGTGGGCTTGATGAGCACACGGTCGGCAAGCGGTTTGATTTTCATGAGAGTTATGTTAGTTTTTAGATTTATTCTTTCTGAAAGTAGTATGTTGCAATATCCGTGCCAAAAGCGTCTCTAAGAGCCATACCCTCGGAAACGCGACAGAAAAAGTGACAAACTGGCAGAGCGTCTGCCATGTCTGTCACCTTATATAACAACGGTGTGCTGCCGAATGTTTGGCACGCCTCCGCGCGGGTGCTGTCTTATTTGTGGCGGTCGGGGAGAGCGGAGTGCACGGCCGCAAACGATTCCGAGATTACTCGGCCGCGGTCGAACTCGTCGGCCGGCGCTGCCACGGGCTTGTGGATGATGAGCCGTATCGTTCCGGGCGAGGGCACTACGGTGGTGCGAGGCATCACCTCAAAAGAGCCGTCGATTGTAACCGGAACTACCGGGAGCGCGAACTCCATGGCCAGCTGGAAGGCTCCCTTTTTGAAGGGGCGCATCTTGCCGGTGAAGGTTCGGGCCCCTTCGGGGAAGATTACCAGCGAGGTGCCGTGGCTCAGCACGCGCTCTGCCTTCTCCATGGTGTGGCGTATAGCCCCCGGCGACGAGTTGTCGACGAAGATATGGCCCGCGGCGGCGCATGCGGCCCCGATTACGGGAAATCCCCGCAGCCCTTTTTTCATCATCCAGCGGAAGTCGTGGTTGAGATAGCCGTAGATGGCGAAGATATCGAATGCTCCCTGGTGGTTGGCCACGAATACGTAGGAGGTGTCGGCCGAGATGTTCTCGCGGCCCGAGACCTTCACCCTCACCCAGCAGAGGGCGAGGCATACGCGCGCCCAGATATGGGCCGGCCAGTAGCCCCAGAAACGGCCGCCCCCGAGGGCGGTTCCGATAATTGTCAGGACTCCGGCCAGGATGGTGGCGACTACCACCAGCGGCAGCGCAATCAGCAGCAGATAGATTCTATAAAGCAGTTTGGTCATATTTACCATGCGAACATCGGGCGGTCGGCCATCATACGGTTCACTTCGGCGCGCACCGAAGCTATGTTGGCCTCGCTTTCGGGATTGGAGAGAACGGTGTCGATGAGTTCCACGATATGGCCCATCTCCTCCTCCTTCAGGCCGCGGGTGGTGATGGCGGGAGTGCCCAGGCGGATTCCGGAGGTGAGGAAGGGTGAACGGGTGTCGAACGGCACCATGTTTTTATTGGCGGTGATGTCGGCCTCTACGAGCACGCGTTCAGCCACCTTGCCCGTCAGGTCGGGGAACTTGGTGCGGAGGTCAACGAGCATGCAGTGGTTGTCGGTACCGCCGGAGATAATCTTGTAGCCTTTGTCGGTCATGGCTGCCGCCATGGCAGCTGCGTTTTTCTGCACCTGCTTCTGATACTCCTTGTACTCGGGTGTGAGAGCTTCACCGAAGGCTACGGCCTTGGCTGCAATCACATGTTCGAGCGGACCGCCCTGCACGCCAGGGAACACCGCCGAATCGATGAGCGACGACATCTTGCGGATTTCACCCTTCTTGGTGGTCTTCCCCCAGGGGTTGTCGAAGTCCTTGCCGATGAGGATTACGCCGCCGCGCGGACCGCGGAGCGTCTTGTGGGTGGTGGAGGTCACGATGTGGGCGTGCTTGAGCGGGTTCTCAAGAAGTCCGGCGGCGATGAGGCCGGCCGGATGGGCCATGTCGACCATGAAGATGGCGCCAACCTCGTCGGCTATGCGGCGCATGCGGGCATAGTCCCATTCGCGCGAGTAGGCGCTGGCACCTCCTACAATCAGTTTCGGGCGTTTTTCGAGGGCTATGCGCTCCATCTCGTCGTAGTCCACGCGGCCGGTTTCCTTATCCACATTGTAGCCTACGGCGTTGAATACCAGCCCCGAGAAATTCACGGGGCTGCCGTGGCTCAGATGGCCGCCGTGGTCGAGATTCATACCCATGAAGGTATCGCCGGGTTTGAGCACCGACATGAACACGGCCATATTGGCCTGCGCACCCGAGTGGGGCTGCACGTTGACGTATTCGGCATCGAAGAGCTGCTTGAGGCGCTCGCGGGCTATGGTCTCGGCCTCGTCGACCACCTGGCATCCGCCGTAGTAGCGGTGGCCCGGATAGCCCTCGGCATATTTGTTGGTCAGGCAGGAGCCCATGGCTTCCATCACCTGGGGTGAGACGAAGTTTTCAGAAGCGATCAGCTCGATACCTTTCTGCTGGCGCTGATGTTCGCGCTCGATGATGTCGAAAATTTGGGTGTCGCGTTGCATAGTGTTATCTTGATTGGTTGTTGTCCTGATTGTTTTTTGCGCCGGCCTTGCGTGCAGCCTTTTTCTGCACGGAAAAGCCGAATTTGCCCAGCGGCTCTCCCTGGGCATAATAGTGGCCGTGGGTGTAGTTGAGAAGCCCGGCGTCCTCCAGGCGGAAGGCATCGGTCTCGGGGTCGAAAAGCTCCTCGTCGGCCAGCACGTTGACCACCTCGGCCACAATCATGTTGTGACTTCCCAGTGGGATGATGCTTTTTACGAAGCATTCGAGCGAGAGCGGCGACTCGTCGATGTAGGGGCATTCCACAGCTACGCCGCGTACGGGCGTCAGACCCGTCTCGGCCCATTTGTCGTAGTCGCGGCCGGAGCGTACGCCCACCCAGTCGGTGGCGCGGGCCATAGCTGCCGTGGTCAGGTTGATGGTGAACTGCATGTTGGCCTCGATGAGCGGATAGGAATGGCGCTCGGGGCGCACGGAGATATAGACCATCGGCGGATTTGTGCATACCGTGCCCGTCCAGGCCACCGTGAGCATGTTCGACGGGCCGTCTGTAGAGCCGCAGGTCACGATTACCGCCGGGAGCGGATAGAGCATCGTGCCGGGTTTGAGGTTGCGTTTCTGTTTCATGCGTCGGGGAGCGGTGGAGCGGTAATCAGTTGTGGCCGGCTATGTTGGCTTTCGCGTTGGCCACGGTGTGGTTGCAGTAGCGGCAGCGGATGTGGCCGGGCTTGTGGTCTACGGTCTCGAATACGGTGGTCATCGGCTCGTTGTTGGTGATGCACTTGGGGTTGTCGCACTTTACGATGCCGCGGATTTCGTGGGGAAGCTCCACGGGGTGCTTCTCGACAACCTCGTAGTCGCGCACTATGTTTACCACCGCCGTGGGGGCAATCAGCGCGATGCGGTTCAGATCGGCGTCGGGAAAAAAGGTGTCGGCCACCTTGATTATCCCCTTTGAGCCGAGCTTGTCGCTTTCGAGGTTGTTGCCGATGGTGATACGGCGCGTGGTGGAGGTCAGGCCGAGAATGGCCACGCATTTGAATAGAGCCTCCGGCGGAATGTGGTCTATTACGGTGCCGTTGCGCAGAGCCGCTACGGCAAGCTCTTTATTGGTGTGCATATTGTTGAGCTGATGGAAATTACTGGAAAGTTATGCTTTGCGCGGGTCGATGCCGAGAGCACGGCAAATCAGCGCCTGGCGTGCGAACAGACCGTTGCGCGCCTGCTCGTAGTAGTAGGCTTTGGGATTGTCGTCGACGTCGGTCGAAATCTCGTTGACGCGCGGCAGCGGATGCAGTACGCGCAGATTGGGCTTCGACGTCGAGAGCATATCGTTGTGGAGCGAATAGAGATCCTTCACGCGTTCATACTCCATGATGTCGCTGAAACGCTCGCGCTGCACGCGGGTCATATACAGTATGTCGGTCGAATCGATAACCTCGCGCGAGAAGTCGGTATGCTCCTCGAAGTTTATGCCCTGACGGCGGCAGAACTCGATGTATTCGCGCGGCATCCGCAGCTCCTCGCAGGCCACGAAGCGGAACGTCGGGTTGAAATACTTCATCGCCATAAGCAGCGAGTGGACGGTTCGTCCGTATTTCAGATCGCCCACCATCGTGATGGTGAGGTTGTGGAGCGTGCCCTGCGTCTTCAGAATCGAGTAGAGGTCGAGCATCGTCTGCGAGGGGTGCTGGTTGGCGCCGTCGCCGGCATTGATTACGGGCGTCTCCGTAACCTCCGTGGCATAGCGTGCCGCCCCTTCCAGATGGTGGCGCATGATGATGAGGTCCACATAGTTGCTCACCATCTTGATGGTGTCCTTGAGCGTCTCGCCTTTCGACGACGACGAGGTAGCCGCGTCCGAAAAACCGATGATGCGGCCTCCGAGGCGGTTTACCGCCGTTTCGAAACTGAGGCGTGTGCGCGTTGAGGGTTCAAAAAAGAGCGTCGCCACCACCTTCCCGTCGAGGAACTTGTGATTGGGATGCTCTTCAAAAAATCGTGCCGTTTCGAGCAGGTCGAGAATCTGCTGCTCGGAAAGGTCGTCGATGGAAACCAGGCTGTTCGGGTTCATCTGCCAAAGGGGAATTATATGTTGATTGCTTTTTGCAAAGGTAAGCAAAATTTCCCCACTTTCCACCCCTCCGCCCAAAAATATCTTTCCGCCCGAAACATTTCAGGATTAGCCTAAGTCCAGACGCTTCCATTCTACTAAATGTCGCGCCATTTGTTGGCACTCCGAACTTCAGCTTCGTCCAAAGTCCGAACCTTCCCGAAGGTCGTTAAAGTCTTTAAGGACTCTAAGATCGTTAGGCTCTTTAGTTCAATTGAAACGGAGTCGGATGGCGGCCTGCTAAAAAGCCTGTCTCTTATACACATCTCCGAGCCCACGAGACACTCGCTAATCTCG
>URAU01000028.1 GCA_900545955.1 uncultured Porphyromonadaceae bacterium
AGCCATATCAGCCGCCCTCCGATTTGACTGGCAGCCGCTTACAGCAGAAAGAAAAATTTTGGCAGAAGTCCAGGAAAGAAGCGAAAATCAGAGCGAGGAACGGCTGAGGAGGAAGGGACGGAGGCGCGAGAGGACGAGGTCGGGGGAAATCAGCGCATAGCGAGCTTCATACGACATGGAGGCAAGACGGGGCTCGACGGTGGTATCGGGAGAGGAGGGATTATTGACCGTGAGGGCATCGGTAGCGTCGATGGCGAGAGCCTCGACGGAATTGGAGATTATCCAGTTGGATTTGCGGACGTCGGGTGAGACAATGACGAGCGAAGGTGTGCCGACAGCCTGGGCTATATGGCGCGCACCGCCTTCGTTGCCGAAGTAAGCCGTAGAGAGCGATGCAAGGGCTACAAGCTCGCGCATTGAGGAGGCGCGCACATTAATATATACAGAGGCGGGCGAGCCGAGGTCGGCATAGAGCCTACGCGCAGCCTCCTCTTCGTAGCCGGGGGCATAGTTGAAGACAATCTGCCACTGAGGAAACTCCCGAACCACCGCTTCCATAACCTTGCGCATATTTTCCATGGGCCAGGATTTGTGGGCGAGTTTGGATACGACTCCACACAGAAGAATCGGCCGGGTCAGGTCAATACCCTCCGATTGCAGATAGCGGCGATACGCGGTAATCTCGTCGGGCGTTACGGACAGCGAAAAATCGCGGGTAGGTGCAATCGGGCCGAATACGGCCAACGGCTCAAGAAAACGAAGATTATGCGTAACGACATCGACAGAGGCATCGCCGACGGGGATGCGCCGGTTCATGACAAAGCGTGTATAGCCCTTACGGAGACCAACTCGCAACCGCGCGAACGGAGCAAATAAACTGAACGGCAGACAATTGGGTGTAGAGCGCATATCTATTACGGCATCGTAGCGCTCGGAGACCATAAGTTTCAGAATTTTCCACAGATAGCGCAGCGGCGAATGGCGCACTTCGGGAGTGAATGAGATAACGCGGTCGACCGAGGGATGCCCCGCAAAGAGGTCGGCGAGCTGCGAATTGAGCACAAAATGGATTTCGGCATCGGGGAAACTCCGACGTATGGAATTGAGCAGAGCCGTAGCGAGCACGGCGTCGCCCATCTGGCGGAAACGGATAACGAGGAACTTCATAGCTTCAAGCCGCCAGCCGCCGAAAGCCTCAGAAGAGGGGCGGCCCAGAGCGGCAGACAAAGTTACCAACATTTGCGCATGATTAACAATTGCGGGCGCTGAAAATCGCAAAAAAAAATATAAATTTGCAACTCGTGCGACTACGTCGACCACACGCCAAAGCCCCGTTTTCCCCTACCAGAATCATACCGAAAACACAGTATGCAGCCATTCGTTCACCTTCACGTACATACCCAATATTCGATACTCGACGGCCAGGCCTCAATCGAGGCACTGGTCGACAAGGCCATTGCCAACGGCATGCCGGCGCTTGCTATCACCGACCACGGCAACATGTTCGGCATAAAGGAATTCTTCAACTACGTAAATAAGAAGAACGGCAAAACCAAAGGAGCGATAAAAGACGCCGAGAAAGCTGCCGCCGAAGCCCTCGAGCAAGGCGACGCAGCTACCGCCGAGGCCAAGAAGGCCGAAGCGGCCCAGCTGAAGAAAAAAATCCTGAAACCGATATTCGGCTGTGAGGTCTACGTGGCAAACACTACCCTCGACGTGCATACCGACAAGCACGACACGGGCCGACACCTGATTCTTCTTGCCAAGAACGAACGCGGCTACCATAACCTCGTGAAAATAGTGTCGAAGGCGTGGACCGACGGATTCTATTCGCATCCGCGTACCGACAAGCACGAAATCGCCGCCCACCGCGAGGGCATCATCGTATGCTCGGCCTGCCTTGGCGGAGAGATTCCGAAACTTATAACTGCCGGAAACATCGAGGCTGCCGAGGAATCCGTAAAATGGTGGAAAGAGACCTTCGGCGACGACTACTATCTGGAGCTGCAACGCCACAAGGCCACCACCCCCAACGCCAACCAGGAAGCCTACCCGATGCAGCAGAAAGTGAACGCCGAGCTTCTGCGCATGGCCGACAAATTCGGAATCAAGGTAATAGCCACGAACGACGTGCATTTTGTGAACGAGACCGACGCCGACGCCCACGAGCGACTGATCTGCGTAAGCACCAACAAGCGCATCACCGACGAGAACCGCATGCTCTACAGCAAGCAGGAATGGCTGAAGACCACGGCGGAGATGAACACGGTGTTTGCCGACGTGCCCCAGGCACTGGCCAACACCATAGAAATCGCCGACAAAGTAGAGACCTACGACATCGATCACGCCCCGATCATGCCCTTCTTCGCCATCCCCGAGGAATTCGGAACCGAAGAAGAATACCGCAGCAGGATAACGCGCGAGGAACTTTTCAACGAATTTACCCGCGACGAGAACGGCAACGTGGTGCTCAGCGAGGAGGAGGCCAACAAAAAAATCGAGAAACTCGGCGGCTACGAGAAGTTGTACCGCATAAAATTCGAGGCCGACTATCTGGCCAAACTCGCCTACGAGGGCGCCAGGAAACGCTACGGGAATCCGCTGACTCCCGAGCTGGAGGAGCGCATAAAATTCGAGCTGCACATAATGAAGACCATGGGCTTTCCGGGTTACTTCCTCATTGTGCAGGACTTCATCAACGTGTCGCGCGACAAGCTTGGCGTAAGCGTCGGACCGGGCCGTGGCTCGGCCGCCGGGTCGTGTGTGGCCTACTGCCTTGGCATCACGCAGATTGACCCTATAAAATACGACCTGCTGTTCGAACGTTTCCTGAACCCGGACCGCATATCGCTGCCTGATATCGACGTGGATTTCGACGACGACGGGCGCGCGCGCGTGCTGCAGTACGTCACCGAAAAATACGGCGCTGAAAACGTGGCGCACATCATAACCTACGGCACCATGGCCACGAAGATGGCCATCAAGGACGTTGCCCGCGTGGAGGGCCTCCCCATTCCCGAGAGCGACCGCCTGGTGAAACTCATTCCGCGCCACATGCCGGAGGTAAACGGCAAAGAGGCTAAACTCAACCTTACGAACTGCTACAAGCTCGTGCCGGAATTCAAAGCCGAGCTTCAGAGTCCGAACCCGCTGGTGCAGGAGACGCTGAAATACGCCGAGCAGCTGGAGGGTAACGTCAGAGGCACGGGCGTACACGCCTGCGGAGTAATCATATGCCGCGACAAAATCAGCGACTGGGTGCCGGTGAGCACCGCCGTCGACAAACTCGACGGCCGCGTGCTCGTGACGCAATACGAAGGAAGAGTGATCGAGGAGACCGGACTTATCAAGATGGACTTCCTGGGGCTGAAGACGCTCACCATAATAATGAACGCCGTCCGCAACATCAAGCTCACCCAAGGAAAGGACGTCGACATGGACACCATCCCCATCGACGACCCGGCAACCTACAAGCTCTACTGCGAGGGACGCACCGTAGGCACATTCCAGTTTGAGTCGGCCGGCATGCAGAAATATCTGCGCGAGCTGCAGCCGAGTTCGTTCGAGGACCTCATAGCCATGAACGCCCTCTATCGCCCGGGCCCCATGGACTATATTCCCGACTTCATCGACCGCAAGCACGGGAAAAAGCCGATCGAGTACGACATACCGGAGATGGAGAAGTATCTCAAGGATACGTACGGCATCACGGTGTATCAGGAGCAGGTGATGCTACTGTCGCGACTGCTGGCCAACTTTACACGCGGCGAGAGCGACACCCTGCGCAAAGCCATGGGCAAAAAGCTCATCGACAAGATGAACCACCTGAAGGGGAAATTCCTTGCCGGAGGACAGGCAAACGGACACGATCCCGCCGTTCTCGAAAAGATATGGAAGGACTGGGAGAAATTCGCCTCGTATGCCTTCAACAAGAGTCACGCCACCTGCTACAGCTGGGTGGCCTTCCAGACGGCATACCTCAAGGCCAACTATCCGGCCGAATACATGGCGGCCGTGCTGAGCAACAACAAGACTGACCTGGCGAAGCTCACGAACTTTATGGACGAGTGCAAATCGATGCACATTCCCGTAAAGGGACCTGACGTAAACGAATCGTTCAGCGATTTCGGCGTGAACTCCAAGGGCGACATCCGCTTCGGGCTCAGCGCCGTGAAAGGCGTGGGCGAAGCCGCCGTGGCCGAGATAATCCGCGCACGCGACGAGGGAGGCCGTTTTCTGAACGTCTACGACTTCGTGGAGCGCGTTCCGTTCAACGTAATCAACCGTCGCACACTCGAATCGCTCGTTCTGGCCGGCGCGCTCGACTGCTTCGAAGGGGTGAAACGCGAAGACTTCTTCGAGAAGAACGCCCGCGACGAGACTCTCGCAGAACAGCTTCTGCGCTACGGACAGCAGTACCAGAAGGCCGCTTCCGACCAGTCGGCCTCGCTTTTCGGCGATATGGATGCCGAGCTAAACACGGCAGGCCGCCCTGAAATCAAGTCGGCGGTGCCCTGGGTCGACGCCGTGCGTCTTGAAAAAGAGCATGAGCTCGTAGGGATGTATCTGTCGGCTCATCCTCTCGATCCCTATTATATGGAGCTGAACTACGGGCTGACCTCGATAAAGGAATATGCGGAGGCCATTCCTGAAGAGGGCCGCGAAATAAGTTTTGGCGGAATGGTGACGAAATTCGACTCGCGTCCGAGTTCGCGCGGCGGCAATTTCGGCATACTCTCGATGGAGGACTACACCGGGAGCTGCGAACTGCGCCTGTTCGGCCAGAAATATATCGACTTCGCCAACTACGGCAAGCCCGGCACGCCGATAATGGTGACAGGCCGCTTCGAGAGGCGGTATAACGGCGAAGTGCGTTTCGAAGTGCAGCGCATCCGGCTGCTCAACGAAGTGAAAGGCCAGATGCTGAGCGGCATCAGCCTGGATCTCGAGCCGGAAGAGGTAAACGACCGGCTCAACGGCGTGCTGCAGGAAATACTGAAATCGTCGGGAGAAAACCACGGCAACCTGACGGTGCGCATTTTCGACAAGACATCGAACAAATACATCAAGCTGACCTCCGGGTTCAAGATTCCGCTTACGCGCGAACTGACAAAGAAACTGGATTCTCTTGAGGTAAAATATGATTTCTCGCTCAATTGAACGATTCCATGACTCCGACACAACAAACAATTGAAATCACAACATAAAAACAACAACTCAATGGCTTTACAAATTACCGACGACAACGCCCGCGCACTCATCGAATCGGGCAAACCCGTGATTATCGATTTCTGGGCCACATGGTGCGGCCCCTGCATGGCAATGGCTCCGCTCATCGACGAGCTTGCCACAGAGTATGCCGACCAGGTGACCATCGGGAAATACAATGTGGACGAAGAAGGAGACCTCAGCTCGGAATTCCGCATCATGTCGCTCCCCACACTGCTTTTCTTCAAGAACGGCAAGAAAACCGACCTGCGCCTTACCGGCTCGCAGAACCGCGCGACGCTGGAAGCCAAGATAAAGGAGCTGATAGCCTTATAATCCAGAAGGCACCTCTTCGCCATCCGGCTACGAAACAGGCGGCATGCAAATTGGTCTGAATTTGCATGCCGCCTTATTATTATGCGGAGAATTTATGTTCGGGGATTACTGGAGAGTACCGGCGTTGGCCTGATTGATCATGTTCTGGTCGGCTGTAATGTAGATTTCCACACGGCGGTTCTGCGCGCGGCCGGCAGCCGTATCGTTGGATGCGACGTAGTCGGCCATAGGGATACCCTGAGCTGTAACACGAGTGGGCGACACTCCGCTGTTCACCAGGAAGGAGTCGACAGCAGCTGCGCGACCGTTGGCCACACGGGTATTGACCTCCATGGAACCGGTGTTGTCGGTAAAGCCGTAGATCTGTACGTTTGTGTCGGGGTTCTGCTTGAGCGAGTTTGCGAACTGGGCGAGCTCGGTCTGAGCGTTGGCGCTAAGGGTCGTGCCGTTGGTGGGGAACAGGATACCTCCGGGGAATGTAACCTTGATGGCCGTTAAGCCGTTCTGGTCGGTTACAGTCTGGACTTCGGCATCCTTGAGCTGCTGCTCGAGTTCAGCCTTCTGCTTATCCATCTTTTTACCGATAAGCGCACCGGCGCCTGCACCTACGGCAGCTCCGATGGCAGCTCCGATGCCGGCACCCTTGCCGCCACCGATCAGAGCGCCGATACCGGCGCCGAGAGCACCGCCGCCACCCCCGCCGATGAGGGCACCTTTACCGGTATTGGTCATTGACGAACAGCCGGACAGCAACATGCCGGCAGCAAGCGTAGCGCAGCAGATTTGTTTCAGAGTCTTCATGAATTCTATGTTTTTAGTTGTAAAGATTTCTGTGTGGTCGGAACGTGCCCGACAATTCTATAAGACCGCCGTAAAGCGAAAAGGTTAATTCCAGCCCTTATTTTTTCAGGAAGAAATTGATGGCATACTACGGCACTCTCATTTCTATATACAATCGGAACGGCACTAAAGTTCGAAAGCTCACGAGGGCATCGACCGACGTAGCCACGTGGGCCACAGCGCCTAAGCAGCCGGCTCCGAATCTTTTTTTGGGATATTGGGGATAAATGCCTAAATTCGCAGTAGAGATACGGCCTTTATACATCTTTTTGAGGCGTAAACCGGTATAATCACAGAATAAGTCCATATGGCCTCGCCAACCTGGAAAACCAACAGCCAAAAAGCCAAATTGATCAGTCACCTGTGTGCGTTGCTCGTCGTCACTGTATGGGGAGCTTCGTTTGTCAGCACCAAAGTTCTGACCAATGCGGGCCTCGGCGCCGTAGAAATCTATATATACCGCTTCGTGCTGGCGTATCTGCTCGTGTTGGCAGCCTGCCACAAACGGATTTTCGCCGACAACCTGCGCGACGAGCTGCTATTCGCCGTATGCGGGCTCTGCGGCGGAAGCATCTATTTCATAGCTGAGAACAATGCGGTGAACTACACACGCGTGAGCGATGTATCGATGATCACCACGCTGGCTCCGCTGCTCACAACTCTTCTTGTCGGCGCGCTTTACAAAAACGAACGTCCCGGGCGATGGACCTACATCAGCTCTCTAATAGCATTTGCAGGCGTGGGATGCATCGTCTTCAAGGATGGCCTGACATCCGAGGCAAATAGTCCCGACGCGCTCAGCGCATCCGTAGGGCAGATGCTTGCTCTCGGAGCGGCCTTTTCGTGGGCCATCTATTCGGTTGTGCTCCGCAAGCTTAACGTAACATACTCCGCTCAGTTCATAACACGCAAGACGTTTTTCTACGGCCTTCTCACGGCACTCCCCTTCTGGATGGTATCGTCGGAACCAATTGCGGAGCCATCGGTACTGCTCCGACCGGAGGTACTTGGCAATCTGCTGTTTCTGGGTGTTGTATGCTCGATGCTTGCCTATCTGCTGTGGTCGTCGGTAATGCGTGTGCTCGGCGCGATAACCACCAACAACTACCTTTATGTGCAGCCCATAGCCACAATGATTATCGCCGCGTGTCTTTTCGCCAACGATCCCATCACGCTTATCGGCTGCTTCGGCGCATTCCTGATTATCGGAGGTCTATGGCTCGGCGATTATATGAATCACCGGCAGGCGTTAGGCCGCGAATGACGTCAACGTGACATAATTAAAAGCAACTGACAGATTCACGTTCCCGAATCGGGGGATTGAGTCTGTCAGTTGCTTTTAATTATAGGAGTCTCCTAAGGATAGGAATCATACGCGCGGAAGCGGAGTAGCGGAGAGGGGTGCGGCGGAGGGTGCGGCCTCTTCGGCGGCAACCGCCGGCTGCACCTTGGCTTCCCATCCGAGAGCACTCGCACCGAGAATGGCGGCGTCGGCCTCCTTGAGATCGGAAAGGAGCACTTTCACCTTCCCTTTCCAGATACCCATAAGATTCTTCTCGAGCGAATCGCGGAGCGGACGCATCAGCAGTTCGCCGCTCTTTGCCAGACCGCCGAAGAGCACGAACGCCTCGGGAGCGGAGAATACGGTAAAATCGGCCAGAGCTGCGCCGAGAATGTCGCCGGTGAACTCAAATACGTCGCGGGCGAGCTTGTCGCCTGCCATTGCCGCATCATAGACGTCCTTGGAAGTAATATCTTCTATTGCCATGTTGCGCAGCAGGGAGGGCTCGGTGGCGCGGGCCTCGAGGAATTCGCGGGCAGTGCGGGCAACGCCCGTAGCCGAGCAATATGCCTCCAGGCATCCGGTGCGGCCGCAGCCGCAGAGGCGCCCGTTGTTGCGCTTCATGATTACGTGGCCGAGCTCGCCGGCAAAGCCGTCGTGGCCGTAGACCAGCTGACCGTTGATTACGATGCCGGATCCTACGCCGGTGCCGAGCGTAATCATAATGAAATCCTTCAGGCCACGAGCCACGCCATAGGTCATCTCGCCGATGGCGGCTGCGTTGGCGTCGTTAGTCACGGAAACAGGTACGCCGAATTTGTCGGCTACCAGCTGCGCCAGGGGTATGGGGGTGGGCCACGGGAGGTTCACACCGTCCTCGATGGTTCCGGTATAATAATTGGCGTTGGGGGCGCCGATGCCGATGCCGTGAATCTTGCCGATGGCTTCGTTGACGTCCATCAGCTTGGTGAGTTCTGTGTGGAGTTCGTCGATGTAAGCCTCGACGGTGGGATGCTTGCGAGTTTTAATCGAACTGCTGGCCAGCACGACGCCGCGTGCGTCGACAATTCCAAACACTGTGTTGGTGCCACCTATGTCGATTCCGACTACGTAGGGTTTGCTCATTTTTTCAGTTGTAAGAAATAAAGGTAAGAAATTATAAGCGACTGTTCGGAATTAAGCCATAGCATCCGGAGCGGATTGCATCAATAACTCCTGCCAAGTCACATTTTGTAAGACTTTCTCATGGAAAGATAATCCGGGGGAACGGATTATCTTTCCGCATACAAATTTATTGATTTTCCGCAAGGACGCCAATAATATAACATACTTTTTTCATTTTTAAGCAAAAATCAATAAACCATGGCGATAAATACATTCCCCGATATATAGCAGCCCTCAGCCACAATAAATCGCCCCCGCGTGCGTTAAGATTTACAGGGTGCCATTCCAGATTAAGGCACTTTATTATTTTCGGAATAATATCATTTCAGAACCCATGAACAAAGCATCGTTGTTGCTGGCCATCGCTGCCGGAGCCGCATGTGCCGTCGCCGCCAAAAGCGCAGGCGACCAGGTGCTTATGACCATCAACAAAAAGCCTGTAAGCCTTGGCGAGTTTGAATATCTCTACCACAAGAACCAGAGCCAGCAGCTCGCCAGTCAGCCTATCGAGGAATATCTCGAGATGTTTGTCACCTACAAGCAGAAGGTGGCCGACGCCGAAGCCGAAGGCATCGACAAGAGCGAAGCCTTCCAGAACGAATTCGACGGCTACCGCCGTGACCTTTCCGCCCCATATCTTGAAGACCGTGCCGTGGAAGACAGCCTCGTCAACGCCATCTACGAACGCATGAAGACCGACGTCGACGTAAGCCACATCATGGTGGCCTCCCGAGGAGAAAACGTCGACCGGGGCGCCCAGCGCCAGCGGCTCGATTCGATACGCACGGCCATCCTCGCCGGGAGCGATTTCGAACAGCTCGCGCGCAGATTCTCGATAGACCCCGCCGTGAGCCGAACGGGCGGACGTATGGGCATCATCCCTGTGATGCGCCTCCCCTTCCAGTTTGAGGACGCCGCCTACGCCACCGCCGTCGGCGATATTTCGCCCGTAATCGAGACTCCCTTCGGTTTCCATATCGTGAAAGTCAATGCCAAGACTCCGGCCCGCGGCCAGGTGCTCGTGGAGCATATTCTGAAGCTCACCCAGGGACTCTCCGACGCAGAGGCTGCCGCCAAGAAAGCCCAGATTGATTCGCTCTACACCGTAGTGACCGCCGACAGCGCCAATTTCGCCGACGTGGCACGCCGTGAAAGCGAAGATCCCGGCTCGCGCCGCGAGGGTGGCAGACTCCCCTGGTTCGGAGCCGGACAGATGGTGCCCGAATTCGAAGCCATCTCCTTCGAACTCCCCGTGGGCGGCATCTCCAAGCCCGTGCAGACCGCTTACGGCTATCATATCGTCCATAAGCTCGACGCACGCGGCGTAGACACCAAGGAGAACCTCACGCCCCAGATCAAGAGCGCCCTCAGCCGCGACGACCGCAGCGCTTGGCCCCGTCAGCGCAAGGTTGCCCAGCTCCGCAAGAAATACAATGCCCGCATCGACGCCCGCACACTTCAGGCCGTCGACGACGAGATTACCGCCAACGGCGGCCTCGACAGCACGCTCATGGCCCGCTACATCAACGACAACCGCACGATTGCCCTAATAGGCAAGCAGGAAGTTCCCGTATCGGAAATCGTTGCCGAAATGTACGGCCCGCTCCGCGGCTCCATCGACGATCAGCTCGCCCGCTTCGCCGAATTCGTAAACGGCAACCTCGACAACGCCGTGATTGAAGCCGAGCGCAACGCCCTCGCCGAGACAAACACCGACTACCGCAACCTCCTCAACGAATATCGCGACGGAATGCTTCTTTTCGAAGTTTCCGACCGCAAAGTCTGGTCGAAAGCCAAGAAAGACCGCGAGGGCCTGGAAAACTTCTTCAAAGCCAACCGCGACCGCTACAGCTGGGACAAACCACGCTTCAAGAGCTTCATCGTGTTCGCCACCTCCGACTCCATCGCTCAGGCCGCCCAGGCCTTCCTGGCCGAGAATCCGCAGGCTCCCGACAATGTAGCCACCGCCCTCCGCCAGAAGTTCGGCTCCAAGGAAATAAAGGTCGAGAAGGTAATCGCCTCGAAAGGCGAGAACGCCATAACCGACTACCTCGGCTTCGGCGGTGAAAAGCCCGAAGCCACCGGCAAATGGGCCTACTACTTCCCCTACCTCAACAAAGTGCTTGACGCCCCCGAGGAGGCAGCCGACGTTCGCGGCGCCGTGACCGGCGACTACCAGAACTACCTCGAGCAGCAGTGGATCGGCGAACTCAAAAAACTCTACCCCGCCAAAATCAACAAGAAAGTACTCAAGCAGGCCAAATAACTGTCTCTTATACACATCTGACGCTGCC
>URAU01000029.1 GCA_900545955.1 uncultured Porphyromonadaceae bacterium
TAAACCAATATCAGTAAACATACCAAACAGAGTCAACCATTTTCAGGAACAGACACTTCTTCTCTGAAAAATTAGGCTTTGGGGCGAATAAATGGGCTAATTTGTAGAAAAATGACAAATATTTTGTAAATTTGCGTTCACTTTGCTTTCAAAAGGTTGCTTATTTGCGACAATGTGCCGATTCTACGGATTGCTTGGGCAGCATATCCTGCGAAAGCATATGTTTGAGTTTCAATAATTTGTACACAATAGAAAATTACATACAATCAGTCATTATGCAAAAACATTTACTCTTAGCCTTATGTATGGCCTCTGCAGCGGCTTCTACGACGCTTTCTGCAGCAGATTTTACTCCCCCATGCGAAATCCCCTGCGGTACGCAAGCGGAATTGAATGCCAACTGGTCAATCGTTGATAATAACAACGATGGGGCCGGGGACGAAACGACATGGGCGTATAGTTCCTCTGATAATGCTGTGGTTTATTCTTATCATAGGACTAATGCTGCCGATGACTGGCTTATTTCCAAAGTCCCTGTAGAACTTAAAGCAGGTGAAACATATAAAATTACCGGTGATATTAAAACATACAACAGCAACACAAAAGAAAGAATAGCTTTTTATGCTGCTACGGCAAATAGTATTGAGGCTTTATCTCAAAATAAATTCTATTTTGATGAGAATTTGGCCTCGAATTCATATGATTGGCGTGGCGGAACGTTTATACCTTCGGCCGATGGTGAATATTATTTTGCCATTCAGTGCTATTCTATTGAGAATCGCTGGAAAGTTTATTTTAGAGGATTACAAATTGAAATAGTCCGTCCTCATCCACTTGCTGTAACTGATGTGACTGCGAAAGCAGCTCCTGAGGGTGAACTGAAAGCTACTATAAGCTGGACTATGCCGACTAAATTAGATAACGACGCCGAACTTACTTCTATTTCCGGTGCAAAAATCTACCGTGGCACAAGTTCGTATTTTTCTTTAAATTCATCAACGCTTATAGGTACGTATACGGGTGGAACCCCGGGGGTGGTAAGCTCTTGGGATGATACTACATTAGAAAAGGCCGGACAATACTATTACGCTGTTGTTCCTTTCGATGTAAATGGCGATTCTCAGGCATCGCCTGCTAAGGTTCAATCTGATTGGATTGGAATGGACGAAAAGGTCGGAACTGTACCCTCTCTTAGTGCAGCGCTTGTTGATGGTAGTGAAACCAAAATCAGTTTGTCTTGGGAAACTCCTAAGGGTTCAAACGGCGGTTGGATTGATTTGACTAAGGTCAAGTATCGCGTTAGCCGTGCCGGCAAAATCAAGACTACCTCTGTAACAGTTGCCGAGGATATCACTGAAACAACTTTTACCGATGAAGTTAATCCTTTCGACGTATATACCTATACCATATATGCCTCATACAATGGCGGATCCTATAGCTACTCCGGAGCTAAATCCAATGAAGTAACAGTTAAGGGTGTTCTGGAAGCTCCTTATACTGAAAGTTTCTCGTCTTCGGCCACGATTAATTTCTGGACTTTATTCCATAGCGACGAAACATCAAAGGATTGGTCGGTTACCAGCAGCAAATTAGGTCTTTATGGAGGTCCGGCCGATGCTTGGGCTGCGACTCCTCCAGTCCGGCTTAAAGCCGGAGTACCTTATGAATTCAGTTTCACTCCCTCACTCTCATATTATACCCCCACCAAAGATGTTAGTCTCTATTTGGGTAAAGAGCCGACAGTGGCGGGCCTTCAAACCGAATTGCATAAGGCAACAGCATCCTCTACATATGGCTCGGCCGAAAAGGTATCCTTTAGTGTCGCGGAGGACGGCATATATTATTTGGCTTTCAGGTGTGTGAATACCGGGAGCGACTACCGCACTGTGTATGTAGATGATTTGAATCTTTCAGAAATCGAATGCTCTCCGCTTGCTGTCACCGACCTTACCGCCACCGCCGCCGAGAAGGGAGCAATGGCTGCCATTCTCAGATGGACGAATCCTGCTAAGACCAACGCCGGTACAGACCTCACTGAAATCTCAAAGATAGAGGTGCTCCGCGGCAGCGATGTAATCGCCACAATTACTGAAGGATTGACTCTCGGCGGGGCAGCATCCTATGTTGATAATTCCATAGAGACCTCCGGCAAGTATACATATAAGATAACTCCTTATCTTGGCGAAATTGCCGGACCGTCCACCTCCGTAGAAACAGGCTGGGTTGGTCCCGATGTTCCTGTCGAGCCCTCGTCGGTAACTGCAACAATGTCTGATGAAGGCCGTGTGGTTGCATTCGAAGCTACTCCGGTTGGCATCAACGAGGGATATGTTGATCCGGATGCCATTACCTATTCCGTAACTCGTAATGGTTCGGATATTGCCACCGGTCTTAAGTCCTCTCCTTTTACCGATAGTGATGACCTTGAATTCGGCAACTACGTTTATGGTGTTAAGGTTGTAAATGGTTCTGAAGAGAGTGACATTACCGAGGCCGCTCCGCTCAAATTTGGTAACCCGCTCGAATTACCTTATAAAGTTGATAGCTTTAATGAAGATAATGCTTCTCTCTGGACTCTTACCGGCGATAATCCTAACAAGACGTGGGTGTTGAAGGATGGCGCGCTTACCGGTAATTTCATTGCTGACAATTCCTGGGCTTTTACGCCTCCGCTAAATCTTGTTCATAGCGAGTTGAAGGTGAAAGTCAACGGTAGTTGCTATAATTACCGTAACCCGGAAACGGTAGAGTTGTATATCAGCAAATCAACAGATCATAACAATGCCGATGATCATCGGCTTGTACATACGGCAACCTTCGACTCTTCATGGGGTCAGGATGCTGAGCAGTCGTTCATTGTTACCCAGCCTGGAACGTATCATGTTGGTGTCCGTCTGCCCAGTAATGCCTGGACTGCAAAAATCAACAGTGCTTCTCTTGAGGCTACCACCATCCTTACCGGCGTGGAGGATGTCACCGCCGAGGGCGACGGGATGCTGATGTACAGCCGCACGTTCGACTTCATCCAGGCTCCCGAGGGGGTAGAGGTGAGTGTCTACAATGCAGCCGGTGTGCTCGTTCTCCGTGCTGAGGCCGTCGACGGACATGTCGACACTTCGGCTCTCGCTTCCGGTCTCTATGTGGCAGCCGCCACAGCCTCCGGCGAGAATCTTACGCTTAAGTTCGCCAAGTAATTAATTACAATTTAATAATATATGAAGCCGAAGGCTATTGCCCTCGGCTTCATTCAGCAAAAAGTATATAGCATGAACAACAATCTGAAATCCACGCTGATTGCCTCCGCACTTCTTCTGGCAGGTCTCGGCGCCGTGGCTGTGGTGCCTGATGTGCCGATGCGCAAGGCGATGCCGCGGCCGTCGATGGTTTCAGCGCGCTCAGCCGCTCAGCCGCTTGCAGCTAAATCTTTCTCAACAAGCCATTACGCTCCGTTTACTGCCCCCGCCGAGGGCTCGACTCTCAAGGCGGATTTTTCCGTTTCCGGTCAGGCTGAGGGAAATGTAACCGCCTGGAGCGAGAATTTCGATAACGGTACGGAAGGCTGGACAATAGATCCGACCTCCTACGTCACGTGGACCACAAAGCAGATTGCGGCTTCGGGCGACAAGAGTTTCTCCACAATCGACCCCGACGATGTGAAGTCGCTTTATGTTGATGGCCCCTATCAGACGTTCCGCCGCGAGATTTCCTCGGCTACGTCGCCTACCTTCACGGTGCCCGACAACGCCTCGCTTGAAGCCTGGGTAGGTTATGCACTCAACTACGACAACTATTGCCGCCTCATAATCAGCATTTCCGCCGACGATTTCGCCACTTCCACCGAAATCTGGAACAGCGGCAATCCCGACGACAAGACCAAGACGTGGTGCTGGCACGAGGTTGCTGTATCGCTCGACGCATATGCCGGGCAGACGGTGAAACTCCGTTTCACCTATGGGCCCGGCACCGACGATACTTTCGGTACGGGCGGCTACATGGGCGATTTCGCCATCGACGGTATCAAGATCAACGGCAAGAAGAGCATCGACCATATCGAGGTGGAGACGGGCGACGTCGTCGAGTTCATCGACATTACCGAGGGTGAGGTGGCATCACGCCACTGGAGCTTCCCCGGCGCCACTCCTTCGGAATCCACCGAAAAGATGCCCCGCGTATACTATACCGACGACGGGCAGTATGACGTAACGCTTACTGTTACCGACGCCGAAGGTCTGTCGTCGACGGTGACGCGCACGGCATTCGTAGGCGTCACCGGTTCGGCGCCTGTGGCCGTTATCGGCGCTCCCGCTGAATTCCGCTACTCGGCTACGGGCAAGTTCATGGTCGCTCCGGCTGTGCCTGTCACTTTCCGCGACGCCTCAAAGGGTTTCCCCACCGAGACTCACTGGATGTTCGGCGGTACAAGCGAGGAAAGCAATCAGATCGAGGAAATTGAGGGCAAGGAGGCCACCGTGGTCTACTATTACCGGCACGACTGGCCCGTGGGCCTCGTGGTCGGAAACCGTCACGGCGATTCAAATGCAATCGGCGATGTATCCGTAGAATTTGAGGGCGAAGCCTCAAATCTGCGTGCCGACGACGAAATCTGCGTTGCCAATGTGTGGGACGGTGAAGGCGTCTTCCCCGGTTCAGGTCCTGCACGCTACAAGATTACGGCCTATGCCGAGCGCTTTTCCGCTCCCTCGGCTCCGGTATTCATCCCCGGCGTAAATGTCTACTTCGTTCATGCTGAGGCCGGCGAACTTATCGACCAGATTGCCCCCATTTCGGTAAGCATTTATTCCGTTGGCCCCGACGGTCTCCCCGACCGGAAACTCGACACTACGGAAAGCTGGAGCGTTTTCGAGCTCGACAAGCCCTCCGCCACCGGTCTGGTGCCCACGCAGTTCAAGTTTTCAAAGAATCTGGTAATCAACGAGCCGTTTATCGTTGCTGTAGAGGGCATCCCCGCCTTCCGCGAGGCAACAACCGACGGCGAGAATTCCGTAGGACGCACCTACGTCTCGTTCGCCACTGCCAAATTCCGCGGCGAAGGTGGTACATCCCTCTGGCAAAAAGACGGCAAATGGCAGGAAATCAGCGAATATTTCCCTGCTGGAAAGAATCATACCTCGTTTATGATCTGCCCCTACGTGGCTCACTCCGTCCTTACCACCAATCCGATTGCTGACTCGCGTGAAATCACCGTCGGACCGGCCGCAGGATCGGTCACCAAGCAGCTCTACTGCTACTATGGCGGTCTTGAGGATCCGACTGTCGATGCCGACTGGCTCCACGTCAGCCGCACCGAAACAGACATGACGGTCCAGAACGTTCTCATAGACTTCGATGCTCTCCCCGGAGGTGAAACCGAGCGCACAGGTCACATCCACTTCACCGACGGCGCTTCGAAGATGACCTGGACGGTGACCCAAAATGCCAACAGCGCCATTGCTGCTGTCGCTTCCGACGCCTCCGAGGCTCTGAAATGTTCGCCCGCTGTGTTCACCGACTCCTTCACGGTCAGCGGTGATGCCGACCTCGTCAAGGTCTACGACGCCGAAGGCCGCCAGGTAGCCTCCGCAACCCTCGTCGACGGCTTCGCTACAATCTCCGGCTCTGCATGGCCTTCCGGCGTCTACTTCGTCGCCGCCCCCGGCCATAGCTCCGTTAAGGTTGTCAAGAAATAATTCTTCCCCATTATAACGGCAACCCCCTGTGGCCTTTCCGGCCGCAGGGGGTTGCGTTGTTTTAAGCTATTCTATAGGGTCTATAAGCCCTATAAGCCCTATAGTCTTATGGAGTTTATGTTAGTAGGCTGAGGCCGACCTCGCGCGACGCGTTGATCAGCGCCGGGACGTGGGCGTCGGAGTTTACGATTATCGGCACGCCGGCTTCGCGGAGCGCCGCCACGTGGCGCCGGGCAGGGAAGATGCGTCCGGAGTGCTCGGCATACGCCTTGGTATTGATTTCAACCGTCAGGGGACGCTCCGAGGTCGGGGCGGTACGTCCGGCAAGGGCGATTACGTGGTCGGTAAGGCCGTCGGCAAGCGAGCGGTACCATTGCTCCTCCTCGATCCCTGGACGGTAAAGCGACGCGTTCAATCCTATCTTGTCGTAATGACCGAGGATGTCGAAATGCCCCTCGTCGAGCATGCGGTGGGAGGTGGCGTAGAACGTTTCGACCACGTAGCGGATGTCGTTGTGGAAATGTTCTTCCATCTTGCGGCGGAAGGCCTCGAAACGGCCGTCGATGTCGACCCATTCGCCGCCCTGGGCACGGATAAAGTGCACGGAACCGATGGCGTAGTCGAGCGGCAACGTGGCGAAATACGGATCGGCAGGCCCCCATACGCCTTCGAGGTAGTCAATCTCCATCCCGGCGTAGAAGCGGCACCGGTCGCCGTGGTCGCGGCGTATGCGCTCCACCTCGTCGAGGTAACGTGGCACGTCGGCTTGCCTCATGTTGCATGGCGACTCGATGGGGATGGGGGAGTGGGGTGTGAATCCGTAGTGGGTGAAGCCGTCGGCCACCGCCCGGCGGGCGAACGCCTCCATCTGGGCGCGCCCGTCGCAGAATTCGGTATGTGAATGAAATGTGTAGAGAGTGCTGTCGTTGAGTTCGCGGATGAAATCCATACAGGGTGAAAATCGCAGTTGAAGTTTTGTGCGTCAGGCTCAGGCTGTCCGTTCGGCTATCGGCTCGGCCGCACGCAACGACCGCACATTGCGGCCGAAGAGTCCTGAAAATACAATGGCGAGCGTCAGCCCGGCTCCCAGGCCGGTGGCCCATGGAAGGCCGAACCCTTCAGGCGAAGGTGCGACGATGAGGTAGGAGGTGCAGACCACCGTCATGAACAGCGCCGGGATAAGCGTGATGGCGTAGATGCGTCCGTGGCGTGCGAGATATACGGTGCATGCCCAGAGTGTGAATACCGAGAGCGTCTGGTTGCTCCATGCGAAGTAGCGCCAGAGCACATTGAAGTCAATTTGGAGCAGACCGAACGTAAGGGCGAAAATCGGCACGGAGATTACCACACGCTGCCAGAATCTGGTCTGCGGGAAATGCGTGAAGTCGGCCACGATGAGACGCGCGCTGCGCAGGGCGGTGTCGCCGGTGGTGATTGGCGCTGCAATCACGCCGATCATGGCAATCACGCCGCCTACAACGCCGAACCAGCTTATCGAGATGTCGTGTACGAGCGATCCGGGCGAATGTCCCGGTTCGGCCATGTATGCCGAGAGGCCTTCGTAGCCGTCGGTGAAGGTAATGGTCGCTGCCGCCCATATCAGGGCCACAATTCCTTCGGCTACCATCGCGCCGTAGAAAATAGGGCGAGCCTGGCGTTCGGAGGTGATGCAGCGGGCCATCATGGGCGACTGCGTGGCGTGGAAGCCCGAGATGGCGCCACACGCTATGGAGATGAAGAGCATCGGGAATATGGGATGTGTGGCCGCGAGGTCGGGTGCGTAGCGGTTCATCAGTCCGCCCGCGAAGGCTTCTGGCACCTCGACATTGCCGAATATCATTATCGCCACCAGCCCTACGGCCATGAAGAAGAGCACCACGGCAAAGAGCGGGTAGATGTTGCCAATCAGTTTGTCGACAGGGAAAAGTGTGGCCAGCAGATAGTAAATGAATATCACCACAGCCCAGAATGTGGCGTCGAGCGCCTCGGGCGTAAGCGACGCCACCAGCCCGGAGGTGGTCACCACGAAAACACCTCCCACGAGGATGAGGAGCACCACCGAGAAGACGCGCATCACCTGTTTGACGCCCGTGCCCAGCTCCTTGCCTACTATTTCGGGGAGTGATACGCCCCCCGCGCGCAGCGAAATCATGGCCGAGACGAAGTCGTGGACCGCGCCGGCAAAGAGCGTGCCCAGCACAATCCAGAGGTAGGCTGCCGGGCCGTACATTATTCCCATAATGGCGCCGAAAATCGGGCCGAGGCCGGCGATGTTCAGAAACTGCACGAGAAATACTTTCCATGCCGGCATCGGCACGAAGTCCACGCCGTCGGTCTGTGTCGTTGCCGGGGTGGGACGCTTCGGGTCTATGCCGAAAATACGTTCCACAACCAGTCCGTAGACGAAATATCCCCCTATCAGCAGGGCGAGAGATGCAAGAAACGAAATCATGATTTTAGGTCGGAGGTCAGAGTGATGATATCGGAGGTCGGCGCGACGGAGCGGGGGTGTGGTCAGCGTTCGAGAGTGATGACATCGTTGCGCAGCGTCTGGAGCTCGGCGCGCGAGGCCGAAATCTGCTCTTCGGCGCGGAGGATGAGATCGTCGAAACGGGTGTCACCTTTGGCGAACGCCTCGCGCATCTTCTGAAGATTGGCCATGGCCTCGTTGAAGCGGTTAAGACTGTCCATATAGGTGTGCATGGCTTCGCGTGCGGCGGGTGTGCGGAAGTCGGCGTAGTTGGTGTAGACGCCGCGCCCGGGGATTGCGATGGTGAATTCCACGGGGCGCGTGGAGGGGTCGTTGTTCAGAGCCACGATGCGCTCCACGATTGCCCGGCGATCGGTATCCGGGCGCCATGAGTCGCGGATTGCGTCGATGCGTGCGCGCGATGCCAGAGTGGGGTCGTCCGGGTCGATGTTCTGGCGCAGTTCCGAAGGTATGAATACATAGATGGTCACTTTGCCGGGAATGCGGTTGCGGTCGGTGGCCCACCATCCCACTCCGGTTAGCTCGTCGATGGCGAGCATATAGTCGTCGTAGGGGGAGTTGTAGGGCATGCCGAGGTTCTGCGGCTGCAGGAATCCGTTGTCGCCTCGCCGCGATATGAAGATGTCGAGACCACCGAGCGAGTTCTCGCCGTCGTTGGCAAAATAGAGGGTGATTCCGTCGGGCATGAGGAAGGGGTAGTTGGCGTCGCCACCTTCGCCCAGGTCTACTGAGTCGTCGGTATCGCCTCCGGAGCCGAGCATGGCGGGACGCTCCCACTGTCCGTCGGTTAGTGCGGCCGAGGAAAAGAGCCGGAATGTGCCCGTGGTGTCGGGAGCCGCCCATATCATTTCGCGGCGGCTTTCAGGCTCGTAGACCACCGTCGGGTCGGCTGCGGGAAAGCGCTCGGGGAGCACGTCGGCCGGCGCATTTAGTGAGCCGCTTTCAGGCGAAAGACGGTAGTGGCGGAAAAATGTGTCGGCGTCGACTACCATTGAGTCGATTATCTCGATGTTTTCAACGCGTCCGAGCATGTTCTCGGTGCGGTCGATACGCTCGTCGAGGTCGCCCGAATTGTCGGGCCCGAGGGTTTTTTTCCCTTTTTTGAGCGATGCACGGTAGGCTTCAAGCAGCTCGCGTGCCTGTGCGGTCTCCAGGCGGGTGTTGGCGAGCGCGGCGAGCGCCAGCGTGGCCTCGCGGTTGCCCAGACGCCGTGAAGTCTCGAACGCCTCGGCGGCTTCCGTGTCGTTGCCCGAGGCACTCAGCAGCTGGCCGAGCTGATAGGGGATTTCGGCGTTCTTAGGCTGGGCGGCTTCAAGGGTGCGGAGCATGGCGATTGCACCGGCGTTGTCGCCGTCTTCGGCAAGCATCAGAGCCTCTTCGAGGCTCTGAGCCCCCGCGCCGTGTGCGATTGTCACGCCTAAAGCAAGCAGGGCGGTTAATCTTATTTTGCGGATGGCGGTTTTCAGAGTCATATGGATCGGAGATCGAAAGATTGGATTAGAGTTGTACGGCTTTCTGGCCGAGAGGGTTAAGGATGTGGATGAGGAGGTCGAGGAAGAGGGCGTATGGATCCTGACGCGAGCCGTTGCCCTTCGAGGCGCCGTCGAAGCGGCGGATAAGGTCTATGATTTCGATTGTCTGCCATGGGCCGTAGTGCTGCATGGCCGCCTTTACATCCTTGAGTTGCCATGGGGAGCGGAATCCGAGTTCGGCCATAATGCCGCGCTCGGAGCGGTCGGAGGCGTAGTAGGCGCCGAGAACGTTGGCGAAGAGGTTGAAAATAAGCGGAGCAATCATCTGTACGGGGTGAGCTTTGGGATTGCCGCGGAAGTTATAGTAGATTTTCAGTGTGCGCTCCACGTCGCGGTTTGCAATGGCTGAGATAAGTTCGAATGAGTTGTATTCCTTCGATACGCCGATGTTGCGCTCCACGGCCTCGGGTGTTATGGCCGCTCCTGCGCCGAGCGATACGGTGAGCTTGTCGACCTCGTTGTAGAGGCGCGAAAGATCCGTTCCGACGAATTCGCAGAGCATGTTGAGAGCCTTTGGCTCTACCGACAGCCCTTTCTCCTTGATGAAGTCGGCTACTACGGTGCCGACGGTGCGGTCGTTGAGTTTCACCGATTCGAAAGCCACGCCGCCTGAAACTCTCAGGGCCTTCAGGAAGTCGGCTCCGGCAGCTTTCTTGCCTCTGCAGCAGAGACACAACACGGTGGAGGGGTTGGGGTT
>URAU01000030.1 GCA_900545955.1 uncultured Porphyromonadaceae bacterium
GGGTGAAGCGGCAGCGGGTGAAGACGATGTGGTCGAAGTTGCAGCCGCGGTAGGAGTCGGGATGTTCAGGGGGTGGCTCGAAGAGGATTTCTGGGTAGTCGACGCCGGTGTAGTCGATGACCCACTGAAGGTATTTTCGGAGCAACGGGAGCGAGCCGGGACGGTCGGGGTGGTCGTGGACGATCCAGGGGGAGCAGCGGCCCAGACGGCGGTGGCGCTCGATGGGGCCCAGCAGCTCGACGTCGGCGACCGAGAGGCGACGGCCGAGGGAGCGCTGAAACTCGCGGAGATATAGGCGGAGGGATTGGATTCTCGTAATCATAATGAATAGAGGTTGACTCGGGCTGAAGCCCGAAACGCAAACAAATTAGAGGGGATGGATGAGAGAGGTGGAACAGGGGAAGAAGGGGCGGCTGGAGCCGAGCGCGTGAGGTGCGAAATAATTCGCACCCCCTAAGCCGGCGCAAGGAGGGAGGCGAGGGGATTTCCGGCGATGCTCGCCGGAAGCGGTTAACCGCTCCGTGGATTCATAATTTTTTTCTGAGGTTGGTGGAAATGATTGCGATGCAAAGTTACAACCGATTTGGGCAGTTACGTGTCCAAAAAATCCGTTTAACACTTGTTAACGCAGAAACAAGCTGAGAATTAATTTGATGGAAGTGAATTTTTTTGAAAAATTTCTGAACTGAAGATTCACAACCACGACATCGCCTCTACGAGCCTCCGACGGGTTTAGTTTTATGTATCCCCTCTCAAATATTCTTATCTTTCATTTTAAACGTTTCAAATAGCAACCAAGAGCCCCAGTCTAAGATGTTATACCTTGACTGGGGCTTAATATGGATACGGGAAAATAAGCTATTTATTCAATCCTTAGTTTATAACTCTTCCCATCAGATTTAAGGATATAGAATCCAGGAGTGAGTTTTGCGTCAGAATACCGACCTTCGTAAATCAGGTATCCATTAATGTTATAAACTTTCACATTGGAGGTCTTATCAGCAATTACTGATTCAATTCCAGAATTTTCCATGACAACGACTCTGCATAATGCTGAGAAGCCTCCATCTACAGCAGTTGCCATTATTGTCGCTTTGCCAGGTTTGATGGCATACAACATTCCGTCCTGCGATATCATAGCGATGCTCATATCAGAACTTGTCCATGAAACGCCTTTATTCGATGCGTTTTCAGGCAAAACATTAGCACGAAGCTGCATTGATTCTTCCTCAATCAGTTCTACCTGGGTCTTATCAAGAGCAATACCTGTTGCAGGCTGGATTACAGTTACCGCGCACGCATCTGTAATTTCGTGATTATAATTTGAAACAGCCAATATCTGCGTATTGCCCGGAGCGACAGCCGTCACTATACCATCTTCAGACACCTTTGCAATCGATTCATCTGCCGAGGTCCATACAATCGATTTATCATCAGCGTTAATCGGATACACCGTGGCGTCCAATTGTCTATCTTCTCCAACTTTCAGGCTAACATCTTTAGAGGAAAGCGAGACAGATTCTACCGGCTGTACGACTGTCACGTCGCAAATAGCCGTATGTCCCCCATCCACCGATGTAGCAATAATCTTGCAGGAACCACGCGAATGGCCCTTGACAAGGCCATCGTCATCAACGGATGCAATAAAGACGTCCGTTGTCTTCCACGTTACCTTATCCAATGTTTTGCCTGCAGGCTGAACAATGGCAGACAACTTAGATGATTCTCCTATTCCAATCTTTAGGGCTGAGGGCATCTCAACCGATGTGGCATGTTCAAGAACGTCGAATGAACATGTACCTCCTATTGTGTTGAAATATGGGACAATCGTACGAGGTGTCAACGTAATCTCATAATGGCCGGCTTCTTTAAACACAATTTGATTCACGTCCAAATCACATTCGAACCCGTCATTATCTGATTTCACATCCAACCATCCGATTTCATCCTTCCAACCTTGAATCTCATATTTCAAAGGAACCGACTCATTAGCGTAAACCTTCTCCGACTTAGTATCGAAGATCAACTCTATATCACCATATTCTCTGATATCCATCTTTTTAAAATCGGAAGTCTTATAATTTTCTTTACTTCCATTCGGTACATATATCACTCCCTCGGGATAATAATATATGCCACCATCCGAAGTATATACATAATGTACAGCTTCGACTAAAGGAGTTTCCCAAGGTGCATATAATGTAGCATTCCTAATATTATATTCGAATTTTTTACAAGTCTCGGGCACTAAGACCTTTATATCTGAAATATTATCGAGTTGTTCAACGCCCTCTGGAATAAAATAGAATGGATGCGTTTCACCATAATTATTTAGTAAGGACATTCGTTTATCAAATGCCTTAGGAACAATTATTGTATCTGCATTAGCCCATATGACCGTTCCGTACTCTCTGCTCTTCAATGATTTAGGCAGAATAACCTTTTGAAACGGAAGTTTAGGATTAATTATTGAAGGGCTCCAAGCGTCATCAGCTAAACTTGTATTATCCATTTTTTCACCACCTGCGACAATATGTGCTTCTGATAAATCCAACACTCCATGCAAAGAGCGTCGATTTGATAAATCCGTGATGAAATTAAAGTCCGTTCCGTTAAAGTAGCCTGTTAAAGTCAGGTTTTCGACAGTCAACTGGTCTCCATAGTTGATTTTGCTTGATAGCCAACCTGGAGTCTGATTGTCGACTGTCAGGGATGTCGCTTGTGCGTGGCATAATATATTGATGCACACAAGCAGAGTAATGGTTATTAAATATTTCATAATCTTATCATTGATTTGATTGTTCTTTTGATTGCTTAGCTGTTGCTTCGGCGCAAAACAGACTTTCTTTAATAGTGTCCATAATCTGTTCAAGACCATCGTAGGATGTAATGGAATAATCCCCGCACTCTTTTGATATACAAAATTCAGGATGTGTGGATATCAGAGTGTCAATGGCAACTTTCCTCGTAGCTCCGGCCGTTCCATGAGTCATGTAATTTCGTAATTCCCTAATTTTAGAGCTTATAACATCGACTTTGTCAGGACTTTCGGTGTGAAATATCGCTTTTAGATAATCGTTTTCGCCATAATGAGGCTCGTTGTTTTGCGATTTATTTTTCTTTTTGGGTTTAGGTTCTTTAGCCGCAGCAACATCCAGTTTATAATACTCACATACTTCCTTTAAAGAAAGCTCCCAAAACGAAAATAGGCCGATTAAGATTGAGCGTCGGATTCTTCTATCCGTTTCTTCCTGTTCGGACAAAACATCATAGAACGGTCTCATTTGTGTCTGTCGCTCTTCATCAGAAATAGTTGTATCGAAAATAATGTCGTACAACTCAGCCTTTATGCCGGTTTCTTTTTGGAGTTTTGCCTGTTTAAGCACCTTTAATAAATCTGTATAGCCTTGCACGATAATATCTCGCTCGGCTTCACAATTAGTGCGACCTTTAGCGAATGTCATATCTATTAAATGCCGCAGGGCGCTCCTCGTTGGCGATTGGTTTATAAAGAAAAAGCGTGAGAGCCGTACCGTTTGCTCGTTCCACTCATCGAGGCTCTGGTATTGCCCATCGTAGCTGAACGAGCAAACCTGCAGAAGCCTCACGCAGAATATGATTACAGCGCAACGATAGACGCTCGCGCGCCTGCCGTCGCCGGAATAAACATATCTACCAGGCATCTACTGTTTGCCACATTCTTGGCTACGATTGAATTTACCAGATTCCGATGAGTCAAGAAAGAGCGCAGTAAACGCTTTTTATGTATGTACAGAGCTAATGCTCTATCTCTTTGCATCCCGCCACGCATACCCCAATCAGGGCTTCTGCATAACATTCAGCAATCGCAAAGTTATAACTTATTTGTGAAATAATAAGTATCAGACTTTTATTTTTTAGTAAAATTTTTGGGGTATAAAAACCTGCTGCTAACTGATACGATGAGGTTTATAAGGCTACAGATTCCAACGATGGCGGAATGAGAAAATTTTGCTAACTTTGCGGCAGCGAAAATTCAATCTGATATTTCAATTTTTTCCCACCATCTTTCATGCAGGAGAAAATCATTATCCTCGATTTCGGTTCGCAGACTACGCAGCTTATCGGCCGACGTGTGCGCGAACTCAATACGTATTGCGAAATCGTTCCCTACAACAAGTTTCCCGCCGACGATCCGTCGGTGATAGGTGTGATTCTCAGCGGGTCGCCGTTTTCGGTCTACGACGAGAAGGCTTTCCGCGCGGAGCTCGACGGCATTCGCGGACGGATTCCGGTGCTCGGGATCTGCTACGGGGCGCAGTTCATGGCGTGGAGCAGCGGCGGCTCGGTAGAGCCTGCGGGCACACGCGAGTATGGCCGCGCCCTGCTGGCGCAGGTCGACGAGGCCGACCCTCTGCTGAAGGGTATCGCGCCGGGGGCGCAGGTATGGATGAGCCACGGCGACACGATTACGACGGTGCCCGATTCGTTTCGTGTGATTGCCTCGACCGACAAGGTGCGCGTGGCTGCCTACCGCATCGAGGGAGAGCAGACGTGGGGCGTGCAGTTCCATCCGGAGGTGTATCATTCGCTCTGCGGGATGCAGCTGCTTGAGAATTTCGTAGCCGACATCTGCCATTCGCGCCGCGACTGGAGCGCGGAGTCGTTTATCGACTCGACGGTGAAGGCTCTGCGCGAGCAACTTGGCGACGACAAGGTGGTACTCGGCCTGAGCGGCGGTGTGGATTCGTCGGTTGCGGCGGTGCTTCTCAACCGCGCCATCGGCGACCGGCTGACCTGCATCTTCGTAGACCACGGGATGCTGCGCAAGAACGAGTTTGCCGACGTGCTACGCGACTACGAGGGGCTGGGCCTCAACGTGGTGGGCGTCGACGCTTCGGCGGAGTTCTTCGGCTGGCTGGCCGGAGTGAAGGAGCCGGAGCGCAAGCGCAAGATTATCGGCAAGGGATTTATCGACGTGTTCGACCGCGAGGCGCGCAAGATTTCCGACGTGCGCTGGCTGGCGCAGGGCACCATCTACCCCGACTGCATCGAGAGCCTTTCGATTACGGGTACCACAATCAAGAGCCACCACAACGTGGGCGGCCTCCCCGAAAAGATGAACCTGAAGCTCTGCGAGCCGCTGCGCCTGCTGTTTAAAGATGAGGTACGTGCCGTAGGCCGCGCGCTGGGTATGCCTGAGCATCTGATCAAGCGTCACCCCTTCCCCGGACCGGGCCTGGCCGTGCGCATTCTCGGCGACATCACGCCCGAGAAGGTGCGCATACTTCAGGAGGCCGACCATATATTCATCCAAGGGCTGCGCGACAGCGGTCTGTACGACCAGGTATGGCAGGCGGGAGTTATCCTGCTGCCCGTGCAGAGCGTGGGCGTAATGGGCGACGAGCGCACATATGAGCAGGCCGTGGCGCTGCGCGCCGTGACGTCGACCGACGCCATGACAGCCGACTGGGCCCACCTCCCCTACGATTTTCTGGCCGACGTGAGCAACAAGATCATCAACCACGTGCGCGGCGTAAACCGCGTATGCTACGACATCTCCTCCAAACCGCCAGCCACCATCGAGTGGGAATAATTCCACCACCGCTATAACAACCGCGAACCTTTCACATTCGTAACGAAATGGTCGGGTTATATGGGAATATCTTTATACCTTTGGCAAAACGTCATTGCTAATTCCTCTCCTGATGTCGGAACAAGAAAAATACAACCTGCTGATTGAAGCACTGAAAGCAAAGGCTGCCGAGATTCTGCCCAAAGGATCGCGGGTGGCGCTCTACGGCTCGAGAGCCCGCGGAGACGCCCGCATTGATTCCGACTGGGACCTCCATATTCTGATACCCGGAGATGCAAAAGTGCCAATGGATGAAGTAGACAGGTTCTCATACCCCTTTGAACAGGTGGGATGGGAGTTTAACGAGTTTGTGTCCACGCGCCTTTATTCTTTTGCAGGATGGCTGAAACGCAGCTTCCTTCCATTCTACAAGAATGTAGAGAAAGACAAAATAGTGATATTCCAAAACTAACATTTAACGCATGACACTTTCCGACGAAGAACGCCAGGCGATTATAGGGTATAGAATTGAGCGCTCCGACGCCACTATGAATGAAGCAGAATATGTCTGTGCAGGTGGGTTCTGGAATCTTACGGCCAACCGGCTATATTACGCTACATTCTATATCTGCGAGGCACTTTTACTAAAAAACAAAATCTCATCAAACACCCATGCCGGTGTAATCCGAATGATGAATCTTCATTTTGTTAGAAACGGTATATTATCGCAAGAAGATGGTGCTTTGCTGGGCAGGCTTTTCCGAATGAGACAGACCGGCGACTACGACGATTTGTCGGACTGGACCGGAGATGAGATAAGGCCGATGATTGAAGTTGTCAAGTCCTTGATTTCCAAAATCAAAGGACTGATTGAGCAATAACTGCAATTTTCATTTTACATCGGCCGCCTGCAAGCTTCAATATGAAGTTGCAGGCGGCTGATGTTGTTCAGACATTTATTTTTTTTGGTCAATTATCCAGGGGGCTGAGAACCGCTTACCGCCAGAGGTGGTCCTTGGGGAAGGGATGACCGCTCCACGCGCGCTCGGAGGTGGTGGGAGTGGAGGCGTCGGTCCAGAAGGGGTGGCTGGCGGGGAGGCCGAGGGGAAGAAGGGCAAGAGAGGTCATGTATAGCGAGCCGTTGTTGGTGTACCAGTCGGCCACGTTGGGCTGACGCCCGGCGAATCCGATGGTCAGGAAACCGGAGGCGTTGAAGTTCTCCCGGCCGTCGAACATGCGGTGCATCACCTTGGTGAGGGCTCCGCGCGCCTGAGCGGGAAGGATGCCGGCGGGAAGGCGGTCGGCATAGGCCATCAGCGCCAGGGGCTGAAGCGCGCCCATGCGGTATGGTATCGAACGCCCGAACACGGGGAACGTCCCCTCGGGCGAAATCATACGCTCAAGTACGTTGGCGAATTTCCGCGCACGCCGCTCGGCGCCGCGCCGCAGCTTGCGGTAGTCGAGGTAGCCGCCGCGGCCGGAGGCAATCATGTTGTCGAGCGTCTCGAGATACATCGGGTGGAACACGTAGCTCGAATAGTAGTCGAAGGCAAACTCGGGGCCGTCGGCATACCAGCCGTCGCCCACATACCATTCCTCCACCTTACGGATGGCCGAGTTGATGCGGTAGATGTCGGCGTCGGCGCCCGCGCGCGCCAGAAAGCTCTCGATGGTCGAGGAGAAGAGCAGCCAGTTGGTGTACGGCGGGTCGACCGTGCGTAAACCCTTGAAGCACTCTATGTAGCGCTGCTTTGTGAGGCTGTCGAGCGGCTGCCACAAGGCATCGTAGGCGCGCGAGAACGACTGCGCGAGGTAGGCGGCGTCGACGAGCGCCTGACCTTCGCCCTGCCAGAGCAGGCGGTCGGGGCTGGAGGGGTCGACGGCATTGGCGTAGCTACGGAGAGCCCACTCGCGAAGCTGGCGGCGACGTGCGCCCTCAGGCGTATCGTCGTCGGGCAGTGCGAGCCAGGGGGCGATGCCGGCCATCAGGCGGCCGAAAGCCTCCATGTAGACAACGCGGCGGTCGCGGCCGTCCCACGTGGGGCTCACCTCTACTTCCATCTCGGCCTGTAGGCGCCCCTCGGCCATGCGGCTGAGCACCGGCTCGGCCAGCCGCCACGCGTGGTCGGCCCAGTAGGCGCGGTCGGCATTGCCCGGCGTCTCGAGCCGGCGCACATACTCGCAGGCGGCGAGAAGCCATGCGCCCGTGCCGAAGGGAGAAGTCGACTTGCGGTCGACCACCTGACCGCGGATGGCTTTCTCGCCGATGGGCTGCACGTAGCCCACCGAGCCGTCGGCTTGCAGGGCCACATCGCGCAAATAGCGCCAGCCGCGCTCAGCAGCCTGCTCGAAGCGGTGGCTCGAGAGGAGCCCGTGGTTGAGGCCCCACAGCAGGCCGTAGGTAAAGAAGGCCGTTCCCGAAGTCTCCGGTCCCGGGGCGTGCTCCGGGTCGAGCATGCTGCGCGTCCAGTAGCCCTCGGGCTGCTGCGATGCCACCACGCTCTCGGCCATACGCCGGAATTTCTCTTCGAAGAAGGGGCGGTGCTCCCAGTCGGAGGGCACGTCGGCCAGCACCTTGGCCAGCCCGGCGAGTACCCAGCCGTCGCCGCGCGCCCAGAAATCCTTCTTACCGCTGTAGCTTTTGTGGGCCGGATATACATATTTGCCGTCGCGGAAATAGAGGCCGGTCTCGGCGTCGAGCATAATGCTGTCGGAGGTAGCCACATACTGGCGCAACTTATCGAGATAGAGGCGGTTGCCCGTCAGGCGGTAGAGCTTAGTCATCACGGGCATCACCATATACAGCCCGTCGGCCCACCACCAGTAGTCCGTACGGTCGGTCGACATCTCGTATTCCATCACCTCGCGGGCGCGCTCTATGCGGCGGTCGTCGGGGAGCATCGAGTAGAGGTCGGCATACGTCTGGAAGCAGATCTGCCAGTCGCCGAAGAGCGCGTGGTCGTCGGTCTCGCCGTAGTCGTAGCGCCAGCGGCTGCGGTCGTCGCCCTTGGCGCCTTTCCACTGGTTGTGCTCGGCCCAGCGGAGCGAGTAGTCGGCATAGTCCTCGCGGCCGGTCAGGCGGTAGGCCTCCATGTTGCCCGTGTGGTAGGCTGCCTGGTCCCAGAAAGCCCACACCTCGGGCGAGTGGGAGCGCTGCCACGCGCCGTTCACCTTCTCTATAAGCGCGCGTACCTGCGCAGCCTCCTTCATCTCCGGAGTCGGTTTGGCGGGTGCGGAAAACATACTTACACACGCTGCTGATGCCGCCAATGCGGCTACAATAAGTCTTTTCATGGCAAAATTTATTCCATAAGGGTTAATCCGCCCGCACGTCAGCGCGAACGGCCCCGAAATTTTTCGCTAAATTACGGAAAAATACCTAACTTTGCAACGCGCATCCGCGTCCCCCCCAGAGCATCCCCCTCAATGTAGGAACATCGCTTTGAGATGTATCAGACGCCAAAGATGCGAAGCTCTGACGGCCCGCCAATTTGTCGGAACTTTTGCGCAGAGCCCACATATCCCTCTATTCCCCAGCGGATTATGCCAATCCGCCGAGGGGAAGATATGCCCGAGGGGGGACCTCGAGAGCTCCGCTCCCTATGGGCTCTAAAGTCGCTAAGGCCGCTAAAGTCTCTAAGGGTATAAGGTCTCTAAGGTCTTTAAGGGCTCTAAAGTCGCTAAGGTCTTTAAGGGCCCTAAAGTCTTTAAGGTCTCTAAGGTCATTAAAGGCCTTAAAGACATCCCATTAAATTCTAAAGCCCCTGCCGCGCTCTGCGCAACCGTTTTTTCACGCCATGCCCATACCCGGCCAGCATACCGCATCTCCGGCAGCCGAGACCGTCCGTCCGGATGGCCCGGGGCGCCAGGATGGTCGCGCAGCTGAAAAATGTTGGCATTTAATCACCATAGGTAAAACCAACCGCTGGCGCGCCGTCACCGAGGCGCTGCAACGCGCCATCGCCGCTATGGGTGCGGAAGAGGGAGCGCCAGAGCTCTTTGCCCCGCGCGTCTGCCGCCTCCACGGCGCCGAGAGCGGTCGCCCGCACCGCGTGGAGACGCCCCTGCTACTCAACTACGCCTTTCTGCGCGCTTCGGCCGCCGAGTTGCGCACGCTCCGCGCCGCCTGCCCCGAGGTCAATCCCGTAATCGACCGAGCCTCCGAGGCCTCGGCCGAGGGCCGACGGCGATACGTCACTCTCAGCGACGCGGCCGTAGAGGCCTTCCGGCGCATCGCCGCCGCCGAGGCCGACAACCTCCCCGTCTACGTCCCCGGCGAAATTGACCTGACCACGGCCGACACCGTTCGCGTGGTCGACGGCCCATTCCGCGGCATCGTAGGCCGCATCGTGCGCCAGCGCGGCTCATCGGCCTGCCGCATCGCCCTGGAGATCGGCAACGGCTACTTCGCCTCGACCATCCGCATCGAGCCCCGCTACATAGCCCTGGAGGCTTTCGCCCCGCGTCCGCGCGCCATCTACGACATCCTCGACGCCTACATCGAGCGCCGCCTCCTCCCCCTCCTCCGCGCCCAGGCCGACGCCGACGCCTCCCACACCTCCGACCCGAAAGTCCTTAAAGACTCTAACGACCTTAAAGACCCTAAGGACCTTAAAGGCTCTAAAGTCGCCGAGCCCACGAGACACTCGCTAATCTCGTATGCCGTCTTCTGCTTGAAAAA
>URAU01000031.1 GCA_900545955.1 uncultured Porphyromonadaceae bacterium
GTGAGGCGGTGGTGGGGGGTGGTGCCGTGGGCTTCGATGGCGGCGCGATGGTCGGTGGTGGGATAGCCTTTGTTGGATGCCCAGCCGTAGGCGGGATACTCGCTATGGAGCCGGCGCATGATTGCGTCACGGTGGGTTTTGGCGAGGATGGAGGCGGCGGCGATGTTGCCAAACCGTCCGTCGCCCTTTACGAATGTCTGCCATGGGGTGTCGCCGTATGGTTTGAAGCGGTTGCCGTCGACGATAATGGAGTCGGGGCGCAACGCCAGGGCGTCGAGGGCGCGGTGCATGGCCAGGATGGAGGCGTTGAGTATGTTGATGCTGTCGATTTCCTGCGGCGAGCAGATGCCCACGCCCCATGCAAGAGCCTCGGCTTCGATGATGGGCCGGAGCGCTTCGCGACGGCGCTCGGTGGTCTGCTTGGAGTCGTTGAGCCAGGGATGATGGAAGTCAGGCGGAAGAATCACGGCGGCGGCCACTACAGGGCCGGCGAGACATCCGCGTCCGGCTTCGTCGCATCCGGCTTCGAGGCCGGTGGGACTGAATGTATTGGGTAGCAGCGGCATATAATTTTTGCTTACAGAGGCTTGCGGAAAGTGGCGCGACGACGGTGAAGGCGGTTCTCGAAGTAGTCCCACTGGTTCTGCACCTTGGTATTGTCCTCCAGCTCGAGGTTGGTTTCGGCGTGGCCGAATCCGGATTTGATATACTGGGGGATAAGGTCGTTGAAAATCAACGCGTTCACGCCTTTGCTCTGATATTCGGGTTTTACGGCTATCAGCAGAAGGTCGACAGCGTCGGAGTGGCCCATGAGGGCGCGCAGCATATGCCACCATCCGAACGGGAAGAGGCGTCCGCGCGATTTCTGTAGCGCTCTGGAGAAGGACTGGATGGAGATTCCGGCGGCCACAATCTTGTCGTCGGCGTCGGTAATTACGGTGACGTAATCGAGGTTTAGTATGCCGAGGTACATGTCGACGTAGTAGTCGATCTGTCGTGGTGTGAGCGGCGAATAGCCGTAGAGCATGTCGTAGGCCTCGTTGATAAGCTCGAAGAGGGCGTGACCGTATTGCGCCTTGACTTTTTTACGCGATTTGAATTTCTTGACTTTCAAGCCTTCACGCTGCTGGACTATGCGGGCGATGCGGGCATATTTGTCAGGCACTTTGTCGGGCACCTTGACGTAAAACTCCACCCAACCGGCGTCTTTGGCGAAGCCCATGCGGTGCATGTGGTCTACGTAGTAAGGGTAGTTGTAGATGGTGGCCATGGTGCCGACCTCGTCGTAACCGAAGGTAAGCATTCCCTCGTGGTCCATATCGGTGAAGCCCATCGGTCCGACCATGGAGGTCATTCCGCGCTGGCGTCCCCAGTCGGCTGCGGCACTGAACAGCGCATCGACCACTTCGGCGTCGTCGATAAAATCCACGAAACCGAAACGGAGGTCGGCCTGGCCGGTGCGCTCGTTTACCACGCGGTTGATTATCGCAGTGATACGGCCCACGGGACGGCCGTCGCGGTAGGCCATGAACGACTGCGCCTCGCAGAAGTCGAAGGCGGGATTTTTCGTGGGGGTGAGCGTATTGACATCGTCCATCACCAGCGGCGGCACGAAGTAGGGGTTGTCGCGGTAAAGGTCGATACCGAATTTTACTGATTTGCGAAGTTCGGAGCGCGTGGGCTCTATGGGGCGGATCTCAACGGCCATTTCTGTATGAAAAGCTAAACTGAGGTTTGTAGACGGGTTTAATTCAAACAAGTGGGGCGGAGAGAAAAATCAGGAGCGGAGAAGCAGGCGCGACGGCTCAGAACGAGGGATGCTTGATGCAGAGCCAGCCGAGCAGAAGGGTCATCACGGCCAGGAAGGCTATTATCACGCTGTAGAGCCGCGAGTTGGAATTGCCGGCAAGAGCCATGCGAAGGTCGGGCACGTCGCGGTAGCGGTGGCGCGGGTCGGGATGTGTACACCGCTCCGCCACACTGTGCAGATGCCCCGAGCGGTCGCCGGTGGCCTTGAGCACTTCCTTGAGCACGAGGCCGAAGCTATAGATGTCGTCGGAGGCATCGGCGGGCGAAAGGTTCTTCTTCTGGTCGAAACCCACGTCGATTACTTTGAGATTGCGTATCTTCTCGGTGAAGATAATGGTCTCTGGACGAATCGGATGGTGCACGATATGGTTGGTCTGGATATAGCTGATGGCATCGACGAGCGAGGTTACGATCTTGTGCTGGATGTCGGCGTCGACCTCACCCTTGTCGATGAGTTTGCGCAACGAGTCGCCGTAGACGTCGTCGGTGATGATGCTCATGCCTACACCCGGCACATCCTCGTAGTCGTTGATCATTATGATGTTGGGGTGGGCAAGGTTGTATCTCACCTCGAATTCCTTCTCAATCATCTCTCGCGCGGCGGGGTCGTCGCGCAGAGCGGGCTTGAGGGTCTTGAGCATTACCCATTTGCCATGCTTCCTGGCGGTGTAGACGTCGTAGAATTCCTCGTCCCATTCAGGCAGATGCTCGATTTCGGTCCATTTGGGATGGTCGGCAGTGTTCATAGGGCAGGTCGGGTGTTGGATTCTTCGCGTGAATTGTCGAAATACAGAATATGCTGGCGGTCGCTTCCGGGGAAAATCACCTTTACGGCATCGATGTTGCCGACCTTTGTGCGGTCTACAATCCGCTCCACGCCAAGCACGTTGCGGAGAATGCGGCTCACGTCGCTCCACGCGATGACGTGGAAAGGCGAGGCGGCGGAGGTGCCGCGTCCGCTTTCGAGGATAGCAGTGGCGATGAGGTCGCAACGCGTGCCGTAGTCAAGAATTTTCTTGCCATAGGAGCCTTTTGACCGGAGATGGTCGGAAGCTGCCAGAGCGAGCACACTGAGTTCGAGCGATACGGGATTCAGCTTCAGAGCCTCGGCGGCAAGCTCTTCGGCGCGGGCGTAGTCGCCCGAGTCGTAGGCATCCTGCACGTTGACGAAGCTCTCTCCGGCCACGTAATCGGGTGTGAACGAATATCCGAAATACACGGTAGCGAGCTGGGGGACGGTAAGTGTGGTGTCGGCTTTCTCGAATCGGTCGAGCAGCTGACGGTAGCGCTCGGGGTGGAGCTTCACGTCGACCTCCACGGCGTTCATGTCGAAGCCCTGGGCAGCAAGCGTGAAAGCGGAGCTTAGGAGAGCGAGGGCAAACAGAATATATCGGTTCATCGCTGTGTTCGGGAAGGTGTGTCGGTTTTATTTTTCAATTCCGGCGATAGAGAGGATTTTTGCAGGGATGTCGGTGTTGTCGTTGAGCGGGGAGAACAGCTGCGAGTCGACGCCGACGGCATATACCGGCACCGGCATGCCGGAGTGACCGCCTGTGGTCCATCCCATTCCGGATTTAGCGTTGAGGATATTGAATACCTCGTTGGTGAAGCCATCGAAAGTGGCGTAAAGCGTTTTCTGGTCGAGGCCGGAGGCGCGTTTTTCAAACACTTCGTCGAACATGGTGTGGAGGCGTTCGGTCTCTTCGGGGGTAAGCTTGAGGTTCACGCCGAAACCGAGTTCGTCGCGCAGGATTTCCTGCATGTCGTCCCATGTATAGATACGGCGCGAGCGGAGCATGGCGCGACACAGGTTGCTGAATTCCTCTTTCGAGATTTTCTGTCCGGCGGCGTTCTCGAGGCGCACGCTGTAGCCGGTCTCCCGGCACCCGACGCTCATGCCGCCGGTCTCATGGTCGGCAGTAACCACGATTAGCGTCTCGTCGGGATGGGCGAGATAGAAGTCGTAGGCTTCCTGAAGAGCCTGGTTGAAGTTTATTACCTCGCGGAGAATCGTGCCGCCGTCGTTGCCATGGCCGGCGTGGTCGATATTGCCGCCTTCCACCATCATGAAAAAGCGGTCGGGCGAGGTGCGCTTGAGCTGGTCGAGACCCGCACGGGTAAGGGCCGGGAGGGTAAGCGCACCGGCAATGGAGTCGATGGTAAAACCGATCTCGTTCTGCTTCTCCTTATGAAACGGGGAGAGCACCAGCAGGCGCTGAGCGGTGGTGTCGATGCTATCGAGGCCGTAGCTCACACTTACGTTGGCCTCGTCGAAGTACTTCATCAGATCGGTGGGATTGCCATGCTTGTCGAAGGCTCCGCGCAGCGATGCGCCGGCGGCAAACTGATAGCCGCACTCGGCGAGCTGGCGGCCGATGTCGTAATACTGACTGCGGCTGGGCACATGGGCGTAGAAAGCGCCGGGGGTAGCGTCGTCGATAGCCACGGAGGTAACAATACCCACGCCGTAGCCGGCGTCGAACAGTTTCTTTGCCACGGAAGTCACGGCCACTGAGTCGGGCGTCACCCCGAGCATGCCGTTAACGGTCTTATGGCCGGTTGAGAGAGCTGTTCCGGCAGCTGCGGAGTCGGTGACATCCGAACTGGCCGAATGAGTGGTGGCCATCGAGGCGACCGGGAAGGTGGTGGAGAGCAGCGGCGTGGAGTTGCCGAGCACGCGGGCGTTGTAGAGCTGGGCGTTGGTTACCTGTGCGATGCCCATGCCGTCGCCGATGAAGAAGAATATGTAGTTCGGGGCCTTGGCCCATGCCGTTGCCGTAATGGCGGCTGCCATCAGCGCGGCTGAAAAGATTCGGTGGAGGTTCATGTCAGTAAGATTATTTCGCTTAAGAAGATGGTATTCTGATTTTTAGGTTATACGTTATCGGAAGATTTCTGAGTATCGGCCGAATTGAGCCGGAGCAGCGGGTCGATAAACCGGCGGTCGTTGGCCAGACGCGGAATCTTGCGCTGGCCGCCGAGCTTGCCGGTGGAGGCCAGCCATCGGTCGAATACGCCGCGGCGCGCCACTATCACTTCGAGCGGGTCGAGGAATATCCCGCCCTGGCGTTTGGCCTGATAGTCGGAGTTTTCGGCCTGTAGCGCGCGGTCGAGCGCTTCGGCGAAAGCATCGACGCCCGCGGGGGCCGTGGAGAACTCAACAAGCCACTGGTGGCGTCCGCGCGAACGGTCGCCGGCATATACCGGAGCTGCTGTATAGTTGATCACCTCGGCTCCGGTGGCCGCGCAGGCTTTGGCCAAAGCAGCGTCGGCGTTGTAGACCATCACCTCCTCGCCGAAGGCGTTGATGTAGTGGGAGGTGCGCCCGGCAATGGCAATCTCGAGCGGACGGGTGGCAATGATGCGCACCGTATCGCCGATGCGGTAGCGCCACAGGCCGTTGGACGAGGTGACTATAAGCTCGTAGATTCCTCCTTCCTCCACCTCCCACGCGGGGAGCGGACGGCTTTCGGAAGCATCCACAGGGATGAATTCATAGAACGTGTCGGCGTTCATCAGCAGCCGCATCCCTTCGCTTCCGGGGCGCGCCTGAACGCCGAAAAAGCCCTCGCTGGCGTTGTAGTTCTCCCAGTAGCGCAGCTGCGGAGCCAGACGGCGGTACTGCTCGCGGTAAGGGCCGAAGGCTATGCCGCCGTGGAAGAAAACCTCCAGATTAGGCCATACCTGCGCCAGCGAATCCGCCCCCTCGCGGGCCACTACGCCCTTGAGAACGGTCAGAAACCACGAGGGCACCCCCGACAGCGAGCGCACGTCGGCGCGGGCCGAAGCCTCAACCAGAGCCGGGAGTTTCTCGCTCCAGTCGGCCATCAGGGCGATGCGCTTCGAGGGGATACGCACCAGGTTGACAAGCGGGTTGATGCGGTCGATCAGCGTGGCCGAGAGGTCGCCCACCTTCACATCCCTGGGAAGCTGCAGCTCGTTGGCGAAGCTTCCGCCGAGAATGAAATTCTTGCCGCCGAAAATGCGGCTGTCGGGGTAAGCGTCGAGATATGAGGCCAGTGAATAGGCCGCTCCGGCATAATGGCAGCGGCTCAGGCTGCGCGGAGTTATGGGGATGAACTTGCTCTTGCCGTCGCTCGTGCCCGACGACTGCGCGAACCGGCGGCAGCGCCCGGGCCAAAGCACGTCGGGCTCCCCTTCGACCATCCGCATCACGTCGGCGCGGATGTCGGGGTAGCTTACCACGGGCACCTCCGAGGCGAAATCGCTGTAGGTAGCCATAGCCCCGAAGCCGTGGAGACGTCCCATCTGAGTCTTGGCGGCCGCCGCGACGAGCCCTCCCAGCAGCATACGCTGCGAGGCCTCCGGCTGCTCCGCCGCCCTCCATTCGGCGCGGCAGACAGCCCTGAAGTACGGACGAGTCAGAGCGGTCAGATTCATAAACCCACAAAATTAACACATTCCCCCCGCTTTTCCCTACCCTCCATCCCTAAAAAAACTTAACATCTCCCCCGCCCAAATATGAAGATACTGAAAACACGACGCCCCCGCCGCAATCACATTCGATCCATATATGATTGCAGCAGGGGCGGGGCGGTTGGTCCAACCGGGCGCAGCGATGCCTTCATCGCATACCCATCTGCGCCGAGCCAAGGCTCGGCCACCAAGGACAAAAGTCTATTCCGGGCCGGAACGCGAGCTGAAGCTCGCTTACAGAACCACCTTCTTGCGGATTTCGGGCTTCCGCCCTCAGCACAGTATTGATGGGGAAACTACGAGAACTTAGAGCGGCCGAACTCGGCCGCAAAAATCAATACCGGAGAGGACGCAAACCGCAAAGGAAACTCCACGGTGGGGCGGATTCCGGATGGGTTGCGCCATTGACCGATAGGGACCTGGCAACAGCCCGCGGTCGGTCAATAGG
>URAU01000032.1 GCA_900545955.1 uncultured Porphyromonadaceae bacterium
TTCTCGGCCCCTAACTTCCCTTAATGCCTTTAGGCTCCTTAAAGTCTTTAAGGTCTTTAGGGTCTTTAGGGTCTTCGCTCCTCACGCGTTCGGCGTTGGCCGCATATATTGTCTCGCATATATAGCCCAACAAATATATTCCCCAATCTTGCGGTCTCCCCACCATAGTATTCGCGTGTGTAGTGGATGTACAGCTATTATATATGTTCATCTCATGTTAGAAAGGATTTCTGTTATCTTGATTGCAGCCGTTATACGTGATACCGGATCGCCCGGTATTGGATAGTCGCCTGGTGGAATAAAAATATGGCCGCCGGATCCATATATTGGGTCCGGCGGCCGCTATCTTTAGGTGTATTTACGATATGATATCAGGCTTTGTCGTTGAAAAGGGTGCGGATGGAGCCGAGCGAGGAAAGCACTGAGCTGGCCTCGTAGGGGATGTAGACCGTTTTGTTGTCTTTGCCGGTGGTCATCTCGCGCAGGGTGTCGATATATTTCATGGCCAGCATATAGGCTGCGGGGTCAGTTTTGCCGACGGCAACGGCTTCTGCTACCCGACGGATGGCGTCGGCTTCGGCCTGGGCGTTGAGAATGATTGCCTGGGCGTCGCCTTCGGCACGGAGAATCTCGCTCTGCTTGCGGGCTTCAGCCTTGTTGATCTGCGAGGCTTTTTCGCCTTCGGAACGGAGTATGAGGCTCTGCTTTTCGCCCTCGGCGTTGAGGATTTCGGCGCGGCGGTTGCGCTCGGCCTGCATCTGTTTCTCCATGGCTACGCGAACGCTTTCCGGCGGGGTGATGTCCTGAAGTTCCACGCGGTTTACCTTCACGCCCCATTTGTTGGTGGCGTCGTCGAGAATTGCCTGCAATTTTGTGTTTATGGTGTCGCGCGAGGTAAGTGTTTCGTCGAGCTCGAGTTCACCGATTACGTTACGGAGCGACGTCTGCGTGAGTTTCTCGATGGCATTGGGGAGGTTGTCGATTTCGTAGACTGCTTTCTTGGGGTCGGTAATCTGGAAGTACAGCAGTGCATTGATTTCGGTGGTAACGTTGTCGCGCGTAATCACCTGCTGCGAGGGGAAGTCGTATACCTGCTCGCGGAGGTCTATTACGGTCGTGGCTACGGTACGGACCACGTGGCGTCCGCCGATGCCCTGTTCCACGCGGCGCGTGTAGATGGTCTTGGGCTTGTCGATGAACGGAATTATGAAGTTAAGGCCGGGGGAGAGCACGCTGTGGAAGCGACCCAGGCGCTCGATTACGCGGGTTTCCGACTGAGGCACTACCTTGACGCCGGCTGAAATCACTACAATGGCGAAAATCACCACTACGGATGCAAGAATCCAGGAAATCATGATTGCTTGAGTTTAGATTTGTGTGAAAATTATTTCTGTAACCGGAAGTTGGTGGTTACCACCAGGCCCCGGTAAATTTTGTCGGAGAGTTTATATCTGTGGAAGAACCACCGTAAGGATGATGCTGTCGTAGCCGGTTACGATTACTTCGGCGCCTACGGGGATAGCCATCGGTTCGGATGGCGCCTGCACCTGCCAGTTGTCGCCGTCGATGCGGGCGCGACCCAGCGAACCGGGGCGTACGGTTTCGGTGACGATGGCGCGGCGCCCGAGAAGGGCATCCATGCCTGTGCGTGCAGTGTGGGCGGTGCGCGCGTTATGAATTTTGCGGAACCATGGGAAGGCGACAATATAGAACCCAAGCGCGGCGACGGCCATTATGACAATCTGCCATACGAGGTCCACCCCGAGCAGAGAGGCCGCCATTGCAAGTATGGCGCCCGCGCCCAGACATAATGCCCAAAGCATCTGCGTGAGCACTTCGACTATAATAAGTACAACGGCTATGATAATCCAGATAAGCCAGAGTTCCATATGAAATTATGATTTTATTGATTGGACAACGGAATGATTCCCAAAGATAGTAAAAAGTTGGAATATAAGATAGAAATTTGCAAAACTTCCCCATACTATGTAGGGACATCGCTTTGCGATGTATAAGTGGTCGATTGCCAATCATACATTGCAAAGCGATGTCTCTACATTGTTGATGAAATGCTGTTGAAAAACAACCTTTCGAAATATGTTGGAGCCGTCGCCGTCAGCCGATGGAGTCGGGTTGCTCGTCGGCGGGAGCACCGATGGAGTCGGGCATTTCGGTCTGGGTGGCGGCGATTGCGTCGTAGCGTGCAGCGAGTTTCTCGCCGATTTCCAGGCTGAGCGTGCTGAGGCGGTCGCGCTGGGTATCGTTGAGTTTTACGTCCTTGGAGGCGAAGTCGGCGGCAAGCGTGCTGAGTTCGTCAAGGAATGCACCATAGGATGCGGCCGACGAGATGGTGTCGATCTGCGCCTGCATTTCCGTAAGTGTGGCTTCGTAGGCGTCGTAGTCTTTTGTGCCTGAACAGGAGGCGAGCATGGCAGCCGCCCCGGCCAGATATATGAGTCTCTTCATTTGGTGAAACGGTGTGATAAGGTGATTTGAGGATGAATGTATTGTAAATATTCAGAATCGTCGGCTCGGGGAGTATCAGATACCTTCGGATACTACCGGAGTTTCCGCCGGCGCGGGAGTGTCGGGACCTTCCTTGATGAAGACCACGGCAAGCGAGCCCAACACGAGCGATATGCCTGCGATAATCATCATCATATACTGCGGCGCAAGTTCACTGGGCGAACCGATGGCAGAGAGAATCCAGCCGCCTGCAAGAGCGCCCACAATCTGCGGAATGCATATCGAGCAGTTGAACAGGCCGAGGTATGCGCCGATATTGCCTGACTTCAGCGAGTTGGTCAGTATGGTGAAGGGCCATGCGAGCATGGCGGCCCAGGCGCAACCTATGAGAAGGAATGACACGAAGAGCAGATACTGGTTGGTAATCAGGCCGGCAGAGATAAAACCTGCCGCGCCGAGCATAAGGCTGAGCGAATAGGAGAACTTGCGGTTGCGGAAGAGCGGGAGGCAGACGGCCCACAGCACCGATCCGATGGCCTGCACGGCGAAGAGGATACCTACCCAGTTGCCAGCGTCGTTGTATTCGTCGGATTCGGTGTTGAGTACAATCGAGGTGTCGAAGGCGCATTTGGCAGGGTCGGCGAGCGTCGCCGTCGAGGTGCCGTCGAGGAACAGGGCTCCCGAGTTGGGGTCGTGTGTATAAATGTCGGCCATGATGATGCCGCTGCCGCCCTTCATCTGCGAGAGGCGGTCCACGATGGTGAAGCTCGGAGTCTCAATCCCCTCGTTGCCGTTGATTATAAGCGTGCGACCTTCGGTTTCAACCGGAATGTTGAATGCAAACCGGCTGATGCCGTTGGTCGAGGCGAGCATGTCGGCGGTTACGACCGGAGTTACGCGCTCTATTCCCATGGTGGGAGCCGTGATGTCGAGTCCGCCGAAGTCAATCTTCTGCTCCAGCTGCGAAGTGGTGGTGAGTTGCACTTCGGTGGCTGCGTGGAATACGCCATCGGCGTCGACGATGCCTGCTACAGCGGCTTTGCCGTTGTCGACAATCAGCATGGAGTCGGCAGTGAGGATGTATTTGGCGTTGTATGTCGCCGAGGAGCCGTCGGCGAGAGTTTCGGTGATTCCGTGGATGGTAGTTGTCTCGGGACAGTTGAATGCCTGCTTGGCGATGGTGCCGTTGGTGTATGTCCACATGAAAAGGAATGCAAACCAGCAGAAGAACTGCACCAGACCTACGGTCCAGAATGTTTTCGGAGCGTTGACAAGCAGTTTTATAAGGTTAGTTTTATCCTTTTTGTCGGATGCGGCTGCGTTGCCGCCGCCGTTGTATTCGGCGTAGAGCTGCGGAGGCCACTCCTTGATTTTCATGAGCGAGTAGACTACGCACAGCAGCAGGATGGCGGCTCCGAAATAGAAGGAGAATACCACCGTCTGCGGAATCACACCGGCTGCCGCAGTATTCTGAAAGCCTATCCAGGTGAGCAGGAAGGGGAATACGTAGCCTACGATCGAACCGGCGTTGCAGAGGAAGCTCTGTATGGAGTATGCAAGCCCTTTCTGGCGCTCATTGACCATATCGCCTACCAGCATTTTGAAAGGCTGCATGGCCATGTTGATTGAAGTGTCGAGAAGCATCAGGGCGAAAAGGCCGATGAGAATTGCCGAAGATACGGCCAGGCCGAAGCTTCCGGCATTCGGCAGAAGGCACATCACGGCCACGGCCACGAGAGCGCCGGCGATGAGATAAGGCAGACGCCGGCCGAAGCGGTTCCAGGTGCGGTCGGAAGCAGTACCCACAATCGGCTGTACTACCAGCCCCATCAGAGGAGGCAGAATCCAGAAGTAACTGAGATCGTGGGGGTCGGCCCCGAGTGTCGCAAAAATACGGCTGACGTTAGCGCTCTGCAATGCATATGCAATCTGAACGCCGAAGAATCCGAAACTGAGGTTCCAAAGTTTCCAGAAACTAAGGTCGGGTTTAGTTTTCATGTAGATATCGGGATGGATGTAAGTAAAATAATCGTGTTGGCGGTAAATACCTCCTCATCGGGAGCGATATGCCCCGTCAGCGGGCGCCTTCGAGCGAATATAGCCAGCGTATTTCTTCGCCCCAGATCAGCTCGTCGGGAGTTTCAAGAATCAGGGGGATATTGTCCATTCGGGGGTCGGCCATCAGCATTACGAAGAAATCCTCGCCGAGTTCGCCTTTCCCGATGGGGGCGTGTCGGTCGACGCGCGATCCCACGCCTTTTTTCGAGTCGTTGAGGTGCATCCCCCGTAGATAGTTGAACCCGACTATGCGTTCGAAATCCGCCCAGGTCTGTTCATAGGCTTCGGGAGTTGTCATATCATAGCCGGCGGCAAACGTATGGCAGGTGTCGATACACACGCCGACGCGGCTTTTATCTTCCACTCCGTCGATTATAGCTGCAAGATGTTCGAAAGCATATCCCAGATTGGAGCCTTGACCGGCGGTGGATTCAATCACTGCGCTGACTCCTTCGGTCTTGTCGAGCGCCATGTTGAGCGAGTCGACGATGCGGGCGATGCATTCTTCCTCTGAGATTTGATTCAGATGTGAGCCGGGATGGAAATTAATCAGCGTAAGCCCCAGCTGGTGGCAGCGGTTCATCTCGTCGAGAAACGCCTGACGCGACATGGCGAGCTTTGCCGAATCAGGCGATCCGAGATTTATAAGAAAACTGTCGTGAGGCAGGATGAAGCGCGGGTCGTAGCCGAGCGCCTGACAACGCTCACGAAACAGTTCGGCGTCCGCCGGAGTGATTTCAGCTGATTTCCATCGCGAAGGGTTGCGCGTGAACAATGCGAAAGCCTTCATCCCGATTTCACTTGCAAGAAGCGGAGCGTTGGCGATACTGCCTTCTACGGGCACATGAGCACCTATATATTTCATTCAGAGGATGGATGAGTGTGAGGTAAGAAGTTAAGCAACAGCCTGCAATAATTTAGGCGGATAGCTTGTGAGATGCAAATTTAGCAAAAGAATTTCAGATGGTTGTCTCGCCCTGAAAAAAGTTGACTCCAAACGAGTCAAAATATGATAAAATTTC